>NZ_JABBFW010000002.1:0-166701 GCF_012927045.1 Azohydromonas caseinilytica | reverse complement strand
CCGACACCGGCACGGCCACCATCACCGTCACCCCGGTCAACGATGCCCCGGTGGCCGGTGACGACGCCTTCACGGTGGCCGAGGACAGCGCGGGCACCGTGCTGAATCTGCTGGGCAACGACACCGACATCGACGGCGGCGCGCTGCGCATTGCTTCCATCAACGGCACCGCCATCAGCGCCGGCACCGCCTACACCATCGCCGTGACCAACGGCACGGTGTACGTCAGCACCGCCGGCGTGGTCACCTTCGCCCCGGCCGCCAACTACAGCGGCACGGTGAGCTTCAGCTACGAGGTCAGCGACGGCACGGCTACCGACGCCGGTACGGCCACCATCACCGTCACCCCGGTCAACGATGCCCCGGTGGCCGGTGACGACGCCTTCACGGTGGCCGAGGACAGCACCGGCAACCTGCTCAACCTGCTGGGCAACGACACCGACATCGACGGCGGCGCGCTGCGCATTGCTTCCATCAACGGCACCGCCATCAGCGCCGGCACCGCCTACACCATTGCCGTGACCAACGGCACGGTGTACGTCAGCACCGCCGGCGTCGTCACCTTCGCCCCGACCGCCAACTACAGCGGCACGGTGAGCTTCAGCTACGAGGTCAGCGACGGCACGGCTACCGACACCGGCACGGCCACCATCACCGTCACCCCGGTCAACGACGCCCCGGTGGCTGACGATGACGTTTTCACCGTGGTCAAGAACAGCGGTGCCAACGTGCTGAATCTGCTGGGCAACGACACCGACATCGACGGCGGCGCACTGCGCATCGCTTCCATCAACGGCACCGCCATCAGCGCCGGCACCGCCTACACCATCGCCGTGACCAACGGCACCGTGTACGTCAGCACCGCCGGCGTGGTCACCTTCACTCCGGCCGTCAACTACACCGGCACGGTGAGCTTCAACTACGTCGTCAGCGACGGCACGGCTACCGATACCGGCGCGGTCACCATCAACGTCGCGGCGGCCGCCAACGTCGCACCCGTGGCCGTTGACGACAGCTCCACGGTCGCCGAGGACGGCTCGCTCACGCTGAACCTGCTCGGCAACGACACCGACGCCAATGGCGACACGCTGCGCATCGCGTCCATCAATGGCACCGCCATCAGCGCCGGCACCGCCTACACCATCGCCGTGCCCAACGGCACCGTGTACGTGAGCACCGCCGGCGTGGTCACTTTCACCCCGGTCGCCGACTACAGCGGCACGGTGAGCTTTGACTACGTCGTCTCCGACGGCAACGGCGGCACCGATACCGGCACGGCCACCATCACCGTCACCCCGGTCAACGACGCCCCGGTGGCCGGTGACGACGCCTTCACGGTGGCCGAGGACAGCACGGGCACCGTGCTCAACCTGCTGGGCAACGACACCGACATCGACGGCGGCGCGCTGCGCGTGTCTGCCATCAACGGCACCGCCATCACTGCCGGCACCGCCTACACCATTGCCGTGCCCAACGGCACGGTGTACGTCAGCACCGCCGGCGTCGTCACCTTCACCCCGGCCGCCAACTACAGCGGCACGGTGAGCTTTGACTACGTCGTCAGCGACGGCACGGCTACCGACACCGGCACCGCCACCATCACCGTCACCCCGGTCAACGATGCCCCGGTGGCCGGTGACGACGCCTTTACCGTGGCCGAGGACAGCACGGGCACCGTGCTGAATCTGCTGGGCAACGACACCGACATCGACGGCGGCGCGCTGCGCGTGTCCTCCGTCAACGGCACCGCCATCAGCGCCGGCACCGCCTACACCATCGCCGTGCCCAACGGCACGGTGTACGTCAGCACCACCGGCGTGGTCACCTTCACCCCGGCCGCCAACTACAGCGGCACGGTGAGCTTCAGCTACGAGGTCAGCGACGGCACGGCTACCGACACCGGCACGGCCACCATCACCGTCACCCCGGTCAACGATGCCCCGGTGGCCGGCGACGACAGCTTCACCGTGGCCGAGGACAGCACCGGCACCGTGCTGAACCTGTTGGGCAACGACACCGACATCGACGGCGGCACGCTGCGCGTGTCCTCCATCAACGGCACCGCCATCAGCGCCGGCACCGCCTACACCATCGCCGTGCCCAACGGCACCGTGTACGTCAGCACCGCCGGCGTGCTCACCTTCACCCCGGCCGCCAACTACAGCGGCCCGGTGAGCTTCGACTACGTCGTCAGCGACGGCACGGCTACCGACACCGGCACCGCCACCATCACCGTCACCCCGGTCAACGACGCCCCGGTGGCCGGTGACGACAGCTTCTCGGTGGTCGAGGACAGCACCGGCAACGTGCTCAACCTGCTCGGCAACGACACCGACGCCGATGGCAACACGCTGAGCATCCAGTCCATCGGCGGCGTCGCGCTCACTCCCGGCATTGCGCAGACCATTCCCGTGCCCAACGGCACGGTGCAGGTCAGCGCCACCGGCGTGATCACCTTCTCGCCCTCGGCCAACTACCGCGGCCCGGTGAGCTTCAACTACGTCGTCAGCGACGGCACGGCTACCGACACCGGCACGGTCAGCATCAACGTCACCCGGTTCAACGTCGCCCCGGAGGCCGATGACGAGAGCGTCACGGTGGCCGAGGACGGCTCAGTCGCGCTGGACCTGCTCGACGGCGACACCGACGACGACGGGGACCCGCTGCGCGTCCAGTCCATCAACGGCGTCACCCTCACCGGCGGCGAGCAGACCATCACCGTGCCCAACGGCACCGTGCGCGTCGGCGCCGACGGCACGCTGACCTTCATCCCGGCCGCCAACTACAACGGCCCGGTGAGCTTCGACTACGTCGTCACCGACGACTTTGGCGGCACCGACACCGGCACGGTCAACGTCACCGTCACCCCGGTCAACGACGCCCCGGTGGCCGTTGACGACCGCTTCACGGTGGCCGAGGACGGCACGGTCACGCTCAACCTGCTCGGCAACGACACCGACGCCGACGGCAACACGCTGGCCGTCCAGTCCATCCACGGCACCCTGCTCACCGGCGGCGAACAGACCATCGCCGTGCCCAACGGCACGGTGCGCGTCAGCGCCGCCGGCGTCATCACCTTCACCCCGGCCGCCAACTACAGCGGCCCGGTGAGCTTCGACTACGTCGTCACCGACGGCACGCTCACCGACACCGGCACGGCCAGCATCAGCGTCACCCCGGTCAACGACGCCCCGGTGGCCGTGGACGACAGCTTCACGGTGGCCGAGGACGGCACGGTCACGCTGAGCCTGCTCGGCAATGACACCGACATCGACGGCGGCACGCTGCGCCTGCAGTCCATCCACGGCGTGGCACTCACCGGTGGCGAGCAAACCATCAGCGTGCCCAACGGCACGGTGCGCATCAGCGCCGCCGGCGTGCTGACTTTCGTTCCGGCCGCCAACTACAAAGGCCCGGTGAGCTTCGACTACGTCGTCACCGACGGCACGGCCACCGACACCGGCACGGTCAGCATCAGCGTCACCCCGGTCAACGACGCCCCGGTGGCCCGTGACGACGGCTTCACCGTGGCCGAGGACAGCCCCGGCATCACGCTCGACCTGCTCGACGGCGACACCGACGTCGATGGCAACACGCTGAGCATCAGCTCCATCAACGGCGTGGCGCTCACTCCCGGCATCGCGCAGAGCATCGCCGTGCCCCACGGCACGGTGCGCGTCGGCGCCGACGGCGTGATCACCTTCGTTCCGGAGGCCAACTACACCGGCCCGGTGAGCTTCGACTACACCGTCACCGACGGCAGCCTCACCGACATCGGCACCGTCAGCATCGCCGTCACCCCGGTCAACGACGCGCCGGTGGCCGTTGACGACCACTTCACGGTGGCCGAGGACACTCCGCTCACGCTCAACCTGCTGGGCAATGACCGCGATGCCGACGGCACCACGCCGCGCCTGCAGTCCATCAACGGCGTGGCGCTCATCGGCGCCGAGCAGAGCATCAGCGTGCCCCACGGCACGGTGCGCGTCAGCGCCGCGGGCGTGCTCACCTTCATTCCGGAAGCCAACTACAACGGCCCGGTGAGCTTCGACTACGTCGTCACCGACGGCAGCCTCACCGACACCGGCACGGTCCGCATCGCCGTCACCCCGGTCAATGACGCTCCGGTGGCCGTGGACGACAGCGTCACGGTGGCCGAGGACGGCACGGTCACGCTCAACCTGCTGGGCAACGACACCGACATCGACAGTGGCACGCTGCGCATCCAGTCCATCAACGGCATCGTGCTCACCGGCGCCGAGCAGAGCATCGCCGTGCCCCACGGCACCGTGCGCGTCGGCGCCGACGGCACGCTGACCTTCATCCCGGAAGCCAACTACAACGGCCCGGTGAGCTTCGACTACGTCGTCACCGACGGCAGCCTCACCGACACCGGCACGGTCCGCATCGCCGTCACCCCGGTCAACGACGCCCCGGTGGCCGTGGACGACCGCTTCACGGTGGCCGAGGACACCCCGCTCGCGCTCAACCTGCTGGGCAATGACCGCGATGCCGACGGCACCACGCCGCGCCTGCAATCCATCAACGGCGTGGCGCTCACCGGCGGCGAGCAGAGCATCAGCGTGCCCCACGGCACCGTGCGCGTCAGCGCCTCGGGCGTGCTCACCTTCATCCCGGCCGCCAACTACAACGGCCCGGTGAGCTTCGACTACGTCGTCACCGACGGCACGGCCACCGACACCGGCACGGTCAGCATCACCGTCACCCCGGTGAACGACGCCCCGGTGGCCGGCGACGACAGCTTCACGGTCGCCGAGGACGGCACCGGCACCGTGCTCAACCTGCTGGGCAACGACCGCGATGCCGATGGCACCACGCTGCGCCTCCAATCCATCAACGGCGTGGCGCTCACCGGCGGCGAACAGAGCATCAGCGTGCCCCACGGCACCGTGCGCGTCGGCGCCGACGGCACGCTGACCTTCATCCCGGAAGCCAACTACAACGGCCCGGTGAGCTTCGACTACACCGTCACCGACGGCAGCCTCACCGACACCGGCACGGTCCGCATCGCCGTCACCCCGGTCAACGACGCCCCGGTGGCCGTGGACGACCGCTTCACGGTGGCCGAGGACACCCCGCTCGCGCTCAACCTGCTGGGCAATGACCGCGATGCCGACGGCACCACGCCGCGCCTGCAATCCATCAACGGCGTGGCGCTCACCGGCGGCGAGCAGAGCATCAGCGTGCCCCACGGCACCGTGCGCGTCAGCGCCTCGGGCGTGCTCACCTTCATCCCGGCCGCCAACTACAACGGCCCGGTGAGCTTCGACTACGTCGTCACCGACGGCAGCCTCACCGACACCGGCACGGTCAGCATTGCCGTCACCCCGGTGAACGACGCCCCGGTGGCGCGTGACGACAGCGTCACGGTGGCCGAGGACGGCGCGGTCACGCTGAGCCTGCTCGGCAACGACACCGACATCGACGGCGGCACGCTGCGCCTCCAATCCATCAACGGCGTGGCGCTCACCGGCGGCGAACAGAGCATCAGCGTGCCCCACGGCACCGTGCGCGTCGGCGCCGACGGCACGCTGACTTTCATCCCGGAGGCCAACTACACCGGCCCGGTGAGCTTCGATTACGTCGTCAGCGACGGCTATGGCGGCGCCGACACCGGCACCGTCAGCATCGCCGTCACCCCGGTCAACGACGCCCCGGTGGCCGTGGACGACCGCTTCACGGTGGCCGAGGACACCCCGCTCACGCTCAACCTGCTGGGCAACGACCGCGACGCCGACGGCACCACGCCGCGCATCCAGTCCATCAACGGCGTGGCGCTCACCGGCGGCGAACAGAGCATCACCGTGCCCCACGGCACGGTGCGCGTCGGCGCCGCGGGCGGGCTCACCTTCGTCCCGGCCGCCAACTACAACGGCCCGGTGAGCTTCGACTACGTCATCACCGACGGCATGGCCACCGACACCGGTACGGTCAGCATCGTCGTCACCCCGGTCAATGACGCCCCGGTGGCCCGTGACGACAGCTTCACCGTGGCCGAGGACAGCCCCGGCATCGCGCTCAACCTGCTCGACGGCGACACCGACGTCGATGGCAACACGCTGAGCATCCAGTCCATCAACGGCGTGGCGCTCACGCCCGGCACCGCGCAGAGCATCACCGTGCCCCACGGCACGGTGCGCGTCGGCGCCGACGGCGTGATCACCTTCGTTCCGGCCGCCAACTACACCGGCCCGGTGAGCTTCGACTACGTCGTCACCGACGGCCAGGGCGGCACCGACACCGGCACCGCGCGCATCGCCGTCACCCCGGTCAACGACGCCCCGGTGGCCGGCGACGACCGCTTCACGGTGGTGGAGGACAGCAAGGGCAACGTGCTCGACCTGCTCGGCAACGACACCGACGCCGACGGCAACCGCCTGAGCATCCAGTCCATCAACGGCGTGGCGCTCACCGGCCGCGAGCAGAGCATCGCCGTGCCCCACGGCACCGTGCGCGTCAACGGCAACGGCGTGATCACCTTCACCCCGGCGGCCAACCACAACGGCCCGGTGAGCTTCGACTACGTCCTCACCGACGGCCAGGGCGGCACCGACACCGGCACGGTCAGCATCGCCGTCACCCCGGTCAATGACGCCCCGGTGGCCGATGACGACGGCTTCACGGTGGCTGAGGACACCCCGCTCGCGCTGAACCTGCTGGGCAACGACCGCGATGCCGACGGCGACACGCTGCGCATCCAGTCCATCAACGGCACGCTGCTCACGCCGGGCACCGCCCAGGTCATCGCCGTGCCCCACGGCACGGTGCGCGTCGGCGCCGACGGCACGCTGACCTTCGTGCCGGAGGCCAACTACAACGGCCCGGCGAGCTTCGACTACGTCGTCACCGACGGCACGACCAGCGATACCGGCACCGTGCGCATCGGCGTCACCCCGGTCAACGACGCCCCGGTGGCCGGCGACGACCGCTCCACGGTGTTGCAGAACAGCAGCGGCAACGCGCTGAGCCTGCTCGCCAACGACACCGACGCCGACGGCGACCGCCTGAGCATCCGGTCCATCAACGGCGTGGCGCTCACCGGCCGCGAGCAGAGCATCGCCGTGCCCCACGGCACGCTGCGCGTCAACGGCAACGGCGTGATCCGCTTCACCCCGGAAGCCGGCTACACCGGCCCGGTGAGCTTCGACTACGTCCTCACCGACGGCACCGCCACCGACACCGGCACGGTGAGCATCAGCGTCGATCCGGTCGCGCCGCTCGCCGTCAGCAGCATCAGCGTCAACGAGGCCTCGCCCTACGCGGTCTTCACCGTCACCGGCAGCGCCGGGCAGTCGGTGAGCCTGGCGCTTGGCGGCGGCACCGCCACCGGCGCCGGCGTGGACTTCGGCGCCACCGGCGGCGCGAACCTGCAGGTCTCCACCGACGGCGGCAAGACCTGGACGAGCTACGGCGCCGCCGTCACGCTGCCCGCGGGCGGCGCGATCCTGGTGCGCACCCCGCTCACCGACGACGCGGTCAGCGACAACGGCGAGACCTTCACGCTCAGCGCCACCCCGGCCGGCGGCGTGGCCGCCACCGGCACCGCCACCATCCGCGACGACGGCACCGGCACCGTCTTCAAGGGCGACGGCACGTCTGACCCGGCCGGCCGCCGTACCGACGACCGCCCGGTGAGCGTCAACAGCGTCAGCGTCAACGAGGCCTCGCCCTACGCGGTCTTCACCGTCACCGGCAGCGCCGGCCAGTCGGTGAGCCTGGCGCTCGCCGGCGGCACGGCCACGGCCGGCGTGGACTTCGGCACCGGCGGGCTGCAGGTTTCCGTCGATGGCGGCAAGACCTGGGCGGGCTACGGCGGCGCCGTCACGCTGCCCGCGGGCGGCGCGATCCTGGTGCGCACGTCCATCGTCGAGGACCGCATCTCCGACAACGGCGAGACCTTCACGCTCACCGTCACCCCGGCCGGCGGCGTGGCCGCTACCGGCACGGCCACCATCAAGGACGACGGCTCCGGCGACGTCTTCGGTGCCGATGGCCGCATCGATCCCGACGCCCCGCGCACCGACGACCGCCCCATCGTCATCTCCAGCCCCAGCGTCACCGAGGGCTCGGGCGACCTGCTCTTCGCCATCACCGGCAGCCCCGGCCAGCCGGTGACCCTGCGGCGCGAGGGCGGCTCGGCCGCGGCCGGCGAGGACTACGGCACGGAGCTGCGCTACTCGCTCGACGGCGGCAAGACCTGGCTGCGCTACGGCGGCGGCCCGGTCGCGCTGTCCGCCGACGGCAGCCTGCTGGTGCGCGTGCAGGTGAACGGGGACGACAGCATCGAGGACAACGAGGATGTGCGGCTGGTCGTGGCCCCGGTCGGTGGCCAGGCCGTCACCGGCACGGGCACGATCGTGGACGACGACGTCCCGCCGCCGCCCGTCCAGCCGGAAGCCCCGCCCACGCCGGCACCTGCGCCGGCGCCGGCCTCGGCCGAGCCGCCCCCGGCGCCCTCGCCCGCGCCGCAGACCCCGGGCTTCGCCGCGCTGGGCCTGCCCGCGGACAACCCGCTGGCCGACCCGCTGCAGCGCTTCACGGGGCTCAACCCGTGGGATGACCAGCGCAGCGGCTCGGAGCGCGGCGCCGGCATCGACGACATCTACACCCGCTCCAGCGGCTTCCGCACCATGGTCACGCCGGCCAAGGAGCCCCTGCTGCGCCTGTTCAACGGCGTGGAGGACCAGGTGGTCACCACCCGCGTGATCAACGTCCAGCTCCCGGCCGACGTGTTCGTGCACACCGACCCCAACGAGACGGTGCTGCTCACGGCCAAGCAGGCCAACGGCCAGCCGCTGCCGGGCTGGCTGCACTTCGACGGCAAGGCGGGCACCTTCACGGGCGAGCCACCCCCGGGTGCGGCGGTGGATTTGCGTGTGGTTGTCACGGGCCGCGACACCAAGAACCGCGAGGCCAACGCGGTGTTCCGTATCCTGTCGCAGCCCGCGACGGTGACGCCCTCGGGCCGCGTCGGGCTGGACACCCAGCTCATGCGCGGCGAGGCGCTGGCGCACCGCAACGGCCAGTGGCAGGCCCAGCGCCATGCCCTGCGCCGGACCTGACCGGCTGAGCAGCAACACCGGCTGACCAGCAGTACCACCCCCGGGAATTGCCATGAGTCTGAGCGCCGAGGCCACCTTGCAGTTGCTGGCCACGGTCCGCGCAGCGCAGACGCCGGCGGCACGACGCTTCGTGCTGCTCGACGGCACGCGCGCGCACCTGCCCTACCACGCCGCCGTCCTCTGGCAGGACGGCGCGCTGTTCCACTCCGGCGCCAGCCAGGTCGATGCGCACGGGCCCTACGGCCAGTGGCTGCAGCGCCTGGCGCGCGCGCGTGCCGGCCAGGCCGGCCCCTTCGGCGCGCAGGAGCTGCCGGCGCTGGCCGAGGACTGGGCGCAGTGGTGGCCGCCGTATGCGCTGGCGTTGCCCGCGGGTGCGCGCGGCGCGCTGCTGCTGGTGCGCGAGATGCCCTGGACGCCCGGCGAGATCGCCGCGCTGCAGGAATGGCTCGACCTGTGGCTGCTGGCCGAGCAGGCCGCCGTGGCGGCGCAGCCGCGCAAGGCGCTGGACCTGGGCGCGCTGCGGGACAAGGTCCGCGGCTTCAGGCCGCGCCGCCGCAGCATGGCGGTGGCCGCGGCGGTGCTGCTGGTGCTGGCGCTGCCGATCCGGCTGACCGTGCGCGCGCCCGGCGAGATCGTGCCGCGCGAACCCACCGTGCTGCGCGCCACCGTGGAGGGCATGGCGCAGCGGCTGCTGGTCGAGCCCAACCAGGTGGTCAAGGCTGGGCAGCTGCTGGCCGAGCTCGACGACGCCCAGGCCGCGAGCCGGCTGCAGGTGGCGCGCCAGGCCCTGCTCACCGCCGAGGCCGAATGGCGCCAGACCATGCAGCAGGCCCTCACCGACGCGCGGGCCAAGGCCCAGCTGGCCGTGGTGCAGGGCCGCGTGGCGGAAAAGCGCACCGAGGTGGCCTACCTCAGCGAGCAGGTGCAGCGCACCGAGGTGCGCGCCCCGCATGACGGCGTGGTGCTGGTCGAGGACCCGGGCAACTGGGCCGGGCGCACCGTGGCCGCCGGCGAGCCGCTGCTGCGCCTGGCCCGGCCCGAGGACCAGGAGGTCGAGGCCTGGCTGTCCGTGGCCGACGCGGTGGAGCTGCCCCCGGACAGCGGCATGCGGCTGTTCCTCTCCAGCCGCCCCGCCGAGCCCGTGGCCGCGCAACTGCGGCTCTACGCCTACGAGGCCGCGCAGCGCCCGGACGGCACCCTGGCCTACCGGCTGCGCGGCCGCCTCGAAGGCCCGCCGCGCGAGCGCCTGGGCGCGCGCGGCACCGCCCACGTGGACGGCGCGCGCGTGCCGCTGGTGTACTGGGTGCTGCGCCGGCCGCTGGCGGCGCTGCGCGAGGCCCTAGGATGGTGAACGCGACGGCCGGGGCCGCGACGCCGGACGCTCCGGCCGCGGCGAAGACGGTCATTGCGCCCACGCCGGCCGTCGCCGCGGTGCCGGAGGTCCGGCGGCCGGCCCTCTCGCTGCCGGCCAGGGCGCCGGCCGCCCCGCCGCCGTGGCCCGAGCTGCGCCAGGACCTGCAGCTGCACCATGCCCCGGCGCTGCACGACGGCACGCCCAGCTGGACGCTGCACGACCCGGTGCGCCACCGCTTCACGCGCATCGACTGGATCACCTACGAGGTGCTGCGCTGCTGGTGGATGGCCGACCCGGCGCTGATCGCCGAGCAGGTCAACGCCCACACCACGCTGTCCATCTCCAGGGAGCATGTGCTGCGCGTGCTGGACTTCGCCCACCGCCACGAGCTGCTGCAGCCCACGGCGCCGCCGCGCGGGCCCGAGGCCGAGCCGGGGCTCAAGGCCGTGGGCACCTGGCTGCTGCACCACTACCTGTTCTTCCGCATCCCGCTGTTCAACCCCGACCGGCTGCTGCAGCGCCTGCTGCCCGCGGCGCGGCGGCTGGGCAGCCGCGGCTTCACGCGGGCCACGCTCGCGGCGCTGGTACTGGGGCTGCTGGCCGTGGCGCGCGACTGGGAGGCGTTCCGGGCCCAGGCCGTGGACCTGATGTCCTGGCGCGGACTGGCGCTCTACGGCCTGACGCTGGTGGCGGTGAAGGTGGCGCACGAGTTCGGCCATGCCTTCGTCGCCCGCGCGCACGGCTGCCGCGTGCCGACCATGGGCGCGGCCTTCATGGTGCTGTGGCCGGTGGCCTACACCGACACCTCCGAGGTGTGGCGGCTGTCGGACGCGCGCGCGCGGCTGCAGGTGGCGCTGGCCGGGGTGCGCACCGAGCTGAGCATCGCCGCCTGGGCCACGCTGGCCTGGGCGCTGCTGCCCGAGGGGCCGCTGCGCACGGCGGCCTTCATCCTGGGCACGCTGACCTGGGTCGGCACGGTGCTGGTCAACCTCAGCCCGTTCATGCGCTTCGATGGCTACTTCGTGCTGTGCGACCTGCTCGACCAGCCCAACCTGCACGAGCGCAGCTTCGCGCTGGCGCGCTGGTGGCTGCGCCGGGCGCTGCTGGGCTGGCAGGCGCCGCCGCCGGAGGAGCTGCCGCCGGCGCGGCGCCGGCTGTGGGTCGCCTTCGCTTTCGCCACCTGGGCCTACCGGCTGGTGCTGTACCTCGGCATCGCCTGGCTGGTCTATCACTTCGCCATCAAGGCGGTGGGCATCGTGCTCTTCGCCGTGGAAATGGGCTGGTTCGTCATGCGCCCCGTCATTCAAGAGCTGCGCGCCTGGCACGCCGGGCGCACCCACTGGCGCGGCAGCGCGCGGCAGCGCCGCAGCGCCGCGGTGCTGGCCGCGCTGGCCGTGCTGGGCTTCATCCCGCTGCCCTCGCACGAGAGCGCCGGCGCGCTGCTGCAGCCGGCCCAGCACCTGGCGCTGCGGCTGCCCGCGACGGCGGTGATGGAGGCCGTGCACGTGCAGCCGGGTCAGCGCGTCAAGGCCGGCGCGCCGCTGCTGGAGGCCTCGGCCGCGGCGCTGGAGCAGCGGCTGCAGGCGGCGCAGGTGCAGGTGCGCCGGCTCCAGGCCCAGGTGGCCGGTGCCAGCGTGGACACCGTGCAGCAGGCGCAATGGGGCTCGCTGCAGGAGCAGCTGGTGACGGCGCGCCGCGAGGTCGAGGCGGTGCAGGAGGAGATCGAGCGGCTGCGCCCGCGCGCGCCCTTCGACGGCGTGGTGCTGGCGCTGGAGGACGGGCTGCGCCCGGGCCTGGTGGTGAGCCCGCAGCAGACGCTGCTGCAGTTCGCCGCGTCGGGGCGCTGGCGCGTCGTGGCCTATGCCGGCGAGAACGCCGCGCGCGCGCTGCGCCCGGGCGACGAGTCCAGCTTCATGGCCGACGCCGCGCCGCTGCGGCGCCTGTCCGCGCGCGTGACCAGCGTGGCCCCGCACGCCAGCACGGTGCTGGGCGAGCCGCTGCTGGCGCAGGCCCACGGCGGCGCGGTGGAGGCCGTGCCGCACGGGCGTGAGCTGCTGCTCACGCAGCCGCTGTACCGCGTGGAGCTGGAGCTGCTGGAGGACCCGGCACTGTCGCTGCGCCAGTGGCGCGGCCATGCCGTGCTGCCGCAGCCCGCGCGCAGCCTGTGGGAGCGGCTGTGGACGGCGGGCGCCAGCGTGCTGGTGCGCGAGCTGGGGTTCTGATCCGGCCTCCTGGCCGAAGCTGAATGTCTACTCGTCAGGCCCGTGCAGGCGCAGTGCTGTGCGGGGAAAGTCTCAGGTTGGTGACCGTGAGCTGGACGGCCTCCATAAACACCTCGTCATTCCCGCGCAGGCGCTCACCAAGGGTGGGCGCCTGCGCGGGGGTGAAGAAGTAGTAAGCGAAGCGGGCCAGCTTTGGCCAACGCTCAACGACTTCCGCCTCAAGACACAGCTCGCCCCGCCCCTCACACGAACACCCTCTCCCGCAGCCACTTGGTGGCGACCCACTTCTCGCCGTCGAGCACCGGCGCGCCGCCGTGCAGGGTGCGGGTGTCGGGATGCGGGCGCTCGTAGCTGAAGAACACGGCGTTGCCCTTGAAGGGCGCGACCTCCAGGCCGACGTCGGGGAAGGTGGTGCCGCCGCCCTGCGCCGGGGTGTTCAGGTACATCACCACCGTGCCCACGCGCTGCCCGCCGCGCTGCAGGATGGCCGGCGTGCCGGGCTGCTCGGGGTCGAAGTAGTCGTGGTGCGGCCGGTACTCGGCACCGGGCCCGTAGCGCAGGATCTGCAAGCCCTCGCCGTTCTCCACCGGCCAGTTCACCAGCGCGGCGATGCGCTCCTCGATGCGCCGGTGCAGCGCGGTCTCGCCCCGGCCGAAGAACATGCCGCTGCTGGTGCGCGCGGCATTGACCTCGCTGCCGCCGGTGGCGGTGTCCACCGTCTCCGAGCGCGCCAGGCGCGGGCGCGCCAGCTCGATGAGCTGGTCGCACTCCTCGTCGGACAGCAGCCCGCCGAACACCACCACGCGCGGGTTCTCCATGGTCATGAGCACCTGCACCTGGCGGTCGCCGGCCTGCATGGTGCTCGGGCGGCTCTCCAGCGCCGGCTCGGGCACCGCCACCTTGGCCAGCGGCGCGGGCTGCACCGTGGGCTTCTGCAGCGAGTCGATGAAGCCCTGCAGCGTGGACTCCATCGCTTCCATCGCCGTGGCCTCGTCCCAGCCGCTGGCGCGCATGGCCGCCAGCACGGCCTCGGGCCGGTGGCCGGCTCGAGCCTGGTCGATGATCCACTGGCGCAATTCGGGCGTGATCTGCTGGCTCATGTCGGGTCTCCCCTGATCTGCTTAGTCCTGCTGACGGCGGCGGAACACCAGCCGCTCGGTGGTGGAGGCGGCGGCGTCGAAGCGGTAGCCGTCGCTGTCGAACTCACGCAGCGCCTCGACCCGGGCGGCACGCTGCTCGATGGCCCAGCGCGCCATCAGCCCGCGCGCGCGCTTGGCCCAGAAGCTCACGACCTTGTAGCCGCTGCCCTTCCAGTCCTCGAACACGCATTCGACGATGCGCGTGCCGGCCAGCGCCTTGCGGTCCACCGCCTTGAAATACTCCTGCGACGCCAGGTTCACCAGCACGGGCTGCGCGTCCTGCGCCAGCTGCGCGCGCAAGTGTTCGGCGATGCGCGTGCCCCACCAGGCGTAGAGATCCTTGCCGCGCGGGTTGGCGAGCCGGGTGCCCATCTCCAGCCGGTAGGGCTGCAGCCGGTCCAGCGGGCGCAGCACGCCGTACAGGCCGGAGAGGATGGCCAGATGCCGCTGCGCCCAGTCCAGGTCCTCGGCGCCCAGCGTCTTCGCGTCCAGCCCGTCGTACACGTCGCCGTCGAAGGCCAGCACCGCAGGCTTGCTGTTGTCGTCGTCGAAGGTGGTGGACCAGGCGCCGTAGCGCGCGACGTTGAGCGCGGCCAGCGGGCTGGAGAGGTCCATCAGCGCCGAGATCTCGGCCGGCGTCCTGGTCTTGAGCAGTTCCACCAGCGCCGCGGCCTCGTCGATGAAGGCCGGCAGCGTGGCGCGCTCCAGCACGGCGGGCGGCGTGGGGGTGTCGTAGTCGAGGGCCTTGGAAGGCGAGAGCAGGAAGAGCATGAAGGCGGCGGGGTTCAGGATGCGGGGCCGAAGCGGGGCTTTGGCCGGAGATGCCGCATTTTGCGCGGTCCACCCTGACTCAGGGTTTTCCTGGGAGACCGGCCCGCCAAGCCCTCATTCAATGCGTGCCGCCGCTCTGCAGCGAGGGCACCGCGCCCAGCGCGGCCTGCCAGGTGCGGTGCGGGATGTGGGTGCGCAGGCGGTGGATGGCCTCGTCGATGAGCGCGGGGTGCAGCTCGTGGCCCACGCCCTCGGCGATGTCCAGCGTGGCGTCGCCGCCGAGCAGGCCCAGCCGGTCCAGCGCCTCGCGGGCATGGCGCGGCGGCATCACCGCGTCGGCGCCGCCATGCAGCAGGTGCAGCGTGGTCTGCTGCGGCGCATGGTCGGGCAGCGTGGCGTAGCGGCCGCTGAAGGCCAGCACGCGCCCGGCCAGGCCGTCCTCGGCCTGCGCCGTCTCCAGCGCCAGGATCGCGCCCTGCGAGAAGCCCACTAGCGCCGTCGCCGCCGGCGCGGCGCGCAGCCGCTCCTGCGCCGCGCGCAGCCAGGTGACGAAGCGCGCACGCGCCTCGGCCACGCGCTGCGGCCGGTTCTCCTCGGTGATGCCGCTCACCGAGAACCACTGCCGTCCCGCGGGGCCGGCGTCGTAGGCGTCGAAGCCTTCGGGAATCAGCAGCGCCGCCTGCGGGAACTCGTGGCGCAGCGCGCGCGCCAGCGGCAGCATCGAGGCGGCATCCCCGCCCACGCCATGCAGCAGCACCATCAGCTGCGGCGGCACCCCCTGGTTCGGAGGCAAGAATTCGAGACAACTACTCATCCGGGGATTGTGCGGGAGCGGGCCAGGGGCACCGGGACACCCATTGAAACCCCTTCCGCGGACGCCATTGAAGAGCCTCTACCCTGGACAGCCCGGGCCGGGCCTGGGAGCCTGACGCCGCCCTTCACACCAGGAGCCGCGCCATGCCCAATGTCCAGAAGATCACGCCCTGCCTGTGGTTCGACGGCCAGGCCGAGGAGGCCGCCCGCTTCTACGTGAGCGTGTTCCCCAACTCGCGCATCACCCATGTCTCCCACTTCACCGAGGCCGGCTTCGAGGTGCACCGCCGCCCCGCCGGCAGCGTGATGACGGTGGCCTTCGAGCTCGACGGCCAGAGCTTCACCGCGCTCAACGGCGGGCCGGAGTTCAAGTTCAATGAGGCGCTGTCGCTGCAGGTCTATTGCGACACGCAGGAGGAGGTGGACCACTACTGGGTGCGCCTGTCCGACGGCGGCGACCCGGCCGCGCGGCAGTGCGGCTGGCTCAAGGACCGCTGGGGCCTGTCCTGGCAGGTGGTGCCGCGCCTGCTGGACTGCCTGATCGCCGACCCCGACCCGGCCAAGGCCGGCCGCGTCATGGAGGCGATGCTCAAGATGCAGAAGCTCGACATCGCCGCGCTGCAGCAGGCGCACGGCGGTTAAGGTGCCGCCTCCGGCTCAATCCCCGTCAAGGAGCAGCAGCGATGCACGAGCAGATCTATCTCAACCTGCCGGTGAAGGACCTGCAGCGGTCCATCGACTTCTTCACCCAGCTGGGCTTCACTTTCGACGAGCGCTTCAGCAACGAGCTGGCGACCTGCATGGAGGTGGGCCCCAACATCCACGTGATGCTGCTGACGGAGCCCTTCTTCCAGGGCTTCATCGGCGACAAGCAGATCGCCGACGCGCGGCGCCACACCGAGGCGCTGATCTGCCTCAGCTGCCACAGCCGCGCGCAGGTGGACGGGCTGGTGCAGCGGGCGGCGGAAGCCGGCGGCCGCATCCCGCGCCCGCCGCAGGACCAGGGCTTCGTGTACGGCCACGCCTTCGAGGACCTGGACGGCCACATCTGGGAGCTGATGCACCTCACCGGCACGCCGCCCAAGGCCTGAGCGACACGACGCGGTCCCCGCCCATGCAGCGCATCGGCCTGATCTCCGACACCCACGGCCTGCTGCGCCCCGAGGCGCTGGCGGCGCTGCGGGGCTGCGATGCGCTGGTCCACGCCGGCGACATCGGCCCGCCGGAGCTGCTGGAGCGGTTGAAAGCCATCGCGCCGCTGACCGTGGTGCGCGGCAACAACGACCGCGCCGACTGGGCCCGGGCCTTGCCGCACACCGCGCTGCTGCCGGTCGAAAACGTGCTGGTGTGCGTGGTGCACGACGTCAAGGAATTGAGCAGCCCGCCGCCCGCGGGCGTGCGCGTGGTGGTGTCGGGCCACTCGCACCGCCCGGGCTGCGCCGAGCGCGGCGGGCTGCTGTGGGTCAATCCGGGCAGTGCCGGGCCGCGGCGCTTCAAGCTGCCCGTCTCGGTGGGCGAATTGCTCATCGAGGGCGCCGCCGTCGAGGTGCGCCTGCACACGCTGGCGGTGTAGCCGCCGCGTTCATCAGACCAACCACAAGGGAGCACGACGAAGCCATGGAAGCCGTCGATCTGGAAGTGATGCGCGCCGCGCTGGCCTGGACGGCACAGGGCAAGCGCTGCTGGAGCGCCACGGTGCTGAGCACCTACGGCTCGGCGCCGCGCCCGGTGGGCGCCATGGCGCTGCTGTGCGAGGACGGCCGCGTGGCCGGCTCGGTCTCGGGCGGCTGCGTCGAGGACGACCTGATGGCGCTGCTGCAGGCCGACGCCGCCGGGCTGGAGGCGGGGCAGCGCCTGGTCTACGGCCGCGGCGATGCGGAGCGCGCCCGGCTGCGCCTGCCCTGCGGCGGCAGCCTGGAGCTGTGGGCCGAGCCCGCGCCGCTGGCCGATTTTCAACAGGCGCTGCGCTTCATCGACGCGGGCCAGGGCTGCGTGCGCGAGATCGACCTGCCCGACGGCGGCTCGCGCGTGCGCGCCGCCCAGGCCGGCGACGTGAGCATGCTTGCCGAGGGCCGCTTCGCGCAGCGCCTGGGGCCGCGGCGGCGGCTGGTGCTCATCGGCGCGGCGGAGGTGTCGCGCTACCTGGCGCCCATCGCGCGCACGCTGGACTTCGAGGTGATCGTGATCGACCCGCGCCGCGAGTACCTGGACAGCTGGCCGGCAGAGCTGCCGGCGCGGCGGCTGGCGCAGATGCCCGACGACGCGCTGCTCGCGCTCCAGCCCGACGCCGGCACGGCCGTGGTCGCGCTCTCGCACGACCCGAAGCTCGATGACATGGCCCTGCTGGAGGCGCTGCCCAGTGCCGCCTTCTACGTCGCCGCCATGGGCTCGGCGCGCAGCACCGCGGCGCGGCGCGAACGGCTGGCGCTGTTCGAGCTGGCGCCCGAGGCGATCGCGCGGCTGCGCGGCCCGGCCGGGCTGGACCTGGGCAGCCGCACGCCGCCGGAGATCGCGGTGGCGATCGCGGCGGAGCTGATCCAGTGCAGCCGCGCCGAGGAGACGCGCCAGCGCCGGCAGGCCGCGGCAGCGCTGGACGCGGCGGACACATGCCGGGTGGACGGGTGAGCACGGTTCGACCTTTGCTCCTGGCCGCCGGCTTCTCGGCCCGCTTCGGCACGGACAAGCGCGTGGCGAGGCTGGCCGAGGGCGACACGCTGCTGGAGCGCAGCTTGCGCGTCTGGGTCGAGGCGCTGGGCCCGGTGTCCGTGGCGCTGCGCGCCGAGGACGCGGCGCTGGCGCTGCGGGTGGAGGCGCTGGGCGGGCACCCGCTGTCCTGCACCCGCAGCGAGGAAGGCCTCGGTGCCACGCTGGCGCAGGCCGCGGCGCAGCTGCCGCCGGGGCCGGTGCTGGTCGGCCTGGCCGACATGCCCTTCGTGCAACCCCAGACGTTGCGGGCGCTGGCGCGGCGGCTGGAAGACGGCGCGGAAATCGTGGCGCCCTACTTCGGCGAGCGGCGCGGCAACCCGGTGGGGTTTGCGGCGGCGCGGCGCGAGCTGCTGCTGGGATTGAGCGGCGACCGCGGCGCGGGAGCGCTGCTGCACGCGCTGCCGCTGGAGCGGGTGGCGGTGGAGGATGCGGGAGTGCTGCTGGATATCGACCGGCCGGGGGATCTGGAGGCGGGGACGGGGGGCTGAGCCGGCAGGCTTCACCCCCGCGCCGGCCCGCCGCCTCAACGCCCCTTGCGCCCGCCCGCCACCTTGGACGCCCCCGGGCGCGAGCCCGTCTCCCGCGGCGGCAGCCCGGTGTGCTGCGTCAGCAGCGTGCCGCGGCGCGGCGCGGCGCCGGCCGGCTTGGCATGGGACACGCCGCCCTTGGCCGGTGCCGCCTTGGAGCCCGGCGCGCCGCCCGAGAGCTTGGTCACCGCCGGCGCCACCTTGCCGCCCGGCTTGGCCACCGAGGCCTTCGCCCCGGCCGCCGTGCTGTTCTTGCGCCGCGCGCTCTGATACGCGCCGTCGGTGGCGGGCTGGAAGGTGGGAATGAGGTGGTGCTTGCCGTTGCCGATCAGGTCGGCACGGCCCAGCTCCTTCAGCGCCTCGCGCAGCAGCGGCCAGTTGTTGGGGTCGTGGTAGCGCAGGAACGCCTTGTGCAGCCGGCGCCGGCGCTCGCCGCGCACGATGTCCACCTTCTCGCCCTTGGCCGGGTCGCGGCTGATGCCCTTGAGGGTGTTGAGCCCCGAGTGGTACATGGCCGTGGCCGTCGCCATGGGGGAGGGATAGAAGGTCTGCACCTGGTCGGCGCGGAAGCCGTTGCGCTTGAGCCAGAGCGCGAGGTTCATCATGTCCTCGTCGCTGGTGCCCGGGTGCGCGGCGATGAAGTACGGGATCAGGAACTGCTGCTTGCCCGCCTCGGCGCTGAACTGCTCGAAGAGCTGCTTGAAGCGGTCGTAGGTGCCGATGCCGGGCTTCATCATCTTCGACAGCGGCCCGCCCTCGGTGTGCTCCGGCGCGATCTTCAGGTAGCCGCCGACGTGGTGCGTGACGAGCTCCTTGATGTACTCGGGCGACTTCACCGCCAGGTCGTAGCGCAGGCCCGAGCCGATCAAGATCTTCTTGACGCCCGGCAGCGCGCGGGCGCGGCGGTACATCTTGATCAGCGGCCCGTGGTCGGTGCGCAGGTTCTGGCACACGTCCGGGTAGACGCAGCTGGGCTTGCGGCAGGCGGCCTCGATCTCCGGGCTCTTGCAGCCCAGGCGGTACATGTTGGCCGTGGGGCCGCCCAGGTCCGAGACCACGCCGGTGAAGCCCGTGACCTTGTCGCGCATCTCCTCGATCTCGCGGATCACGGAGTCCTCGCTGCGGCTCTGGATGATGCGGCCCTCGTGCTCCGTGATCGAGCAGAAGGTGCAGCCGCCGAAGCAGCCCCGCATGATGTTCACGCTGAAGCGGATCATTTCCCAGGCCGGGATCTTGGTCGCGCCGTCGTGGCGGCCGCTCTCGTCGGCATAGCGCGGGTGCGGGCTGCGCGCATAGGGCAGGTCGAACACGTGGTCCATCTCCGCCGTGGTCAGCGGGATGGGCGGCGGGTTGATCCACAGGTCGCGCTCGCCATGGCGCTGCACCAGCGCGCGGGCGTTGCCGGGGTTGGTCTCCAGGTGCAGCACGCGGTTGGCATGGGCGTAGAGCACCGGGTCGGACTTGACCTGCTCGTAGCTCGGCAGCCGGATCACGGTGCGCTCGCGCGGGGGCATGGCGATGCGGCCGCTCTTGCGGCTCACCGGCATGGCGACCACGGCCACCGCCACGTCGCCGTCCTGCGGCTGCGCGCCCTCCTCCTTGGCGCAGCTGCTGCCCTGGGCGGCGGCCTGCTCCTCGGTGGTCAGGTAGGGGTTGATGTGCTCGTCGATGCGCCCGGGGCGGTCCACCTCGGTGGAGTCCAGCTCGAACCAGCCTTCGGCGCTCGGGTCCTCGGTGCGGCGCATGAAGGCGGTGCCGCGCACGTCGGTGATGCGCTCGACCGGCTCGCGCCGGCCCAGCCGGTGCGCGACCTCGACCAGCGCGCGCTCGGCGTTGCCGTAGAGCAGCAGGTCGGCCTTGGAGTCCACCAGGATCGAGCGGCGCACCTTGTCCTGCCAGTAGTCGTAGTGCGCGATGCGGCGCAGCGAGGCCTCGATGCCGCCGATGACGATGGGCACCTCCGGGAAGGCCTCGCGGCAGCGCTGGGCGTAGACCAGGCAGGCGCGGTCCGGCCGCGCGCCGCCCTGCCCGCCAGGGGTGTAAGCGTCGTCGCTGCGGATCTTCCGGTCCGCGGTGTAGCGGTTGATCATCGAATCCATGTTCCCGGCGGTGACGCCCCAGAACAGGTTCGGCTTGCCCAGCGCCTTGAAGGGCTCGGCACTGTGCCAGTCGGGCTGGGCAATGATCCCGACGCGAAAGCCCTGCGCCTCCAGCACGCGGCCGATCACGGCCATGCCAAAGCTGGGATGGTCCACGTAGGCGTCGCCGGTGACCAGGATCACGTCACAGCTGTCCCAGCCGAGCGCGTCCATCTCCTCCCGGCTGGTGGGCAGGAATTTGGCCGTGCCGAATCGCTTGGCCCAGTACGGGCGCCAGGAAGTGATCGGCTTGGCGGTGGGCGGGAGTTGAGTCACGGCGGCGGGCTGGTGCGGGCAAACCCCGTATTGTCCCCGGACACCCTCGGCACACCGGCTCAGGGGTTGTGCAGAAAGCCGTTTTGTTCTTCGGTTTCTAAGGGTTCACCAGACCTGTAGTGCGAACAACGCGCTTACAGAATGACACATCAAGTCGCCGGCCGAGCCGGCCCGGGCCAGGACACAGCGGCCCATTGACCTTTGGCAGCCAAAGGGGAGAAACGATGAGCCTGCGCAACCTGTCGGTCCGCAACCGGCTGGCCCTGGTGTTCGGCACGCTGGTGCTGATGGTGTGGCTGGTGTCCGGCTTCACGCTGCACACGCTCGGCCAGGAGCAGCACAGCCTGGAGCGCTATGCGGCGCTGGTGGCGCAGGGCCAGACGCAGGCGGCCGGCGCGCTCCAGGCCGCCGCCGCCGCGGCCTACGACCAGAGCCGCGTGCTGCTGCTGGGCGCCTGCCTGCTGGCCGGGGCGCTGGCCATGGGGCTGGGGCTGTGGGTGACGCGCAGCATCACCGGGCCGATCCAGCAGGCGCTGGCCGTGGCGCAGTCGGTGGCCGCGGGCGAGCTGCGGGTGGACATCGACGTGCGCGGCCGCGACGAGGCCGCGCGGCTGCTGCAGGCGCTGGCGCGCATGCGCGACGCGCTGGTGCACATCGTCGCCGACGTGCGCCGCCATGCCGAAGGGGTGGCCGGCGCCAGCACGCGCTTCGCCCAGGGCAACCAGGACCTGAGCCGGCGCACCGAGCAGCAGGCCGCCTCGCTGCAGCAGACCGCGGCCTCCATGGAGGAGCTGGGCAGCACCGTGCAGCACAACGCCGGCCACGCGCGGCGTGCCAACGAGCTGGCGCGCGAGGCCTCGGCCGTGGCGGCCCAGGGCGGCACGGTGGTGGCGCAGGTGGTGTCCACCATGAAGGGCATCGAGGCCGGCTCGCGGCGCATCGCCGACATCGTCAACGTCATCGACGGCATCGCCTTCCAGACCAACATCCTCGCGCTCAACGCCGCGGTGGAGGCCGCGCGCGCGGGCGAGACCGGCCGCGGCTTCGCCGTGGTCGCCGGCGAGGTGCGCTCGCTGTCGCAGCGCTGCGCCGGCGCGGCCAAGGAGATCAAGGCCCTCATCACCGACAGCGTGCAGCGCGTGGGCGCGGGCTCGGCCCTGGCCGACCAGGCCGGCCACACCATGGAGGACGTCGTCGCCGCCATCGGGCGCGTGACCGAGCTCATGGGCGAGATCAGCGTCGCCAGCACCGAGCAGAGCAAGGGCGTGGCGCAGGTGTGCCAGGCGGTGACCGAGATGGACCACGTCACGCAGCAGAACGCCGCGCTGGTGCAGCACGGCGCCTCGGCCGCGGACGGCCTCAAGGCCCAGGCTCAGGAGCTGCTGCAGGCGGTGGCGGTGTTCCAGCTGACGCGCCAGGCCAGCGCGCCGGCCCCCATGCTCGTCGCGCCGGTGGCGGCCACATCGGTCCCGGCCCCGGTGGCGGCCGTCCCGATGGCGGCGGCCCCGGTGGCTACGCCGCGCTGGGACGGCACCGAGCGGCGCGGCCCGCAACGCGCCACCAACATCGCGCGGCCGGTGTTCCGGGCCCGGCCGGCCGTGGCGCTGGTCCAGGCGATGCCGGCGCGCACGGGGACTTACGGGGACTGAGGCGCGGCCCGCGCCAGCCACTCCTGCAGGAACTTCAGCAGCCGCGCATCGGTGGCCCAGGCCGCGTTGATGCGCAGCCGGTCCAGCCCCGCGCCGCGGCGCGAGAACATGTGGCCGCCGGCGATGACGATGCCCGCCGCGCGCGCGTCCTCCACCAGCGCCGGCGCCTCCACACCGGGCGGCAGCGCCGCCCACAGGAACACGCCCTCCGCGCCGGCCGCGTCGGCGTCGAAGCGCAGCCCGCAGCGCTGCAGCGCCGCGATGGCCGCGGCCCGCGCCCGCGCCAGCCGCTCGCGCAGGCGCAGCACGTGGCGGTGGTAGCGCCCGCTGCGCAGCACCTCCGCCACCAGCGCCTCCTCCAGCGTCGAGCCCGAGAGCACGTCCATGAGCTTCAGCTCCACCAGCCGCTCGGCCAGCGCCGGCGGCGCGGCCAGGTAGCCCACGCGCAGGCTGGGGCTGAGCACCTTGTTGAAGCTGCTGATGTAGATGACGCGGCGCAGCCCGTCGATCTGCGCCAGCCGCACGCCGGCGTCGCCGGCAAGGTCGCCGTAGACGTCGTCCTCCACCAGCATGAAATCGAAGGCCTCGGCCAGGTTGAGGATGCGGTGGCTGCGCGCCGGAGCGGTGCTGGCGCCGGTGGGGTTGTGCAGCAGCGTCTGGGTGAAAAAGGCGCGCGGCCGGTATTCCTCGGCCAGCTGGGCCAGCGCCTGCAGCTCCGGCCCCTGCTCGTCGCGCGGCACGCCCACCACGCGCAGGCCCAGCGCGGCGAGCTGGCTGTGCAGCAGGAAGTAGCCCGGGTCGTCCACCAGCACCACGTCGCCCGGGCCGGCCAGCACGCGCGCGGCCAGCTGCAGCGCCTGCGAGGCGCCGAAGCTCGTCACCAAGTGCGCGGCGGTGGCCGGGATCTGGCGCCGCGCCAGCCGCTCCGCCAGCTGCGCGCGCAGCGCCGGCAGGCCCTGCACCGGCGGGAGCACCGCGGCCTCGGCGCTCTCGCGCAGGCTGCGCGCCAGCGTGGCGGGGGCGATGGCGTCCTCGTACCAGTGGCGCGGCAGGTAGCCCGAGCCGGCCTGCAGCAGCGTGGCGTCGGCCGACAGCGCGCTGTGCGTGAAGCCGGTGGTGGTGGTGGCGGGCGCGGGCGGCGCCGGCGACGGGCCTTCCGCCGCCCGGCCGCTGGGGCGCAGCACGAAGTAACCGGCGCCGGGACGCGAGGCCACGTAGCCCTGGCCGGCGAGCCGGTCCAGCGCCACCAGCACGGTGTGCACGCTGACCTCCAGCCGCGCCGCGAGCTGTCGCACCGAGGGCAGTTTCGCGCCGGGCAGCAGCAGGCCCTCGTCGATGCGCTGCGCGAAGTGGCGCACGATCTGCTCGGTCAGCGGGACGGCGGTGTCCTTGGTCAGGGTGAACATGGCGGCGGCAAAGGGGGAAGCCCGCGGATTCAAGCATGCCCCCGTGCGCCAACTGTTGCGGTCGCCGCACCGAACAGTGCGCTCAACCGTACTGGTCACCGTCACGGGACAGCCTCGCGCCGCGCCCCTACCGTTCAGGTCCGGCCCACTGCTCCTTCCCGAACGACGCCATGACCACTGCCACCAGCCTCTATCCCCTGTCCACCCGTGCCGCGGCGCTGCGCAGCTCTGACGTGCGCGAGCTGCTGAAGGCCGCGCAGCGCGCCGACGTGATCTCGCTGGCCGGCGGCCTGCCCGCAGCCGAGCTGTTCGATGCCGAGGGCCTGCGCGCGGCCACGCGCGCCGCGCTGGAGACGCCCGCCGCCGCGCTGCAGTACGGCCTCACCGAGGGCCAGCCGGCGCTGCGCGCCGCGCTCGAAGCCCGCGAGCGCAGCCACGGCATCGCCCTGGCCGGCCGCTCCCTGCTGGTGACCACCGGCTCGCAGCAGGCGCTGGACATCGTGGCGCGGCTGCTGCTGGACGAGGGCGACGTGGTGGTGGTGCAGCGCCCCAGCTACCTGGCCGCGCTCCAGACCTTTGCCCTGGCCGGCGCGCAGTGCGTCGGGCTGGAGGAGGACGAGGACGGCGCGCGCGTCGAGGACCTGGAGACGCTGGCCTTTGCGCGCAAGCCCAAGCTGATCTACCTGGTGACGCCCTTCGCCAACCCGTCCGGCGCCTCGCTGTCGCTGCGCCGGCGCCAGTGGCTGCTGGACTGGGCCGCGCGCCACCAGGTGCTGGTGCTGGAGGACGACCCCTACGGCGTGCTGCGCACCGAAGGCGAGGCGCCGCCGAGCCTGATGGCGCTGGCGCAGGACGTGCCGGGCGCGGCCGCCTGGTGCGGGCGCACCTCCACGCTGTCCAAGGCCGTGGCGCCGGGCCTGCGCCTGGGCTGGCTGCTGCTGCCGCAGGCGCTGGCCGAGGCCGCGGCGCGCGTGAAGCAGGCCCTGGACCTGCACACCTCCTCCTTCGCCCAGGAGGTGGCGGCGCAGTACCTGGCCGGCGACCGGCTGGAGGCGCATCTGCAGCGGGTGCGCGGCGCCTACCGCGAGCGCCGCCGCGCGCTGTGCGAGGCGCTGCACGCGGCCTTCGGCGACGCGCTGGTGTTCAGCGAGCCCGAGGGCGGCATGTTCGTGTGGGCGCGCTTCACCGACGGCACCGACACCCGCGTGCTGCTGCCGCGGGCGCTGGCCGCGGGCATGGCCTACGTGCCCGGCGACGCCTTCTACGCCGACGCCGCGCCGCGCGACCGGCTGCGCCTGAGCTTCACCACGGAGCCGCCGGCGCGGCTGCGCGAGGGCGTGGCGCGGCTGCACGCGGCGTGGCAGGCGACGCGCGGCGCATAGCCCGCGCCCGGCACGGCGCCGGGGCGGCGGCTCGGGCCGCCGCCCGCGGGCTCACACCACGAACAGGTCCACCGCGCTGAGCGCCGTGCCGGCGGTGAGCTTGGCCACCAGCACCGCCGCGCCGGCGCCCGTGCCATCGGCGTCGTAGAGCAACTGGCCGGTGGACTGGGTGTAGATCAGCCGGTCGCCGGCATCCAGTGCCCGCGTGCCCTGCACGAAGGCGCCGCTCCCCACCTGCCCGACCGGGCCCAGCCGGGTGAACACCGCGTCGTCGAACTCCAGCCGGTCATCGACGCTGCTGAAGTCGCCGAGCGTGTCCAGCGTGGCGGCGCCGGGCAGGTCGATGAAGCGGAAGGCGTCCTGGCCGGCGCCGCCGCCGAGCAGGTCCAGCCCCAGGCCGCCGATGAGCAGGTCGTTGCCCATGCCGCCCTGCAGCGTGTCGTTGCCCGCGCCGCCGTCGAGCTGGTCATGGCCGTCGGCGCCGGCAAGCACGTTGGCCGCGGCGTTGCCCAGGATCAGGTTGGCCAGCGCGTTGCCCGTGCCGTTGACGGCTGCGGCACCGGTGAGCGTCAGCCGCTCCAGATTGGCCCCCAGCGTCCAGCTCACGCCGGCCTGCACGGTGTCGATCTCGGCGGCCAGCGTGGAGCTTTCATTCACCACGTCGAGCGCGTTGTCCACCACGTAGACGTCGTTGCCCGCGCCGCCGATGAGCGTGTCCGCGCCCAGGCCGCCGTTGAGCACGTTGGCCGCGGCGTTGCCGGTGAGCGTGTCGCGGCCCGAGCCGCCGATGGCGTTCTCGATCAGCGTGCCGAAGCCGAGGAAGGACTGGCCGGCGGCCAGCAGGCTGGCGGCCTTGCTGCCCACGAAATTCCAGCTGCCCGGGTTGAGGTTGATGCTGACGTTGGCCGCCTGCCCGGCCGCCGTCACGGTGTCCACGCCGGCGCCGTCCCAGATATAGCGCTCGCTCAGGGAATAGGTATTGTTGGCGACGCGGGCCTGGGTATTGACGCCGGCAAGATAATGAATCGTCGCCAGGTCGAATATGCCGATATTCTGCACCCAGGGCGCGCTGCGGTTATAGCTCATCACCGTATTGGCCTGATTATCCTCGGCCGGGTTGAGCACGGGCGCCTCGAAGGGGTGCTTCAAATACAGCGAATGCCCGATCTCGTGCAGCAGCACCTGGAAGCCATAGCTGCCCCGGGCCATGTCCACGACGCTGCTGTGGATGTGCACGGCCCCGCCGTCGATGGCATAACCCGAGGCGTTGTAGACGTTGCCCGAAGTCAGGTTGTCACGGAAGAAACGCATGCCCACGCCGGCGCTGTCGGCCACTTCCACGAAGCGCAGTCCCGACACCGCGCTGTAGGCGGCCAGCGCCTCGCGCACGGCGGCCTGCTGCTGCGCTGAATAAAGCGCAAAACCGGACGTGCCGCTGGCCTGGGTCGCGAAACTGTATTGAACCGACCGCGCGCCGCCGATGGCGGAATTCATCATCGTCCCGGAATACAGGGTCGAGACGAAATAAGGCAAGGCCTGCGCGCCGTTGGTGTAAATCACCTGCTCGATCGATTTGGGCACGTAGACGTTGCTGGCCGAGACATAGGCCATATCCTTGGTGCCGGCGCTGTCGATGACGCGGTCGTTGAGGTCGTCGAGGTAATAGACGTCGTCGCCGCTGCCGCCTTCGAGCCGGTCGCCGCCCGCGCCGCCCTGCAGCGTGTCGTTGCCGCCGTAGCCCACCAGCGTGTCGGCCCCGGCCCCGCCGTCGAGCGAGTCGCTGCCGGCGTCGGCGAACAGGTCGTCGTCGCCGTTGCCGCCCAGCAGCGTGTCGGCGCTCAGGCCGCCGTCGAGGTTGTCATTGCCGTCGCCGCCGTCGAGCAGGTTGTTGCCGCTCTGGCCGTAGACGTTGAGGAGGTCGTTGCCGGCGCCGCCGAGCAGCGTGTTGCCGCCGCCGCCGCCCAGCAGCGTGTCGGCACCCAGGCCGCCGTCGAGCCGGTCGGCGCCGGCCTGGCCCTCCAGGTGATCGTCGTCGGCACCGCCCAGCAGCGTGTCGAGCCCGTCGCCCCCGAACAGCACGTCGCGGCCCGCGCCGCCGTCCAGGACGTCGTCGCCGCTCCAGGCTTCCAGGTGGTCGTCGCCGTTGCCGCCCCACAGCGTGTCGTTGCCCGATCCGGCCTGCACCGAGTCGTTGCCGTCGCCGCCGTCGAGGCGGTTGTGGCCGAGGTAGTTGCGCGTGACCAGCCGGTCGTTGCCGGCGTCGCCGAACAGGGTGTTGTTGCCCGCGCCGCCGTCGAGATAGTCGTCGCCGGCGCCGCCGCGCAGCGTGTCCAGGCCATCGCCGCCGAAGAGCGTGTCCAGGCCCAGGCCGCCGTCGAGCTGGTCGTTGCCCGCGAAGGCCTGGAGCTGGTCGTTGCCGGCGCCGCCCAGCAGCGTGTCGTCGCCGATCCAGCTCACGAGCGTGTCGTTGCCGTCGCCGCCGTCGAGGCGGTCGCTGCCGCCGTAGCCGTAGGTCTGGATGTTGTCGTGGCCCGCGCCGCCGGCCAGCACGTCGTTGCCGGCGCTGCCGAGGAGGGTGTCGTCGCCGGCCGTGCCGGTGTAGGTGTCGTTGCCCAGCGTGCCCTGCCAGGTGCCGAGCACGCCGGCGTAGGCTGCGGGCCGCAGCGTGGCGGCCTCGATGGCGCCGGTGGCGGCTTCCAGGCGCCAGTCGCCGCCCAGCGCCGCGGCGCCGGTGAGGCCGGTGGAGGCGGCGACGTCGGCGCCGGTCAGGGCCGCGAGCCGGCCGATGAAGTGCGTTCCGTCCTCGCCCTGCGCCACGTTGCAGCCGTAGAGCAGCAGGTCTCCGTCGGCGGCGAGCGAGGCGCCCAGCGCCCGCAGCCGCGCCGCGTCGGCGCCCAGTATGGCGTCGTCCAGCACGCCGGCACCCAGCCACAGCGCGCCGGCGCTGCCGTGGCTGACGATCTGGATCGAGGCCAGCCCGCGGTAGGCCGCGGCGGCAGCCAGCATCTGCGTGAGGCCGTCACGCTCCGCCTCGACGCGCACCCAGGCGCTGTCCGGCGGCAGGGCCGCGACGAGGTGCTCGAAGTCGGCCACGCGGCTGTCGATGAAGACGAGATGTCGGGTCACAGTCACTTCCTTCTTGTTGGTGTGTGGACGGCAACCGCTCCCGCCCCATGCGCCGGCCCCGGGCCGGCATTCAGGCTGGCCGCGACCGGCCCGAGGAGGCCACCCGCTCCAGCAGCTTCAGCCCCTGCGGCAGGCAGCGCGTGGCCAGGTCGTAGCGCTCCACGACGGTGGCGCGCGCGGCCCGGCGCACGGCCTCGACCTTGGCACCGCCCTGCAGCACCTGGGCCAGCCGCTCGGCCAGCGCCTCGGTGTCGAAGAAGTCGGTGAGCCAGCCGTTGCGGCCATGCTCGATGACCTCCTCCACCGGCGCGGTGCGCGAGCCCACCACGGCGCAGCCGCTGGCCATGGCCTCCAGCATTGACCACGACAGCACGAAGGGGTACGTCAGGTAGGCATGTACCGCCGAGACCTGCAGCAGTTGCAGGTACTGCGGGTAAGGCAGCTTGCCGGTGAAGTGCACGCGCGACCAGTCCACCCGCTCGCCCAGTTCGGCCTGCAGCCGCGCGCGGTAGCTCTCCCCGGGCGGCAGGCGCTGGCCGTAGCTCACCTCGTCGCCGCCCACCACCACCACGCGCGCCTGCGGGGCGCGCGCCTGCAGCGCCGGCAGGCTGCGCATGAAGACGTGGAAGCCGCGGTAGGGCTCCAGGTTGCGCGCGACGTAGGTCACCACCGGGTCGCCGCGGCGCAGCCGCAGCTCCTGCCAGGCGAACTCGGCCAGCGCATCCGGCCGCACCAGCCGCGTGTCCACGCCCTCGTGCACCACGCTGAGCCGGGGCTGGTACACGGCCGGAAACTGCGCGCGCTGCCACTCGGTGGGGCAGACGCCGGCGTCGATGTCGTCCAGCGCCAGCAGGTGAGGCGTCTTGCGCAGCTGCAGCCGCGCCAGCGCGTCCGGGCCGCTGGGGTACTCAGGGTCGAAGCCCACATCGGCGCCGCGTGCGCGGTAGAAGAACTCGCAGTAGCCCAGCAGCGGCGTGTCGGGGCACTCGCCGCGGATGAACAGCGCCTCGCCCCAGCCGGGGTGGACCACGATCAGGTCGGGCTTGAGGCCCTTGGCATTGAAGGTGCGCAGCGCGCGCGCCACGGCCTGGCCGCGGGCGATCTGGGCGTCGAACTCGCGCAGGTGCGCCGGCGTGGCGGCCAACTGCTTCGGCTCGGGCAGGCCGTAGCCGAACACGCTCAGCCGCGGATGGCGCACGCCCCAGCGCTCCACGGCGCCGCGCTCGCCTACGGCCAGCACCTCGTCGCCGCGCTGCAGCAGCGCCGCAATGAGGTGCCGGAACTGCGCCGGCATGTTCTGGTGGATGAAACAGATGCGCATGAAGAAAACGTCAGGAAGAGAAGCGGTGCGGGTCGAGCCAGGGCAGGACCGCCGCAGTGAGCGGGAAGGAGTCTGCCTTCAGAGCCTTACATCGCGTTGCAACAAGTCACGCTGTTATCGGCAAGCCGGCGCCGCCTTTACAGGGCGAGCGCTGCGCTGCCCGCGCGGCCCGGGATTTGCCCCGGGACCGGGTATCGAGCCGCATCGAGGAGAAACCTTCGTGAGCCTGCGCCGCCCCTTACTGGCCGCCCTTGCCGCCGTGCTGGCGGCCTGCAGCAGCAGCACGCCCCACCCGCCGCCGGACGAGGTGACCGGGCCCGACCCCAAGCTGCCGGCGCCGAACAAGAGCCTCATTCCCACGGTGGACATCGCGCCCGCCTTGGGCTGGCCCGCCAACGCCAAGCCGGTGGCGGCACAGGGCCTGCAGGTGGCAGCCTTCGCCACGGGGCTGGAGCACCCGCGCTGGCTGCACGTGTTGCCCAACGGCGACGTGCTGGTGGCCGAGACCAACGCGCCGCCCAAGCCCGAGGACGGCAAGGGCATCAAGGGCTGGTTCATGAAGCGCACCATGGCCAAGGCCGGCGCCGGCGTGCCCAGCGCCAACCGCATCACGCTGCTGCACGACGGCGACGGCGACGGCGTGGCGGAGACGAAGTCGGTGCTGCTGCAGGGGCTCAATTCGCCCTTCGGCATGGCGCTGGTGGGCGACAGCCTGTTCGTGGCCAACACCGACGCGGTGGTGCGCTTTCCCTACCGCGCCGGCGAGACGCAGATCACGGCTCCCGGCGAGAAGGTGACCGACCTCCCCGGCGGGCCGCTCAACCACCACTGGACCAAGAGCCTGATCGCCAGCCCTGACGGCCGGCGCCTGTACGCCACCGTGGGCTCCAACTCCAACGTGGCCGAGAACGGCCTGCCCGCCGAGGAAGGGCGCGCCGCGATCTGGGAGATCGAGCTGCCCGGCGGCGGCAAGCGGCTGTTCGCCACCGGGTTGCGCAACCCCAACGGCATGGCCTGGGAGCCCGGCACCGGCGTGCTCTGGACGGTGGCCAACGAGCGCGACGAGATCGGCAACGACCTGGTGCCGGACTACCTGACCTCGGTGCGCGACGGCGCCTTCTACGGCTGGCCCTGGAGCTACTGGGGCCCCAACGTGGACGAGCGCGTGCAGCCGCCCAACCCCGAGGCGGTGGCCAAGGCGGTGAAGCCGGACTACGCGCTGGGCGCGCACGTGGCGGCGCTGGGCCTGGCCTGGAGCGGCTCCGCCGCGCTGCCGCCGGCGCTGCGCGAAGGCATGTTCGTGGGCGAGCACGGCAGCTGGAACCGCAAGCCGCTGTCGGGCTACCAGGTGGTGTTCGTGCCCTTCAAGGGGGGCCGCCCCGAGGGGCTGCCGCAGCCGGTGCTCACCGGCTTCGTCAACGACAAGGGCGAGGCCCAGGGCCGCCCGGTGGGCGTGGCCATCGACGGCCGCGGCGCGCTGCTGGTGGCCGACGACGTGGGCAATACGGTGTGGCGGGTGACGGCGGCGGGGAAGTGAGGCGTGCTGCCGGTGTCACGGCAACGCAACCCAATGGAGCCGTCGAATCACCCCGGCAGCGCCTCGTGCAGCTGCTGGAATTCCTGGGTGAGCTTGTGCCTCGGGTCCAGGTGCACCATGGGTTGCGCGCGCTGGTGGGACTCGCGGATCTTCACCGAGGCGCTCAGGTAGGGCTGCAGCACCGGCATCCCTTCCTCGACGAGCTGGCGCACCAGCTGCTGCGGCAGGTTGGCGCGGGGCTGGTACTGGTTGACGACGATGCCGTCCACGCGCAGCGCCGCGTTGTGGTCGGCGCGGATCTCCTGGATGCTGTCGAGCAGCCCGTCCAGCGCGCGGCGCGAGAAGGCATCGCAGTCGAAGGGAATGAGGCAGCCGCTGCCGGCGATCAGCGCCGAGCGCGTGTAGAAGTTCAGCGCCGGCGGAGTGTCGATGTAGATGCGGTCGTAGTCGCCGGCCAGGGCGGCCAGCGCGTCGCGCAGCTTGTACATCTTGTAGCGCGACTCCAGCTTGCCCTGCAGCTCCTCCAGCTGCGGATGCGAGGCCAGCAGCGACAGGTTCTCGAAGGGCGTGGGCACCACGTACTCGGCCAGCGGGCGCTCGTTGAAGATGCTCAGCACGTTGGTGAAGAAGCCGCCCAGGTGCGGCGTGCCCTCGGGCACGGCGTCGCCCAGCAGGTAGTGCGTGGAGTTGCCCTGCGGGTCCAGGTCCACCACCAGGGTGCGCAGCCCCTGGTGCGCGCTGATGGCCGCCAGGTTGCAGGTGATGGTGGACTTGCCCACCCCGCCCTTCTGGTTGAACACGACGTACCGCATGCGCTTCCCTTCCTTTGCTGCTCGGCCGCCGGCCGCAAACCGTCTATTGTGCAGTGCGGCAAAAGTTCAATCCCCGAAATGCCTTCCCGGGCGGGACCCTCCCGGGTCCGGTTCAGGCCGCCTCGCGCTCCGGCCCCCAGGGCTCGGCATGCGGCGGCAGGTTGCCGCCATGGGCCCGGGCGCGGGCGATGCCGCGCTCGATCACCGCGCCCAGCGCCTCGCGCGTGAAGGGCTTGCTCAGGTAGTCGTCCATGCCGGCGCCCAGGCAGCGCTCGCGGTCGCCCTCCATGGCGTTGGCGGTCAGCGCCACGATGGGCGTGCGCCGGCGGCCGGGCTCCATGCGCTCGATCTCGCGCAGGCGGCGCGTGGCCTGGTAGCCATCGAGCTCGGGCATCTGGCAGTCCATCAGCACCAGGTCGTGCGGGCCCGCCTGCCAGTGCTCCAGCGCCTCCAGCCCGTTGGCCGCCAGCGTCACCTCGCAGCCCAGCGCCTCCAGGTGCGCCTGGGCCAGGATCTGGTTGATCTCGTTGTCCTCGGCCAGCAGCACGCGCAGGCCGCCGGCGGGCAGCGAGGGCAGCGGCGGCGGCGCCACCGGGGGCGCCACCTGGCCGGGCGCGCCCAGCGACTGCAGCAGCCCGTACAGCGCCTGCCGGCGCACCGGCTTGGACAGCCAGCGCACCAGCCCGTCGGCGCTCTCGCCGCCGGCCTCGGTGGCCAGCGGGCTCAGCACCGCCACCGGCAGCCCGGCCCAAGCCGGCTCGGCATGCACCGCGCGCGCCAGCGCCAGGCCATCCAGCGCGGGGCCGCGGTGGTCGGTGAGCAGCAGGTCGAAGCGCTCGCCCCGCGCGGCGGCCTGCGCCAGCCGCGCCTGCGCCTGCGCCGCGTCGGCCACCGGCTCGACCCACACGCCCCATTGCGCCAGGTAGGCGGCCAGCACGTCGCACGCCGTGGCGTTGTCCTCGACCAGCAGCACGCTCAGCCCCTGCAGGCTGCCCTCCGGGCCGGCGCGCGGAGCCTCGCCGGGCAGCGGGCGCAGCGGCAGCCGCAGCGTGAACGTGGCGCCCTGGCCCGGCTCGCTGCGCAGCGTGATCTCGCCGCCCATGAGCCGCGCCAGGTGCTGGCTGATGCTCAATCCGAGCCCGGTGCCGCCGTAGCGCCGCGTGGTGGAGCTGTCGGCCTGGGTGAAGACGTTGAACAGCCGCGCCTGCACCGCCGCGTCGATGCCCGGCCCGGTGTCGCGCACTTCGATCGCCACCCGCGTGGGCACGCCCGCATCGTCCGGCGCCTCCACGCGCAGGCTCACCGCCACCTCGCCGCGGGCCGTGAACTTCAGCGCGTTGGACACCAGGTTGGCCACGATCTGCCGCACCCGCAGCGGGTCGCCCAGCACGCGCTCGGGCAGCGCCGGGTCGATGCCGCACAACAGCTCCAGCCCCTTGCCCTGCGCCGTGGGCGCGAACAGCAGCGTGCTGTCCTCCACCACCAGCCCCAGGTCCAGCGGCACGCTCTCCACCGTCAGGCGCCCGGCCTCGATCTTGGCCAGGTCCAGGATGTCGTTGAGGATGGACAGCAGCGACTGCCCCGAGGCCTGCGCGGTGCGCGCGAAGTCGATCTGCCGCTGCGACAGCGGCGTCTCCATCAGCAGCTCCAGCATGCCCAGCACGCCGTTCATGGGCGTGCGCAGCTCATGGCTCATGTTGGCCACGAACTCGCTCTTGGCGCGGTTGGCGGCCTCGGCCACCTCCTTGGCCTGGCGCAGCTCCGCGGTGCGCTGCTCGACCATGGCCTCCAGCTCGGCGCCATGGCGCGCCAGCGCATCGTCGCGCTGCTGGATCTCGCCCAGCATGGCGTTGAAGCCCAGCACCAGGCGGCCGATCTCGTCGTGCCCGTCTTCCTCCACGCGCACGTCGTAGCGGTGCTCGCGCGAGACCTCGTCCATCGCGGCGGAGAGCCGGTGCACCGGGTCGATGATCTTGCGGCGCAGCCGGGCCGAGATCAGCACCGCGCCGCAGGCCGCCAGCGCCGCCAGCGCCAGCGAGGCCGCCAGATGGCGCGCGGCGTTGCTCCACAGCGCGCCCAGGTCGGAGTCGATGAGCAGCTGCCCGGCACGCTGGCCCTCGAAGGCGATGTCGTGGCTGCTGAGCTGCTCGCTCCAGCCCTGCTCCAGCGCCATGTCGGCGCCCGCGCGCCGGGGCAGCCCCGCGGCGCGCACGCGCAGCTCCATCTGCCAGCGCCGCGACTCGCCCAGGCCGCTCTGCCGGTAGTGCGCCAGCACCACGCCGGCATCGTTCAGCAGCAGCGCGCCGCGCACCTCGGGCCGCTCCGCCAGACCTTGCAGGATGCCCTCGGCCGCCTCCAGGTCGCCCAGCACCAGGGCCGCGCGCAGGTGGTGCACCAGCATGCGCGCCACGCTCAGCGACTCGGTCTGCATGCGGGCGCGCTCGTCGATCATCTGGCGCGACACCTCCACCACGCCCAGCAGCAGCGCCGCCAGCATGGCCGCGCAGGCCACGGCGAAGCGCAGCTGGCGCCGGATGGAGTGGTCCAGCCAGCGGCCCAGCAGGGAGCTCATGCACCCGCTCCCGGATGGCCATGTCCGCTGCACGGCACGGTCCGGACGCCACGAAGGCGGAGGCGGGACGGCAGGAAGAAACAAGCGGTAGCCATGGGACGGGCCCGAAGGGGCATGCAGGGAGTACGTCACCCACTTCGGAAAGCGGCCTATCGCCCTTGAGCCACCAACGGTGACATCAAGAAAGTGGATGTAAATGCCGGTAGCGACGTGTGTAGCCGCGCCGCTCCCCGGGCCGCGCCCTCAAAGCGCCGGCCGCGGCACCTCTTCCTCGTCGTCGTCGGCGCGGCCGAGCACGTGCAGCGCGTCCTCCTCTTCCTCGCCGATGAAGCCGCCGCTCTGGTGCGCCCACAGCCGCGCGTAGATGCCGCCGCGCGCCAGCAGGCTGCGGTGGTCGCCCTCCTCGACGATGCGGCCCCGGTCCAGCACCACCAGCCGGTCCATGGCGGCGATGGTGGACAGCCGGTGCGCGATGGCCACCACCGTCTTGCCTTCCATGAGCTTGTAGAGGCTGGCCTGGATCGCGGCCTCCACCTCGGAGTCCAGCGCGCTGGTGGCCTCGTCGAGCAGCAGGATCGGCGCGTCCTTGAGCATCACGCGCGCGATGGCGATGCGCTGGCGCTGCCCACCCGAGAGCTTCACGCCGCGCTCGCCGACATGGGCGTCGTAGCCGTGGCGGCCGGTCGGGTCGTTGAGGCTCTGGATGAAGTCGTGCGCCTCGGCGCGCTTCGCAGCGGCCATCACCTGCGCGTCGCCGGCGTCGGGGCGGCCGTAAACGATGTTGTCGCGCACCGAGCGGTGCAGCAGCGAGGTGTCCTGCGTGACCATGCCGATCTGCGCGCGCAGGCTGTCCTGCGTGACCTTGGCGATGTCCTGGCCGTCGATGAGGATGCGTCCGCCCTGCACGTCGTAGAAGCGCAGCAGCAGGTTGACGAGGGTGCTCTTGCCCGCGCCGGAGCGCCCGACCAGGCCGATCTTTTCGCCCGGGCGGATGTGCAGGTTGAAATCCTCCAGCAGCGGCTGCCCGTGGCCATCGCCGCCGTAGGCGAAGCGCAGGTGCTCGAAGCGCACCTCGCCGCGCGTGACCTGCAGCGCCGGCGCGCCGGGCTCGTCCACCACCGTGCGCGACCGGCTCAGCGTGTTGATGCCGTCCTGCACCGTGCCCACATGCTCGAACAGCGAGGCCATCTCCCACATGATCCAGTGCGAGATGCCGTTGAGCCGCAGCGCCATGGCGGTCGAGGCCGCCAGCGCGCCGGCGCTGGCCTCGCCGCGCAGCCACAGCCACAGCGCCATGCCGGCGGTGCAGCCGATCAGGCCCATGCTCAGCGTGTGGTTGACGACTTCGAAGCCGCTGACCAGCCGCATCTGGCCGTGCACGGTGACCATGAACTCCTGCATCGCGCCGCGCACGTAGGCCGCCTCGCGCTGCGCGTGCGAGAACAGCTTCACGGTCGTGATGTTGGTGTAGGCGTCGGTGATGCGCCCGGTCATGAGCGAACGCGCATCGGCCTGGGCCTTGGAGACGCGGCCCAGGCGCGGCACGAAGTACCACAGCGCCAGCCCGTAGCAGACCACCCAGACCGCGAAGGGGCCGACCAGGCGCAGGTCGAAGGCGCCCACCACCGCCACCATGGTCACGAAGTAGATGGTGACGAACACCAGGATGTCGCCCAGCGTGAACCAGGCCTCGCGCACCGCCAGCGCGGTCTGCATCACCTTGGTGGCCACGCGCCCGGCGAACTCGTCCTGGTAGAAGGCCAGGCTCTGGCCCAGCATGCGGCGGTGGAAATTCCAGCGCAGCCGCATCGGGAAGTTGCCGGCCAGCGTCTGGTGCTTGAAGGCCGTCTGCAGCGCCACCACCAGCGGGCTGAACAGCAGGATGGCCGCCAGCCCCAGCAGGTTCCACTTCTCGCGCTCCCACAGCTGCGCAGGCGGCACGCCGGCGAGCCAGTCCACCATGCGGCCGAGCATGCCGAACAGCAGCGCCTCGAAGGCGCCGATGAGCGCGGTGAGCAGCGTCATGCCCAGCAGCCAGGGCCGCATGCCCTGCGAACAGGCCCACAGGAAGGGGAAGAACTGCTTGGGCGGGCTGGGCGGCGGCCCTTCCGGGTAGGGATCGACCAGGCGCTCGAAGAACGCGGACAGGGAACGGAACACGGAACCTCTTTTCTGATGGGGTCGGTCGGGCTCAGGCGTCCTGCGGCGCGTCCTGCAGCAGCCGCAGCTTCACGCGCCGGCCCTTGATGCGGCCCTGCGCCAGCCGCGCCACCACGGCCTCGGCCACCTCGCGCGCCACGGCCACGTAGGTCTGGTAGTCGCCGACGTTGATGCGGCCGACCTGGCCGGCCTCCAGGCCGCCCTCGCCGGTGAGCATGCCCAGCACGTCGCCGGGGCGGATCTTGTCCTTGCGTCCGCCCAGGATCTGCAGCGTGTGCATCGGCGGGCGCAGCGCGCCGCCGGGCGCCTCCTTGAGCGCATCGAGCTTTTCCCAGCGCGACTCGCGGCCCTGCTGCTGCTCGATGAAGCCCACGCGGCCCATCTCGTCGAGGCTGGCCAGGTTCAGCGCCAGGCCCGGCGCATCGGCGCGGCCGGTGCGGCCGATGCGGTGCACGTGCTGCTGCGCGTCGGGCGTGATCTCGACGTTGATCACCGCGTCCAGGCCCTCGATGTCCAGGCCGCGCGCGGCCACGTCGGTGGCCACCAGCACCGAGCAGCTGCGGTTGGCGAAGCGGATCAGCACCTGGTCGCGCTCGCGCTGCTCCAGTTCGCCGTGCAGCGCCAGCGCCTCGATGCCCTGCGCGCGCAGCACGTCCACCAGGTCGCGGCACTGCTGGCGCGTGTTGCAGAAGGCCAGGCTGCTCTCGGGCCGGTAATGCGCCAGCAGCTGCGACACGGCATGCAGCCGCTGGTCTTCCGTGACCTCGAACCAGTGCTCGACGATGCGCCCCGGCGCGTGCGCCTCGGCCGCCTTCACTTCCCTGGGCTCGCGCAGGAAGCGCTGCGCCAGCTTGGCGATGCCTTCGGGGTAGGTGGCGGAGAACAGCAGCGTCTGCCGCTGCTTGGGGCAGCGCGCGGCCACGGCGGCGATGTCGTCGAAGAAGCCCATGTCGAGCATGCGGTCCGCCTCGTCCAGCACCAGGGTGGACAGCGCGTCGAGCTGCAGGTTGCCGCGCTCCAGGTGGTCCAGCAGCCGGCCGGGCGTGCCCACCACCACGTGCGCGCCATGGGCCAGGCTCTCGGCCTGGGGCTTGATCGGGCTGCCGCCGCTGAGGTTGAGCACCTTGACGTTGGCCTCGGCGCGCGCGAGGCGGCGCACCTGCTGCGCCACCTGCTCGGCCAGCTCGCGCGTGGGGCACAGCACCAGGGCCTGCACGTCGGGCCGCGCCGCGTCCAGGCGCGCCAGCAGCGGCAGCGCGAAGGCGGCGGTCTTGCCGCTGCCGGTGCGCGCCTGCGCGATCAGGTCGTGCCCGGCCAGCGCCAGCGGCAGCGCCGCGGCCTGGATCGGGGTCATGGAAACGAAGCCCAGTTGCTCCAGGTTGCCCAGCAGCGCGGGCGGCAGCGGCAGCCGGTCGAAACCCGGGCCGGCCGCTGCGGAGGTGATTGATTCGGTCATTGCGGCGATTATCCGGAGCCCCATCAAGCCGCACCGGCAAGGGACTTGCCGCGGGCCCGGCAGCGGGGCTGGGTTAGATTGCCCGCCCTGCCGTCCCGGCGGCTCTTTGCACTCATGCGCGCTCCGGCCATGAGCACGAACACTGAATGCCCGTTCGTGCTGAGGTATCGAAGTACGAACGGGCGCTGCAGCCAGGTGGCAGGGCTTCGATACCTCAGCCCGAACGGGATGGGCCAACCGTTTTTCTTTGGCGCCGCGCCGCCGTGCCACTCATGAAACTCTCCGTCCTCGACCAATCCGTTTCCCTGGCCGGCGCCGGGGAAGACGCGGCGATCCGCGACACGCTCGACCTGGCCGTGCACTGCGAGGCGCTGGGCTACCAGCGCTTCTGGTGCTCGGAGCACCACAATTTGTTGACCATCGTGGGCAGCGCGCCGGAGCTGCTGCTGGCCGCCATCGCCGCGCGCACCACGCGCATCCGCCTGGGCAGCGCCGGCGTGATGCTGCCGCACTACTCGGCGCTGAAGGTGGCCGAGCAGTTCCGCGTGCTGGACGCGCTCGCCCCGGGCCGCATCGACCTGGGCGTGGGCCGCGCCCCGGGCGGCGACATGCGCACCGCGCGCGCCCTCAATCCCAACGCCTACGCGGCGGCCGAAAACTTCCCGCAGCAGGTGCAGGAGCTGCAGGCCTGGGTCGGCGGCGCGACGCTCCAGGGCATCACCGCGCACCCGCGCCCGCCCGAGGGGGCCGGCGTGGAGCGATCGCCCGAGCTGTGGATGCTGGGCAGCTCGGACTACGGCGCGCAGCTGGCCGCGCACCTGGGCCTGCCCTACGCCTTCGCCTACTTCTTCATGGACGGCCAGGGCGTGGAGCAGGCGCTGCACCTCTACCGCACGCTGTACCGGCCCAGTGAGCGGCACCCGAAGCCGCAGGCCACGATCTGCGTCTGGGCGCTGGCGGCCGACACCGAGGAGGAGGCGCGGCACCACACGCTGTCGCGCGAGCGCTGGCGGCTGGACCGCGCCCGCGGCGTGTTCGGCGCGCTGCAGCCGCCCGACGAGGTCGCCCGGCGCGGCTTCGACGCCATCGAAACGCAGCAGCTGGAGCCGATGCGTCATAAAGCCTTCGTCGGCACGGCCGGGAGCGTGGGCCGGAAGCTGCGTGCGCTGGCGGCGAACCTGGATCTCGACGAGCTGGTCATCAACACCTGGGCTTTCGACCCGGCCGTGCGGCGGCGCTCCTATGCGCTGCTGGCACGCGAATTCAACTTGAAGGGGAGCGCGTGATGCGCATGCAACAGATCGATTTCGAGCTGCGCGGGGACTTCATCCCGCTGGACGCGCTGCTCAAGGCCACGGGCCTGGCCGACAACGGCGGCGCCGCCAAGGCCATGGTGGCCGCCGGCAAGGTGGAGGTGGACGGCCAGCAGGAGCTGCGCAAGACCGCCAAGCTGCGCGCCGGCCAGGTGGTGGCCGTGGCCGGCACGCGGGTGCGCATCACGCCGCCGACGGGGGCAGCTTCACTGCCGGAGTGAAGATGGCGCACCGCCCCTTGGCTCAGAGCTTCATCTCCAGCCGCAGCAGCCAGTCCACGTCACTGCGCGTCACCGTCTGCGAGAACTCGCTCACGCCCGCCGCCTCCACGCCGCTGCCGCGCAGGTAGTCCGGCGTCGTGAGGTTGGTGGCCGACAGCCGCAGCGCCAGGTTCGGGTTGAAGTTCCACAGCGCGTAGGCGTCGAACACCGGCTTGCGGCCCTGGCGCGCGAATTCCGTGGCCGAAAGCCGCGTGACGTAGCCCGGCGTCCAGTTGAAATTCGCGCCCAGCGTCAGCGGCACGCTGCGCAGCTTCCAGTCCGCGCCCAGGTTGGCCGTCATGCCCGGCTGCTGGTCCACGCGGTTGTCCGGCCCCGGCACGTCGTGCACGCGCGAGCGGAAGAAGCTCACGTTGCCGCGCAGGTCCAGCGCCGGCGCCTGCGCCATGAATTCACGCAGCGCGAACTTCGCCTCCAGCTCCAGGCCCTGCACCGTGGCGTCGCCCACGTTGCGCGGCCGGTTCACCCAGCGCGCGCCCGCGCCGGGCAGCGTCTCCAGCCGCGTTTCGTTGCGCACCAGCTCGCTGATCTCGCGGTGGAACACGCCCGCGCTCAGCACCCCGCCGCCGCCCAGGTAGCGCTCGAAAGTCAGGTCCAGCCCGGTGGCCAGCTCGGGGCGCAGCGCCGGGTTGCCGGCGCGGTCGGGGCTGGTGGGCGAGTTGTCCGTGCTGGGCACCGGGCGGCCGATGAGGCTGCCCAGCGTCAGCGCGCGGTAGCTGCGCGTCAGGCTCAGGCGCAGCTGGTCGCGCTTCTTGGGATCGGGCTTCCACACCGCGTGCAGCAGCGGGCTCCACACGGCGCTGCGGTTGCGCTGCGCGTCGTCCAGGCCCGCACCGCGCGTCTCGATCGCCTCCCAGCGCAGCCCGGCATGCGCGGCCCAGTGGCGGTTGATCTCCCACTCGTCCTGCGCATAGACCGCCACGCGCTGCGAGCGCGCCTGCAGGCTGTTGCCGAAATCGGGGAACAGCGCCGCGCCGTTGAGCAGGTTGACGCGCGCCTCCTCGCGCCGCGAGCCCTCCAGCTCCAGCCCGGCCACGCCGCTGTGCGACTCGGCCAGCAGCGTCGAGGCCTTCACGCTGGCGCTCCAGCTGTGGTCCGTGGTGGTGGCCTGGTCGTCGCGCGTGCGCAGCGCGCGGCCGGCGGCATCGCGCTCGAAGCGCAGGCCGTCGTCGTCGTACTGCCAGCGCCCGAGGCTGGCGCGCCACTCCAGCCGCGTGCCGTCGTCCAGGCGCTGGTTGCGCTGCGCGCTCAGCCGCGTGAGCGAAAAGCGGGTCCGGCCGCTGCCGTCGGAGCGCACGTAGGCCGGGTCGGCGAGGTCGAACACGCCGACGTGGCGGCGGCTGTCGCCTTCGGCGTAGAGGGCGAAGGGCGTGAGCGTGAAGCTTTCACCTTCGCCCAGCCGCCACTGCAGCCGGCCGTTGAGGCTCAGGCGCTGGCGCTCGCTGCGGCTGTCGCTGGCCTCGCGCCGCAACAGGGCGCCGCCGCCGTCGCTCACGCTGCGCACGCTCTGGGTGTCGCTGCGCGTGCGCGCCGCACCCAGCGTGAGCGTGTAGGACAGCGCATCGGCGCTGCCGTTGCGCGTCCAGCTCAGGCCCGGGCTCAGCAGCCCGTCTTCCAGGCCCAGCGACAGCCGCAGGTCGTTGAGGCGCTTCCTGAAGCTTTCGCGCGTGACGATGTTGAGGGTGCCGGCGATGGCGCGCGCGCCGGTCTCGGCGGTGGGCGCGCGCAGGATTTCGATGCGCTCGACCTGCTCCGGCGCCAGCGAGTCGATCTCGAAGCCGCGCGGCACGGCCTCGCCGTCGAGCAGGATCTGGGTGTAGCCGTTGCCCAGGCCGCGCAGGCGCGGGTTGCCGCCGCGGCCCGGGGCACCGTCCACCGTCACGCCGGGCAGGCGCTTGAGCAGCTCGCCCAGCGTGGCGTCGCCGAAGCGCTCGATCTCCTCGCGCCCCACCACGGTCTTGGCCACGGTGGACTCGCGCCGCTCGCGCAGGTCGCTGCCGACGCGCTCGCCGGTGATCTCCACCCGCTGCGGCGCCTCGGCAGGCACGGCCTCTGCCGATGGAGAGGGCACGGGCGTTGCCGCGGTTTGCGCGGCGGCGACGGTGGCCAGGCCACATGCCAGGGCGGCTAGGCCCAGACGCTGGAACGGGAGAGCGGACTTCGGACAGGACATTCCGAAATTGTCATTCACCCTTATTGGGGAACTTTGTCACGCCCCCATCATTCAGAACCGGAAGCCCGGGCCATCGCCCGGAGACCTCAAGAGAGACAAGCAATGAGCAAGACAAGGACTGGACTGCTGGGTGCGCTGATGCTGGCCGTGGCGGCCGTGTCGTTCACGCCCGTGGACGTGGAAGCCAAGCGGCTGGGCGGCGGCGGCTCCTCGGGCATGCAGCGCAGCCTGCCGCAGCGCAGCACGCCGCAGACGCCCCCACCGCAACAGGCGCCGAACCAGGCCGCGCCGGGCCAGCAGGCCACCGCGCCGGCGGCCGCTGCGGCGGCCGGCAAGCGCAGCTGGCTCGGCCCCGTCGCCGGCCTGGCCGCCGGCCTGGGCTTGGCCGCGCTGTTCAGCCACCTCGGCATGGGCGAGGCCGTGGCGAACTTCGTGATGATGGCGCTGCTGGCCGTGGCGGCGATCTTCCTGATCCGCTTCCTGATGCGCCGCTTCATGGGCAACAAGACCGCCGCTCAGCAGCCGGCCTTTGCCGGCGCGGGCGCGGCCGGCACGGCGTCGAACTGGAACGCGCAGCCGCCGGGCTTGAACGCCTCGCCGATGCAGCGCCAGGCTGACGCCTTCGGCACGCCGGCCTCCAACCCGGGCTACACCAGCGCCGGCGTTGCCGACAGCGCGCTGGCGCCCAAGGCCGCGCCGAACCTGCCGGCCGACTTCGACGTGGCCGCCTTCGAGCGCATCGCCAAGCAGATCTTCATCCGTATGCAGGCGGCCAACGACGCTAGCGACCTGGAAGACCTGCGCAGCTTCACCACGCCGGAGATGTTCGCCGCGGCGCGGCTGGACCTGCAGGAGCGCGGTGCCAAGGCGCAGACCACGGACGTGGTGCGCGTCGATGCCCAGGTGCTGGACTGGGCCCAGGAGCCCGACCGCCAGGTGGTGAGCGTGCGCTACAGCGGCCTCATCCGCGAGGAGCGCGACGCGCCGGCCGCGGACTTCGACGAGGTCTGGCACCTGGTCAAGCCCAACGACGGCAGCCGCAACTGGGCCATCGCCGGCATCCAGCAGTACCACTGAGGCCCCCAGCGCAATGAGCAGCACGCCCGACATGGCCGGCAACGGTCCGTCCACCACGCCGCCGCCGGGCGCATCGCGGGTGCTGGGCAGCGCCGCGGCCGTGATGCGCGGCGTGGCGCTGCCGCCGGACGTGCCCGGGCGGCTGTGGCTGTCGGCCATGCCCGGGCGCTTCGAGCCGCTCAGGCGCTTCCTGGCCGAGGCGCGGGAGCGCAAGGTGGCACTGGTGCTGTGCCTGGCGCCGGTGGAGGAGCTGGCGGCGCTGTCGCCGGCCTACCGCACCGCGGTGACGCAGGGCACGCTGCCCTTTCGCTGGCTGAACCTGCCCATGCGCAACTTCGGCCTGCCGCCGGACCTGCCCGACTTCCACGACGGCATCGCCCAGGCCACCCAGGCGCTGCGCGCGGGCGACGCGGTGCTGCTGCACTGCGCCGCCGGCCTGGGGCGCACCGGCAGCGCCGCGGCCTGCGTGCTCAAGTCGCTGGGGCTGCCCACCGAGCAGGCGCTGCAGCGCGTGCGCGAGGCGGGCTCGAACCCGCAGACGGCGCAGCAGACCGGGCTGGTGGAGCGCTTCTGAGCCGCGGCGCCTGACCGCGGCCCCATAACGAAAAACGCGGCCAGCGGCCGCGTTTTTTCATGCTCAGGCGTTCCGGCTCAGAGGGCGCGGATGCTGGCGGCCTGCAGGCCCTTGGGGCCCTGGCGCACTTCGAATTCCACGCGCTGGTTTTCCTGCAGCGTCTTGAAGCCGTCGGACTGGATCTCGCTGAAATGCGCGAACAGATCCTTGCCGCCGCCATCGGGGGTGATGAAACCATAACCCTTGCCGGCATCAAACCATTTCACGATGCCGCTTTGCTGAGTGCTCATGCAAATACCTTGTTGTTGAAGCGTCAAACCCCGCCCACGTCTCCCACGGGCGGAGACAGAAACGCTCAAGAGCGTCGATCGGGAATTCGAACCAGGCCGGCCAAGGGCTCGTCCCCAGGGGGAACACCACTCGGCGGAGCGGGAAAGACCAGCAATAACAATCTTGGCAATTCTGCGCGAACCATTCTACACACCGAGCTTTTGGGCTCCTGACGGCGTTTTCACGGCATATATGCTCGCGCCCACATAGGCTCCCGCACCCCATGGACGCTATTTCCTTGCTGCACGCTGACGAATCGCTGTTGATACTCGTCAAACCCTCCGGGCTTTTGGCCGTACCCGGACGAACCATGTCCGATTGTTTGGCGGCACGCGTGCAATCTCAATTTCCCGACGCGCTGGTGGTGCACCGGCTGGACATGGCGACCTCGGGCCTGATCGCCATGGGCCGCGGCGCGGCAGCGCAACGCGCGCTGAGCATCGCCTTCGCCGAGCGCCGCGTGCACAAGCGCTACATCGCGCGGGTGGCGGGCCGCCTGGAAGCGCCGGCGACCGGCTGGGGCGAGATCGAGCTGCCGCTGCGCTGCGACTGGCCGAACCGGCCGCGGCAGATGGTCGATCCGGAGCTTGGGAAAGCGTCGCTGACGCGCTGGCGCGTGCTGGCGCACGAGGACGACGCCACGCGCGTGGAGCTGGAGCCGGTGACGGGCCGCTCGCACCAGCTGCGCGTGCACCTGGCGGCGCTGGGCCATCCGATCCTGGGCGACGAGCTCTACGCCCCGGCCGAGGCGCTGGCGCGCGCGCCGCGGCTGCTGCTGCACGCGGCGGAGCTGGCGCTGCCGCACCCGCTGCACGGCGAGGTCATGCGCTTCGCCAGCCCGGCGCCGTTCTGAGCGGCGGCATCATCGCCCCATGCGTCAAGACGTTCCCTTACCCCAAGCCTACCGCCTGCTGAACCACGGCCCGACCGTGCTCGTGAGCGCCGCCCATGGCGGACGCCGCAACCTCATGGCCGCCGCCTGGGCCATGCCGCTGGACTTCGATCCGCCCAAGGTCGCGGTGGTGCTCGACAAGAGCACCTTCACGCGCCAGCTGATCGAGGCCTCCGGCGAGCTGGTGCTGAACCTGCCCTGCCGCGCCCAGGCCGACATGGCCTACACGGTGGGCAGCTGCAGCGGCGAAACGCTCGACAAGTTCGAGGCTTTCAACATCGGCAGCTTCGCCGGCAGCGCCACCGGCGCGCCGCTGGTCGAGGGCTGCGTGGCCTGGCTGGAGTGCCGGCTGCTGCCCCAGCCCGACGTGCAGACCCGCTACGACCTGTTCCTGGCCGAGGTGGTGGCGGCGCAGGCCGACACGCGCGCCTATGCCCAGGGGCGCTGGCGCTTCGGCACCGGGCCGGACGCCGACCCGGCGCTGGACAAACTGCGCACGCTGCACCACATCGCCGGCGGCCGCTTCTTCGTCACCGGCGAGCAGCTGCAGGCCCGTTCGGAGGTGAAGGAGGTGAAGTCATGAGCCGCCTGGTCATCCTCACCGGCGCCTCGCGCGGCATGGGCCGCGCCCTGGCCGTGGCGCTGCTGCAGCGCGAAGGCACCCGGCTGCTGACGCTGTCGCGCCGTCCCGACGCGGCGCTGGAGGCCGAGCCCCGCGCCGCCGGCAGCACGCTGGAGCAATGGGCGCTGGACTTGGCGCAGCCGGTCGAGGCCGCCGCGCGGCTGGAGGCCTGGCTCGCGGCGCAGGGTGGCAACTCGGTCTCGGAAGCGGCGCTGGTCAACAACGCCGCGCTGCTGACGCCGCCGGGGCCGGTGGAGTCGGTGGAGGCCGACCTGCTCTCGGCCGCGCTGCGCGTGGGACTGGAGGCGCCGGTGCTGCTCACGCGCGCCTTCCTGCGCGCCACCGAGCCCTGGCGCGTGCCGCGCAAGGTGCTCAACATCTCCTCGGGCCTGGGCCGGCGTGCCATGGCCGCCAGCGCGCCCTACTGCGCGGTGAAGGCCGGGCTGGACCACTTCACGCGCGCGCTGGCGCTGGACGAGGCGCTCAAACCGCTGGGCGCGCGCGTGGTGTCGCTGGCCCCGGGCGTGATCGACACCGACATGCAGGTGCAGCTGCGCGGCGGCGACCCGGCGCATTTCCCGGACCACGACCGCTTCGTGCAGCTGCGCGCGCAAGGGCTGCTCGACAGCCCGCAAGCCGCCGCCGCGAAGCTGCTGGCCTACCTGGAGCGGCCCGATTTCGGCCAGCAGCCGGTGGCGGATGTGAGGGAGCCTTGAGCGGGCCGGCCGCTCAGACCGCCTCGGCCGTCCTGAGCACCTTGTAGAAGCCGCCGTCGGACTGCACCAGCGCCAGCTGCGCCAGGCGCCAGTGCAGCGGCGGCGGCGCCACCGGCGGCTTGGCGCCTTGCGCCTGGCGCGCCAGCGTCAGGTGCGGACGCCAGGGCTTGGCTTCCAGCGACACGCCCAGCTGGCGCAGCCGCAGGCCCAGCTGCGCGTGCAACGCCTGCAGCGAGGCCGGCACGGTGTCGGGCTCCAGCACCGCGATGCCGCCGCGCCACAGCGACGGCTGCGACAGCGTCAGCTCCGCCGCCGCGAAGGAGGCCGGCATGGCCTGGACCAGCGGCTCGACCTGCGCCTGCGGCACCTCGCCGATGAAGTGCAGCGTCAGGTGCAGCTTGGAGGCCGGCGTGGTGCGCGCCTGCGGCGGCCAGCGCCACAGCTGCTGGTGGGCGCGCGCCTCCCAGCGCTGCGCGTCATCCGGCCACAGGCCGATGAAGAGCCGGGCCATGGCGGCATTGGGAGTGGAGTTGTTGTCGGAAAGCACAGCGGTGGCGTCGGGCGTTGTCATGCCCCCTACCCTAGCCGGCCCGGGCGTTTCGCGTAAGCTGGTTGGGCTCATGCCCCTGCCGCGCGCAGGCATCGCGGCGACCGCCCGCCCGGTCCGCCCGCTTTCCAGTAAGCACCCCCTGATCGTCTTTCGGCCGCTTTCCGAGGCGGCTGCGCTCCATGACCGCCGTTTCGCCCACCGTCTCCGCGTCCGACTCGCCGCTGCGCTCTTTCCGTTCCTTCATGCTGTTCTGGTGGGGACGCCTGGCCGGCACCACGGCGGCGCAGATGCTGATGGTGGCGCTGGGCTGGCAGATGTACGAGATCACCGGCAGCGCCTGGGACCTGGGCCTGGTCGGCCTGCTGCAGTTCCTGCCGGCGCTGGTGCTGACGCTGCCCGCCGGCCACATCGTGGACCGCCACGACCGGCGCTGGCTGCTGACGCTGTGCCTGGCGCTGCAGCTCGTGGTGGGCCTGGCGCTGGCGCTGGGCACGGCCGGCGGCTGGGTCGGCCGCGAGCTGATCCTGGGCCTGTCGCTGCTGCTGGGCGTGGCGCGCGCCTTCCAGATGCCTTCGCAGCAGGCGCTGGCGCCCACGCTGGTGCCGGCGGCGGTGCTGCCGCGGGCGCTGGCCTTCAGCTCCGGCGCGATGCAGGCGGCGGTGGTGGCCGGGCCGGCGCTGGGCGGCTTCCTGTACGCCGCCGGGGCCACGGTGGTCTACGGCGTGTGCGCGGCGCTGTTCGCGCTGGGCTGCGTGCTGATCCTGCGCATCACGCCGGTGGCGCGAGCGGCGCAGCGCGAGCCGGCGAGCTGGAGCTCGATGCTGGCAGGCCTGCGCTTCATCTGGCAGCGCCAGGCGATCCTGGGCGCACTGTCGCTGGACCTGTTCGCCGTGCTGCTGGGCGGCGCCACGGCGCTGCTGCCGATCTTCGTGCGCGACGTGCTGCACACCGGGCCCTGGGGCCTGGGCCTGCTGCGCGCGGCGCCGGCGGTGGGCGCGCTGTTGGTGTCGGTGTGGCTGACGCGCGCGCCCATCGAGCGCGGCGTGGGCCGCAAGATGCTGCTGGCCGTGGGCGTGTACGGGATGTCGATGCTGGTGTTCGGCGCCTCCACCAGCTTCGCGCTCTCCTTCATGGCGCTGTTCGTCTCGGGCGGGGCCGACATGGTCAGCGTCGTGATCCGCCAGACCCTGGTGCAGTTGGACACGCCCGACGAGATGCGCGGCCGGGTCGCGGCGGCCAACTCCATCTTCATCGGCGCGAGCAACCAGCTCGGCGAGTTCGAGTCCGGCGCCACCGCCGCCGCGTTCGGCCCGGTGGGCTCGGTGTTGCTGGGCGGCGCGGGCACGCTGCTGGTGGTGGGGCTGTGGTTCAGGTTCTTCCCCGCGCTGGCGCGGCGCGACCGGCTGCAGGGGCCGGCCCAATAACCCGCTTGCCCGTAACGAGCTTTCCGTTCGCCCTGAGGTATCGAAGGGTGAACGGCTCTCACCGTGGTGCCGCCATCGCAGCCTGACGGCTTCGCACTTCGATACCTCAGTGCGAACGGGTCATTTCACGAATGGAAGGCCGGCGTCACAGCGTCGCCGCCCTTCCCTCGAAGCGCAGGCATTGCCGGCGCACGACCTCGGGCAGGTACTGCTCGTGCGCCTGCACCGCGCGCAGCCAGGCGGCGTCGCTGCCGTCGTCGCGGCCGAGCATGTCGCGCAGCAGCAGCAGCGCTGGCTCGGCCTGCAGCTCGATGGCGTGCGACTCCACCTCCTTGAGCGTCTGCGCGATCTGCGCCCGCAGCGACTGGCGCTCGGCGCTGCGCGCGTCCACCACCTCGCCCTCCAGCCCGAAGCGGCAGGCCTGGAAGCGGTTGTAGGTGTAGGCCAGGTAGTCGTCCTCCTGCGGCTGGAACGGTTTTTCCAGCACCAGGCGCCGCGCCACGCACTGCAGGTAGGCCGCGATGGCCGCCGCCTTCTCGATGGTCAGCGGCGTGTCCATCACCCGCACCTCGATCGTCCCGTACTCGGGCTTGGGCCGGATGTCCCAGTAGAAATCCTTCATGGACTCGACCACGCCGGTGTGGTGCATCTTCCCGAAGAAGGTCTTGAACTCCTCCCAGGTCAGCACGTAGGGCGCGCGCCCGGACAGCGGGAAGGCGAACACCGAGTTCAGCCGGGCTGACTGGAAGCCGGTGTCGCTGCCCTGCACGTAGGGCGAGGAGGCCGACAGCGCGATGGCGTGCGGGATGTAGCGCTGCAGCGCGTGCAGCAGCCACAGCGCCTGGTCCGCGTCGGGACAGCCGATGTGCACGTGCTGGCCGAAGACGGTGAACTGCTTGCTGAGGTAGCCGTAGAGCTCGGAGACCTGGCGGTAGCGCGGCGTGTCGTAGATGCGCCGGCGGCTCCAGTCCTGGAACGGGTGCGTGCCGCCGCCGCACAGGCGCAGGTTCTGCTGCTGGGCGCAGTCCACCAGCGCGTCGCGCACCTCGCGCAGCTGCGCCAGCGCCTGCGGGTGGCTGTGGCACACGCCGGTGGAGAGCTCGATCATGCTGCTGGTGATCTCGGGCTTGACGTCGGCGGCCAGCTTGTGGCGCCCGATGAGGCGCAGCAGGTCGTCCGAGCCGGGCGTGAGGTCGTAGTCGTGGCGGCTGACGATCTGCAGCTCCAGCTCCACGCCCAGCGTGAAGGCCTCGGAACGGGCAAAGGGCGGCAGGCTCATGTCGGAACTCCTTTCATTCGGTGGCAGGCCTCTATGAGCCCGTTCGGGCTGAGGTATCGAAGCCCGGGCGGGCACTGCAGCCTGTCGGATTCGCCCTTCGATACCTCAGGGCGAACGGTTCTCTGTCATGCACTCCACAACTCAGCGCGGTTGCTCGTGGACTTCCGCCTCGTTGGCCAGGCGCAGCCCGTAGAGCAGCACCAGCGGCGCGGGCAGCTCCAGCAGCGCCAGCATGCTCAGCAGCAGCGGCATGAGATCCGCCGCGCTGGCCGGGTGCAGCGCGGCGAAGTCCAGCGCCAGCAGCCAGGCCGTGGCCGACATCGGCAGCAGCGTCGCGCCCAGGCAGCCGGCCTGGCGCCAGCTCAATCCGCTGGCCGGGGCCAGCAGCGCCACGGCGGCGAGCTTGGCCAGCGCGCGCGCGCCCAGCAGCGCCGCGGCCACGCCGATGGCCTCGGGCAGCTTCGCCGGCGACCAGGCCGAGGCGGCGGTGACGAACAGCACCATCACCAGCACGCCGCCGGCGCTGCCGAACTGGCGCCGCCACACCCACGGGCGCGGATGGCGGTTGCGCAGCCAGATGCCCGCCAGCAGCGGCACCAGCAGCGTGGACAGCTGCAGCGTCTTGGCCACGGCCAGCGCCAGCAGCACGCAGCCCAGCAGCAGCGCCACGGCGTTGTCCTGGCGCAGGTCCAGCCGCCGCGCGATCAGCCCCAGCGCCGAGCCCAGCAGCGCGCCCAGCACGATGGAGCCGGCAAAGCCCACCAGCACCGGCAGCAGTGCCTCTTCCCAGCCGGGATTTCCCAGGCGCAGCCCGGCACTCAGGGCCTTGAGCAGCAGCACGGCATAGAGCGTGTTGAGCGCGCTGAGCGTGCTCAGCCGCTCCGTGACCTGCCCGGCGGCGTCGCTCTCGCCAATGACCCGCTGCACCACTGCCGGCGACACGCTCACGGCGATGAAGGCCAGCACCACCGCCACGTTGTGCGGCACCTCCAGCCAGGCCGCCAGCGCGTACACCGCCAGCGCCGTGAGCAGGGATTCGAGGATGCTGGTGGCCAGCAGCGCCGGGTTGCGCAGCAGCCAGCGCAGGTTCAGCCGCGCGCCGGCCTCGAACAGCAACAGCGCCAGCGCCATGTCCACCACCAGCCGCAGCGCGGTCTCGCTGCCGCTGGCGCCGCCGCCGAAGATGGCCAGCACGGTGCCCACGGCGCCGTAGCCCATCAGGCGCGGCCAGTGCAGCAGCCGCCACAGCCCCTCGCCCAGCAGCGCCGCCAGGATCAGCACCAGCGTCGCGCCGAGAAGCGTGTCCGGGCTCAGGTCCCAGGGGGCGGTGACGAGCGAGTTCATGAGGCTCCAGGCTGCGAAGGGGCGTGACTTTGACGCAGTGCAGCATGGAGCGGTGTCACAAGCCGTGACGCCCGGGCGGCGCCACGGCCTGTGCGGGCGGCGGCTTCAGCGGTGCAGCGGGTCCGCCGGCCCCTGGAAGCCGCCCTTGCGCAGCGTCACCACCAGGGTGTCGCGCCAGCCGATCTCGCCCGCGGGCTGGATGGGCGTGGTTTCGTGGATGACGCGGGTGTCGTCCAGCAGCAGCAGCGAGCCGGGCTCGCTCATGGTGAAGCGCAGGCCCTGCGGGCCGTTGGCGTCGAAGACGCGCGTCTCGCCGCCCTTGACGCCCTGGCGATCGACCAGCAGCACCGCCACCAGATCGACGCCGTCGCGGTGCGCGCCCTCGGGCGTGGGCCGGCCGATGCCGTCGGTGGTGTCGATGCGGAAGGCATGCGCTTCCACGTACCAGGGCTGCACGCCGCGCAGCGCGTCGGCCCGGGCCGCGAGCAGGCGCAGCAGCGGCATCCACAGCGCATCGGCCTCCAGCGCCGGTTCCACCGGCTCGAACCAGCGCTCGATGCCGCCGTGCAGCGCGTTGTACTCGACGGGCTGCCAGTGGGCGCGGTGCGGCACGGGCCGCACCTGGCCGTCGCTGACGACGTAGTTGGCGTGGCGCCGGCGCCGGTAGCGGCCGCCGTCGCGCAGGTAGGCGTCGGGCGGCAGCCGGTCCCAGAACGGCCGCCAGGCCTGCAGCGCATCGGGCCCGGCGTGCAGCAGCGTCTGCAGCGCCTGCGGCGAGAGCACCGCGTGGCCCTGCGCGCGCAGGACGTCATCGAGCCGGGCCGGGTCGGTGAAGGGCGGGGGCAGCATGGGAACCTTTCTGGCGAAACGCAAAAGCTTGAGAAGACCAAGGCGCCTCAGGCCTCGGTGTCGGTGAAGTAGCGCGGCAGCCGCGCACCGCAGTCGCGGCAGAAGCGGGCCGAGGGCTCGTGGCCCACGCTCAGGCACGCCGGGCAGGTGCGCGTGGTGGGCTCGCGGCGCACGCGCAGCGCCGTGAACTCGGCGCTGACGATGCCGGTGGGCACGGCCAGTGTGCCCCAGCCCAGCAGCATCATCGCCGAGGCGATGAAGCGGCCCAGTTCGGTCTTGGGCGTGATGTCGCCGAAGCCCACGGTGGTCATGGTCGTGATGGCCCAGTACACCGACACGGGGATGCTGTGGAAACCATTGGCCGGGCCCTCCACCACGTACATCAGCGTGCCCATGACCACCATCACCAGCAGCACGAAGGACAGGAACACCAGGATCTTGCGCCGGCTCGCCAGCAGCGCCCGGCCCAGCATGCCGTACTCCTCGACGTAGGCCCCGAGCTTGAGCACCCGGAACAGCCGCAGCAGCCGCAGCACGCGCACGTCGATGAGCGCGTGCAGCCCCGGCACCAGCAGCGACAGGTACGTGGGCAGGATGGCCAGCAGGTCGATGATCCCGAAGATGCTGCGCGCGTAACGCAGCGGGCGCATCACGCACGACAGCCGGGCGATGTACTCCAGCGTGAACAGCACCGTGAAGGCCCACTCCAGCGCGTCGAAGACCGGGCCCCAGCGCTGGCGATAGCCCGCCACGCTGTCGAGCATGACCACCGTCACGCTGGCCAGGATCAGGCTGATGAGCAGCAAATCGAAGGTGCGGCCGGCCGGGGTGTCGGCCTCGAAGATGACGGTGTAGAGCTTGAGCCGCCAGCCGGTAAGCGGACGGCCCAGGCGTTGCGCATCCGAGCGCGTGGCGCGTTCAAGGGCTGAAGGCTTCGAGGCCAGATTCATGGGCGTCTCCGGTACGGGCCGATTTTCGGCTGTGGCACAGTCGCGCCCCGCTGCCCCACCGCAACCCTCAAGAAGTTTTTCCGATGTCCTTTTCCCGCGGAGCCCGCGCATGGCGCTGAAGTCCACCATCTACAAGGTCCAGCTGCAGCTGGCCGACATGGACCGCCATGTCTACGCCGACCACTCGCTCACCCTGGCGCGCCACCCCTCCGAGACCGAGGAGCGGCTGATGATGCGGGTGCTGGCCTTCGCGCTGCACGTGTCCGCCGACGACACGCATGGCCAGCTGGAATTCACCAAGGGCCTGTCCGACGTGGACGAGCCCGCGCTGTGGCACAAGGACCTCACCGGGCAGCTGCTGCACTGGATCGAGCTGGGCCAGCCCGACGATCGTCGGCTCATCAAGGCCGCCGGGCGCGCCGAGCGCGTCACCGTCATCGCCTACGCCGCCTCCACGCCGGTGTGGTGGGCGCCGCTGCAGGGCAAGCTCTCGCGTGCGCCCAACATCAGCGTGTGGCAGATCCCGGCCGAGCAGAGCCAGGCGCTGGCGGCGCTGGCGCAGCGCGGCATGAACCTGCAGGTCACGGTGCAGGACGGCATCGTCTGGGTTGGCGACGGCGAGCACTCGGTGCAGATCGAGCCGGTGAAGCTCACGCCCTGAGCCGCCCTCCCCGGCCCGGGGCCGGCCGCGGCGGCGCCACAATGGGCCGATCCTGGCTTGTGGAACCCCGCCGATGAACCCTCCCGTCCAGCACAACCCCGACCAGAACCGTTTCGAGTGCAGCCTGCAGGGCGCGCTGGCGCTGTGCCAGTACCGCCGGCGCGACGGCGGCGTCGATTTCGTCCACACCGAGGTGCCCGAGGCATTGAGCGGCCAGGGCGTGGCCGCGGCGATGGTGCGGCAGGCGCTGGAGTGGGCGCGCAGCGAGGGCCTGAGCGTGCGGCCGCTGTGCAGCTACGTGGCCTCCTACATGCGCCGCCATCCCGAGACGCAGGACCTGCTGGAGCGCGGGGCGTGAGCGCCACCGCTCCCGAGGCCCAGGCGGTCCTGGACTTCTGGTTCGGCCCGGCACCGCTGGCGGCACGCCCCCAGTGGTTCACCAAGAGCACCGCCTTCGACACCGAGATCCGCGAGCGCTTCGGCGCCCTGATCGAGGCCGCGCTGCGGGGCGGGCTCGACGCCTGGCAGGCCGCGCCCGAGACCGCGTTGGCGCGCGTGCTGGTGCTGGACCAGTTCACGCGCAACGCCTTCCGCGACACGCCGCGCGCCTTCGCCGGCGATGCGCAGGCGCTGGCCGGCGCGCGCGACATGGTGCGGCGCGGCTTCGACCAGGCGCTGGCGCCGCTGCAGCGCGTCTTCGCCTACCTGCCCTTCGAGCACGCCGAGGACCTTCGCTCTCAGGAGGAGGCGCTGCGCCTCTATGCCGCGCTCAGCGCCGCCGAGCCGTCGCTGGCGGACAACGAGGAGTGGGCGAAGAAGCACCACGTCATCATCCAGCGCTTCGGACGCTTCCCGCACCGCAACGCCCTCCTGGGCCGGGCCTCGACGCCGGAGGAAGTCGAGTTCCTGAAGCAGCCCGGGTCGCGCTTCTGACATCGAACGACGATACGCACGAGGAGAAGAGCCATGTCCGCCGACCAGCGTTTCCTGCAGGCCGCCCAGGCGCTGGGCCACCGCTTCGACGGCGAGATCAAGATCGGCGGCCATTACGTGCCGCTGGTGCGCCACGGTGACCAGGTCCACGTCAGCGGCCAGATCCCGCGCGTGGGCGACACCGTGCTCGTCACGGGCCGCGCCGGCGCCGAGGTGACGCTGGCGCGGGCGCAGGAGGCGGCCAAGGTCTGCGCCATGCGCGCCCTGGCGCTGCTGCAGCGCAGCCTGGGCTCGCTGGACCAAGTGGAGCGCATCCTGCGCATTACCGTGCACGTGCAGTGCACGGCGGACTTCACCCAGCACAGCGAGGTGGCCGACGGCGCCTCGGACCTGCTGTGCTTCGTGCTCGGCAACGAGGCGGGCGCACATGCTCGCACCTCCGTGGGCGCCTACCAGCTGCCCAAGAACGCCACCGTCGAGTTGGAGCTGCTGGCGGCCATCCGCGCGGGCTGACTCCCGGCCTGATCCAGTCGAGCCGACTCCGGCCCAAACCATCCGCGGCGCGGAAACGCCCGCGCGGATTTGCGTTCGCCTTGACACACGGAGTGACAAATTATTGCTCTGTGTGCTAATTTGTTAGCGACCTTCAGAAAGCCGTTGCCTTCGCGGCCGGGCACGCAGGCGCCCTCCTCATCCCTCTCCACGGGTTGTGCCGCCAACCCAGCCGGGCAATCCCATGAGCCAAACCAATCTCCTCAGCACCAGCCAGACCCAGGACCCACAGGCCATGGACACGGCTTTGGCAACCACCCGCACCGTATCCCGGGTGGCGGACGACTACGCCGGCTCCACCGCCACCACCGGCAGCGTCAGCCTGGGCGGCAGCACTTCGGGCAACCTCGACTCCAACTACGACACCGACTGGTTCCGCGTCACGCTGACCGCGGGCCAGCTCTACCGGTTCGAGCTGCGCGGCTACGACAGCGGCAACGGCACGCTGCGCGACCCCGAGCTGCTGCTCTACAACAGCGCCGGCCAGGGCCTCACCCGCGACGACGACGGCGGCACGGGCCTGGACTCGCTGCTGACCTACACCGCCACCTACAGCGGCACCTACTACCTCGCCGCCATTGCCCACAACAGCAGCGGCTACGGCAGCTACCGGGTCAGCGCCTCGGTGGTGGACGACTACGCCGCCTCCGCCGCCACCAGCGGCGGCCTCGCCGTAGGCGGCAGCGCCACGGGCACCATTGAAAGCAGCGGCGATGTCGACTGGTTCCGCGTCACGCTCGCTGCCGGCCAGAACTACCGGCTCGAAGCCCTGGGCGCGGGCACCAGCAGCGGCACGCTGGGCGATCCCTACCTCACGCTCTACAACGCCAGCGGCACGGCGCTGGCCTCCAACGACGACGGCGGCATCAACGGCAACTCGCTGCTGAGCTACGCCGCCACCGCCAGCGGCACCTACTACCTCGCCGCGCGCGCCTACAGCACCGGCACCGGCACCTACCAGGTCCGCGCCTCCGTGGTGGACGACTACGCCGCCTCCACCGCCACCAGCGGCAGCCTCGCCGTGGGCGGCAGCGCCGCGGGCACCATTGAAAGCACCACCGACGCCGACTGGTTCCGCGTCACGCTCACCGCGGGCCAGACCTACACGCTGGAGCTGCGCGGCTACGACAGCGGCAGCGGCACGCTGCGCGATCCCGAGCTGGCGCTCTACAGCAGCACCGGCACGCGCATCACCGGCGACGACGACGGCGGCGCGGGGCTGAACTCGCTGCTGACCTACACCGCCACCGCCAGCGGTACCTATTACTTGGGCGCCATCGCCCATGGCAGCGGCGGCACCGGCACCTACCAGATCAGCGCCTCCGTGGCGGACGACTACGCCGCCTCCACCGCCACCAGCGGCAGCCTCGCCGTGGGCGGCAGCGCCGCGGGCCGCATCGAGAGCACCAACGACATCGACTGGTTCCGCGTCACGCTCGCCGCCGGCCAGAGCTACCGGCTCGAAGCCCTGGGCGCGGGCACCAGCAACGGCACGCTGGGCGACCCCTACCTCACGCTCTACAACGCCGGCGGCACGGCGCTGGGCTCCAACGACGACGGCGGCACCAACGGCAACTCGCTGCTGAGCTACACCGCCACCGCCAGCGGCACCTACTACCTCGGCGTGCGCGCCTACGGCACCGGCCTTGGCAGCTACCAGGTCCGGGCCACGGTGGCCGACGACTACGCCGCCTCCACCGCCACCACGGGAACGCTGGCCGCAAACAGCAGCAGCAGCGGCAACATCAACAGCGCCGGTGACGCCGACTGGTTCCGCATCACGCTCAATGCCGGGCAGACCTACCGGCTCGAAGTGCTGGGCCAGGACAGCAGCAACGGGACGCTGACCGATCCGCTGCTGCGCCTCTACAACGGCAGCGGCGTGCAGTTGGCCTCCGACGACGACGGCGGCACCGGCCTGGATGCGCTGCTGACCTACACGCCCACCGCCACCGGCACCTACTACCTCAGTGCCGGCGCCTACGGCAGCGGCACCGGCAGCTACCGGGTGCGGGCCTCCTCGGACGACTTCGCCGCCTCCACGGCCACCGGCGGCAGCGCCGCGCTCAACACGGTGCGCAGCGGCAACATCGAGTCCGCCGGCGACCAGGACTGGTTCCGCGTCGCGCTGACCGCGGGCAGCACCTACACCATCACGCTCAAGGGCGCGCCTTCCGGCGTGGGCACGCTGGGCGACCCGCTGCTCGACGGCATCTTCGACGCCAGCGGCGTGCGCGTGGCCGGCACCAGCAACGACGACTACGGCGGCAGCCGCGAGTCGCGCGTGGTGTTCACGCCCACGGCCAGCGGCACCTATTACGTGTCCGCCGCGGGCTACGGCTCCGGCACCGGCAGCTACCAGCTGCTGGTCACGGGCAGCGCCAACACCGACATCGCGGCCAGCACCGCCACCACCGCCACGCTGGCCGCGGGCGGCAGCCTGCGCAGCCTGATCACGCCCGCCAACGACGTGGACTGGGTGCGCGCCTCGCTCACCGCCGGGCAGAGCTACGTCATCGAGCTCAATGCCGACACCACCGCCGCCAGCCCGCTGATGGACCCCTACTTCCGCGGCATCTACAACGCCGCGGGCACGCTGATCGCGGGCACCAGCAACGACGACTACGGCATCGGCACCAACTCGCGCGTGACCTTCACGCCCACGGCCAGCGGCACCTACTACCTGGCGGCCGGCGGCTTCGGCACGCAGATCGGCGCCTACGAACTGCGGCTGACGGCGCTGACGCCGACGGTCACGGATGCCGAGGCCGCCAGCACCGCCACCACGGCGGCGCTGACGCTGGGCACGGCGCGCACGGGCAGCATCGACTTCGCGCGCGACGTGGACTGGTTCCGCGTCGCGCTGACCGCGGGCCAGACCTACCGCATCACCGCGCGCGGCGCCGACAGCGGCTCCGGCACGCTGGCCGACCCGGAGATCGGCGGCCTGTACGACGCCAGCGGCCGCATCATCGTGGGCACCGGCAACGACAACAGCGCCGGCACGCCCGATGCGCAGACGCTGTTCACCGCCACGGCCACCGGCACCTACTACGTCGCGGTCCATGCCGCCAACGACGGCACCGGCAGCTACTCGGTGGCGGTCAACGCCGTCACCGCCTCCACCGACCTGCCCGCCAACGTCACCACCACCGCCGTGCTCGCGCCCGGCGGCACGCACAGCAGCGTCATCGACACGGTCGGCGACGCCGACTGGTTCCGCGTCTCGCTCAGCGCCGGCACCACCTACCGCATCGAGGCGCTGGGCTCGGCCACCGGCAACGGCACCCTGGCGGACCCGCTGATCCAGGGCCTGTACAACGCCAGCGGCGCCTTCGTGCCCGGCACCAGCGACGACGACGGCGGCACCGGCACGAACGCGCTCGTGACCTTCACGGCCACGCAAAGCGGCACCTTCTACCTCTCCGTGGGCGCCTTCTCGGCCGCCACGGGCAGCTACCAGGTCCGGCTCACGGCCCAGGGCACCGACACCACGGCACCCACGCTGCTGGCCACCTCGCCCGCGGACAACGCCACGGGCGTGGCCGCGTCGTCCAACCTCAGCATCGAGTTCAGCGAGGCGGTGCGCGCGGGCACGGGCACCATCTACCTCACCGGCGGCGGCGTGACGCGCGCGATCTCGGTGACCGACACCAGCCAGGTCAGCTTCAACGGCTCGACCCTGACCCTCAATCCCAGCGCGGACCTGGCCCTCAACACCGACTACAGCGTCACCTTCGGCGCCGGCGTGGTGAAGGACCTGGCCGGCAACAGCTTCGCCGGCCTCACTTCCAGCTCGCAGTTCAACTTCCGCACCGCCGCCGCGAACCAGCTCGACAGCTGGACGGTGCTGGTCTATGTCGCGGCCGACAACAACCTCGAAGGCTTCGGCATCGCTGACCTCAACGAAATGGAGTCGGTCAACCTGCCGGCCAACGTCAACGTGGTGGTGCTGGTGGACCGCGCCGGCGGCTACGACAGCAGCAACGGCAACTGGACCGACACGCGCTGGGGCTCGATCCGCTACGACACCAACACCTCGACGCTGGGCTCCACGCTGACCTCGCTGGGCGAGCGCAACACCGGCGACGGCGCGACGCTGACGCAGTTCATCAACAACGCCGTGGCCGCCAACCCCGCCAGCCACTACGGGCTGATCGTGTGGAACCACGGCGGCGGCCTCTCGGGCACGGCCTGGGACGACAGCAGCGGCGGCGACAACCTCACGCTGGCCGAGTACCGCGCGGCGGTGGATGCCTCCAACGTGGCGCGCTTCGACCTGCTGGGCTTCGACGCCTGCCTGCAGGGCATGGTCGAGCAGGCCTGGGACGTCAACGGCCTCACCGACGTGCTGGTGGCCTCGCAGGAGCTCGAACCCGGCGACGGCTGGGAGTACCAGGACTTCCTGGGCACGCTGGCGAGCAACCCCTCCTCCACCGCGTTCAACCTGGCCAACGCCATGGTCAGCTCCTACGGCGCTTACTACGCCGGCCAGCCCGACGTCACGCTCTCGGCCACGCGCACCAGCAGCCTGGCCGCGCTGAAGACGGCCATCGACGCCTTCAGCACCGCGGCCATCAACGCCGGCAGCGGCATCGCCGGCCAGCTGGTGTCCGCGGCCACGCGCGCCACGGCCATCGACGGCGGCGACTCCGGCTACCGCGACCTGGGCGACTTCATGCGCGAGGTGGTGTCCACCCTGCCGGGCACGGCAGTGGCCGGCGCCGCGCAGCAGGTGGTGGCGGCACTGGACGCCGCGGTGCTGTCCTCCAGCGGCACCGTCGCCGGCGCCAACGGCCTGAGCGTCTACCTGCCGCTGTCCTCGATCAGCAGCACCTACACCACCGAGCGCTTCACCTTCCTGCAGGACACGGGCTGGGGCAACTTCCTGCGCTTCATGCTCAATGACACGCGCGGCGACGTGCTCACCGGCAACGCCAACGTCAACACCTTCATGGGCTTCGCCGGTAACGACACCATCTCGGGCGCCGGCGGCAACGACGTGTTCACCGGCGGCGCGGGCGCAGACCAGTTCGTCTTCAACACCGCCGCGACCGCCAACGGCGTGGACACGATCACCGACTTCACGGCCGGCAGCGACAAGATCGTGTTCGACGACGACTTCTACGCGCTGGGCATCACCGGCACGCTGGCCGGCACGGCCCTGGGCGCGAGTGCCTTCGTCAACGGCAGCGCGGCGCTCGACGCGCTGGACCGCGTCATCTACAACGGCGCCACCGGCGCGCTGTACTACGACGCGGACGGCTCCGGCGCCGGCGCGGCCCGGCAGATCGCGCTGCTGGGCACCACCAGCCATCCCGCGCTGAGCGCCTCGGACTTCCTCGTGATCGCCTGAGGCCCGGCCCCAACCACCACCACGACCAAGAAGCTTTTCCCCATGCAAACGACTTTCGCCGACACCGTCCTCAACATCACCGTCACCGGTCCGCTGGTGCGGCTGGAGCTGGGCACGGTCACCCCGGCGCCGGGCTCCAACGGCAAGCAGGAGTTCACCACCACGCCGACGCAGCAGGTGGTCATGCCGCTGGAGGGCTTCATCCGCGCCTTCGGCATGCAGGAGACGGTGATCAAGAAGCTCGTCGCCGACGGCGTGATCAAGGCCCAGCCCGCAGCCGCGCCGGGTGCCGCAGCGGGCTGAAGGCGCGTCGCCGGGGCCGCTTGCGGGTGGCGGCCATAATCGGCTGGTTGCGCACGCGCGCCGTGCGCCTGGAGTCCCGAGCCTTGAGAGTCCCGAGTTGCAGTCTCCCTCCACCGGCCGGAGTCACGCCGTCGCAGGCGCGGCGCCTTCCTCTGGCCCTGCGGCGCCCGATGCGGGCGGCAATTCCATGAACACTCCCGCGCGCAGCAACGTGCGCGCGCGGCTGCTGCGCTGGCTGGCCGTGGCGTTGGCGGCCCTGGCCGGCGTGGGCGTGATCCAGTGGCAGCAGGTCGAGCGCCTGCACCGCCTGGCCGAGTACCAGGACGACTACCTGCTGCTGGGCCTGCAGCAGCTGCACAGCGACTACCTGGAGCTGCGCAGCCTGTGGCGCGCGCCGCCGGGGCCGGCGCGCGACGGCGACTCCCTGCAGCAGCGCTACGAGGCCTTCGTCGGCCGCGTGGGCCTGCTCGAAGGCGAGCAGGCGCAGCGCCTGATGGAGCACAGCCCCGAGCTGGAGCGCTCCGCGCGCGTGCTGCGCGACTTCGTCGAGCGCGCCGACCTCTACCTGGGCGCGCAGCCCAAGGCGCGGCTGAGCGAGGAGTCGCACCGCGCGCTGCAGCAGGAGCTGGAGGCACTGGACGAGCCCATCCGCATCCTGTCGCGCGACAGCGCGCAGCAGGTGGCCGCACAGATCGCGCAGCGCCACGCGCTGGTGGCCGAGCATGTGCGCGTGGACCTGGCGCTGACGCTGCTGCTGGCCGGCGGCGCCCTGGCACTGGCCCTGGGGCTGCTGCGCCAGCGCCAGAAGCTCGACCAGCGCAGCGCCGGGGTGGAGCTGCTGGCGCAACGGCTGCGCGAGGCGCGCCAGGAGTCCGAAGCCGCCAGCCAGGCCAAGAGCGCCTTCCTGGCCAACATGAGCCACGAGATCCGCACGCCCTTCCAGGGCCTGCTGGGCATGCTGGCACTGCTGCGCGACACGCCGCTGGAGCCGCGCCAGCAGGAGTACCTGCGCACCGCCGGCGAGGCCGCCGACCACCTGCTGTCCATCCTCAACGACATCCTGGACATGTCCAAGCTGGAGGCCGGCACGCTGGCGCTGCTGAGCGAGCCGGTGGCGCTGCGCCCGCTGGTGGCCGATGTCGAGGCGGTGATGCGCCCGCGCGCCATGGCCAAGGGCCTGGCGCTGCGCGTGCACGTCGCGCCGGAGCTGCCCTCGGCCCTGGAGATCGACGGCACGCGGCTCAAGCAGGTGCTCACCAAGCTGATGAACAACGCCATCCAGTTCACCGACAGCGGCTCGGTGACGCTCAACGTGCGCCTGGGCAACGTCAGCGGCACCTTCGAATGCGCCGTCACCGACACCGGCATCGGCATGGACGAGTACACGCTGAGCCGGCTGTTCCAGCGCTTCGTGCAGACCGGCGGGCCGCGCCGCCATGGCGGCACGGGGCTGGGGTTGGAGATCTCGCGCCACCTGGCGCGGCTCATGGGCGGTGACCTGCTGGTGCAGAGCAGCCCCGGCGCGGGCAGCTCCTTCACGCTGGTGCTGCCGCTGGTGGAGGCGCAGGAGCCCGCGCTGCCCGAGGCCGAGGAGCGCACGCTCGTGGCGGGCCTGCGCGTGCTGGTGGCCGAGGACCACGAGATCAACCGCCGCTACCTCGGCGCGCTGCTGGACCGGCTGGGCCACCGCGCGCGCATCGTGCGCAACGGCGTGGACGCGGTGCAGGCGGTGGCCGAGCAGCGCTTCGACCTGGTGCTGATGGACCTGCACATGCCCGTGCTCGACGGCGCCGGGGCGACGCAGGCCATCCGCGCCCTGCCCGCGCCGGCCGGTCAGGTGCCCATCGTGGCGCTGACCGCCGACGCCCTGCCCGAGACGCGCCAGCGCTGCCTCAATGCCGGCATGAACGACGTGCTCACCAAGCCCGTGACGCTGCAGCAGCTGGCACAGGTGATGCGCCGCCAAGCCCGCACGCGCCAGCCCCAGGGCGCGGCAGCCGAGAGCGCCGCCACGCCGGCGGCTGCGGCCGCGGCCGCCGACCCGGTGCTGGTGGACGAGGCCACCGCCACCGGCGTGGCCCAGGTGCTGTCGGCGCCGCACTACCGCTCGCTGGTGCAGCGCTACCTGGACGATCTGGGCGTGCAGATCCCGGAGCTGTCGCAGAAGCTGCACGCGCTGCAGGACGCGCTGGCGGCCGACGAGGCCACCGCCTCCGGCGCGCCGGAGGCGGATGCCGCGGCGACCGACGCCGTGCGCGCGCAGGAGCCGGCCCTGCGCAGCGAGCTGCGCGAGGCCGCACATGCCGCCAAGGGCGCCGCGCTCAACCTGGGCCTGCCGGGGCTGGCGCAGGCGGCCGTCGAGGTCGAGAAGAACGCCTCGACCGCCGAGCCCGCGGCGCTGATCGCGGCACTGCAGCGCTGGAGCGCGCTGCTGCCGGCCACGCGCCAGGCGCTGCAGCAGTGCGGGCTGCTGCAGGACGAGACGGTGTGATTTCCTGATCCCGTTCGCCCTGAGCCTGTCGAAGGGCTCAGCCCGAACGGGAAGTTTTGTGGGACGGCGTCCGCTACACCACCACCGGCTCGGGTTCGAGCCGGATGCCGAAGCGGCCGTAGACGCTTTCCTGGATGGCGCGCGCCAGCGTCAGCACCTCCGCGCCGCTGGCGCCGCCGCGGTTGACCAGCACCAGCGCCTGCTTCTCGTACACGCCCGCGCGCCCGATGCTCTTGCCCTTCCAGCCGCAGGCGTCGATGAGCCAGCCCGCGGCCAGCTTGACCCGGCCGTCGGCCAGCGGGTAGTGCACGATGTGCGGGTCGCGGCCGATGATGTCGCGGCACTGCTCGGCGCTGACCACCGGGTTCTTGAAGAAGCTGCCGGCATTGCCGATGGCCGCCGGGTCGGGCAACTTGGCGCGGCGGATGGCGCAGACCCAGTCGAAGATCTGGCGGGCGTCCGGCTCATGCACACCGGTTTCGGCCATCTTCTTCTCCAGATCGACGTAGCCGAGCACCGGCTGCCAGGGCCGCGGCAATCTGAAACGCACGCGCGTGATGAGGCTCTTGCCCGCGAGGCCGGCGAAGCCGCCCTGCTTGAAGACGCTGTCGCGGTAGCCGAAGCGGCAGGCGTGGGCGCTGAGCGTGACGCTGCGCCCCGTGACCAGGTCCACCGCGTCCAGCGACTCGAAGCGGTCCTTGAGCTCCAGCCCGTAGGCGCCGATGTTCTGCACCGGCGAGGCGCCCACGGTGCCGGGAATCAGCGCCATGTTCTCCAGGCCGGGGAAGCCGTGCGCCAGCGTCCACTCCACCAGGCCGTGCCAGCTCTCGCCGGCGCCGGCCTCGATGATCCAGGCGTCCGGGCGCTCCTCGACCAGCCGGATGCCGGACACCTCGACCTTGAGCACCAGCGCCGCCACGTCGCGCGTGAGCACGGTGTTGCTGCCGCCGCCCAGCACCAGTTTCGGAGCGCGGCCGAGCTCGGGATGGTCCAGCACGCGGCGCACGTCGGCGTCGCTGCGGATGCGCACCAGCTGGCGCGCCTGCGCGGGCAGGCCGAAGCTGTTGTAGGGCCGCAGGCTCAGACCGCGCTCGATGGACAGGGATTGCTGCATGGCAGAATTTTCGCCGATCCCCTCTTTTACCCCTCCCAAATGCCCAGTTTCGATACCGTCCTCCAGCCTGAACTCGTCGAGGTGCGCAACGCCGTCGACCAGAGCAACAAGGAAATCGGCACCCGCTTCGACTTCAAGGGCTCCGACGCGCGCGTCGAGCTCGCCGACAAGGGCAAGGACAAGGAGCTCACGCTCTACGCCGACAGCGATTTCCAGCTCGGCCAGGTCAAGGACGTGCTGCTGGCCAAGCTCACCAAGCGCAACGTGGACGTGCGCTTCCTCGACGACAGCGCCAAGCCCGAGAAGATCGGCGGCGACAAGCTCAAGCAGCTCGTCAAGCTCAAGGCCGGCATCGACGCCGAGACGGGCAAGAAGATCCAATCGCTCATCAAGCAGAGCAAGATCAAAGTCCAGGCCTCCATCCAGGGCGACACTGTGCGCGTGAGCGGCACCAAGCGCGACGACCTGCAAGCCGTCATCGCGCTGCTGCGCAAGGACATCGACCTGCCGCTGGGCTTCGAGAACTTCAGGGACTGAAGGTTCGGCAGCCCGGCATCCGCCGCAGCTCAGGGCACGTACGGCCTGGCGGCGTGAATTGCGACACCTTGTAAGCGTTGTTCGGCCCTTGGAAGTCGCACCGGGAGTGCAGACTGGCGAGGGCTGAGCCGCCGCCCGCTTCCCCGCGCACCGGCGCGCGGCCATCGGTATCGCCCTTCACCCTGCCATGAGCCTTTCCCCTCCTCCCGTTGCCGTGCCCCCCGAAGGCGAGTTCCCCTTCGGCAGTGCCGACTTCGAGCGCGTGCGCCAGCTCATCTACCAGCGAGCGGGCATCAGCCTGCACGCGGGCAAGCAGGCCATGGTCTACAGCCGGCTCTCGCGCCGGCTGCGCGAGACCGGGCACCGCAGCTTCGCCGACTACCTGCACGCGCTGGAGAGCGCGCGCGGCCCGGCGGCCGACACCGAGTGGCAGGAGTTCGTCAACTGCCTGACCACCAACCTCACCGCCTTCTTCCGCGAGGAGCACCACTTCCACGCGCTGGCCGAGGAGCTGCGCCGCCGCGGCAGCCACATCCAGCGCATCTGGTGCTGCGCCGCCTCCACCGGCGAGGAGCCCTACTCGCTGGCGATGACGGTGCTGGAGTACGCCCCGAACCCGCAGGGCGTGCGCATCCTGGCCAGCGACATCGACACCAAGGTGCTGGCCACCGCGCAGCGCGGCATCTACGACGCCGGCTCGCGCGGCCTCAGCCCCGAACGCCTCAAGCGCCACTTCCTGCGCGGCACCGGCGCCAATGCCGGGCGCATGAAGGTCAAGCCCGAAGTGGCACGGCTGCTGAACTTCTTTCCCTTCAACCTCATGAGCACCCACTGGGAGCTGGGCGAGCCCTTCGACGTGGTGTTCTGCCGCAACGTGATGATCTATTTCGACGCCCCGACCCAGATGCAGGTGCTGCAGCGCCTGCACCGTGCCATGAAGCCCGGCGCGCTGCTGTTCGTGGGCCACTCGGAGAACTTCGGCGACGCGCGCACGCTCTTCAAGCTGCGCGGCAAGACCATCTACGAGCGCGTGTGATGGCGGCGTCCCCCCTTGCGATGTCAGGCAGCCTGCAGAGCTCGGCTCGGCTGGACGAGTTGCGCTCGCAACGCCGCAAGCCCGGCGAGGCCTCCTTCTTCTTCTACGACGCGCACTTCCGCCGCGAGGCCGTGAAGGTGCTGCCGGGCGAGTACTTCGTGCACGACCAGGACAACATCCTGATCATGACCACGCTGGGCTCGTGCATCGCCGCGTGCCTGTGGGACCGCGACCGGCGCGTCGGCGGCATGAACCACTTCATGCTGCCCGATGCCGGCGACGGTGGCCGCTACGGCCTGTACGCCATGGAACTGCTCATCAATGAGCTGATGAAGCGCGGCGCCTCGCGCTCGGCGCTGGAGGCCAAGGTCTTCGGCGGCGGGGCCGTGCTCGGGGGCATGACCACGCTCAACGTGGGTGAGCGCAACACGCGCTTCGTGCTGGACTACCTCAAGACCGAGCGCATTCCCGTCGTGAGTTCCGACGTGCTGGACGTGTACCCGCGCAAGGTGTGCTTCGAGCCCGCCAGCGGCCGCGCCAAGGTCAAGCGCCTGGCACCCACGGCCATGGGCGAACAGCTGCTGGCGCAGGAGCGCGCCGCGGCCAAGGCCGTGCCCTCCGACGCCGGCTCGATCGAACTTTTCTGACTGGAACCGACATGGCAGCAATCCGTGTGGTGGTGGTGGACGACTCGGCGCTGGTGCGCTCGCTGCTCAAGACCCTCATCGACCGCCAGAGCGACATGCAGTGCGTGGGCACTGCCGCCGACCCCTTCGCCGCGCGCGAGCTCATCCGCGAGGTCTCGCCCGACGTGGTGACGCTGGACATCGAGATGCCGCGCATGGACGGGCTGGAGTTCCTGGCGCGGCTGATGCGGCTGCGCCCCACGCCGGTGGTGATGGTGTCCACGCTGACCGAGCGCGGCGCCGAGGCCACGATGCGCGCGCTGGAGCTCGGCGCCGTGGACTTCGTGAGCAAGCCGCGCCTGGGCGTGGCCGAGGGCCTGCACCAGCTCTCCGACGAGATCTGCGACAAGATCCGCGCCGCCGCGCGCTCGCGCATCTGGCGCCGCGTGCAGCCGCCCTGCGCGGCGCCCACCGCGGAAGCGCAGCGGGCCGCGACCCCGGCTGCAACCACCCCCGTCGTCGCACCGCGCGGCCTGGGCCGGCTGTCCACCGAGAAGCTGATCTTCATCGGCGCCTCCACCGGCGGCACCGAGGCCACGCGCGAGGTGCTCACCAGCCTGCCGCCGGACTCTCCGGCGGTGCTGATCACGCAGCACATGCCCCCGGGCTTCACGCGCAGCTACGCCGCGCGGCTGAACTCGCTGTGCCGGCTCACGGTGCGCGAGGCCACCGACGGCGAGCGGCTGCTGCCCGGCCACGCCTACCTCGCCCCCGGCGGGCTGCACCTGAGCGTGGAGCGCAGCGGCGCCAACTACATCGCGCGCGTGCGCGACGGCGAGCCGGTCAACCGCCACAAGCCCTCGGTGGAAGTGCTGTTCGAGTCGGCCGCGCGCGTGGCCGGCCCCAACGCCTTCGGCGTGATGCTCACCGGCATGGGCGCCGATGGCGCCAAGGCCATGAAGCTCATGCGCGACGCCGGCGCCTACAACATCTGCCAGGACGAGGCCAGCTGCGTCGTCTTCGGCATGCCGCGCGAGGCCATCGCGCACGGCGCCGCGCACGAGGTGCTGCCGCTGCAGCGCATCGGCGCGCGGCTGATGGAGCAGCTCGCCGCCACCGCCAGCGGGCCCACGCACCGGGTTTGATTCCAACTCGCGCTTGCCAGTGACGTATTCCGTTCGTCCTGATGCTTCGGTACCTCAGCACAGGGCGCGCCTGTGGCGCGTCGAAGGATGAACGGCCCCTGCTGTAAGCCAGGCCGCGAGAGCCTCACGGATTCGCACTTCGATACCAGTACGAGCGTCCCGGAGAGCCAGCGGTTCCAAGGCGCTGCACCAGCCTTACGGATTCGTCCTTCGATACCTCAGGACGAACGGGTCATTTCACAACCACAGGAATTTGGAATGAGGCGCCCGTACCGCGGCGCGGGCCGGTTTGTTCACCAAGGGTTTACAGTTTTCTCACTCTAAGGCCGTCGAGTGAGAAAACTGTTGACTGGTGGTTGACAATACACCGCCGGATGCAGGGCGTGCTGCCCGCGATCCCGGCCTCAGCCTCCCGGCAGGAACAGCGCCTGCAGGTCGCTCAGGAAGTCGAAGCCCCGCGCGCTCGGCCGCACCACGTCCCCTTCGCGCTCCAGCAGGCCGCGGCGCTCGCCCTCGGCCAGCGCGCGCTGGATCGCCTGCAGCGGCTGCCCGGTGCGCTCGCTGAAGCGGCTCAGCTCGAAGCCCTCCTTCAGGCGCAGCGCGTTGAGCACGAACTCGAAAGGCAGCTCCTTGGGCGTGACGGCCTGCTCGTTGGAGACGGCCTGCCCCTCGCGCGCCTTGGCCATGTAGGTGGCGGGCTCGCGCCAGCGCTGCTGGCGCACGATGCGGTCGGGGAAGCTGATCTTGCCGTGCGCGCCGGCACCGATGCCCAGGTAGTCGCCGAACTCCCAGTAGTTCAGGTTGTGCACGCAGCGGTGCCCGGGGCGCGCGAAGGCCGAGACCTCGTAGCGCTGCAGCCCGGCCTCGGCCGTGCGCTGCACCAGCAGGTCCAGCATGTCGGAGGCCAGGTCGTCGTCCGGCAGCCCCTCGGGCGGGCGCGTGGCGAAGCGGGTGTTGGGCTCCAGCGTCAGGTGGTAGATGGACAGGTGCGGCGGCGCGAAGGACAGCGCCTCGTCCAGGTCGCGCTGCAGCATGGGCAGGCTCTGCCCGGGCAGCGCGTACATCAGGTCGATGTTGAAGGTGTCGAAGGCGGCGGCCGCCTCCGCCACCGCCGCGCGCGCCTGGCCGGCGTCATGGACGCGGCCGACCGCCTGCAGCATCGCGTCGTCGAAGCTCTGGACGCCGATGGACAGCCGCGTCACGCCCGCGGCGCGGTAGCTCCTGAAGCGGTCCTTCTCGAAGGTGCCGGGGTTGGCCTCCAGCGTGACCTCGCAGCCCGGCTCCAGCGGCAGCCGGGCGCGGATGTCCATCAGCAGCCGGTCGATGGCTTCGGGCTCGAACAGGCTGGGCGTGCCGCCGCCGATGAAGATGCTGTGCACGCGCCGGCCCCAGACCTGCGGCAGCGCGGCCTCCAGGTCGGCCATCAGCGCGTCGAGGTAGTCGCGCTGCGTCTGCGGCGCCAGCTCGCCGCCGCCGCGCACCTCGTGCGAGTTGAAGTCGCAGTACGGGCACTTGCGCAGGCACCAGGGCAGGTGCACGTACAGCGACAGCGGCGGCAGCGCCTGCAGCGCGATGGCGCCGGGGCGCAGCAGCCGGATCGGCGCCGCCGCGGGCGTGCCGGGCGCGGCCGGCTCGTGATGTTCAGCCAAGGTGCCAGGCCTCCCGCATCAGCGCCGCCATCTGGCGCGCGGCCAGCGCGCGGTGGCTGTGCGCGTTCTTCACCGCCGCATCGAGCTGCGCCACGGCCTGGCCCAGCGCCGGGATGAACAGCAGCGGGTCGTAGCCGAAGCCGCCCTCGCCCGCGGGCTGCTCCAGGATGTGCCCCTCCCAGCGGCCGAAGGCGATCAGCGGCTCCGGGTCCTGTGCATGGCGCAGCGCCACCAGCGTGCACACGAAGCGCGCGCGCCGGTCCTCGCTGCCCTGCAGCCGCTGCAGCAGCAGTGTGTTGTTGGCGGCATCCTGGCGCTCACGGTAGGCCTCGCGCGGCAGCCACGATGGCAGCTCCACCGGCGCGTAGTGCGCCGAGACCACGCCGGGCGCGCCGCCCAGGGCGTCCACGCACAGGCCGGAGTCGTCGGCGATGGCCGCGCCGCCGGCGGCCTGCGCCGCGTGCCGGGCCTTGGCCAGCGCGTTCTCCACGAAGCTGATGTGCGGCTCCTCGGCCTCGGCGATGCCCAGCGAGCCCTGCGTCACCAGTTCCACCGGCAGGCCCGCGAACAGGCTGCCCAGCTCGGCCAGCTTCTTGGCGTTGTTGGAGGCCAGGACGAGCCTCATGCCAGCACCTCGGCCAGCGCGCGGCGCTGCAGCTCGACCAGCTCGGCGATGCCCTGGGCGCCCAGGGCCAGCAGCGCGTCGAGCTGCTGGCGGCTGAAAGGCGCGCCCTCGGCCGTGCCCTGCACCTCGACGATGCCGCCGTTGCCGGTCATGACGATGTTCATGTCGGTGTCGCAGGCTGCGTCCTCCACGTACTCCAGGTCCAGCAGCGGCGTGCCCTCGACCAGGCCCACCGAGACGGCCGCCACCGCGTCGCGCAGCGGCGAGCGCTGAATGAGGCCGCGCTCCAGCAGCCAGCTCACCGCGTCGTGCGCGGCCACGTAGGCGCCGGTGATGGCGGCGGTGCGGGTGCCGCCGTCGGCCTGCAGCACGTCGCAGTCGATGAGGATGCTGCGCTCGCCCAGGGCGGCCAGGTCGAACACCGCGCGCAGCGAGCGGCCGATGAGGCGCTGGATCTCCTGCGTGCGGCCGCTCTGCTTGCCCTTGGCCGCCTCGCGCGCGCCGCGGGTGTGGGTGGCGCGCGGCAGCATGCCGTACTCGGCCGTGACCCAGCCCTCGCCGCTGCCCTTCTTGTGCGGCGGCACGCGCTCCTCGACCGAGGCGGTGCACAGCACCTGCGTGTCGCCAAACGCGACGAGCACGGCGCCCTCGGCGTGGCGGGTGTAGCGGCGGGTGATGCGCACCGGGCGCAGGGCGTCCGCGGCACGGGCTTGCGTGCGTTCAAACACGGTCATGCTTCTCCAGGAAATGAATGGGTTACTTGGGGCGGCGCTGCGCGGAGCGCCGGATGGCTTCGTTGATCTCGCGGATGGAGCGCTCGATCTCCTCGTCGTCGAACTCGTCGGCGGCCTGGGGCGGCGCCTCGGCGGGCTGGATGGTGGAGGAAAAGCCCACGCCGTGATCCTTGGCGTCCTCGTGCGCCTCCTCGGGCGCCTCCCACTGCAGCGCCAGCGCCGTGACGTTGTCGCTGCGCGCGCCGGCGGCATCCAGCGCCTGCTGCACCAGCGCGGGCACGGCGTCGGCCAGGGGCTGCGCCGAGGCCAGGACGCGCGCGATGTCGGCATCGGCCACGCTGCTCCACAGCCCGTCCGAGCACAGCAGCACGCGGTCGCCGGGCCACAGCCGCTGCGGCCCGCCGCCGTCGAGCACCGGCCGGCCCGGGCTGCCCAGGCAGGTGAAGAGCACGTTGCGGTTGCGCTTGGGCCCGGCCGGGTCCAGCGAGCGCTGCAGCTCGGCGTAGGAGTGGTCGCGCGTGCGTGCCAGCAGCTGGCCCTGGCGCAGCAGGTACAGCCGCGAGTCGCCGCAATGCGCCCAGTAGACATGGCGGCCCTGCAGCACGCAGGCCACCATGGTGGTGCGCGGCGTGTCGGTCATGGCGCGCTCGCCGGCATAGCGCAGCAGCTGCTGGTGCGCCGCCAGCAGCGCGTCCTGCAGGAAGCGCTGCGGATCGGCCAGCCGCGGCAGCGCCTCGCGCTGGAACAGCCCGGCCAGCGTCTGCAGCGCCAGCTGCGCCGCGACCTCGCCCTCCGGGTGGCCGCCCATGCCGTCGGCCAGCGCAAAGAGGCCCGCCTCCCGCGTGTAGCAGTAGCCCATGCGGTCCTCGTTCTTGAGGCGGCCGCCCTTGCGGCTGAGCTGGAAGACGCTGAACTTCATGGCCGTCCCGCCCGCGGCTGCCTTGCGGCAGCGCTCAGACCTTGCTCCCGGTCTTGAGGTTCTCGATCTGCAGCTTGAGCCGCTCGCTGAAGGAGAGCTTGGTGTAGCGGCGCTCGGTCTCGCGGCCGAGCTCCTTCTGCAGCGCGAACACGCTTTGCGGACGCGACAGCGGATCGAGCGACATGCACCACTCCGTGACCTCGATGAGGTTGTCGGAGTAGATGTTGCGCAGCCGCGAAAGGCTCAGTGCCAGGCGGTCCTTTTCCAGGCGCTGCGGCGCGTCGTTGGGCGGGTAGCCCTGCATGCAGGCGTAGATGCAGGCGCCCACGGCGTAGATGTCGGTCCAGGGGCCCAGCGTGCCGTCGCGGCGGTACATCTCGGGCGCGGCGAAGCCGGGGGTGTACATCGGGCGGATGAAGTCGCCCTCCTTGGCCAGCACCTCGCGCGCGGCGCCGAAGTCCAGCAGCACGGCGCGGTTGTCGTCGGTGATGAAGACGTTGGCGGGCTTGATGTCGAGGTGCAGCATCTTGTGCTGGTGCACGATGCGCAGCCCGCGCAGCACCTCGTCGAAGAGGCTGCGGATGGTGGACTCGCGGAACACCTTGTCGCGCTTGAGGTCGCGCGCGGTGACGATGAAGTCCTGCAGCGTGTCGCCCTGCAGGTAATTCATCACCATGTACACGGTCTCGTTTTCGCGGAAGAAATTGAGTACCGAGACCACGCTGGGATGGCTGATCTGGGCCAGCGAGCGGCCTTCTTCGAAGAAACTCTTGAGACCTAGGCGGTAGAGCGCCTGCTTGTCGGCACGCACGCGCGGCGCGAGCTCACCGGGGGCGCGTTCGGCCAGCGAAGAGGGCAAATACTCTTTCAGCGCAACGAGATGGCGCTGCTCATCCTCGGCCAGGTACACCACCCCGAAGCCCCCGGCCGCCAGCTTCTTGACGATCTGGTAGCCGCCCACCACGGTGCCGGCTGGCAACGGGGCCGGCTTGGGCTTTGACATAATCGAATTTTGCAATGCGATAAACGCGATGCCAGTTTACAGCATGACCGGTTACGCCAGCGCCAGCGCGGGCGGGGCCACGAATCCGGAAACGGGCGTGGTGGGCAGCAGGGCCAGCGTGGAATTGCGCTCGGTCAACGGCCGCTTCCTGGACCTGAGCCTGCGGCTGCCCGAGGAGCTGCGCGGGCTGGAGCCGGCGCTGCGCGAGCTGGTCAGCGGCGCCGTCAAGCGCGGCAAGGTCGAGCTGCGGCTGACCACCGGTCGCGAGGGCGACGGCGGCTGGCCGCGGCCCACGCCGGAGCAGCTGAGCCTGCTGTCGCGGTTGGAGAGCACGGTACAGGGCTGGCTGTCCAAGGCCGCGCCGCTGTCGGTGCACGAGGTGCTGCAATGGTGCCGCACCGGCGGCAGCAGCGAGCAGCCCGACGAGGCCGTGCTCGAAGCCGCGCGCGCCGCCGTCGAAGGCCTGCGCGAGGCGCGCGAGCGCGAAGGCGCTCGGCTGGTGGCGATCCTGATGGAGCGGGTGCAGCGCCTGCGCGAGCTCGCGGCGCAGGCCGAGCCGCTGGTGCCGCAGGTGGTGCAGCGCCAGCAGCAGCGCTTCCTGGAGCGCTGGCGCGAGGCGCTGCAGACGGCCGGCGCCGGCGCGTCGGTCAGCGCCGAGGCGCAGGCCGAGCGCGCGCTGACCGAGGCCGCGGCCTACGCCATCCGCATCGACGTGGCCGAGGAGCTGTCGCGGCTCAAGGCGCATCTGGACGAGATCGAGCGGCTGCTGGAAAAGGGCGGCGAGCTGGGCAAGCGGCTGGACTTCCTGATCCAGGAGCTGCACCGCGAGGCCAACACGCTGGGCTCGAAGTCCGCGGCGCTGGAGCTCACCGCGGTGTCGGTGGAGATGAAGGTGGCCATCGAGCAGATGCGCGAGCAGGTCCAGAACATCGAGTGACGCAGCACAGGAACGGAATCGGCATGGAAACCCCGGGCAACCTCTTCGTCGTCGCCGCGCCCAGCGGCGCGGGCAAATCCAGCTTGGTCAAGGCGCTGCTGGAGCTGGACTCGCACCTGGCGGTGTCGGTCTCGCACACCACGCGCGCGCCGCGCGGCCAGGAGCAGGACGGGCGCGAGTACCACTTCATCAGCAACGCCCAGTTCGACGCCATGATCGAGCACGGCGACTTCTTCGAATGGGCCGAGGTGCACGGCAACCGCTACGGCACCTCGCGCAACGCCATCGAGGCGCGGCTGCAGGCCGGCGAGGACGTGGTGCTGGAGATCGACTACCAGGGCGCGCTGCAGATCAAGCTGATCTTTCCGTACGCGGTGCTGATCTTCATCCTGCCGCCGAGCTGGGAGGAGCTGCGCCAGCGCCTGCAGCGCCGCGGCGAGGACCATCCGGAGGTGATCGCGCAGCGCATGATCAATGCCCGCCACGAGGTGGCCCAGGCCCGGCATTTCGACTACGTTATAATCAACGCCCTCTTTGAGACGGCGCTCTTTGATCTGAAGACCGTCGTCCACTCCCAGCGCCTGAAGTACGCGTCACAGAAGCGCAGCAAGTCGCAGGTGTTCGCCGCGCTGGATCTCATCTGAACTCCCGAGCTATTTCTCTGAAGGGGAAGCACGCATGGCCCGCATCACCGTCGAAGACTGCCTCCAGAAGATCCCCAACCGCTTCCAGCTCGTGCTGGCCGCCACCTACCGCGCCCGCATGCTGAGCCAGGGCCATGCGCCCAAGCTCGAGAGCAAGAACAAGCCGGGCGTGACGGCGCTGCGCGAGATCGCCGCCGGCGAGGTGGGCCTGGAGATGCTGCGCAAGGTGCCGGTCTGAGCGACTGAGACATCTTCCCGACGGGCGCCTATGGCGCCCGTTCTCATTTGGGCCTGCCGCGAATGCGGGGGGCGATGACAGGCTAAATTCGCTTCATGGGCATTCGTTCCTTCGCCGCCGATCTTTTGCCGTCCGCGCTCCAACTGGGCTCGCGCGCCCCTTCGCAGGCGCCGTCGCGCTCGCCCGAAGTGGCCTCTTTCGCCGCGCTCACCGACAAGCTGTCCTACCTGAGCAAGGCGGACATCAAGAAGGTGCGCGAGGCCTACAAGTTCGCCGACGAGGCGCACCTGGGCCAGTTCCGCGCCAGCGGCGAGCCCTACATCACGCATCCCATCGCGGTGGCCGGCCTGTGCGCCGACTGGCGGCTCGATGCCCAGGCCATCATGGCCGCGCTGATGCACGACGCGATGGAGGACTGCGGCATCACCAAGCCCGAGCTCATCGAGCGCTTCGGCGCCGCCACGGCGGACCTGGTGGACGGGCTGACCAAGCTGGACAAGCTGCACTTCAGCACCCGCGAGGAATCGCAGGCCGAGTCCTTCCGCAAGATGCTGCTGGCCATGGCGCGCGACGTGCGCGTCATCCTCATCAAGCTCGCCGACCGGCTGCACAACATGCGCACCATGGCGGCGATGGCGCCGCACAAGCGCGGGCGCATCGCGCGCGAGACGCTGGACATCTACGCGCCCATCGCGCATCGCCTGGGCCTGAACCAGAGCTACCGCGAGCTGCAGGAGCTCAGCTTCCAGTACCTGCATCCGTGGCGCCACGCGGCGCTGGCCAAGGCCGTGCAGCGCGCGCGCGGTTACCGGCGCGACATCGTCGAGCGCATCCGCAGCGACGTGGAGAAGGCCTTCGCCAACGCCAAGCTCAGGGCCCAGATCTCCGGGCGCGAGAAGACGGTCTACTCCATCTACATGAAGATGCGCGAGAAGCACACCGGCTTCGCGCAGGTCAACGACATCTTCGGCTTCCGCATCGTCGTGCCCGAGCTGTACGACTGCTACCACGCGCTGGGCGTGCTGCACCAGCTCTACAAGCCGGTGCCCGGGCGCTTCAAGGACTACATCGCCATCCCGAAGGCCAACGGCTACCAGTCGCTGCACACCACGCTGGTGAACCCGCTGGGCACGGCGGTGGAGTTCCAGATCCGCACCGAGCCCATGCACGCCGTGGCCGAGAGCGGCATCGCCGCGCACTGGATGTACAAGGTCAAGGACGACAACGGCCTGGGCGAGGCGCAGCGGCTGGGCGCGATGTGGCTGCAGTCGCTGGTGGACATCCAGGACGAGACGCGCGACGCCAACGAGTTCCTGGAGCACGTCAAGATCGACCTGTTCCCCGACGCGGTCTACGTCTTCACGCCCAAGAGCAAGATCCTGGCGCTGCCGCGCGGCGCCACGCCCGTGGACTTCGCCTACACCATCCACACCAACGTGGGCGACCACACCGTGGCCGCCACCGTCAACGGCGAGCCCGTGGCGCTGCGCACCGAGCTCAAGAGCGGCGACGTGGTGGAGATCGTGACCGCGCCGGGCGCGCGCCCGAATCCGGCCTGGCTGAACTTCGTGCGCACGGGCCGCGCGCGCTCCAAGATCCGCCATTACCTCAAGAACATGGAGCAGGAGGAGTCGCGCACGCTGGGCGAGAAGCTGCTGGCGCAGGCGCTGCGCGCCGAAGGCCTGCAGCTGCCGCCCATGGAGGAGCCCGACGCCCAGGCCGCGGCGCTGTGGCAGGCGCTCACGCGCTGGAGCGGCAACCGCGGCCCGGCGGAGCTGCTCACCGACATCGGCCTGGGCAAGAAGATCGCCACGATCGTGGCCAAGCGGCTGGCGCAGCTGATGCACGAGCAGGGCCAGCGCCCCGACGCGGTGACGCTGACCATGGGCCGCTTTGCCGCGCGCGAGGAAGGCGCGCCCTCGCAGGGCGTGGTCACCATCGACGGCAACGAGGGCACCTCGGTGCAGCTGGCACGCTGCTGCCGCCCCATTCCCGGCGACTCCATCGTCGGCTACCTGGGCCGCGGCGAGGGCCTGACGGTGCATACCGCCGAGTGCGCCGTGGCGCGGCGCCTGCACGAGCGCGACGCCGAGCACTGGCTGCCCGTGGAATGGGCCGAGGACATCACCCGCCCCTTCGAGGCCGCGGTGCTGGTGCTGGTGCAGAACGGCAAGGGCGTGCTCGCGCGCGTGGCCTCGGCCGTGAGCGCCGCCGAGGCCGACATCACCCACATCGACATGGGCGACGAGCATGGCGGCGACAGCGTGGAGATGCGCCTGCTGCTGAGCGTGCGCGACCGGCTGCACCTGGCCGACGTGCTGCGCACGCTCAAGCGCGCCCCGGCCGTGATGCGCGCCCAGCGCGTCAAGCCCTGAACGCGGCCTGAACCCAGCGGCGGCCCGCGCCGCCGCTCACTCAAGCGTGGCCCGGCTCGGGGTAGTGCACTTCCAGCACTTCCAGCACCTGAAGGCCACCGGGCGACATGAACTGCACCTCATCGCCCACGCGCGCCTTGAGCAGCGCGCGCGCGATCGGCGCGATCCAGCTGACCTCGCCGCGCAGGCTGTCGACTTCGTCGATGCCCTTGATGGTGATGGTGTGCTCCTCGCCCTGCGCGTCGGCGTAGGTGACGGTGGCGCCGAAAAACACCTGGTCCGAGCCGTGGTGCAGCGACGGGTCGGCGACCTCGGCGACGTCCAGCCGCTTGGTCAGGAAGCGGATGCGGCGGTCGATCTCGCGCAGCCGCTTCTTGCCGTAGAGGTAGTCGCCGTTCTCGGAGCGGTCGCCGTTCTTGGCCGCCCAGGACACCACCTCGACCGTCTTGGGACGCTCCTCGTCGATCAGCTGCAGCAGTTCCGCGCGCAGCCGCGCGTAGCCCTGCGGCGTCATGTAGTTGCGTCCGCCCCCGGGCAGCGGCGGCAGCACCAGATCGTCGTCCTCGTCGCTGTCGCTTTCCTTCGTGAATGCCTTGCTCATGGCGCGATTGTGGCGCCGCCACACAGTCCCTCAGGGTACGGTGCCGGACCGCCGTCCCTGCGACGGCGGTTTCAGGCCCCGGTCCGGCCAGGGCCTCCGGCTCGTTCAGTGCTTGGCGTTGAGCTTGTTGAAGCCGGGATTGGGCGCGAGGTGATGGAGTCCGCCGGGGCTGGCATCCCCTCCTGTGCCGCAGGGAGCCTGCCATTCCCGCAATTCCTGCTCCAGCACCTGCTCGCCGTCGCGGGCGGCCAGCTCGATGAGGGCGGAGACGTTCTCGTCATCCACCAGTTCCCGCCCCAGGCCCTTCTTGAGCTGGCGGTAGATGCCCTGGATCTGGTCCTGGGGGCCGTTGTCCTGAATCTCTTTCATGAGGCTCTCCTCGCATTGAGCGAATGCCTTCAAGTCAGCAATGCAGGTGCCCGAGGCTGGTGCCGCGAAGGAGCCCGGAGCAGGCCCAGAACGACAAAAGGGCCAGCACTTTCGTGCTGGCCCTTGTCTGTTTGGCGCGGCTGGCAGGATTCGAACCCACGACCCCTTGGTTCGTAGCCAAGTACTCTATCCAACTGAGCTACAGCCGCTGCGAGCCCGCTAGTATAACCTGCATTTGAGCGCTTGCACGTTCAAAGCCGATTATTTTTGTCGGCTGCTGCAATCGTTGCGGGTTGCAGCTCGACGACGCCCAGCGAGGCATCTGAAAAACAAAAACCAGCTTGAGGCTTGGTTTCTGCAAACGTCCCGTTGCTCTTGTTCTTGAAGCGGGCAACGGGCTTCTTGTTGTTGGCGCGGCTGGCAGGATTCGAACCCACGACCCCTTGGTTCGTAGCCAAGTACTCTATCCAACTGAGCTACAGCCGCGCGAAGCCTTGAATTCTATACTAGGTTTTGCGGATCAATCAAGGGCCGCTGCAAATTCATGACATTCATGGGCGCGGTCCTGGTCGCCCTCCTCGCGCGCGAGCTGCGCCAGCGTGCGCCAAGCCCGGCGCCGGGCCATGGACGCGAGCCGCGCATCCCGCGCCGACTGCTCCAGCGGTCGCCGCGCCTTGCCCCAGAGCTGGCGTTCGGCAAAGGCGGCGCCGGCGACCACCACCACGGCCGGCTCCTGCGGGTAAGCCTGCAGCGCCGACTCCAGCCGCGGCAGCCAGTCCGCGCCGATGCCCGGCAGCGCCTGCAGCAAGGCCAGGGCGATCTGCTCGCGCTCTTCCGGGCTCAGCTCGTCCAGACGCTCCCACAGCGGCCGCAGCCAGCCGCGGGCGTCACCATGCGCCCCGAGCGACGCTGCATGCTGCGCCGCGCGCGCCGCGACGAAGGGATCGCGCCGGTCGGACGGATCAAGGCTCTGCCAGACCTGCTCCAGCTGGTCCAGGTCATGCGCCTGCTCCAGCGCCTGGAACGCCAGCGAGCGCAGCAGCCCCTGCGCCGCCAGTGCCGAGAAGCCCTGGTGCTTGGCCAGCAGGCGCGCCGTGGGCAGGGCCTGCAGCGGCTGCTGCGCCAGGCGCTGGGCCTGCAGACGCAGCCGCAGCGCCTGCGTGCGCCGCGCCGTGCCCGGAGGCAGTTCCGACAGCAGCGACAGCGCCTGCGTGGCGTCGCGGTCGTCCAGCGCCCATTCCGCCGCCAGCAACAGAGCGGCATCGTCGCCCGGGCGCGCCACGCCGCCGCGGCGCGTGGCCAGGACCTGGCGCAGCTGCTCGTCGCGCTCGGTGCGGTTTTGCAGACGGTGGGCGCTGGCCGCGGCCAGCAGGTGCGACAGCAGCGCCAGCTCCTGCTCGCCACCCTCGGGCGTGGCCTCGCGCAGCGCCAGGGCGCGTTGCGCCGCCTTCTGCGCCCGGGTGTAGCGCGCGGCCAGGAACTCCGCCAGCGCCAGCCGCAGCGCGGCCTGCGCGGCGCGCTCGCGGCGCAGGGCCCGCCACTCCCGGGCGCGCTGCGGCAGCCCGGTGAGCGCGCGCAGCGCCTGCAGGGCCGACACCAGCACCGCGCCGCCGGCCAGCAGCGCCAGCAGGAACAGGTTGAGCGAGAGGTCCACGCGCCAGCCGCGCCAGTACAGCGAGACCAGCCCGTCGTTGGCACCCAGCGTGATCGCGGCCACCACGGCGGCCACGAACAGCAGCACCAGCCAGATGACGCTGCGCATCAGCGGCCCGCCGCCGCCGCGGCCAGCGCCGCCAGCGTCTCGTCCGGCCGCGGCAGCGACACCTGGCGCGCCTGCGACGCCACCTGCTTCAGCAGCTCCGAAGCCACCTGCACGCGGCGCGAGGCCGGGTCGAAGTAGCGCTCCAGCGCCGCCTGGGCGTCACGTAGGTCCGCCTGCGCCGTGGCGTACTGGCGCGACAGCAGCGCCAGCCGCGCATTGAGCAGCCGCAGCTTGAGGTTCTCGCGCAGGAAGTACATCTGCTCCGGCGCCAGCAGCAGCGCCTCGGGCTGCTGCACGCGCGCCACGCGCACCAGTGAGCGCATCTCCTCCCACAGCCGCACCGGCCAGGCATCCCACCAGGCCACGAGATGGTCGTTCCACGAGGCGCCGGAAGCGCCGGCCTCCGGGGCCGACGCGCCACGCGGCGCTGCCGAGGGTGCGCGGCGCGACTCGGTGGCGGCCAGCAGCGGCAGCTCGTCCACCAGGCGCACCAGCTCATCGAGCCGCAGCGTCAGGCTGGAGAGGTCGCTCACGCCCACGGCCTTGACGCGGTCCAGGTCGCGCGCCAGCGCCCGGCGCACGCGCTCCAGCCGTGGCTGGTTGTAGCGCGCCAGCCGGTCGTCGGCCTGCTGCAGCGCCTGCAGCAGCGGCTCGGTGCTGCCGGTGATGGCGCTTTGCTGCAGCGCCACGCGCAGCGCGGCATCGACGTCGGCCACCACGTTCTCGTCGCGCGAGCGCGCCAGCGACTGGATCAGGTCCTCGATCTGCGTGCGCTGCAGCGCCGCCTCGGACACGCGCGCGTCCAGCAGCGCCACGCGCGCGCCGGCCTCGCGCGAGGCGTCCTGCGCCTGCTTGGCCAGCAGCAGCGCCTGCGCCGCCTCGCCCTGGCTGTCCTGCTGGCGCTTGACCAGCTCCTTTTCCAGCACACGCAGGCGCTGCTGGGTGTTCCAGCCCACGCCCAGCGCGCCCAAGGCCACGACCGAGGCCACGATCAGCGCCCAGTTGCGCAATGCGTCGCGGCGGGAGGTTGAAGGCGCCGAAGGCGGCGGAGCGGCGGAGGAAGCGGCTTGATTCACGGTCGCGGCGATTGTAGGCAGCGGGTTTCAGCGTCCCGGAGCGCGGCACAGACGGCGTCGAAAGCGGGCGACACGGCATCGACCCGGCCAATGCCGAGCTCCCGCGCCGCCTGCGCAATGCGCGGATGCGAGGCCAGCGCCTGCGAGCGCGACCAGTCCGCGCCCGGCGCCAGCGCCGGCAGGTGGCCCACGGCCTCCGAGCTGCTGAACAACCAGATGAAGTGAGGGGCCCGAGACAGGGCCTCGTGCAGCAGCGCCTGCTGCGCGGCATCGAGCCGCGGCGCGCCGCGGCCGTAGGCCTGGAGGAAGTCCACCCGCGCGCCGGCCTCCAGCAGCCGCTGCGCGAGCCAGTCGCGCCCGCCCTCGCCGCGCACCACGCGCACGCGCCGGCCGGCCCAGGGCAAGCTCTGCATGTGTGCCCACAGCGACTCGGAATCGAAGCGTTCCGATGCCGCATCGGGCTGCAGCACGCGCTCGGCCGGCACGCCGGCATCGACCAGCGCCTGCGCCGTGCCCGGCCCCGGCGCGGCGGCCCACACCGATGCCGGCCAGGCCAGGCCCGCCGGCCGCGCCGCGAAGAACCGGCTCACGGCATTGGGGCTGACGAACATGACCGCATCGATGCTGGCGCCGGCGAGCTCCTGCCAGGCGTCGCGCAACGGCCCCGGCGCCACCGCGTCGATGTGCAGCAGCGGCAGCGCCGCGGCGTCGAAGCCGGCGCCGCGCAGCCGCCGCACCCACTCGTCGGCCTGGGGCTGCGGGCGCGTCACCAGCACGCGCAAGGACGGCACGGCGGCGCTCAGTGCGTCGCCTTCAGGTAATCGGCCGCGCCCTGCTGCTGCAGCGCCTGCGCGGCCTGCGCGCCCAGCGCCTCGGCCTGGGCCGCGTCGGCGACGGGAGACTGCAGTTGCGCGCGCAGCGGTGCGCGGGCCGTGCCGTCGGCCACGTCCTCGCCGATGAGCACGTCGATGTGCATTTCGCCGCCGGTCCAGGTGGCGTGCGCGGCCAGCGGCATGCTGCAGCTGCCGCCCAGCGCGCGCGAGACGGCGCGCTCGGCGATGGTGGCCAGCCAGGTCGGCCGGTCGATGAAGCCGGCCAGCTGCTGGATCAATGCCGCGTTGTCGCTGCGCACCTCGATGCCCAGCGCCCCCTGCCCCGCGGCCGGGATCATCTGCTTCTCATCGAACACCGAGCGGATGCGGTGCGCCAGCTCCAGGCGCTTGAGGCCCGCGGCGGCCAGCACGATGGCATCGAACTGGCCCTCGTCGAGCTTGCGCAGCCGCGTGTCGAGGTTGCCGCGCAGCGGCTCGATGCGCAGGTCCGGCCGCAGCGCGCGCAGCTGCACCACGCGGCGCAGGCTGGAGGTGCCCACGCGCGCGCCCTGCGGCAGGGCGTCCAGGTTGTCGAAGCGGTTGGAGATGAACGCGTCGCGCGGGTCCTCGCGCTCCAGGATCGCCGCCAAAGCGAAGCCCTCGGGCAGCACCATCGGCACGTCCTTGAGCGAGTGCACCGCCAGGTGCGCGCGGCCCTCTTCCAGCGCCGTTTCCAGCTCCTTGACGAACAGGCCCTTGCCGCCGACCTTGGACAGCGTGCGGTCCAGGATCTGGTCGCCGCGCGTGGTCATGCCCAGCAGGGTCACGGTGGCACCCAGGCGCTGCTGCAGCAGCGCGCGCACATGCTCGGCCTGCCACAGCGCCAGGCGGCTCTCGCGCGTGGCGATGATCAGAGATTCGTTCATGGGCCGGGATTATCGGCGCCCGCTCCAGCCCCTTTTGGCGCCCCGGGCGCGAGCGTGAAAAGGGCACGGCTCGCGCAACCCTTAGCATCAGCGCTTTTGCTTTTTCGCGAGCCCATACCCATGCCACGCCGCCCTGCTCCCGCTGACGACGCCGCTGAGAAAAACCGCCCGCTGGTGGAGGACATCCGCCTGCTGGGGCGGCTGCTGGGCGAGGTGATTCGCGAACACGAGGGCGCCGCCGCCTTCGACCTCATCGAGCGCGTGCGCCAGCTCTCGGTGGCCTACCGGCTCAAGAACGACGCCAACGCCGGCAAGAGCCTGGACCGGCTGCTCAAGAACCTGTCGTCGGAGCAGACGGTCAGCGTCATCCGCGCCTTCAGCTACTTCTCGCACCTGGCCAACATCGCCGAGGACCGCCACCACGTGCGCCGGCGCGAGTTCCACGAGCGCCTGGCCGCGCAGGGCCACCACCCGGCCCACGAAGGCTCGCTGGCCGCGAGCTTCGAGAAACTCTCCGGCGCCGACGTGCGCGCCGAGGACATCGCCCGCATGCTGGAGCACGCCTACGTCTCGCCGGTGCTCACCGCGCACCCGACGGAAGTGCAGCGCAAGAGCATCCTCGACGCCGAGCGCGCCATCGCCGACCTGGTGGCGGTGCGCGACCACCTGGGCACGCCGCGCGAGCGGGACGAGAACGAGGCGCTGCTGCGCGGGCGCATCACGCAGCTGTGGCAGACGCGCATGCTGCGCTACACCAAGCTCACCGTCGCCGACGAGATCGACAACGCCCTCTCCTACTACCGCACCACCTTCCTGCGCCAGATCCCGCGCCTGTACCGCGAGATCGAGCACATGCTGCCCGGCTACGCGGTGGGCAACTTCCTGCGCATGGGCAACTGGATCGGCGGCGACCGTGACGGCAACCCCAACGTCACGGCCGAGACGCTGAAGCTGGCCCTGGCGCGCCAGGCCGAGGTGGCGCTGCGCCACTACCTGGTGGAGGTGCACGAGCTCGGCGCGGAGCTGTCCACCTCGCAGATGCTCGCCCCGGTGTCGGCCGAGATGCTGGAGCTGGCCGAGCGCTCGCCCGACCACAACCCGCACCGCGAGGACGAGCCCTACCGCCGCGCGCTCACGGGCATGTACGCGCGGCTGGCCGCCACGCTGCACGAGCTCACCGGCACCGAGGCGCTGCGCCACGCCGTGGCGCCGCAGAACCCCTACCTCAGCGCCGAGGAGTTCCTGGGCGACCTGCGCGTGATCGAGGACTCGCTGCACACCCACCACGCCGAGGCGCTGATCGGCCCGCGCCTGGCGCCGCTGATGCGCGCGGTGCAGGTCTTCGGTTTCCATCTCGCCACCGTGGACCTGCGCCAGAGCTCCGACCAGCACGAAGCCGTGATTGCCGAGCTGCTGCAGGTGGCGCGCCTGGAGAGCGATTACTCCGGGCTGGACGAGGCCGCCAAGCGCGAGCTGCTGTTGAAGCTGCTCAATGACGCGCGGCCGCTGCGCGTCATGGGCCACGAGTACTCGCCCTGGACCTGCAGCGAGCTGGCGGTGTTCGAGACGGCGCGCCAGATGCGCCGGACCTTCGGCGCGGCGGCGCTGCGCCACTACATCATCAGCCACACCGAGGAGGTCAGCGACCTGCTCGAAGTGCTGCTGCTGCAGAAGGAAACCGGCCTGCTGCGCGGCCTGCTGGCCGAGGATGCGGCGGTGGACCTCATCGTCAGCCCGCTGTTCGAGACCATCGGCGACCTGCGCCGCGCCGCGCCCATCATGAGCGAGTACCTGGCGCTGCCCGGCGTGCTGGACATGCTCAAGCGCTCCGGCGCCGAGCAGGACGTGATGCTGGGCTACAGCGACTCCAACAAGGACGGCGGCTTCTTCACCAGCAACTGGGAGCTGTACCAGGCCGAGACCGCGCTGGTGGAGCTGTTCGGGCCGCTGCGCGAGCAGCAGGGCCTGACGCTGCGCCTGTTTCACGGCCGCGGCGGCACGGTGGGCCGCGGCGGCGGCCCCAGCTACCAGGCCATCCTGGCGCAGCCCCCGGGCACGGTGAACGGGCAGATCCGCCTCACCGAGCAGGGCGAGGTCATCGCCTCCAAGTACGCCAACCCCGAGATCGGCCGCCGCAACCTGGAGACGCTGGTTGCCGCCACGCTCGAAGCGACCCTGCTGCACCCGACCAAAGGGGCCAGCAAAGCCTTCCTGCAGGCCGCGGCCGAGCTGAGCCAGGCCAGCTTCGACGCCTACCGGCACCTGGTGTACGACACCCCGGGCTTTGCCGACTACTTCTTCGCCGCCACGCCCATCCGCGAGATCGCCGAGCTCAACATCGGCTCGCGCCCGGCCTCGCGCAAGGCCACGCGCGCCATCGAGGACCTGCGCGCCATTCCCTGGGGCTTCAGCTGGGGCCAGTGCCGCGTGGCGCTGCCGGGCTGGGCCGGCTTCGGCTCCGGCGTGGAGGCCTTCCTGGGCGAGGACGAGGCCGAGCGCGCCAGGCGCCTGGCGCTGCTGCGGCGCATGCACAAGCAGTGGCCCTTCTTCAGCACGCTGCTGTCCAACCTGGACATGGTGCTGGCCAAGAGCGACCTCGGGATCGCGCGGCGCTACGTGGACCTGGTGGAGGACAAGCGGCTGGGCAAGAAGATCTTCGCCGCCATCGAGGCCGAGTGGCAGCGCACCTACGACGCGCTCAACCTCATCACCGGGCAGTCGCAGCGCCTGGCCAGCAACCCGGCGCTGGCGCGCTCCATCGAGCACCGCTTCCCGTACCTCGATCCGCTCAACCACCTGCAGGTGGAGCTGATGCGGCGCTGGCGCCGCGAGGCCGAGCACAACGACGAGCGCCTGAAGCGCGGCATCCACATCTCGATCAACGGCGTGGCGGCGGGGCTGCGCAACACGGGCTGACGCGAGGGCCGAGCCGCGGCTCGGCGGGGGCCGCGGCCGCGCTCAATGGCCGTCGCTGGACCAGTGCGGCGGGTCCGACAGCAGCTTGATCACGCCGTAGCCGGCGCCTACCTTGTGCAGCGCGGTGTTCGAGCCGTCGCGCGGGCTCGACAGCGCCACCGCTGCGCCGGCGGCGGTCTTCACCGTGATCGTTCCCGGCCAGCGGATGCTCATGTCGATCGCCAGGCCTTGGATGTGCCGCGAGGTCAACGAGGGCTGAAACACCAGCTCGAACAGGTCCACCATCTCCTGCGCGGCCTTCCTCGACTTCGCATCGTTGCCGTGGTCCCACACGATGTCGCAGCCCGGCTCGGGCGGCACCTCGCCGGGTTTGACCACGCCCTTGGCCACCTTCCAGCTGTAGTGCATCAGGTAGGCGCGGGTGTGGTTGCGGCGCGTGGCGCTCACATCGACCGAAGCGCCCGCCGCCTGCAAGGCCTTGAGGAAGGCCGTCACCTTGGCAGCGAAGCCCGGCTCGAGATCGGCGACGCGGTTGCTGTTCGGAAACCGGGCCTGGTTCGCATGCCACCACTGGGCGCCGCTGAGAGCGGCACCGGTTGCAGTGCCGGCCGGCATGGTCAACGCCTGCCAGGTACGGCCGCCCACGTCCACGCGTCCGTCCCCGGTCTTGGCGCCCAGCACCTTGCGCTGGAACAGGCGGATGGCGTTGATCAGCTCGTCGCTGACCTGGCCGTCCACAGGCAAGGGCACAAGCCCGAAGCGCTGCGCCTGCGCGTTGAGCAGTTGCTGCACCGTGCGCACGTCCGCCTCGTGGTTGACGCCTTCGCTGCCGACCGAATGGGTGATTTCGCTCATGCTGCCTCTCCTCGCTACTCGACCTGGTCTTCGTAGTCCTTCAGCGCCGCCAGGGCATTGGCGTCACTGGCGTAGCGCCGGCGCAGATCGGCCAGTTCGCGATCGGTGCCGGTGCAGTGCTTCTTCAGCTGGGCCTGCAGAAATGCAGCCCGCTGGGCGTCGTAGGCTTCCTCGCCCCGGAAATGGTCACAGGCATCGCGCCGGGCGCGGAACGCGGTGATCTCGGCGGGCAGCGCCGCCGGAGGGGCCGTGGCGGACGCCGCCGATGCACCGGGCGCCGAAGCCGTTGAAGCAGTGGCCTGGGCGGACGCTCTCGATGGCGTCTTGGCCGGGCCGCAGGCGGCCAGGCCGACGGCCAGGACCAGACAGGCCTTCTGGAAGTGCTGCGTCCGCATCGGCAAGCTTGGAGTGGGGCTTGGCCGCAACTGTAACGGGCCCATGCCGTCGAGCCCTGTGGCCTTGGTCACCAGCGCCGGCTGCGCAGCGATGGCTGCCGCGCGGGCCGGGCGACCGTCCAGGGCGGCCAGGGGCGCGCCGATAAAATGGCGGGTTCCGCCCACGGCGCCGCCGCTGCGGCCCAATCCAACCGCATTCCATCATGTCCTCCAACCAACTCGACAAGAAGGCGCAAGCCTGGTCCGCCCTCTTTTCCGAGCCGATGAGCGAGCTGGTCAAGCGCTACACGGCCAGCGTCGATTTCGACAAGCGGCTGTGGCAGGCCGACATCGAGGGCAGCCTCGCGCACGCGGCCATGCTGCAGGCGCAAGGGATCATCGGCGAGCAGGACCTGGCCGACATCCGCCGCGGCATGGCGCAGATCCGCGCCGAGATCGAGGCCGGCACTTTCGAGTGGAAGCTGGACCTGGAGGACGTGCACCTCAACATCGAGGCACGCCTGACGCAGCTGGTGGGCGACGCCGGCAAGCGGCTGCACACCGGTCGCAGCCGCAACGACCAGGTTGCCACCGACGTGCGGCTGTGGCTGCGCGGCGAGATCGACCAGCTCCAGCCGCTGCTGGCCGCCATGCAGCGCGCGCTGGTGAGCGTGGCCGAGAAGAACGTGGACACCATCCTGCCCGGCTTCACGCACATGCAGGTGGCTCAGCCGGTGAGCTTCGCGCACCACATGCTGGCCTACGTGGAGATGTTCGCGCGCGACGCCGAGCGCCTGGCCGACCTGCGCAAGCGCGTGAACCGCCTGCCGCTGGGCTCCGCGGCGCTGGCCGGCACCAGCTACCCGCTGGACCGCGAGATGGTGGCCCAGCTGCTGGGCTTCGAGGCCGTGACGCAGAACAGCCTGGACGCCGTGAGCGACCGCGACTTCGCCATCGAGTTCACGGCCTTCGCGGCCATCGCGATGATGCACGTCTCGCGCCTGGCCGAAGAGATCGTGCTGTGGATGAGCCAGAATTTTGCATTTATCGACCTGGCCGACCGCTATTGCACGGGCAGCTCGATCATGCCGCAGAAGCGCAATCCCGATGTCGCTGAGCTGGCGCGCGGCAAAACGGGACGGGTGTACGGTCATCTGACCGCCCTGCTGACGCTGATGAAGGGCCAGCCCCTCACCTACAACAAGGACAACCAGGAGGACAAGGAGCCCTTGTTCGACGCCGTGGACACGCTGCGCGACACGCTGCGCATCATGGCCGAGATGGTGGAAGGCATCCTGGTGAAGCCCGAGGCGATGGAGAGCGCCGCGCGCCGCGGCTACGCCACCGCCACCGACCTGGCCGACTACCTGGTGAAGAAGGGCCTGCCCTTCCGCGACGCGCACGAGGTGGTGGCGCACGCGGTGAAGGTCGGCTTGCAGCGCGGCGTGGACCTGTCGGAGCTGCCGCTGGAGGTGCTGCAGCAGTTCCACGCCGCCATCGGCGAGGACGTCTACGAGGTGCTGACCCTGCGCGGCTCGCTGCAGGCGCGCCAGGTGCTCGGCGGCACGGCCCCGGTGCAGGTGCGCGCGCAGATCGAGTGGCACAAGCAGCGCCTGGCCTGAGCGGCCTCCCGCTCCGAATGACGAAAGCCCGGCTTGACCGGGCTTTTTTGTGCCTGTCAGCAGGGACTTTGCCCGCCCCGACGCGATAAGGCGTTGCCTAATATCCGGCAGCGATATCTACCAACGGACACCCCTGATGGACACTGCCAAAGTTTTCATGACCGGACGCAGCCAGGCGGTGCGGCTGCCCAAGGCCTACCGCTTCGATACCGACGAGGTGACGATCGAGCGGGCTCCCGACGGCGCGGTCATCTTGCGCCCCAAGCCCCGCGCCAACCTCGGCGAGCGCATTCGGCAGATCCTGGAAAAAGCTGGCGACACCAGCGAGTTCGAGCGCCCCGAGCAGGGTTCGCTGGAACGCGATGCCTCGTGGTGGGACGAGCAGGGTTTCGAGACGCCCAAGCAGCCCGGGCATGAGTGATGCGGCTGCTCGACACCAACATCCGCGTCTACATCATCCGCCGCCGACCTCCCAAGGTGTACGAGCAACTGGCGCGGGTCGAGGCTGAGGGTGTGGCGCTGTCCGTCATCACCGCTCTGGAACTGCAGGTCGGCGCGGTGCGTGCATCCGCGCACCAATACGCGACGCTGATCGGGGAGTTCCTGAACGCCTTCGACGTGTTGCCGCTCGACGCTGCGGTCCGGGAGGTCTATGCACGCGAGCGTGTCGCGCTGGAGCGTGCCGGCCAGATGATTGGTCCGCTCGACATGCTGATCGCGGCCCACGCACTGGCGCTCGATGCGACGCTGGTCACCAACAACCTGCGCGAGTTCAGCCGCATCCCGGGGCTGAAGCTGGAGAACTGGGCCGAAGGCACCTGAACCAGATGCCCAAGAAAAAGCCCAGCAGCGCCGGGCTTTTTCAATCCTGCGGGACAACACCTCAACTCGACCGCACCACCCGCGCCACCGGCGGCGCGGGCTCCGGCTCGGCGTCAAAGCGCTCGAAGCCCGTGTAGCAGAGGAAGTGCCGGTTCGCCGCGCGCCCGAACAGCGTCATGCCCAGCCGCGTCGCCAGCTCGTGGCCCATCTGCGTCACGCCGTTGCGGCTCACCACGATGGGCACGCCCATCTGCGCCGCCTTCATCACCATCTCGCTGGTCAGGCGCCCGGTCGTGTAGAAGCATTTGTCCGCCCCGTCCACGCCGTTCATCCACATCCAGCCGGCAATCGAGTCGATGGCGTTGTGGCGGCCCACGTCCTCGATGAAGTACAGCAGCTCGCTGCCGCGGAACAGCGCACAGCCGTGCACCGAGCCGGCCTTGCGGTGGATGCTCTCCAGCTGGATCTGGCGCATGCGCTCCAGCATGGCCGAGAGCGTGGACTGCCGGATGCGCGCCTGCGCCGCCGAGGGCAGCCGCAGCTCGTCGAACTGCGCCATCGCGTCGCCGAACACCGTGCCCTGGCCGCAGCCGGTGGTGACGATGCGCCGCGCCGTCTTGCGCTCGAAGTCCTGCACCCCGGCGCGCGTCTTCACGGCGGCGGCGTTCACTTCCCAGTCCACCGTGACGGAGTCCACCTCCGCCACCGAGCCCACCAGGCGCTGGTTGCGCAGGTAGCCCAGCACCAGCAGCTCGGGCGCGGCGCCCAGCGTCATGAGCGTGACCAGCTCGCGCCGGTCCACGAACACGGTCAGCGCACGCTCGTTGGGAATGTGGATGACGCGACGCTGTCCGTACTCGTCCAGCACCTCGACCTCGCGCGTGAGCGCCGCGCCGGTGTTGGTCAGGCGCGGCAGCAGCAGGATGTCAGACAAGGCTTGCACGGCAGCCATGGTACGGGGCCTTGCGAGTCAGGGCTTCTTGACGGGCATCGGGGCGGCGGGCGTGGCGGCAGCCGTCGTGGGCGCGGCCGGCGCCGCGGCGGTTTCGGGCGGCGGGTAGACGAAGGGGCCGGGGTCGGCGCAGGGCGGCGTCGCCACCACCTCGCCCACCGGCTTGCCGGCCTTCTTCTGCTCGACCAGGGTGCGCGCGGCCACGCGGTCGCTGGCCTTGCACAGCTGATACGCGGCGACCTTGTCGCTCCAGGCCGTCTTGGCCTTGGCCTCCTCGGCCTTGGCCTTGGCCTCGTCGGACAGCGGTGGCAGCTTCGCGAACGCGGTGCCGCCCAGGAGCGCCACCGCGGCGAGCACGGCGGAACGGGAGAGTTGCTTCATGGTTCTCTTGTCTCCTGCCCGGCTCAGGCGCGGGGCGTGGCGATGGTCGGGCGCGGCGTGGCGGCGCCGGAGCGCTGCGCGGGGATCTTCCCGGCCTTGACGTCGTCGTACCAGAGCTCGTGATGCTCGCGGGCCCAGTCCTCGCTGACGTAGCCGCTGCGCATGGCGCGGTAGGCGCCCTTCACGCCGATCGAGCCCATGTAGATGTGGCCCAGGAACAGGCACATCATCAGGATGGTCGAGACGGCGTGCACCAGGTGCGCCACCTGCATCTGGCCGCGGGTGTAGTCCATGTCGGGAATGAGCTTGTCCAGCACCAGCCCCGAGCCCACCACGGTCAGGCCCAGCCAGAACATGCCGACCCAGAACAGCGTCTTCTCGCCGGCATTGAAGCGGTGCGAGGGCACGTGCCGGCCGGTGAACAGGCCGCCGCCCTTGAGCGCCCACTGCAGGTCCCAGGCCTTGGGCCAGTTGTCGCGCGCGAACATGAGCAGCATCACCAGCATCGACACGGCAAAGGCCGGCCCGGCGAAGTTGTGCGCGGTCTTGAGCGCGTAGGTGAGCCAGCCGAACAGCGCCGTGCCCAGCACGGGCAGCAGGAAGAACTTGCCGAAGGCCATCACGATGCCGGAGATCGCCAGCAGGCAGAACGCGCCGGCGTTGACCCAGTGCGCCGCGCGCTCCAGCGGCGTGAAGCGCTCGATGGTCGCGGGCGCGTGGTCGTCATGGCCCATCGGGCCGCGGCGCCAGTAGAACAGCCCGATGGCTACCACCACGACCAGCAGCAGCGCGCCGCCGTAGGGAATGAGCCAGCGGTTGCGCACCTGGCGCCAGGCCTCGCCGGCGTTGGTATGCGCCGAGCCCGGGTACTGCGTGAAGCGCTGGATCAGCACGCCCTTCTCCACGCCGGGCAGCGTGGTCGTGCCCTCCACCACGCCGCTCTCGCGCACGGCGCGCCACAGCGGCGCATTGTTGCCGGGCTGGCTCCTGGCGCGCTCGGCGTTGGTTTCGTCGGCACGCGGCTGGGCCGGTGCCGCCGGTGCGATCGAGCCCGCCGGCGGCGCCGACTGCGCCAGCACCGGCACGCCGGCACCGGCCAGCGCCACGGCCAGCAGGAGTTTGGGGATCAAGCCTCGCATGGCTGCTCCTCGGAAAGTCACTGCGGCACCGCGGCGGGCGCGCGCGAATACTCGTTCTGGCCCTGGGCGCGGGTGCGCAGCTGCTGTTCCCAGCCCGCGCGCTCGCCGGCGGCCCAGCCCTGAGCGCTGAAGCGGGCATCGCCGCCCTGGAAGGCCGGCTGGTCGGACTTCACCACCTTGACGTCCAGCGCCTGCGAGCGCTCGCCGCAGGCGCCCAGGGCAACCGAGGCCGCGGCGATAAGGATGAAACGCGCGATCACGACTTCACCTCCGCCTTCACCGGCTCGGGTTTGACCGCGCCGCTGCCGGATTGCGGCTGCGCGGGCTTGCCGTAAGCGGTGCCCCAGCCCCAGACCTCGCTGCCCTTGCCGCGCTGCACTACGCGGGTGCGGAAGATGTCCGCCACCACGTCGCCATCGCCGCCCAGCAGCGCCTTGGTCGAGCACATCTCGGCGCAGATCGGCAGCTTGCCTTCCGACAGGCGGTTGCGCCCGTACTTTTCGAACTCGGCTTCGGAGCCGTTGGCCTCGGGGCCGCCGGCGCAGAAGGTGCACTTGTCCATCTTGCCGCGCAGGCCGAAGGTGCCGTTGGTGGGGAACTGCGGCGCGCCGAAGGGGCAGGCATAGGAGCAGTAGCCGCAGCCGATGCACACGTCCTTGTCGTGCAGCACCACGCCCTCGTCGGTGCGGTAGAAGCAGTCCACCGGGCACACCGCCATGCACGGCGCGTCCGAGCAGTGCATGCACGCCACGGAGATGCTCTTCTCGCCGGGCACGCCGTCGTTGAGCGTGACCACGCGGCGGCGGTTCACGCCCCAGGGCACTTCGTGCTCGGCCTTGCAGGCGGTCGCGCAGCTGTTGCACTCGATGCAACGCTCGGCGTCGCACAGGAATTTCATTCGGGCCATGTCAGGTCCTTGTCTCTTTCAGCGGCTTCAAGCTTCAGGCGCGCTCGATCTGGCAGAGCGTCGTCTTGGTCTCTTGCATCATGGTCACGCTGTCGTAGCCGTAGGTCGTGGCGGTGTTGACCGCCTCGCCGCGCACGATGGGCATGGCGCCCTGCGGGTAGTAGGCCGCCAGGTCCTGGCCGCCCCAGCGGCCGGAGAAGTGGAAGGGCAGAAAGACCGTCTCGTGGTTCACGCGCTCGGTCACCAGCGCCTTGACGCGGATGCCCTTGAAGCCCGGCACCGCTTCCATCGGCGGCGTCCTCACCCACACGTACTCGCCGTTGCGGATGCCACGGTCGTTGGCGGCCTTGGGATTGAGCTCGACGAACATCTCCTGCTGCAGCTCGGCCAGGTACGGGTTGGAGCGCGTCTCCTCGCCGCCGCCCTCGTACTCGACCAGCCGGCCGCTGGTCATGATCAGCGGGAAGCGCTGGCCGATGTCCTTGTTCTTCTCCTGCACGCTCTTGTAGAGCGTGGGCAGGCGCCAAAAGGCCTTCTTGTCGTCGTGCGTCGGGTATTTCGCAATGAGATCCGGCCGGTTCGAGAAGATCGGCTCGCGGTGCTGCGGGATCGGGTCGGGGAAGTTCCAAACCACGGCGCGCGCCTTGGCGTTGCCGAAGGGGTGGCAGCCGTGGTTCTTCATGACCACGCGCTGGATGCCACCGGAGAGGTCGGTCTTCCAGTTCTTGCCCTCGGCGGCCTTCTGCTCGGCCTCGGTGAGCTCGCCCCACCAGCCCAGTTTCTTGAGCAACAGGTGGTCGAACTCGGGGTAGCCGGTGGTGATGTCGGCGCCCTTGGAGTGCGAGCCGTCCTCGGCCAGCAGGCTCACGCCGTCGCGCTCCACGCCGAAGTTGGCGCGGAAGTTGCCGCCACCGTCCATGACATGCCGGCTGGTGTCATAGAGGTTGGGCGAGCCCGGGTGCTTGAGCTCGGGCGTGCCGAAGCAGGGCCAGGGCAGGCCGAAATAGTCGCCGTCGAGGCTGTAGCCGCTTTCCTTGTCGGTGCCGCCCTTGGCGCGCAGCGTCTTCACGTCGAAGACGTGCATGTTGCGCATGTGGGCCTTGAGGCGCTCGGGGCTCTGGCCGGTGTAGCCGATGGTCCACACGCCGCGGTTGATCTCGCGCAGCACCGACTCGGTCTCGGGCTCCAGCATGCCGCCCTTGCCCCGGACCATCTTGTAGCCCTGGGTGAACTCCTTGCCGAAGCCCAGCTTGTCGGCGAGCTGGGCCATGATCATGTGGTCGGTGCGGCTTTCCCACAGCGGCTCGATGACCTTCTCGCGCCACTGGATGGAGCGGTTCGAGGCGGTGCACGAGCCGCTGGTCTCGAACTGCGTGGTGGCCGGCAGCAGGTACACGGCGCGGTTGGGGTTGGCGTCCTCGGCCCGGCCGGGCATGGCCGCCATGCCGGCGGTGGCGCTGGGGAAGGGGTCGATCACGACCAGCAGGTCCAGCTTGTCCATGGCCCGCTTCATCTCCAGGCCGCGGGTCTGGGAGTTGGGCGCGTGGCCCCAGAAGATCACGCCGCGCAGGTTGGCGTCCTGGTCGATGAGCTCGTTCTTCTCCAGCACGCCGTCGATCCAGCGCGACACGGTGATGCCGGGCTTGGTCAGCATCCCCGGGGCATAGCGCTGCTTGATGTCCTCGAAGTCCAGGCCCCAGACCTTGGCGAAGTGCTTCCACGCGCCCTCGGCCAGGCCGTAGTAGCCGGGCAGCGAGTCGGGGTTGGGGCCCACGTCGGTGGCCCCCTGCACGTTGTCGTGGCCGCGGAAGATGTTGGTGCCGCCGCCGCTCTTGCCCACGTTGCCCAGCGCCAGCTGCAGCAGGCACGAGGCGCGCACGATGGCGTTGCCGATGCTGTGCTGGGTCTGGCCCATGCACCACACGATGGTGCCGGGGCGGTTCTCGGCCAGCGTCCTGGCGACCTTGTAGGTGGTTTCGCCGTCAACGCCGCAGACCTCCTGCACCTTCTCCGGCGTCCACTTGCTCAGCACCTCCTCGCGCACCTTGTCCATGCCGTAGACGCGGTCGTGCAGGTACTGCTGGTCCTCCCAGCCGTTCTTGAAGATGTGATGCATCACGCCGAACAGGAACGCGATGTCGGTGCCCGAGCGGATGCGCACGTACTCGTCGGCCTTGGCCGCGGTGCGGGTGAAGCGCGGATCGACCACGATCACCTTGCAGCCGTTCTCCTTGGCATGCAGCAGGTGCAGCATCGACACCGGGTGCGCTTCCGCGGCGTTGGAGCCGATGTAGAGCGCCGCCTTGGCGTTCTGCATGTCGTTGTAGGAGTTGGTCATCGCGCCGTAGCCCCACGTGTTCGCGACGCCCGCGACGGTGGTGGAGTGGCAGATGCGCGCCTGGTGGTCGCAGTTGTTGCTGCCCCACAGGCTCATCCACTTGCGCAGCAGGTAAGCCTGCTCGTTGTTGTGCTTGGACGAGCCCACCACGTACATCGCGTCCGGGCCGCTTTGCTTGCGCAGCTCCAGCATGCGGGCGCTGATCTCGCTCAGGGCCTGGTCCCAGCTGATGCGCTGGTACTTGCCGTCCACCAGCTTCATCGGGTACTTCAGCCGGTACTCGCCGTGGCCGTGCTCGCGCAGCGCGGCGCCCTTGGCGCAGTGCGCGCCCATGTTGATGGGCGAATCGAACACCGGTTCCTGGCGCACCCACACGCCGTTCTCGACCACGGCGTCCACCGCGCAGCCCACCGAGCAGTGGCCGCACACGGTGCGCTTCACTTCGACCTTGCGGCTGCCGTCGGCCACGGCGGCGGGTTTGTCGGAAGCCTGGGCCTTCTGCACCAGGCTCAATTGGGAGGCGGCGATGCCGGCGCCCACGCCCAGGCCCGAGCGGCGCAGGAAGGCGCGGCGGTCCAGGGTGCCGATGGCGCGGCGGTTGAAGGCGTCGATGCCGCGGGTCAGGCTGGAGACCAGGCCCGACGACGATGGGCCGGCGGCAGCGGCCGGCGCGGCGCTCTTGCGCGTGAGCAACATGGGGTGTTTTCCTCTTCTCGGGACGCCGGGGGGTCAGATGCGCGCGGTCTGGTAGTAGCGCAGCACGTGCGGCGTGACCTGGTAGCCCTCGCCCTTGGCGGGCTCGGCGGCGGGCTGCGCAGCAGCCGTCGGCGCGGGCGCGGGCTGGCCCTTGGGCAGCACGGCCACGGCGGCGGCCAGGGCGCCGGCGGTGCCGGCACCGGCCAGGGCGCGGCGGCGCGACAGTTTGGATTGGGGCTCGCTCATGAGGCTCTCCTCGGCGGTTTCAGGGGTGCGGCCGGCAGCACAGCGGGCTTGGGCCGTCTCGGGGTGGCGGCGCTTCGCGGGGAAGCGCAGCGGCAGGCGGGTACTGGGGGGCTTAGGCAGCGCCAGACATAGGGCCACGGCGTGCCTGCCGGCACGTCCTCATGCACGCACCGTTCCAGCACATGCGCGCGGCGAGTTTCGTGACGGATCAATGACTTGCGCCGGATCAAGCGGCTTGGCGACAGTCCGGCGCGACAGCTTGTCGCGACAATCCCCGACAACTTGTCGCGGCGCTCGCTGGGGTCGCAGGCAAACCCGGCTACCCGTTCCGGGGGGCCTTCCTACAATCCCGCCGCCCGTGGCCCGCCCGGCCGCCCGGCTCCTCCCTCTCTCACTCCTGGCAGTTCCGACGTGATTCCTGACGCCCCGCCCTCCTCTCCCGCCGAGCGCTGGCCGCTGGCCAGCGTGCTGGTGGTCGATGACGAGGAAGGCATGCGCAGCTTCCTGACCAAGACCCTGGCCACGCGCTGCGGCCAGGTGCTGGCCGCGGGCAGCGCCGAGGAGGCCGCCACGCTGTGCGCGCAGCACCGCTTCGACCTGCTGATCCTGGACATCGCGCTGCCGGGCAAGAGCGGCATCGAGCTGCTGCGCGAGCTGCGCGAACAGGGCCACTCCGGCGAGGTGATCCTCATCACCGCCTTCGCCGACCTCGACACCGCCATCGAGGCCCTGCGCGCCGGCGCCTCGGACTTCATCCTCAAGCCCTTCCGCATCGCGCAGATCCTCAATGCCATGGCGCAGTGCCTGGAGCGCTCGCGCCTGGCGCGCGAGAACTTCGTGCTCAGGCGCACGTTGTCGGAGAAACGGCCGGCCTCGCCGCTGGATGGTTTCATCGGCAACTCTCCAGCGATGGCTTCACTGCAGCATGCGCTGCGGCGCGCCGCCGCGGTGCCGAGCACGGTGCTGCTGTCGGGCGAGTCAGGCACCGGCAAGGAGCTGGCGGCGCTGGCGCTGCATGCGCGCAGCCCGCGCGCGGCCGGGCCCTTCGTGCCGGTGAACTGCGCCACGCTCTCGCCCGAGCTGATAGACAGCGAGCTGTTCGGCCATGCGCGCGGCGCCTTCACCGGCGCGGCCAGGCACCGCGACGGCCTGTTCTATTACGCGCAGGGCGGCACGCTGTTCCTGGACGAGATCGGCGAGCTGCCGCTGGCGCAGCAGGCCACGCTGCTGCGCGTGCTGGAAGAGCGGCGCATCCGCCCCGTGGGCAGCGAGCAGCAGATCCCGGTGGACGTGCGCATCGTCGCGGCGACGAACCGCCCGCTGGCCGAGGAGGTGCGCGCCGGGCGCTTCCGCAAGGACCTGTACTACCGGCTGCAGGTGGTGGAGATCACGCTGCCGCCGCTGCGCGCGCACAAGGAGGACCTGCCGGCGCTGGCGCAGCATTTCATTGCCACGCTGGCGCCGCAGCTGGGGCTGGAGCCCTTCGAGATCACGGCCGAGCAGATGGCCTACCTGCAGCAGTACGACTGGCCGGGCAACGTGCGCGAGCTGCGCAACCTGGTGGAGCGCTCACTGATCCTGGGCGCGCTCAACGTGCAGGCGCTCTACCCCGGGCTGGAGCCCGTGCCCCAGCCGCGCGATGCCAGTGCCGGTGCGGCGGCGCCCACCGACCTGCAGACGCTGGAGAGGCGCCACATCCTGTCGGTGCTGGAGTCCGTGGGCGGCGACAAGACGCGCGCGGCAGCGCTGCTGGGCATCTCGCGGCGCACGCTGGAGCGGCGCTGTGCGGAGTGGCAGGCCGCCGCCTCCTGATGCGCCCCTCCGGCTCCATCCGCCGCCAGCTGCTGACCCTGGCGCTGCTGCCCGCGGGCGTGGCGCTGCCGCTGCTGGGCTTGGCGCTGGCGGGGTGGGGCAGCAGCGCGCTGGACGCGCTGCTGGTCACCAAGGTGCGCTCCGACCTGGCCGTGGCCCATGGCTACCTGGAGCGCGTGCGCGTGGAGATGGGTGCCAACGCCACGGCGCTGGCGGACTCGCAGGCGCTGCAGTCGGCCCTGGCGCGCGGCGCCACCCTGGCCGAGCTCGGCGCGCTGCTGCAGCGCTTCAAGCAGCGCGAGCGGCTGGACTTCGTCAACCTGCGCGACGCCGAGGGCCGGCTGCTGGCCACCGACTTCGGCCCGCCGCCCATGGACAGCCGCGCCGCCTGGTTCGCCGGGCCGGCCTCGCGCTCGGCGGTGGAGGTGCTGGACCCGCGCGACTTCGCCGTGATCGCGCCCGCGCTGCAGTCGCGGGTGGCCGTGCCGCTGCTGCCCACGCGCAACGCCGCGCCCACCGAGCGCGCGACCGAGGAGCGCGCCCTGGTGCTGGTGGCGCGCGCGCCGGTGCAGGACGAGGCCGGCCAGGTGAAGGCCTATCTGCAGGCCGGACTGCTGCTCAACCGCAACCTGGACTTCATCGACCACGTCAACGAGATTGTCTACCCCGAGGGCGCCTTGCCCTTCGGCAGCCGCGGCACGGCCACGCTGTTCCTGGACGACCTGCGCGTCACCACCAACGTGCGGCTCTTCGACGGCCAGGGCGCGCACCGCGCCATCGGCACGCGCGTGTCGCGCGAGGTGCGCGAGGCGGTGCTGGGCCGCGGCAGCACTTGGCTGGACCGCGCCTTCGTGGTGGACGACTGGTACGTCTCGGCCTACGCCCCGCTGGCCGACGGCCAGGGCCGGCGCGTGGGCATGCTCTATGTCGGCTTCCTGGAGCAGCCTTTCAACCGGCTGAAGGTCGGCGTGCTGCTGGGCATCGGCGTGCTGTTCTTCGCCGTGATGGGCGCGGCGGCGTGGCTGTCGCTGCGCCAGGCGCGCGCGCTGTACCGGCCGCTGGAGCACATGGGCCGGACCATGGACGAGGTGCAGGCCGGGCGGCCGGCCCGCGTGGGCCCGCTGCAGGGCAGCAGCGAGGAGCTGGCGGCGCTGGGCGCGCACCTGGACGGGCTGCTCGACACCGTGGACGGGCAGACCCGCGCGCTGCGCCAGGCCAATGCCGAGCTCGACGCCAAGGTGGAAGCGCGCACGCGCGAGCTGCGGGCGGCGCAGCAGCAGCTGCTGCGCAGCGAGAAGATGGCCGCCATCGGCCAGCTCACGGCCAGCATCGCGCACGAGGTCAACAACCCCATTGCCGTGCTGCAGGGCAACCTGGACCTGATGCGCGAGCTGCTGGGCGAGCACGCCCACCGCGTGCGCGACGAGCTGAAGCTGGCTGACGAGCAGGTCGAGCGCATGCGGCTGATCGTGGCGCAGCTGCTGCAGTTCGCCCGGCCCAACGAGTACGCCGGCTACGTGCAGGCGGTGGACGTGGCGCAGGCGCTGCAGGACTGCCTGCGGCTGGTGGGCCCGCAGCTCGCGCGCAGCGGCGTGCGGGTGCGGCAGGCGCTGGCGCACACGCGCAGCGCGTCCATCAACCGCCAGGAGCTGCAGCAGGTGCTGGTGAACCTGCTGCTCAACGCGCTGCAGGCCATGGGAACCGGCGGCGAGCTGCTGCTGGCGAGCCGCGACGAGGGCAACGGCGTGGCGCTGTCCGTCACCGACAGCGGCCCGGGCCTGGCGCCCGAGGTGCTGCGCGACCTGTTCCAGCCCTTCATGACCACCAAGCACGACGGCACGGGTTTAGGCCTGTGGATCAGCCACGGGCTGATCGAGCGCTACGGCGGGACGCTGCGGGCCAGGAACCGGGAGGACGGCGTGAGCGGGGCGGTGTTCGAGGTGTGGGTGCCGGGAGAAGGAGCGGCGTAGCGAAGAACACGCACCCGCACAAAGTCCTTGCTGCGCCCATGTTCGGTACGCTGAGCGCCGAGGCAAAGGAGTCCCTGATGGATGCAACAGCAGAACAAAGCCTGATTTCCAAGATCAGGGCGCTGACGCCGCAGCAAGTGGCGCAGGTTGAGGATTTCGTCGAATTCCTGGCGGCCAAGTCTAGGAAGCGTGAGGCGCTGGATCGGCTGCTGGACATTGCCCCTGCTCTGGAAGCCAGCGGCGCGGAGCCCATCAGCGAGGAAGACATCGCCATCGAGGTGAAAGCTGCACGGGCCGAACGCCGCGCTCGTCAGGACGCCGGTGCGGATCGTTCTTGACACCAACGTGGCGCTGTCGGCGCTGCTGTGGCGCGGCACGCCTTACCGCTTGCTCGCAACCATCCGCCAACGCGGCGACGTGCAGCTCTACAGCAGTGCGGCGCTGCTCACGGAACTGGCCGATGTGCTGTCCCGACCATCGATAGCCAAGCGGCTGGCCCTTATTGGGCGGTCGGCGCGCGATGTGCTGTCCGACTACGTGGAGGCTGTCGAAGTGGTGGAACCTCAAGCCGTGCCGCGCGTGGTACCGAACGATGCGGATGACGATCACGTCATCGCTGCTGCAGTCGCCTCGCACGCTGACGCCATCGTTTCCGGTGACACCGACCTGCTCTCCATGGGCCGCCACGAAGGCATCCAGATCATCGACGCCGCCCAAGCACTGGATCAGATAGCGCCCTGACTCACCCGTTCCCGAATGTCGTTCGCCGCAGGCGCGCCAGCAGAAGCTGAGAGTCCTTCCATCCGTTTGTCTGGAACGCCCCCTCACCGCCGCCCATAAAACACGTAGTCCGCCTCATACCCCACCACCCGCTCCCGTCCCTCGCGGCGGGCGTCGCAGGGTTGAGCCGGGGCCGCGCCGCCCCGGGTGTTGAGCCGCTGGATGTAGCTCACGCCCTGCATCGTGCCCTGGCCGGAGGCGGTGCCGGCGCGCAGCAGCTGCAGCGGCAGGTGCCCGGCCCCGGCCGGCGCCACGGCCAGCGCCCGGCCGGTGACCTTGGAGCCGTCCACCGACTTCCAGGTCGGCCCGGCGTAGGACCAGCCGATCTCGCGCAGGTAGACGTCGTAGAGCCGCGCCGTGGACGCGCCCGACACCCACGCGTAGCGGCCGCCCGCGCCGGCCTGGCGGCAGGCGTAGCGGATCTCGCCCTTGCCGATGGACCACAGCCGCAGCTCATGCCCCGCCGGCACCCGCACCGGCGCGGGCAGCGCGGCGTTGTCCACGGTGGCGGCGGCAGCGGCACAGGCCGCGATCAGGCCGGCGGCGACAAGGACGTGGGCGATGGACGGCACGGCGTTTCTCCTTGGAACGTCGCAGCGGGCCGCACGCTGCCTGGGCACCGCCGCGGCGGCTCACCGGGCGCGCGGCCCATTGGGGCCCGGCACACACCGCCGCAGGCCACGGCAGCGCAGCACGCGCACTGCCCGCATCCGCCGGACAGCGCCTGAAACCGCCTACCGTGGTTCCCCCAGGTCAGGGCCTGCATTCATGCAGGCATACTTCAGTCCTCTATAGGACTAGATCAATTCATGGACCGCCTTCAGCTGATCCAGCCTGAGCCCGGCCAGAGCCGCTATGCCGCGCTGGCCGCGGCGCTGCGCGCGCGCATCGTGGCCGGCGAGTGGCCGCCGGGCTCGGCCATTCCGGCGGAGCAGACGCTGGCCGCCGAGCACGGCGTGGCGCTAGGCACCATGCGCCGCGCGCTGGAGCTGCTGACGGAACAGGGCTTCATCGAGCGCGTCCACGGCCGCGGCACCTTCGTGAAGCCGGCGCTCAGCGGCGGCTCGCTGCTGCGCTTCTTCCGCTTCGGCGACGGCAGCGGGCAGGCGCCGGCCTCGCGCATCCTGGCGCGCGAGACGCTGCCCGCGCCGGCCGAGGTGGCGCGCACGCTGGGCATGGGCCCGGGCGAGCCGGCGCTGCGGCTGCGCCGGTTGCGGCTGCTGGCGCAGCAGCCGTGTCTGCTCGAAGAGATCTGGCTGCCGTTGCCGCTGTTCGAGGCGCTGGCCGAGGGTGACCCGGCCGATTGGGGCGACCTGCTCTACCCGCTGTTCGCCCAGCGCTGCGGCGTGCACGTGCACCGCGCGGTGGACACCATCGGCTTCGGCAGCCTCGGCGCGGAGCAGGCGCGCGCGCTGGCACTGCCGCCCGGCCATCCCTGCGCCCGCGTGCAGCGCCAGGCCTTCGACTTGGCCGGGCACTGCATCGAGGCCCGCACCACGCTGGGCGACGCCAACGCCTTCCACTACACGGTGTCCATCACCTGATCCCTGGCCCGGCCTGGCTGCAGGCCCGCGGGCCTGCGGCGCCACGGGACCAAGCCGGGCTTTTCCCTCCCCCAGCGCCGCCTCAAAAGCACGAAGCGAGAACACATGACTGCCCCTGCTCCCTGGACGCGCCGGCGCCTGCTGGCTGCCTCCGCCCTGCTGGCCGCGCCCGCCCTGTCGCGCGCGGCCGGCGCCATCGCCGGCGGCAAGCCGATTTCCCTGGTGGTGAGCTACCCGCCCGGCGGCGGCGCCGACGTGATGGCGCGGCTGATCGCGCCGCGCCTGGCCCAGGCCCTGGGCCAGGCCGTGGTGGTGGAGAACAAGCCCGGCGCCAGCGGCACCATCGCCGCGACGCAGGTGGCGCGCGCCACGCCCGACGGCTCGATGCTGCTGCTCGACGCCTCCAACTACGCCGTCAACCCGGCGCTGTTCGACAAGCTGCCCTACGACCCGGCCAGCGCCTTCGCGCCGCTGGCGGTGCTGGCGACCTTTCCCAACGTGCTGGTGTGCACGCCCGGCTTCGAGGCGCAGTCGGTGGCCGACGTGCTGCGCCTGGCCCGCGCCAGGCCCAACAGCCTGTCCTACGCCTCCTCCGGCAACGGCTCGGCACAGCACCTGGCCGGCGCGCTGTTCGAGCAGCTGGCCAAGGTCGATCTCACCCACGTGCCCTACCGCGGCGGCGGCCCGGCCATGACCGACGTGATGGGCGGCCAGGTGCCCCTGTTCTTCGCCAACGTGGCCTCCGCGCTGGGCCACATCCAGAGCAGGCGGCTGCGCCCGCTGGCCGTCACCTCCAAGCTGCGCACCCGCGCCCTGCCCGAGGTGCCCACGCTGGAGGAGTCCGGCCTCAAGGGCTACGAGGTGCTGGAGTGGAACCCGGTGCTCGCCCCCGCCGCCACGCCGGCGCCGGTGCGCGCGAAATTGGCGGCAGCGCTGCGCAGCGCCATGGCCGACCCCGAGGTGCTGGCGCGCGTGCGCAGCCTGGGCGGCGAGGTTTTCACGGGCGACGAGAAGGCCGCCGCCGCCTTCCTGCGGCAGCAGCAGGCGCTGTGGACCCAGGTGGTGCGCGAGCACCGCATCACCCGGGAGTGAGCGCCATGCGGGAGCCAGGCATCACCCGCCTCTCTGATTCACCGGAAGACGGCGGCTGGGACTGCCACGTGCATGTCTTCGACATCGCCGCGCCGGTGCAGCCGGGCCACTACGTGCCGGCGCACCGGCCGCTGCACGAGATCGAGGCCCGCGCCGCCGGCCACGGCATCCGGCACCTGGTGCTGGTGCAGCCCAGCGTCTACGGCAGCGACAACAGCGTGATGCTGCGCGCGCTGCAGGCCAGCGCCGGCCGGCACCGCGGCGTGGCGGTGGTCGAGCCGGACGTCTCCGACGCCACGCTGGACGAGCTGCACGCGGCCGGCGTGCGCGGCATCCGTTTCAACCTGGTGTCGCCCGTGGGCCACCAGGGCGATGCCGGCGACGCGCTGCGCTCACTGGCCCCCCGGCTGCGCCGGCGCGGCTGGCATGTGCAGTGGTATGCGCGGGCCGGGCATCTGGCCGGCCTGGCGACGCTGCAGCGCGAAATGGATCTGCCGTTCGTGCTGGACCATCTCGCCGGCCTGCATGCCGCGCTGCCCGCCGAGGACCCGGCCTGGGCCGCCGCCGCGGCCCTGGCCGAGGGCGGCGCCTGGATCAAGCTGTCGGGCTGGTACCGGCTGCAGTCCGTGGAACCCTACCCGGCGCTGTGGCCGGCCATCGAGCGCGCGGCCGCGCTGTTCGGCGACCGCTGCGTGTGGGGCTCGGACTGGCCGCACACGAGCTTCGCGCCCGACGCCCTGCCCACCTACGACAGCACCCTGGCGCCGCTGCGCCGGGTACTCGGCGACGCCGCCACGGCGCACCTCCTGCGGGCCCACGCGCCCGCCCTCTACCTGCAGGACCCCACGTCATGAACGATCTACAACTCACCCGCCGCCAGTGGCTGGCGCTGGGCGGCGCCCTCGGCGGCGCGACCCTGTGGCCGGGGCTGGCCCAGGCCCAGGCTTGGCCCTCTAAAGCCGTGCGCTTGGTGGTGCCCTTCGCCCCGGGCGGCAGCTCCGAGATCGTGGCGCGCGCTGCCGCCGCGGAGCTCACGAAATCGCTGGGACAGTCGGTGTACGTGGACAACAAGCCCGGCGGCGCCGGCAACGTCGCCATGGGCGAGGTGGCGCGCGCGGACGACCAGCACACGCTGATCCTCGGCCACATCGGCACGCTGGCGGTGAATCCCTTCATCTTCCCCAAGCTGCCCTACGACCCGAACAAGGACTTCAAGGCCGTGAGCCTGCTGGCCAAGGTGCCCAGCCTGTACGTGGTCAACCCGGCGCTGCCGGTGAAGAACCTCAAGGAGCTCATTGCCCTGGCCAAGAGCAAACCGGGCCGGCTCACTTACGGCTCGGCCGGCAACGGCAGCGCCGGCCACTTGGCCATGGAGTACCTGAAGATGGCCACGGACACGTTCATGCTGCACGTGCCCTACCGCGGCACCGGCCCGATGCTGACCGACCTGATCGCCGGCCGGCTGGACGCGGCCTCGGTGGGCGCACCGGCGATCCTGCAGTTCATCAAGGCCGGCAAGCTGCGCTGCATCGCCACCGGCACGCCGCAGCGCATCCCGCAGCTGCCCGAGGTGCCCACCGTGGCCGAGCAGGGCTTCCCGGGCTTCGAGATGACGCAGTGGTACGGGCTGATGGCGCCGGCCAACTTGTCGCAGGCCGCGCTGGAGCGCCTGGCCCCGGCGGCGGCCGCGTCCGTGAAGACGCCCGCGGCGCAGGAGCACTACAAGACCGAGGCCGCCCTGGCCGTGGGCAGCACCCCGGCCGATTTCGCCGCCTTCATCGCCGCGGAACAGAAGCGCTGGAAGCCGGTGATCGAGCGGGCCAAGATCAAGCCGGATTGAAGGAGGAACGGGGGACGTGCGCCGGAAGTCAGAGCGCCAGTGCGAATGCAGGCGCACACCACTTGCTGAGCTTTTGTCGGCCTAGCAACCAGCTCACGCGCAGCTTGGGGACCGCCTGGGTTCCCGCCTTCGCGGGAGTGACGAAGTGGAGTACGGAGCGCGTCAGCTTTCGGCCAACGTCCAGCGACTCTTCCCCACCGCACTGCGCTTGGACGATGCCCAACCCAGCTCGTTCGGTATCAGCCGCCCCACCCTCAAAAGCGGCAGCTCGCCCCCAGCACCGCCTGGTCCACCAGCCGGTTGCCGTACTGCAGCGGGTCGGCCAGCAGTCCGGCCCACAGGGCGCCGAGCATGAGCAGCAGCCAGCGCCGGGCCTGGCGCCGGGAGCGGCTGCGCAGCGCCGTCAGCAGGAACGGCAGCGCCAGCGCGGCGGCCAGCAGCAGCTTGAGCAGCGTCAGCGCCATGGCGTCCTGCGCCTCAGGAGGCGGTGGCCAGGCTTTCCTGGAGCTCGCGCGGGACGATGTCGGCCCGCGCCAGGGCGGCGTCGAGGTCGTCCACCAGGTCGGTGAGGTCTTCCAGGCCCACCGACAGTCGCACCAGGTTGTCGCCGATGCCGGCCTGGCGCCGCTCCTCGGCCGTGAGCCGGCAGTGGGTGGTGGAGGCCGGGTGCGTGACCATGGAACGCGTGTCGCCGATGTTGGTGGCGATGGCCACGAGCTGAAGCGCGTCCATGAAGCGCCAGGCCTCCTCGCGCGTGTCGCCCACCTCGAAGCTGAACACGGCGCCGTGCCCGCGCTGCTGCTGGCCGATGAGGGTGTGCTGCGGATGCTCGGCCAGCCCGGTGTAGTGCACCCCGCGCACGCTGCCATGCTGCTGCAGCCAGCGCGCCACGGCGCCGGCGGAGGCGCTCATGGCGCGCACGCGCATCTGCAGCGTCTCCAGGCTCTTGAGCAGCATCCAGGCGTTCATGGCGCTGAGGCTGCTGCCCAGCGTGCGCATGACGCCGCGCAGGTCGGACACCAGGCGCTCGCTGCCCAGCACGGCGCCGGCCACGCAGCGGCCCTGGCCGTCGATGTACTTGCCGGCCGAGTGCAGCACCAGGTCCGCGCCCAGTTCCAGCGGGTTCTGGAACACCGGCGTGAGCATGGTGTTGTCCACCACCAGCAGCGCTCCCATGGCGTGCGACAGCGCCGCAATCGAGCGGATGTGGGCCACCTGCTGCACGGGGTTGGAAGGCGACTCCAGGAACACCAGCCGGGTGTTGCTGTCGATGGCGCGGCGCCAGGCGTCGAGCCGGGTCAGCTCCACGGTGCGCACCTGCACGCCGAGGCGGCCGAAGTAGTGGCGGAAGGCCGTGAGCGTGGTGCCGAACACGTCCTTGGACACCACCACGTTCTTGCCCGCCTCCAGCCAGGCATGCGCCACCCCGGCGATGGCGGCCATGCCCGAGGAGAAGGCGATGCCGTCCTGCGCGCCCTCCATGGAGGCCAGGCGCTGCTCGAAGGCGCGCACCGTGGGATTGGTGAAGCGCGAGTAGACGTTGCCCTTGCTCGCGCCGGAGAAGCGCGCGGCGGCCTCGGCGGCCGACTTGAAGACATAGGCCGAGGTCATGGCGATGGGCTCGCAGTGCGAGTCCGACAGGTCTTGGTGATGCCCTTCGTGGAGGGCCCGGGTCGCCATGTGATGCGCAGTCATTTCTTCCCCCTGCCGATGTGCGTGGATGGATGGGCCTACTTCGCGCCGACCCGGGAGCGGGACGCGGCGATGACCGTGGGCGCGACCGGCGTGCGCTCGCGCAGGCCCAGGAACCCGGCCAGCCCGCCCAGCGCCGTCAGCAGCACCAGGGCCGCGATGACGTTGCGGTAGTGGCCGCTGGCGTCGAAGCTCCAGGCGCCGAGCTGTACCGAGGCGAAGGCGCCGAGCTGGTGCACCAGGAACAGCAGGCCGAACACCTGCCCCTTGATGGCCGCGCCGTAGCGCTCGAAGCAGTACATGGACGTGATCACCACGGTGCCCAGGTAGCTGGCGCCGAACACCACCGCGAAGCCCAGTGTCTGCACCTCGGGGTTGCCGCCGGCCAGCAGCAGCAGCATCGCCACCGAGCGCAGCAGGTAGAAGCCCGCCAGCAGCGCGTGCTTCTTCCAGTGCATGGCCAGCCAGCCGGTGAACAGGCCGCTGGCCAGCTCCAGCACGCCCAGCAGGCTCAGGCTCAGCCCCATGCGCGCGCGCGAGGCCTGCACGCCTTCCCAGAAGGGAATCAGGTGCACGTCGATGAAGGCCATGGTCGCGCCGCAGCCCAGGAAGCCCAGCGCCAGCACGTAGAAGCCCGGGTCGGCGCGCACCTGGCGCCACACCGCCACCCGGGGGCCGGCCTCGGCGGGCGCCTGCGACAGGCCGGCCTGGTCCATGGCGCGGGCGCCGAGCCAGGCCAGCACCGCCACCGGCCCGGCCAGCAGCAGCGCCACGCCGCCGAAGGCCTCGGCCCAGCCCAGGTGCGGCCTGAGCGCCATCCACAGCGGCGACAGCACGATGAAGCCGATGGAGGTTCCGTTGGTGACCAGCGCGAAGGCGAAGCCCTTCTTGCGGTGCTCGAACAGCCGGTCCACCAGCACGCCCATGGGCACGTAGGTCATGGCCGCCAGCGCGAAGGCCCCGCCCAGGCCGTAGGCCGCGATGAACAGCGCCAGCGACCCGGGGAACAGCGTCGGCAGCGCCAGCGCGGCGCCCCCCACCAGCGCGCCCGCCACCACCGTGCGCAGCGGGCCGGCGCGGTCGCTGAGCGCGCCCACCACGGGCGACATCAGCCCGGACACCAGCATGAACAGCGACATGGACCAGGCCAGGTCCGCGCGCCCGCGGCCGAAATGCTCGGCCAGCGGCACGAAGAACATCTGGTACACGCCCTTGACGGTGGTGGACAGGAACATCACCACGAAGCCCAGGGCCACCAGGCGGTGGATCAGATAGCGGTCCGTGTGGGCCATGACCGCTCCCGTCAGGCCGCCGCCAGGGTGGTCCGGACCGCGACCGGAGCGCGGCAGTACTCGCGGTACATGTTTTCGTACATCGCGTAGAACAGCCCGCAGGTGTGGTCCACCGCCTGCAGCGCCTCCTGCTGCATCCGCGCCGTGCCGCACAGCTCCGACACCAGGCTCAGGCCCTGCTCCACATGGCCCACGTCCTCCTTCTGGTGCACCGAGAAGAACAGCAGGTCCTCGGGCTTGAGGCCGTAGGCGCGCGCCAGCAGCTCATGCCGGGGCTCGCCGTCGCTGGTTTCCAGGTTCTGGCCCTCGCTGGCGATGAGTACCGCCGCGGCGCCGATGTGGTAGAGGGCCGGGTCGCGCACCGCCGCCGCCCGGTACTCGATCAGCTCGCGGGTGGCCGGCAGCGGCCGCACCGCGTCGCGCTGCTCATCGCTGATGTCCAGGGCACGCAGGAAGCGCTGTATCAGCACCACGTGGTTGTCGGTCCGGGACAGCCGGCCCGTCTCCTCCTCGTAGACGTTGCACAGCAGGGCCCTCTTGAAATGGGGCAGCGGGCAATAGAAGAACAGGTGCTCGACATAGCCCAGGAAATGCTTGGTGAGCTGATAGCCCTGGAGCGCGACCTGGCGCAGGAGCTCGATATCGGGTTGCCCGGGGTCGAACAGTTTTCCGAATATCGGATGCGACAAGGTCAAATGACGCTGCAATTCCTGCCGCAGTGCCTCCTTGAAAACTCGCTTGTCCTGCATGGACCTGCTCCCTCTGGTGAATTGGGTCAATCCGCCGTCAATCCGGTCCGAACATGTGGGCCCGCAGCGAAGCCGTGGTCTGCACCATGAAATGCCCCCGGTGGCTCACGCCACCGATGCGGGCATAATCTTCCAGCACGCCGTAGGTCCTGAATCCGAAACGCTGCCACAGCATATGGGCGCGGCTGCCCTCGCGCACGTCGAGCACCAGTTGCTCCACCTGCAGCGCCTCGGCGCGCCGGACGATTTCCCGGAAAGCGGCCTTGACCACCTGCCCATTTCGGAATTGCGGCGCCACCACGCCCTTGCCGATTTCGGCGCGATGCCGACAATTGTGCATGCCGTTGAGCGTCAAAATCGCCATGACTGCCGGCTCCCCGCCCACGCGGCCCAGCAGCACATGGGATTCACCCGAGGCCATGCGGCGGTTCAGGTTGAAAAGAAAATACTTGGCTTCGGTTTCCGACATCGGCGCCGCATAGCCCAGCGTGCCGCCGTCGTTCACCGTCGTATTGATCAAGCCAATGATGGCCTGGCCCTCATGGGGGTCGAGACTGGAAATCCAGCCACAATTCAGGTCTGCAACCATGAGCGGCCCTGTAAATCGGTCGGGTTACCGATACTAACTACCGTCCCCAGGGGCTGACAGCAAACTTCAGGCTACAAATAGCAAAAAAACGGACATGAGTTGCCGCAGGGCACTCACCGATGACTTCCCTATATGTAAAAATGGGTTACCCCAACCGACAAGCAATAAAAATGACATCCACCACATCAAAGTCAGCCGCCGTTGCAGCGACGCAAGGGAGCCACGATGAATAAGGCCTACTTCCTGGTGCTCCCGCATGTGCACATGCTGGACCTGGCCGGCCCGCTGCAAATCATGGGCACGCTGGGCGAATTAGGCATATCCGGCGTCAATATCCAGTGCATCGGTCCGCAACAGGATGTTCTCACCTTCCAGAACGTGGCACTGCGGCATATTTCACCGCTGCCCGACAGGCTGGACCCGGACAACGTGATTTTCGTCATCGGCAGCAAGCTGGACGAGAAACTGATGGGCTCGCCGGCCTGGTTCCAGGCCGCCGACTGGCTGCGCAAGCAAATATCCACCAGGAATCCGCCCCAGGTGGCAGGCATATGCACCGGGACTTTCCTGCTGGGCGAGGCCGGCCTGCTCGACGGCCGCCTGTGCACCACCCATCACCAGTTCGTCCAGCAATTGCGGCGGCTGCATCCGGCGGCCCAGGTGGTGGACAACCGCATCTGCGTCCAGGACGGGAAACTCTGGACCTCGGCCGGCGTGGCCTCGGGCATCGACCTGGCCCTGCAATTGATTGCCCAGAGTTTCGGCGACCATGTGGCCATTCAGGTCGCGCGCGAGAACGTGGTGCATTTCCGCCGCTTCGGCAACGACCCGGAGCTGGGCGTGAGATTCCGCTACCGCGCCCATGGCAACCAGCTGGTGCACAGCATGCAGGACGAGATTTCCAACAATTTGTCCAAGGCCTGGACCTGCGAGGCGCTGGCGCGAAAATCGGGTTTCAGCAGCCGGCACTTGGCGCGCATATTCAAGGCCGAAACCGGCATCACCATGAAGCGCTACCAGATGGAGCTGCGCATGGACCTGGCGCGCCGCCTCATCACCGGCTCCACGCTGACGCTGGAGCGCATCGCCGAGCGCTGCGGCTTCAGCAGCATGCAGGCCTTCCGCTCCAACTGGAACAAGTGCGAGGAGATCCCGCCCTCGCAGCTGCGCCAGCAGAACCGGAACGCGGAAGTGGAATAAAGGCACACTCGCGCGCCTGGCTTGCACGGGCCCAGGCGCCCTCCTCTCCCCTGGCTCAGATGGACGCTTCTCCCATGCCGCGAACCCCTTGGACACCCCGGATCACGGCCGCGCTGGCGCTGGCGGCGCTGTGCGGCGGCGCGCAGGCGCAGCAAGCCCAGCAGGCGCCGGACCCCGAAGCCGCCGCGCTGGCCGCGCGCATCGCCGCCGTGCAGCCCCGGCTCGTGGCCTGGCGGCGCGACATCCACGCCCACCCCGAGCTCTCGGGCCAGGAGGTGCGCACCGCCCAGCTGGTGGCCGAGCACCTGCGCGCGCTGGGGCTGGAAGTGAAGACCGGCGTGGGCGGGCATGGCGTGGTCGGTGTCCTCAGGGGCGCGCTGCCGGGCAAGGTGGTGGCGCTGCGCGCCGACATGGACGCGCTGCCCATCGCCGAGAACACCGGCCTGCCCTTCGCCTCGCGCGAGAAGGGCCGCCACGGCGGCGAGATGGTCCCGGTGGCGCATGCCTGCGGCCACGACGGCCACACCGCCATCCTGATGGGCGTGGCCGAGGTGCTGGCCGGCATGCGGGCGCAGCTGCCCGGCACCGTGAAGTTCATCTTCCAGCCGGCCGAGGAAGGCATCCCGGACCCCGGCGGCCACGCCGCGCCGGCGAGCTGGGGCGCGCGGGCCATGGTCGAGCAGGGCGTGCTGGACGGCCCGAAGGTGGACGCGATCTTCGGCCTGCACATCGCCCCCAACCTGCCCGTGGGCGCGGTGGGCTGGCGCAGCGGCCCGCTGATGGCCAGCGCCGACTCGGTGCGCATCACCGTCAAGGGCGCGCAGGCGCATGGGGCCATGCCCTGGACGGGCGTGGACCCGATCCCCGTGTCGGCCCAGATCGTCACGGCGCTGCAGACCATCGTCAGCCGCCAGCTCGACATCACCCGCGAGCCCGCCGTGCTCACCATCGGCTCAATCCACGGCGGCAACCGCGAGAACGTGATTCCCGAGTCGGTGGAGATGCAGGGCTCGCTGCGTGCCTTCGACGAGGAGATGCGCGCCGACGCCAAGCGCCGCATCACGCGCACCGTGGAGTCGGTGGCCGCGGCCGGCGGCGCGCAGGCCAGCGTGAGCTTCGGCCCCACCAACTACGCCGTGACGGCCAATCCCGCGCCGCTCAGCGAGAGCGCGGCGCAGTCGCTGCGCCGGGCCACCGGCGGCAAGGTGGTGACGCTGCCCAAGATCAGCGCCTCGGAGGACTTCTCCGAGTTCCAGCGCGTGGTGCCGGGCTTCTTCTTCATCCTGGGCGCGCTGCCCGAGGGCAAGACGCCGGCGACCGTGTCGCCCAACCACGCGCCGGGCTTCGACTTCAACGAGCAGGCCCTGCCCGTGGGCGTGCGCACGCTGGTGACGCTGGCACTGGACCACCTCGCCCGCTGAGGCAGCACCTCCTGCCAGCGCCCCGGCACACGATAGAAACCCGTTGTTACCAAGTCGTCGCCATGATCCCGCCCGGATCGTGATTTCTACGGATGGCGCCGGTGCAACTGAATGTATAAAGCGCGGCACGCTCAACCGATGACGAAGCTCCCGCGCACACTCCACCCGGCCCATGGCCGCCCTGGTCGCGGCTTCGCCGCTGCCACGCCCCGTTGCAGCCAGCGCCTTCAGCAGTCCACCAACCAGCCGTACCGCATGTCCGCAGGAAGCACACAGGCCCAGAAGCTGGGCACGGGCGCCGAATTCCGCCGACATCAACGCGAGCGCTTCGTCAGCACCGTGCACCTGCTGCTGCCCGGCCGGCGCATCGTCGAGGCGCGCACGCTGGACATCAGCGTCGGCGGCCTGCTGGTGGTGTCGCCGCTGAGCGTGCCGGACCACGCGGTGTGCGGCGTGCGGCTGCTGGTCCCAGCCATCCCCGAGGGGACGTTCCAGGTACTGGCTCGCGCGCAGGTGGTCAGCAACCGCTTCAGCGGCAAGGAAAACGGCTTCCTGATGGGGCTGCGCTTCACCGCCCTGCCCCGGGCCTCGCTGGCGGCGATCCGCGAGTACCTGGCAGACAAGACCACCAACGCGGCCCGGCCGAACCGGCTGCGCGGCTACTCGCCGGGCGCGGACGAGAGCGAGGACGCCCCGCCGCCATTGTCCTGAGGCCGGGCGGCCTCACTCGATCAAGTCAAAACCCTGGGTCTCGACCTGCATGAAGGCCGCGGTGAAGCCGGCCAGCGCCGCGTAGAGCCGCGCCCGCGGCTGGGCCTGCACCGCCTCGCACAGCCGCTCGACCCACGGCTGCACATGGGCGCGGAAAAAGCGGCGCTGCTGCTCCAGGTTGCACACCGCCACGTCGTCGCCGGCGATGAGGAAGCGCATGACCTCGAACACGCAGGCGACGTGGTCCTCGGTCTCGCCGCGCGACGGGTCGCGCTCCAGTCCCAGGCGCGCCAGGTCGTCGCGCAGCGCCACCAGCGGGCGCTCGTTGAGGAAGCCCGCCAGGTAGTAGGAGCCGTACAGGAACACCTCGGGCTTGCCCACACCCTCGAACAGCGCCACGTACTCCTGGCGCGCCGCGTCCTCCGTGGTGGCGCGCATGGCCGCCACCAGCGCCTGCCACGGCGCTTCCAGGAAGGCGCCGGGCTGCGGCGCCTCGGTCACCGCCACCGCGAACTGCTGGAGCAGCGCCGCGTCCGGCGGCGCCCACCACAGCCGCGCCAGCAGCCCGTAGGCCTCGGCGCGGGCCAGTTCCTCGGCGTCGTCCATGGTGGCCAGGCTCAGGGCCTGGAGGTCGTTGTTGCTCATACGGACTTCATGAAGTCTTTGGACTCTGATTTCCGTTCGTCCTGAGGTATCGAAGGATGAACGGCCTCGGCTGCGCGGCAGGCCGCAGCGCCCGCTCGTGCTTCGATACCTCAGCACGAACGGGCTTTTGGCGTTCGACAGGGTTTGATTTGCAGATCACAAATCCGTGATCCGCACTTCGCTGGGGTTGGAATAGATGTCGATGACGCGGCAGTCGCCGCACATCTTCAGCCGCTGCAGCGCCTCGCCCTGGAACATCGGGTGACCCGCCAGGCGGCCCAGCATGGCCTCCACCGCCTGCAGCGTGCCGAAGGGTTTGCCGCAGCGGATGCAGGCGAAGGGCTGCGCCTCGTTGAGCACGCGGGCCTGCTTGCGCGCCTTGCCCGCGTCGGCCAGCCACAACCGCGGCTGCAGCGTGATGGCGTCCTCCGGGCAGGTGCCGGCGCACAAACCGCACTGCACGCAGTTCTTCTCGATGAAGCGCAGCTGCGGCTTGTCGGGGTTGTCGGCCAGCGCCGCCGAGGGGCAGGCGCCCACGCAGCTCAGGCACAGCGTGCAGCGGCCGGTATCGACGTTGATGCTGCCCAGCGGGCTGGCCGCGGCCAGCGCGATGGCCTCCGGCAGCGCCTGCGGTGCCTGGGCCACCAGGTGCTCCAGCGCCAGCTCCAGCGTGGCGCGCTTTTCACTTTGCGCGGCGAAGGCGGCGGCCAGCCGCACCACGGAAGCCGGCAGCGCCGAGCGCAGCGTGGCGTCCAGCGCCGCGAGGTCGCGCGCGTCGCGGGCTTCCAGGAGCTGCACGTGCACGCCCGCATAGCCCAGCCCCGCCAGCAGCGTGTTGGCCACCTCGGCCTGCTCGGCCAGCGCGGCGCGGTACTCGGGCGCCTCCTCGTCGGTGAGCAGGATGAACACCTGTGACGCCCCCTGCGCCTTGGCCGTGAGCCACAGCTCCAGGCCGACGCTGGCCGTGTGCCACAGCTCCACCGGCAGCACGCGCGCGGGCAGGCCGTGGGTATCGGCATCGGTGCGCGCGGCGCGCCCCAGCTCGCCCAGCAGCCGCGAACCCGCGCCTTGGCTATGCAGCAGCAGCGCCGCGTCGCGCCCGCCGGCGCGGGCGTAGGTGGTGAGCAGCGTGCGCAGCCGCTTGGCGGTGGTGGGCGCGTCCGGATAGGCGTAGCTCAGCGCACCGGTCGGGCACACCGTGGTGCAGGCACCGCAGCCCACGCACAGGTGCGGCTCGACGCGGATGCCGCCCGTGGTGGCGAGCTCGCTGGTGATGGCGCGCGCCGAGCAGATCTGCACGCAGGCGTCACAGCCCACGCGCTCGTTGCGGCTGTGGGCGCAGATCTTTTGCTTGTACTGGAAGAACTTCGGCTTTTCGAACTCGCCGGTGAGCTCGCGCAGCTTCAGCACGGCGTCGAACAGCTTCCCGGCGTCGGCGCCGACGTGGAAGTAGCCCTGCGGCAGCGCGTGCTGGCTGAAGGCCGGCGCGGGGCGCAGGTCCAGGATCAAGTCAAAAGTCTCGGACTGGCTTTCAGTCGCGCGGTTGAAGTCGATGGCGCCGGCCACGGCACAGGCCTTCACGCAGGCGCGGTGCCCGGTGCAGCGGCCCAGGTCGATCTGGTAGTCGAAGCCGATGGCCCCTTCCGGGCAGACGTCCACGCAGGCGTTGCAGCGCGTGCACAGGTCCAGGTCGATGGGGTTGGCGCTGTCCCAGCGCACCTGGAACGCGCCCAGCCAGCCGCTCAGGCCCGTGAGGCGCCCGGCATGCACCGCGCGCTCGCGCACCTGCGGCAGCGCGCTGCCCACGTCGCTGAGCAGCAGGCTCACGTCCAGCTTGTCCGCCAGCATCGCGGCGGCGCGCTCGGCGGCTTCCGCCGCGCCGATGACCAGCAGCCGTCCGGCGCTGCGGTAGCTCACGGTGGGCACCGGGTCGGGGTCGGGCAGCTGCGCCGCGGCGATGAGCGCGGCGAGCTTCGGCATGGCCTGGCGCGCGTCCTTGGACCAGCCGCCGCTCTCGCGCAGGTTGACGAAGCGGATCGGCTGCTCCTCGGCCGGCAGCGCGCCCTCGGTCTGGGCGTTGAGCTCCAGGAACAGGCGCTTCTCCTGCGTGCAGCCCACCAGCAGCTGCTCGCCGGCCACGGCGGCGGCCTTGGCCGCGCGCTGGAAGTGGACCGCCTCGTGGCGGCACAGCAGGTTGTGGACGGTCTGCAGCCCTTCAGCCTGCGGCAGGGCCTTGGCCAGGGCCGGGCCGTCCAGCGGCATCGTCCGGTTGCAGTTGCAGATCAGCGTTTTCATGAACTTCGGGTTCCGTCAGGAGCGGCCGTGACGCCACGGCCGCGGTATCGGGCGGCAGCGCGGGCTCGGCCGCGGGCGGCGCCTCTTCAGGCGCGGCAGCCGCCGCGGCGGGCGCGCCGGCCCCGTCCTCGGGCTTGTTCTTCTCTTCGTCCTCGTCGTCGAAGAGGCCCAGCAGCTTGGACTGCGCCAGCTGGCGCAGCATGCCGGGGGGCAGCGGATCGGGCTTGCCGTAGTCGTCGATGTAGATGTCGAGCCCGTCCATCACGTTGAAGTGCGGATCGGCAAACAGCTTGCGCAGCGCGGCGTTCTTCACGTCCGGCGCCACGTCCGGCGCGACGAAGCGGGAATAGTCCGAATCGCGGCCGAGCTTGGCCACGTCTTCCAGCGTGGGCGGCGGCTCGGCAGGCGCGGCGGGTACGTTGTCCGTTCGCCCTGGGCTTGTCGAAAGGCCTGCAGCCTGATCAGGCAGCGGGGCCTCGACAGAGCCTGTCCTGAGCTTGTCGAAGGGCTCAGCCCGAACGGAACTCTTTACTTCCGGCGGCGGCTCGGGCGGCTGCTCGCCGCGCGCCACCTGCGCCTTGCGCCGCGACCAGCGCGAGAAGAAGCCGTCTTCGGCCATCGGGGACTCCTGCTGCGGGACGGATGAGGCGGGGTCGGACGCGCCGGCGCCTCAATCCTCGCGCCCGCGCTCCTCCGGGCGCTGGAACGACACCGGGCGCTGGCGCTTCTTGGGCTCGGGGCGGTAGTGGGCGTCGACGTAGGCCTGCAGCCAGTCGCGCACCTCGGGATGCAGCGGCACGTTGTCCACGCGCTCCTGGGCGTCGAGCCAGCGGCCGGCCTCGTTGTAGGAGAGGCTGACGATCTCGGGCCAGGCACGCGAGGGGTCCTCGTCATGCACGCGCCACATCACGAACCACACCGGCGAGCCGGAGCTGAGGTTGAGGTAGTAGCCCTCGGCCTCGTCCCTGAACAGCTCCAGCGTGAAGCCGGGGAAGAGGAAGCTGGCGGTCTTGCCGTCGTCGCGCAGCAGCCGCGGCTCGGTGCCGAAGGCGCCCTCGTCGGGCACCACCTCGGCGATGCGGTGGCGCCAGTCCTCCCAGCGATTGGGCTGCTGCTCGCGCTCCATCAGGACCGCGACCCGGACCGACGGCCGCTCCGACATCTCAGGTGTTCTTGGAGATGGTGATGGTGGGGAACTTGCTGCTGAAGTCCTTGGCCTTGGCGGCGATCTTGACCGCCACCTGGCGCGCCACGGCCTTGTAGATGCCGGCGATCTCGCCCTCGGGGTCGCTCACCACGGTGGGGCGGCCACTGTCGGCCTGCTCGCGGATGCCCAGGTTCAGCGGCAGCGCGCCCAGGTAGTCCACGCCGTACTCGGCCGCCATCTTCTTGCCGCCCTCGGCGCCGAAGATGTGCTCGACATGGCCGCAGTTGGAGCACACGTGCACGGCCATGTTCTCCACCACGCCCAGGATGGGCACGCCCACCTTCTCGAACATCTTCAGGCCCTTGCGCGCGTCCAGCAGCGCGATGTCCTGCGGCGTGGTCACGATCACGGCGCCGGTGAGCGGCACCTTCTGCGAGAGCGTGAGCTGGATGTCGCCGGTGCCCGGGGGCATGTCCACGATCAGGTAGTCCAGGTCGCCCCAGTTGGTCTGGCGCAGCAGCTGCTCCAGCGCCTGCGTGGCCATGGGGCCGCGCCAGATCATGGGGTTGTCGGCGTCGATGAGGAAGCCGATGGACATGACCTGCACGCCGTAGTTCTCCAGCGGCTCCATGGTCTGGCCGTCGGCGCTCTCGGGGCGGCCCTCGATGCCCATCATCATCGGCTGGCTGGGGCCGTAGATGTCGGCGTCGAGGATGCCCACGCGCGCGCCCTCGGCGGCCAGCGCCAGCGCCAGGTTCACGGCTGTGGTGCTCTTGCCCACGCCGCCCTTGCCGGAGGCGACGGCGACGATGTTCTTGATCTTGGGCAGCAGCTGCACGCCGCGCTGCACCGCGTGCGCCACGACGTGGACGCTGAGGTTGGCGCTGACGTTGTCCACGCCGCTCACGCTGCGCGCGGCGGCGATGAGCGCGCGGCGCAGCGGGGCGATCTGGCTCTTGGCCGGGTAGCCCAGCTCGACGTCGAAGCTGACGTCGCCGCCGTCGAGCCGCAGGTTCTTGAGCTGGCGGGTGGAGACGAAATCACGCCCCGTGTTGGGATCGATGACGGTCTTGAGCGCGTCCAGCAGCGCGGCTTCGGTGGCGGCCATAGGGGTGTGGTGAAAGGGTGTTTCCAGAAACGGCGCGCAGTCTAGCCCAGGGGAACTGACCTTGACCGCAAGCCTAGAATCGAGGATTGCACTGCGCGCGAACACACCCTCGATGACCAGCCTCAAGCCCCGTCAGCTCTTCGTCACCACCGCGCTGCCTTATGCCAACGGCGCCTTCCACATCGGCCACATCATGGAGTACATCCAGGCCGACATTTGGGTGCGCTTCCAGCGCATGCGCGGCCACCAGGTGCACTTCGTGGGCGCCGATGACGCCCATGGCGCGCCGATCATGATCGCCGCCGAGAAGGTCAACAAGACGCCCCAGCAGTTCGTGGCCGAGATCGCCGCGGGCCGCAAGCAGTACCTCGACGGCTTCCACATCGCCTTCGACCACTGGCACTCCACCGACGCCCCGGAAAACCATGAGCTGGCGCAGGACATCTACCGCGCCCTGCGCCGCGAGGGCCTGATCGCCATCCGCAACATCGAGCAGTTCTTCGACCCCGTGAAGTCGATGTTCCTGCCCGACCGCTACATCAAGGGCGAGTGCCCGCGCTGCGCGGCCAAGGACCAGTACGGCGACTCCTGCGAGGTCTGCGGCGCGGTCTACGCCCCCACCGAGCTCAAGAACCCCTACTCCACGCTCACCGGCGCCACGCCGGTGATGAAGAGCTCCGAGCACCACTTCTTCCAGCTGTCCTCGCCGCGCTGCCTGGAGTTCCTGCAGCAGTGGACGCAGGCCAGCGGCCGGCTGCAGCCCGAGGTGCTCAACAAGATCAAGGAGTGGTTCGCCGCCGACGAGGAAGGCCACGTGGGCCTGTCCGACTGGGACATCAGCCGCGACGCGCCCTACTTCGGCATCGAGATCCCCGACGCCCCGGGCAAGTACTTCTACGTCTGGCTGGACGCGCCGGTGGGCTACCTGGCCTCGCTCAAGGCCTGGTTCGACCAGGGCGGCCCCAAGGCGCGCTACGGCGAGACACGCAGCTTCGAGCAGTTCATGGCCGACCCGGCGGTGGAGCAGTACCACTTCATCGGCAAGGACATCACGTACTTCCACACCCTGTTCTGGCCGGCGATGCTGCACTTCAGCGGCCGCAAGGTGCCCGACAACATCTTCGTGCACGGCTTCATCACCGTGAGCGGCGAGAAGATGAGCAAGTCGCGCGGCACCGGCATCAGCCCGCTGAAGTACCTGGACATCGGCATGAACGCCGAGTGGCTGCGCTACTACATCGCCGCCAAGCTCAACGCCAAGGTCGAGGACGTGGACTTCAACCCCGAGGACTTCGTCGCGCGGGTGAACTCCGACCTGGTGGGCAAGTACGTCAACATCGCCAGCCGCGCCGCCGGCTTCATCGCCAAGCGCTTCGACGGCCACCTCTCCGCCGACCTGGGCGTGGAAGGCCGCGCCCTGCTCGACGGCCTGCGCGCCGCACGCGAGGACATCGAGCGCCTGTACGAGGAGCGCGAGTTCGGCAAGGCGGTGCGCGAGGTGATGGCGCTGGCCGACCGCGTCAACGCCTACGTGGACCAGCACAAGCCCTGGGAGCTGGCCAAGAACCCTGAGCTGGCCGCGGCGCTGCACGACGTGTGCAGCACCTGCATCGAAGCCTTCCGCCTGCTCACCATCTACCTGAAGCCCGTGCTGCCGGCCGTGGCGGCGCAGGTGGAGAAGTTCCTGCAGGTGGAACCGCTGACCTTCGCCGACGCCGCCCGGGCCCTGGGCGCGCACCGCATCGGCGCCTACCAGCACCTGATGCAGCGCGTCGATCCCAAGCTGCTGGACGCGCTGTTCGAGCCGCCGGCAGCCGCCCCGGCGCCGGCCGAGGAAGCGCCGGAGCTGCCCGGCGGCGAGGAGATCGCGCCGACCATCGGCATCGACGACTTCGCCAAGATCGACCTGCGCATCGCCCGCATCGTCGAGGCGCGCAAGGTGGAAGGCAGCAACAAGCTGCTGCAGCTCACGCTGGATGTGGGCGAAGGCCGCACCCGCAACGTCTTCAGCGGCATCCAGTCGGCCTACACGCCCGAGCAGCTGGTGGGCAAGCTCACCGTCATGGTCGCGAACCTGGCGCCGCGCAAGATGAAGTTTGGCCTCAGCGAAGGCATGGTGCTGGCGGCCAGCCACGCCGACGAGAAGGCACAGCCCGGCATCCACATCCTGGAACCCTGGCCGGGGGCGCAGCCCGGCATGCGGGTGCGCTGATGGCGCGGCGCCCGGCCCCGAGGCATAGCCTGGTGGCCGGGCTGTCGCGCCGCCGCCGCTTCATCGCGCGGCTGCACCACTGCGGACCTCCGGCGGCGCCCCCGTGCGCCCGCCGTCCACCACTTCCGGAGGTCCCATGCTCGCCCTGCACCGTTTCCATCCGCGCTCGCTCCAGGCGTTGCGCGGCTACACCCGACAGCAGCTCATTGCTGACCTGGGCGCCGGCCTGACGGTCGGCATCGTTGCCCTGCCGCTGGCCATGGCCTTCGCCATCGCCAGCGGCCTCAAGCCCGAACAAGGCATCTTCACCGCCGTCATCGCCGGCTTCCTCATTGCCGCGCTGGGCGGCTCCAGCGTCCAGATCGGCGGGCCGGCCGGGGCGTTCATCGTCATCGTCTACGGCATCCAGGCCCAGTACGGGCTGGCCAATCTGCTCATCGCCACCATGCTCGCCGGCGTGCTGCTGTTCGCCATGGGGCTGCTGCGGCTGGGCGCGCTGGTGCGCTACATCCCGGTGGGCGTGGTCATCGGCTTCACCAACGGCATCGCGGTGCTCATCGGACTGTCCCAATTGAAGGACCTGCTGGGCCTGCGCATCGACAAGATGCCGGCGGACTTCTTCGCCCAGATCGCCGCGCTGTGGGCGCACCTGCACACCTTCAACGCCTCCGCGCTGGCGCTGGGCCTGGGCAGCCTGGCGCTGGTGGTGCTGTGGCCCAAGTCCTACGCCATGCCCACCGCGCCGCTGGGCCTGCTGCAGAAGCTGCGCCGCCATGCGGCGCAGGTGCCGGGCACCGTGATCGCGCTGGCGCTGGCCACCGTGGCGGCGCGGGGGCTGGGGCTGGAGGTGGAAACCATCGGCTCGCGCTTCGGCGGCATCCCGCAGTCGCTGCCCGCCTTCGCGCTGCCGGCCTTCGACTGGGCCACCGCCAAGCAGCTGCTGATGCCCACGCTGACCATCGCGCTGCTGGGCGCCATCGAGTCGCTGCTGTGCGCGCGCGTGGCCGACAACATGAGCGACCTGCCGCGCCACGACCCCAACCAGGAGCTGATGGCGCAGGGCGTGGCGAACTTCGTGACGCCCTTCTTCGGCGGCATGCCGGCCACGGGCACCATCGCCCGCACCTCCACCAACGTGCGCGCCGGCGCGCGCAGCCCGGTGGCGGGGATGGTGCACGCGCTCACGCTGCTGGCCATCGTGCTGGTGGCGGCGCCGCTGGCCGAGCATGTGCCGCTGGCGGCGCTGGCCGGCATCCTGCTGTTCGTGGCCTGGAACATGGGCGAGTGGCACGAGTTCGCGCGGCTGCGCCAGTTCAAGCTGAGCTACCGCCTGGTGCTGTTGGGCAGCTTCGTGCTCACCGTGGTGTTCGACCTGACGGTGGCGGTGGAAGCCGGGCTGGTCATGGCCTGCGTGTTCTTCATCTGGCGCATGAGCGAGCTGTTCCGCATCGAGCCGCTGCCGGTGGCGGAGCTGTCGCCGGGCGTGCAGGTGCGGCAGGTCTACGGCGCCCTGTTCTTCGGCGCGGTGGGCAAGCTGGAGCCGCTGGCCGAGCAGCTGCCGCCGGGCACGCGCGTGCTGGTGCTGGAGATGCACCGCCTGGTGGCGCTGGACAGCACCGGCGTGGACACGCTGGCGCAATTGGCGCGCACGCTGCGCCGGCGTGGCATCGAACTGATGCTGGCCGAGGTCAATGAGCAGCCGCTGTCGCTGCTGCAGCGCACCGAGTTCGAGGAGGTCATCGGCCGCGGCCACATCGTGGCCACGCTGGAGCAGGCGCTGGCGCTCTACGCGGCGGCGCCAAAGGCAGCCTGAGCGGCGGGAGATTGTCCACTCGGAGAGGACGCCTGACTCACTGAGCGCCAATGAGTGAGGCGATTGTCATGCCAGTGTAGACAGTCTCCCCAGTCCGCCCAGCGGCGGGGCCGCGCTGGATCAGCCCTGCGCCGCGCCCAGCAGCTCCAGCGCCAGCCGGTTGAAGCCGGGTGCGCGCAGCAGCTCGCCGGCGGCGGGCAGGCGCTCGGCCTCGGGGTGGGCGGCGACGGCATCGAGCTGCTCGCGCAGCGCCTGCAGTGCGGTGGCCACGGGCAGCAGCGCCTCGGCGCGCAGGGCGGCGTCCACCGCCTCGCGCAGGGCCTCCAGGTGCTCATCGCCACCCAGGCCGTCGGCCAGCTCGCAGGCGTTGGCCAGCAGCTGGCGCAGCGCCGTGTCCAGCGATTCGGGCTCCAGGCGCAGCGGCGGCACCACGGCGATGCCGCGCGCCAGGCGCTCGCCGCGCTCGGCCTTGCTGCGCACGTCCAGCCACAGGCCGTGGCGCAGCACACCCTCGCCGGCCAGCGCCAGCAGCGCCTGCACCGGGCCTTGCAGCAGCTCGTACTCCAGCTCGCACAGCTCGGCCGCCGCGGCACCCGCGCGCAGCACGCCCTCGTCCAGCGCCAGCTCGATGAGCGCATCGGCCTGCTGCAGGCGCAGCACGGTGCGGTGCACGTCGGTCTCGAAGGTGGGCTGCGGCTGTGCATCGCCCAGCGCGCGGCGCAGCGCCGCGCCGGCGGGCGTGCCGTCGTGGCGCGACAGGTCGAGCGCGGGCTCGGCCTCGTCCAGCGCCACCTCGTGCTCCAGGCGCTTCATGACGCCGTCGCCGCGGCCCTTGAGCGTCTGCACCCAGCGCTCGCCCTCGCGGCGCAGGCGCAGCGCCATGCCGGCCGCGGCCAGCGCGCGCTCGGCCGTGTCGAAGTAGCGCGCCTGCAGCCGCAGCGGCTGCCCGCCGGCGGCGTTCACTTCGGCACGCAGCGCCTCGCGGGCGGCGGCGGGGATCTGGAATTTCAGCTCGGTTTCGGTGCTCATGGCGATGGGGGAAGGCGCCGCGCGGCGACGGCTCGGGCAAGGGTGGATGGGAAACGGCCGGCGGGGCCGGTCAGCGGTCGTTGATGTGCTCGTCCATGCTGCCGGTCTTCTGGACCAGGCCCTGGGCATCGAAGGTGACGCTGAAGATCTTCTCCTGCTGGCCGTCGAGGTAGCGCCAGTCCCAGACCTCGGTCTGGCTGAGCCGGTAGGGCGTGCGCTTGGCCGGACGGCCCAGCAGGTCGCGCACCTGCTCGCGCGTCATGCCGGGCTGCACCTGGGCGAAGTAGCGCGGGGCAAGCACCTGGCGCAGCGCGCTCATGCGCCCGTCAGGGCCGATGGTGATGAGGTAGTTCTGGCGGCCGGCGGGCTGGCGCGTGTACTCCAGCGTGCGCGAGCCGTCGCTCTCCTCGCGCACGCGCTCGGGCTCGCCGAATTCGCGGCGCACGTCAGCCTCGGTGGACAGGCCCTCTTCGAGCTTGGCGATGTGCCGCTCGTCACAGCCGGCCAGCAAAACACCCAGCGCCGCCAGCGCGGCCAGCTTCATCCAGACCAATCGCCACCCCCCGCAAAGTTAAAATGCCGGATTCCCCCAACATTGTCCCGCCGCCCGCCATGCCGCTCTTCTGGAAGCCCTACAAGTCCGAGTTCACCCAGTTCATGGACGAGCTCAAGGCCAAGAACCCGCAGATCGAGGCGCAGCAACGCGCCGGCCGCGCCCTGCTGTGGGACCGCCCGCAGGACCGCCAGGCGACGTCCGAGTGGCGCACCGCTCGCGTGCCGCAGCAACCGTACGTCTACCAGACCAAGGCCCAGTAAGTTCGCGGCACGCGGGCGCCGCCCGCGACGGCCGCCTCAGCAGCTTCGATGGCCGTATCCGCCACCCTGACGCCCGCCGCCCCCACGGCGCCCGGGCCCGACACCGCCACGACACACCCTGCTGCGCAGGGGGCAGCGGCGCCGCACCCCGGCGCCGCGGACGCCGCGCACACCGCCGGCGTGCCGCTGCCGCAGTCCGCCCCGGACGCGGGCGACACCGCCGTGGCGCGGCTCTACGGCGAGCCGCTGTTCAAGCTGCCGCAGGACCTCTACATCCCGCCCGATGCGCTGGAGGTCATCCTCGAAGCCTTCGCGGGGCCGCTGGACCTGCTGCTCTACCTGATCCGGCGCCAGAACTTCAACATCCTCGACATCCCGCTGGCCGAGGTCACGCGCCAGTACCTGGGCTACGTCGAGGAGATCCGCAAGCGCAACCTGGAGCTGGCCAGCGAGTACCTGCTCATGGCGGCCATGCTCATCGAGATCAAGAGCCGGCTGCTGCTGCCGCCGCCCAAGAACGAGGACGGCGCCGAGCCCGAGGACCCGCGCGCCGAGCTGGTGCGCCGGCTGCTGGAGTACGAGCAGATGAAGTCGGCCGCCGCCAAGATCGACGCGCTGCCCACGCTCGGCCGCGACTTCATGGCGGCGCAGGTGGCCATCGAGCAGGCGCTGGAGCGGCCGCTGCCGCAGGTTGCGCCCGAGGAGCTGCGCGAGGCCTGGCTGGCCATCGTGCGCCGCGCCAAGCTCAACCAGCACCACACCATCACGCGCGAGCAGCTCTCGGTGCGCGAGCACATGAGCATCGTGCTGCGCCGGCTCAAGGAGCGGCGCTATCTCGAATTCGAGGCGCTGTTCGACGTCAAGCGCGGCCTGCCGGTGCTGGTGGTGACCTTCGTCGCCATGCTGGAGCTCGCGCGCGAGCGGCTGCTGGAGATCACGCAGGCCGAGGCCTTCGCGCCCATCTACGTGCGGCTGGCCGCGCCGCAGACCGAATGAGGCGGGGCCCGGGACGATCCCGGGCACCCCCGCCACAAGCCCGTGCACCACGCGGCTGCCGCAGAGCGCGCTAAGCGGCAAGCCGGATGTTTGTCCTCCCCCTGATGGGCGAAATCGACACCCCTGCAAGCGGGGGGATGCTGCGCTGCGGCATGGGTGCGGACGCATACCCTTCCCGAGCCATGTGTCAGCGACATGGCGAGGGACGCCGACCGGCGGCGTAGCGGAGCCCGGGCCGCGGGACACCCGGCCGGGCGGGATTGAAGCCATGCCCACAGCACCATCCGCATCCTGGGTGGCCGAATGCGCCGCCTGCCATCACAGCAATCCGGCGCGCGCCCATTTCTGCAGCGTCTGCGGCGCGCCGTTGCATTCACCCGCCGCGGCGGCCGCCGCAGCGACAGCGGCCGCCAAGGCCTCGTCGGCAGCGCCGTCCGCGGAAGCCGCACCGGGCGAGCAGCCCGAGCCCAAGGGCTTCATGCTGCATTTCAACGACGACAACACCCTGGCCATCGCGCCGCGCTACACCTCCCCGGACCCCGGCGATGCCGAATCGGCACCCGCGGCGGCCTCGATGGAGCACCCCGCCGCCGCTGCCGTGCCCGCCTCGGGCCATGCCGATTTCCATTTCAGCCTGCCCGGACCGCAGCACCGGCAAGAGCCCCCCGCGGCCCTGCCCCTGGCCGGGCGCGCCGGCCGGCCCTCTACCACCGTGGTCGGCGCCATGCTGGCGCTGACGGCCCTGGTGGCCACGGGCAGCTACCTGCTGGGGCGCAGCACCGCCCCCGTGGCCCAGGCCACCGCCCCGATGACCGTGCAGCCCACGGCCGCGACCGCCGCGGCGCTGAACACCGCACCGGCACCGGTGACGCAGCAGCTGGCCACCGCACCGGCCGCGCCCGCGCTGCCCGCCACGGCAACGCTGCCACCCACGGCCACCGGTCAGGGCCAGGTGCAACAGGCGGTGGCGCCCATGGCGCCGGCCCTGCCCTCCCGGCAGGTGGCCGAGGCATCCGTCACCCGGGCTGCGCCGGCCACGCCGGCCGCCCCGGTCGCCCTGCCGGCGGCACGCGCGCCGGCCGCCACGCCCTGCAATGCCACGGTGGCGGCGCTGGGGCTGTGCGAACCCTAAGACCACCATTGGGAGGAACTGTCATGCGCATCGTCCGCACCGGGCTCGCCCTGGCCTGTGCCCTGGCCACCCTGGCCGCACAGGCGGCATCTGCCGATTACAAGATCGTCACCGCCTCCGAGCGCGGCACCTACATCCAGATCGGCCGCGACCTGGCGCGCTTCGTGGCGCCGGACGCCGACATCACGCTGGAGGCCCTGCCCTCCGCCGGCTCCGCGGAAAACGTGCAGCGCCTGCGCAACGAGCCCGGCGTGAAGCTGGCGCTGGTGCAGTCCGACGTGTACCAGGCCTTCCTCGACCGGGCCTCGGCCGGCAACCCGCAGGCGGCCGAGACCATCAAGCCGCTGCGCGTGGTCATGCCGCTCTACAACGAGGAGATCTACTTCATCACCCGGGCCGACTCGCCGCTGCAGAGCGTGCACGAGATCCGGGACGCCAAGATCAACGTCGGCCCGCTGCTCAGCGGCACGGCGCTGTCGGCCACCACGCTGTACAAGCAGATGTTCGGCAAGCCGCTGCCCGAAGGGCAGGCCAGTTACCTCAGCAACGAGGAGGCGCTGGTCAAGCTCACCGTGGACAAGAGCATCGATGTGGTGGTGGCCGTGGCCGGGCAGCCGGCCAAGCTGCTGGTGGACATGAAGCCCGAGGCGCGCCAGCTCATCCGGCTGCTCAAGTTCGATGCCTCCAACCCGGCCAGCAAGGCGGCGCTGCAGACCTACTTCCCCTCGGTGATCAAGGCCAGCAACTACCCCAACCTGCTGCCCGAGGACGTGCCGGGCGTGGCCGTGAAGGCCTTCCTGGTGACCTTCAACTACGGCCGCGCCGACACCACCACCCACCTCACCCGCTTCGCCCGCTCGCTGTGCCAGAACTTCCCCACGCTGCAGGCCGAGGGACACCCGAAGTGGAAGGAAGTCAGCCTGTCGCTGCCGCCGCTGGGCAAGGGCTGGAGCTACTACGCGCCGATGGTGCGCGAGATGAACACCTGCGCGAACGCACAGACGCAGGCCCGCGCCAACCGTCCGGTCCAGCCGGTGAGCACGCAGTGCGGGCAGCAGGAGCGCATCCTGGGCCTGTGCCGGCCCTGAGCGCTTGACGCCCGCGCCGCCGCCCGACGGCGGCGCTCCCGAACAGGCCGCCCCCGGGCGGCCTGCGTCATTTGGGGGGCATGCTCAGCTTGAAGCCGATCATGGCGCGCAGCTTGTTGGGCAGCACGGGCTTGATCAGCAGGTGGAAATCGTGCTCCTCGGCCTCGTTCTCGTGCCCGCTGAGGCTGCTGCCCGTGATGACGATGGCCGGCAGCCGCGCCTCGGGCCAGCGGCGGCGGATGATGTCCAGCGCATCCAGCCCGGTGCGCCCCTCGGGCAGCCGGTAGTCCACGATCAGCAGGTCCGGGCGCTCCGGCGCAGGGCTTTCGGTCCAGGCCTGCGCGGCGCCAACGGCGTCGAAGTCCACCACGCGCGCGCCCCAGGCCTTGAGCAGCACGGTCAGGCCCTCGCGCACGGCCGGCTCGTCCTCCACCACCACGATCAGCCGCTCCTGCAGGCTCAGCCCCAGCGGCATCTTGGGGGAGGCGTCCACCAGCCCGGCCGGCGGCGCCTCCACCACGCCCGGCGGCACCTCCAGGCTGAACACCGTGCCGTGGCCCACCCGCGAGCGCACGTTCAGCGGCACATCCATCAGGTCGGCCAGCCGCTTGACGATGGCCAGCCCCAGCCCCAGGCCCTTGCGCTGGTGCGGCTCCAGCGGGCGGTGGCTGTTGACCTGGTAGAACTCGTCGAAGATGCGCGGCAGGCTCTGCTCGGCGATGCCGATGCCGCTGTCCCACACCTGCAGCAGCAGCCGCTCGCCGCGGCGGCGGCAGCTCACCAGCACGCCGCCGTCCTCGGTGTAGCGGATGGCGTTGCTCACCAGGTTGCGCAGGATGCGCTCCAGCACCACCGGGTCGGCGTGCACCACATGCGCGTCGCCGCGGAAGCTCAGCGCCAGCCCCTTCTCGAAGGCGATGGGCTCGAAGTGCAGCCGCAGCCGCGCGAACACGTCACGCAGCCGCACCGCCTCGGGCTTGAGCTCCACGCCGCCGGTGTCGATGCGGGTGATGTCCAGCAGCTCGCCGAACAGGCCCTCCAGCGCGTCCACGCTCTCGTTGATGCTGTTGACCAGCGCAGCCACGCCCGGGTCGCTGCAGCGCTGGCGCAGCGTCTCGGCGAACAGCCCCATGGCGTGCAGCGGCTGGCGCAGGTCATGGCTGGCGGCGGCGAAGAACTGCGTCTTGGCGCGGCTGGCGGCCTCGGCGGCGCGGCGCGCCTCCTCGGCCGCGGCCATCTCCACGCGCAGCTGCGCGGCGAGCTGGTCGGTGTGCAGCTTGAGGTCGATGGCCTGCGCCAGCGCGCTGCGGTAGGTGCGGCCCATGAGCCACACGGCGCCGAAGAGCACGCAGATGATCAGCGCCAGCTGCAGGTGGAAGGGGTGGCCGGTGTCGCTGGCCACGCGGGCCACGGTGGGCAGCAGCACCAGGCACAGGAACGTCATGAAGACCTTGGGCTGTCCGGCCAGCATCTGCACCGAGCCGACGCAGTAGCTGTAGATGATCAGCAGCAGCGCCACCTGGTGCGAGGGCGTGCCCAGGTCCCAGAACAGCCACGCCGCCGCGCCCCAGCAGCTGCCCAGCAGCAGCGCCAGCGCACGCCAGCTGCTGCGCCAGTCCAGCAGCGTGGCATCGTCGGCATCGCGATGGCGCCTGAAGCGCAGGTAATGCGCCAGCCGCAGGCACCACAGCACCGCCATGACGCCGACCCAGCCGAACAGCCGCCACCGGTCGGCCACGCCGCTGTAGAAGGCCAGGACCAGCAGCACGCCCACCAGGTTGCCCGCCAGCGTGGCGGGCGTCTGCACGTACAGCGCGCGCGCATGCTCCAGCCGTTGCGCCTCGGACGACGGTGCGGCCACGGCGGGCGCGGTCGGTGCCGCCGCGGTGGTCGTCGGCAGCACGGTGCTCATGGCCTCAGTGGCGCTGTGCCGACGCCGAGCCGCCCTGCTGCTGCGCCATGCGGCTCACGGCCAGCACGGCCTGCGTGCGCGTGCTGACGTTGAGCACGCGCAGCACGGCCGCCACATGGTCCTTGACCGTTTCCACCGACAGGTTGAGTTCGCGCGCGATGAGCTTGTTGGGCAGCCCCTGCAGCAGCTTGCCCAGCACCTCGTTCTGGCGCGGCGTCAGCCCGGCGACGTTGGGCACGGGCAGCCCCGAGGCCGCGCCCTGGGCCGGCTGCATGCGCGGCTGCAGCAGCGGCGGCGGGGGCGGCTCCTGCGCCGCGGGCGGCAGGCCGCTGCCCAGGCCGGTGGGCACGGGCGGCACGAAGATGCCGCCCGACATCACCAGGCGCAGCGCCTCGAACAGCAGCTCGTTGGAGGCGCGCTTGGGCACGAAGCCCATGGCGCCGAGGTCGATGGCGCGCAGCACGTCGGGCGCGCGGTCGGTGCCCGAGACCACCACCACCGGCAGCGCGGGGTGGTCGCGGCGCATCTCGGTCAGCACCTCGAAGCCGTCGGCGTCGCCGAGCTGCAGGTCCAGCAGCAGCAGGTCGTAGTCGGCATCCTCGGCCAGCCGCTGGCGCAGCTCGCGCGCGCTGGCGGCGCAGGTCACGCTGACATCGTTGCCCAGTCCACGAATGACGCCCTGCAGCGCCGAAAGAATCAGTGGATGGTCATCCACGAGCAGCACCTTCATCACCGTCTCCCGAGCAAGGAACAACGGCCTTGAGCGTAGCGCTGCCGTGCGGACCGCGACAGCCCTCCGGGTTACCGTCCGTGCATGGGCTATCGTGGCAATTCCCATGTGCTTGCCGATGACGACGATGTCCCTGCCGCCCTGCCCGCCCTCGAACGACCGGCCCTGGAGCACGCGTGATGGAGCATGAAGTCAGTGGCTGGCTGCTGTCGGGCCTGTTGTACCTGGGCGCCGCGGTGATCGCGGTGCCGCTGGCGCGGCGCCTGGGGCTGGGCTCGATCCTGGGCTACCTGGGCGCGGGCATCGCCATCGGCCCCTTCGGGCTGGACCTGGCGGGCGACGCGCAGGCGATGCTGCACTTCTCCGAGTTCGGCGTGGTGCTGATGCTGTTCCTGGTCGGCATGGAGCTGGAGCCGCGCCGGCTGTGGGCGATGCGCCGGCCCATCTTCGGTTGGGGCAGCGTGCAGCTCATCGGCTCGGCGGCGCTGCTGGCTGGCGTGGCCATGCTGCTGGGCACGCCGGGGCGGCTGGCGCTGGTGGCGGCGCTGGGCCTGGCGCTGTCCTCCACCGCCATCGGCCTGACCGAGCTGGCCGAGCGCAACCTCAGGAGCACGGCCGCCGGCCAGGGCGTGCTGGGCGTGGCGCTGCTGCAGGACATCGCCGCCATCCCGATCCTGGCGCTGATCCCGCTGCTGGCCGGCGTGCCGCACGAAACCGTGCACGAGGACGGCTGGGCCGGCTGGCCCGCGGCGCTGCGCGCGGCGCTGGTCATCGGCGCGGTGGTGCTGGGCGGCCGGCTGCTGCTGCGCCCGGCGCTGCGCTGGAGCGCGCGCAGCCGCACGCCGGAGGTGTTCACCGCCGCGTCGCTGCTGCTGGTGGTGGCGATCTCCGCGCTGATGCAGGCCGCGGGCTTGTCGATGGCGCTGGGCGCCTTCCTCGCCGGCGTGCTGCTGGCCGACAGCGAGTACCGGCGCCAGATCGAGACCGACCTGGAGCCCTTCAAGGGCCTGCTGCTGGGCCTGTTCTTCATGGCCGTGGGCATGAGCGTGGACTTCGGCGTGGTGGCGTCGCGCCCGCTGGCGCTGCTGGGAGTGGTGGTGGGCTTCGTGGCGCTCAAGGCGCTGCTGCTCATGGCCATGACCACGGGCATGCGGCTGCCGCTGCCCGAGCGCCCGGTGTTCGTGCTGCTGCTGGCGCAGGGCGGCGAGTTCGGCTTCGTGGTGTTCCAGGCCGCGGCGCTGCGCGGGGTGATGGATGCGGGCACCGCCTCGCTGCTGGTGGCGGCGGTGGCGCTGTCGATGGCGCTCACGCCCTTGCTGCTGCGCGCCGCGGACCGCTGGCTGGCGCCGCGCCTGGCGGCGCAGCGCAGCCATGGCGAGCTGCCGGTGCTGGAGGAGCCACAGCAGGCGCCGGTGATCATCGCGGGCTTCGGCCGCTACGGCCAGGTGGTGGGCCGGCTGCTGGCGGCACAGGGCCTGGCGGCCACGGTGCTGGAGCACGACGCCGACCAGGTGGAGACGGTGCGCCGCTTCGGCTGGCCGGTGTTCTTCGGCGACGCCACGCGGCTGGACCTGCTGCGCATGGCCGGCGCCGAGCAGGCGCGCGTGATCGTGGTGGCCATCGACGACATCGCGCAGAGCCTGGCGGTGGTGGACCTGGTGAAGCAGCATTTCCCGCAGCTGCAAGTCGTGGCGCGGGCACGCAACGTCACGCACTACTACGGGCTGCGCCACCGCGGCGTCTCGCTCATCGAGCGCGAGACCTTCGACAGCGCCCTGCTCAGCGCGCGCAGCGTGCTGGAGCTCATGGGCTACGACCGCGAGTTCGCCCGCACGCAGGCGCAGCGCTTCCGCGCGCACAGCATCGAGCTGCTGGAGCAGATGGCGCCGCACTTCGGCGACGAGCAGCGGCTGCTGGCCATGGCGCGCCAGGGCCGCGAGCAGTTGGAGGCGCTGTGGGCGCGCGAGCGCGCCGAGCGGGCTGAAGCCGCCGCGGCGCGCAAGGCCGCCACCGGGGAAGCGCCGCTGCCCGCGCCCGGCGTGGCGCCCTCGGAGCCGCCGCCGGCGGGGTGAGGGGCCACCTGGGAGCGGCAGGTCCGCGCTGGCCGCGGAGGATTGTCAGCCCAGGGGCAACAACTTCATCACTCAGCGCTTCCGAGTGCGCGAGTTGTGAAGCAGAGGTGAACGATTTTCCCGCCGCGGCCCCGGCGGCCGGGTTGCAGCGGCACCGGCCGGCTCAGACCACCGCATCCCACACCAGCTTCACGCCGGTGAGCAGCATCCCCAGCGAGAACAGCCCGTAGAACACGCGCTGCGAGATGCGGCGCACCACGTGCACGCCCAGCCATACGCCCACCGGCGCCAGCGGCATCAGCACCAGCGAGGTGGCCAGGTTGCGCATGTCGATCAGCCCCAGCCAAGCGTATGGAATCCACTTGGAGGCGTTGACCGCGGCGAAGAACACCGCCGTCGTGGCCGTGAACGCCACCGGCGACAGCCGCAGCGGCAGCAGGTAGAAGGCCGCCGGCGGCCCGCCCGCGTGCGCCACGAAGCTGGTGAAGCCCGAGGTCAGGCCCAGCAGGAAGCCCAGCCAGCGTGGCGGCGGCGGCGCATCGGCGCGCGGCGGGAAGAACCAGCGGATGGCCAGGAAGGCCAGCGTGATCACGCCCACCAGCCCGGCCACGATCTTGGCCGGCAGCACGCCGAACAGCAGCGTGCCCAGCACCGTGCCCAGCAGCCCGGCGGGCAGCAGCAGGCGGATCAGGGCGCGGTCGAACTCGCGCAGGAACACCGCCAGGCCCAGCGCGTCCATCACCGCCAGCAGCGGCAGCATGATGGCCGCGGCCTGCGGCACCGGCACGGCCAGCGCCATCAGCGGCACCGCCAGCGCGCCGAAGCCGGCGCCGAAGCCGCTCTTGGCCAGCCCCATGAGCAGCACCGCCGGCGCCGCCACGGCATAGAAGGACGGGTCGGTGATCAGCGGCGGCATGCGGCGGGCAAAGCGGGGGTGGCGCCGCGGCGACAATGCGCGCCGCAACGGGGGAGCAGGCAAGACATGGAGAGACTTCCGGACTGGTGGGGCGCATTGTCCACGGCGCAACTGGTGATCGAGATCGTGGCGACGCTGGCCTTCGCGCTGTCCGGGCTGGTGGAGGCGGCGCGCAAGCGGCTCGACGTGGTGGGCGTGTGCGTGGTGGCCGGGCTCACCGCCTTCGGCGGCGGCACGCTGCGCGACGTGCTGCTGGACAGGCGCCCGTTCTTCTGGGTGCAGCACGCGGGCTGGGTCTGGGCACTGCTGGCGCTGGCGCTGGGGGCGATGCTGTTCATGCGCGCGCGCCACCTGCAGCCCACCGAGCGCGCCATGCTGTGGCCCGATGCGCTGGGGCTGGGCCTGTTCGCTGCCAGCGGCACGCAGATCGCGCTGCAGGCACAGATGCCGGCGCTGATCGCCGTGGTCATGGGCGTGATGACGGCCACCTTCGGCGGCGTGCTGCGCGATGTCGTCTGCAACCAGATCCCCTCCGCCTTCAGCGACCACCGCCCCTATGCCGTGCTGGCCTTCACCGGCGGCTGGGTCGTGGTGGGCGTGCAAGCGCTGGGCGGCGGCGACGAACTGGCGCTGGCCGCTGCGGCGCTGGTGGTGTTCGGCCTGCGGCTGCTGGCGCTGCAACTGGACTGGCGCGTGCCGGCCTGGCGCTTCGAGGACGACCCGACATCCTGAACGGCCTCGGGCCGTGCCCGGCAGGGTGGCTAGCACCAAACTGTCCACAGATCTCGAACAATATCCCCGCTCATTGGGGTCATTGACCAACCAAACTGACCAATCCGTCTCCTGTCCAAGGACCGTGACGGGCCGGTTCCGGGATTAGCCCGGGAGTCGTCGAAGCCAGCGCCCCGGGGCGGGACAAGAGCCACGGCGACAATCGCGGGCTATGTTCCAACCTTCCCAACATGACGTGCGCCGCTTCTTCTGCGAGGTCTGGCGCAAGCACCGCGAGGGCGGCGTGCTCACCCCGATGGAGGCCGTGGCCGCGCCCTGGGTGGCCGAGCACCCCGAGTACCACGGCGAGCTTTCGGACGTGGAGGCCGCGCTGGCGGCCGATTACAAGGTGGAGGACGGGCGGGTGAACCCCTTCCTGCACCTGTCGATGCACCTGTCCATCAGCGAGCAGGTGTCCATCGACCAGCCGCGCGGCATCAAGCAGGCTTTCGAGCTCCTGGCGGCCAAGCTGGGCTCGGCGCACGAGGCGCAGCACGAGGTGATGGAGTGCCTGGGCGAGATGATCTGGGCCTCGCAACGCACGGGGCTGCCGCCGGACGGGCAGGCTTACCTGGAGTGCGTGCGGCGCCGGGCGACGGCGCGCTGAGCGGCGTGGGCATCACGCCGCCCCGCCGGCAAGACGGGCTTGGCGAATGCGGCGCCGGACTTGGCCGGCGCTGCCGTTTCACACCAACTCGCCTTTGGAACTGAAGTAATCCGTTCGAGTTGAGCCCTTCGACAAGCTCAGGACAGGCTCTGTCGAAGCCCTGCGGCGATATCTGAGCGCCGGCCCTTCGACAGGCTCAGGGCGAACGGGATTTGTTTCACCGACCGAGACGAACTGGATTCACTCGTTGACCGCCGCCTGCACCGGCGCCACCAGCGCCGGCTTGGGGCCGAAGCGCTTGAGCACGGCCTGCTCGATGCCCGCCGCATCCAGCCCCACCAGGGCCAGCAGCTTGGCCGGGTCGCCGTGCTCGATGAACTCGTCGGGCAGGCCCAGCGCCAGCACCGGGGTGTCCAGCCCCGCGGCCTGCAGCGCCTCCATCACCGCCGCGCCGGCGCCGCCGGGCAGACAGCCCTCCTCGACGGTGACGATCGCGTCGTGCGTGCGCGCCAGCTCGGCCACCAGCGCGGTGTCCAGCGGCTTGATGAAGCGCATGTTGGCCACCGTGGCGTCCAGCCGCTCACCCACCTCCAGCGCCGGGTACAGCAGCGTGCCGAAGGCCAGGATCGCGATGCGCTGGCCGCGGCGGCGCACTTCGCCCTTGCCCCAGGGCCACTCCGCAAAGCCCGGCTGCACCGGCTTGCCCACGCCGGCGCCGCGCGGGTAGCGCACGGCCACCGGGTGCTGCTGGCGGAAGGCGGTGGTCAGCGCGGTGCGGCACTCGTCCTCGTCGGCCGGCGCCAGCAGGCTGACGTTGGGAATGCAGCGCAGGAAGGCGATGTCGTAGGCACCGGCATGCGTGGCGCCGTCGGCGCCCACCAGGCCGGCGCGGTCCAGCGCGAACACCACCGGCAGGTTCTGCAACGCCACGTCGTGGATGAGCTGGTCGTAGCCGCGCTGCAGGAAGGTGGAGTAGATCGCCACCACCGGCTTCAAGCCCTCGCAGGCCAGGCCGGCGCCGAAGGTCACGGCGTGCTGCTCGGCGATGCCCACGTCGAAGTAGCGCTGCGGGAAGCGCTGGTGGAACTCCACCATGCCCGAGCCCTCGCGCATGGCCGGCGTGATGCCCACCAGGCGGGGATCGGCCGCGGCCATGTCGCACAGCCACTGGCCGAAGACCTGGGTGAAGGTCGGCTTCGGCGGCGTGGCCGGCTTGACCAGGCCCAGCGCCGGATCGAACTTGCCGGGGCCGTGGTAGGCGATGGGGTCGGCCTCGGCCAGCTTGTAGCCGTAGCCCTTCTTGGTGACCACGTGCAGGAACTGCGGGCCCTTCTTGTCGCGCAGGTTCTCCAGCGTGGGGATGAGGGCGTCGAGGTCGTGGCCGTCGATGGGGCCGACGTAGTTGAAGCCGAACTCCTCGAAGATCGTGCCCGGGATCACCATGCCCTTGGCGTGCTCCTCCAGGCGGCGCGCCAGCTCCAGCAGCGGCGGCGCGTTCTTGAGCACGCTCTTGGCGCCCTCGCGCGCGGCGGCGTAGAACTTGCCGCTCATCAGCCGCGCCAGGTACTTGTTGAGCGCGCCCACCGGCGGGCTGATCGACATGTCGTTGTCGTTGAGCACCACCAGCATGTTGGCCGGGATGCCCGCGTGCGGCACGCCGGCGTTGTTCAGCGCCTCGAAGGCCATGCCCGCGGTCATGGCGCCGTCGCCGATGATGGCCACGGCGTGGCGGTTCTCGCCCTTGAGTTGCGCGGCCAGCGCCATGCCCAGCGCCGCGGAGATGGACGTGGAGCTGTGGGCGGTGCCGAAAGTGTCGTACTCGCTCTCGTCGCGGCGCGGGAAGCCGCTGATGCCGCCGAGCTGGCGCAGCGAGCCCATGCGCTCGCGTCGCCCGGTGAGGATCTTGTGCGGGTAGGTCTGGTGGCCCACGTCCCACACCAGCCGGTCGTGCGGGGTGTCGAAGACTGCGTGCAGCGCGATGGTGAGCTCCACCGTGCCGAGGTTGCTGGAGAGGTGGCCACCGGTGCGGCTCACGCTCTGCAGCACGAAGTCGCGCAGCTCGTGCGCCAGCAGCTTGAGCTCCGCGCGCGAGAGGCGGCGCAGGTCGGCCGGGGCGTTGATCGTTTCGAGCAGGGGGTGAGCGTTCATCGTGCAGTGGTGTGCGGCGCTCGGCCGTCGTCAGCAGTCGCGGTCCACGACCTTGTCGGCCAGGGCCGCCAGCCGTGCGGTGCTGGCCAGTCCGGAGCGGGCCAGCGCGGCGCGGGCCTGGTCGCGCAGCTCCAGGGCATGCCGGCGCGCGGCCTCCAGGCCCAGCACCGAGACATAGGTCGGCTTGTTGTCGTGCAGGTCCTTGCCCGCGGTCTTGCCCAGGGTGTGGGACTCCTGGGTCACGTCCAGGATGTCGTCCACCACCTGGAAGGCCAGGCCCAGCGCCGCACCATAGTCGGCCAGCGCGGCCAATGCGTCGGCAGGGGGATGGCCGCAGGCCGCGCCCATGACCACGCTGGCCTGCAGCAGCGCGCCGGTCTTGCGCCGGTGCATGTCGCGCAGCGCCGCCTCGTCGAGCTTGCACCCCACGCTGGCCAGGTCGATGGCCTGGCCGCCGGCCATGCCGGCATGCCCGGCCGCGCGCGCCAGCAGCCCGCACAGCCGCGCCTGCAGCGCCGGCTCGACCGTGCCCTGCGGGGGCGTGAGCACCTCGAAGGCCAGGGCCTGCATCGCGTCGCCGGCCAGCATGGCCTGGGCCTCGCCGTAGCGCACGTGCACCGTGGGCTTGCCGCGGCGCAGCACGTCGTTGTCCATGCAGGGCAGATCGTCGTGCACCAGCGAGTAGGCGTGGATCAGCTCCACCGCCACCGCCGCGCGCAGCGCCGCCTCGCGCTGGCCGTCCACGGCCTCGCAGGCCGCCATCACCAGCAGCGGGCGCAGCCGCTTGCCGCCGTCGAGCACGCCATAGCGCATGGCCTCGCCCAGGCCGGCCGGGGCCTCCGCGGGAACCCAACCCTGCAGCACCGACTCGACCTCGTCGAGCACGGACTGCACCCAGTCATCCAACTTCATATTCATGTGCCCGTCCAGGGCTTGAGCTGCCCCTCTTCCAGCAGCTTGACCTGCTCTTCCACCGCCTGCAGCCGCCCGCGGCACAGGGCCAGCAGCTCCGCGCCGCGCTTGTAGCTTTCCAGCAACCGGTCCAGCGGCAGCTGCCCGTCTTCCATCGCCTGCACCAGGCGCTCCAGCTCGGCCAGCGCGTCTTCGTAGCTGGCGGACGCCGGGGTTTGTTTGTCTGAGGCAGGCTGACGCGGCATTTCGTGAGGCGAAAAAAGCGAGGCGTGATTGTAGTCAGCTGACCTTTCCCGGCCCTGGCAACGCGGCTGCTGTGGCGCCCCGGCACAACGGCTCCACGCCGTTGCGGCCTAGGGTTGGTCCTGGCTTGCAGCCTTTCGCAAGGACTTTGCACACCTCAAAGGCACCCCTACCCCCCCTGGCTACAATCCGCCCCTTGCCTTCCGCCCGGAAGGCATATTTCCATCCCACCCTCAAGTCTTGTGGTGGGCGGGTTGACATTGGTTTTTGGAGATCCTGGGGATCATGTCCGACCTGAGCATCAGCCTTGAAGCTCTTGAGCGCAGCCGCTCGCAACTTTCGGTTTCCACCTATTTCGACGAGGCGTTGTTCCGCAATGAACAACGATTGATCTTCCAGCCTGGCCCGCGCTACCTCGGGCACGAGTTGGCGGTGCCGGAGGTGGGTGACTACTACGCGCTGCCCCAGGAAGGCGAAGGCCGGGCCCTGGTGCGCACGCCCCAGGGGCTGGAGCTGATCTCCAACGTCTGCCGCCATCGCCAGGCCGTGATGCTGCGCGGGCGCGGCAACACCAAGCACAGCGTGGTGTGCCCGCTGCACCGCTGGACCTACGACCTGCACGGCCAGTTGCTGGGCGCGCCGCACTTCGCGCACGACCCCTGCCTGAACCTCAACAACTACAAGGTCCGCACCTGGAACGGCCTGGTGTTCGAGGACAACGGCCGCGACATCGAGGCCGACCTCGCCGGCATGGGCCCGCGCGCGGCGCTGGACTTCAGCGGCTACGTGCTCGACAAGGTCCAGGTGCACGAGTGCAACTACAACTGGAAGACCTTCATCGAGGTCTATCTGGAGGACTACCACGTCGGGCCCTTCCACCCGGGCTTGAGCGGCTTCGTCACCTGCGACGACCTGCGCTGGGAGTTCGCCAAGGAGTACTCGGTGCAGACCGTGGGCGTCAACGGCGCGCTGGGCAAGCCCGGCTCGGACGTCTACAGGCAGTGGCACGAGGCGGTGCTGCGCTACGGCCAGGGCCAGCGGCCCCAGCAGGGCGCGATCTGGCTGACGTACTACCCGAACATCATGGTCGAGTGGTATCCGAACGTGCTGGTGGTCTCCACGCTGTTCCCGATCAGCACCCAAAAGACGCTCAACCTCGTCGAGTTCTACTACCCCGAGGAGATCGCCGCCTTCGAGCGCGAGTTCGTCGAGGCCCAGCAGGCCGCCTACATGGAGACCTGCGTCGAGGATGACGAGATCGGCGAGCGCATGGACGCGGGCCGGCTGGCGCTGCTCAAGCGCGGCGACGACGAGGTCGGCCCCTACCAGAGCCCGATGGAAGACGGCATGCAGCACTTCCACGAGTGGTACCGGCGCGTCATGGGCGCGGAGCTCACCGCCCGGTGAGGCCCGCGCCGCCGGCTCACGCCAGCGGGCCGGCCGCTTCCGGCACGGGGGCGCGCAAGCGCAGCAGCCCCTCGCGCCGGCGCAACACCAGCGGGGTGCGCAGCATGCGCAGCTCGCCGTCCAGCACCACCGGCAGGCGCCGCGCACGCACGTGCAGCGTCGCCTGCCGCAGCGGCTGGGCGAACACTTCCTGCAGCGAGGACAGCTCCTCGCGCCACGCGCCCCAGGCCAGCTTCAGCAACCGCCACGCATCGACCTCGCGCACCGACAGCAGCCCCAGGGCGCCATCGGCCACCTGCCGCGCCAGCGCGGCGTCCACGTCTTCCAGCTGCAGCGGATTGGCCGCCACGAACACTAGCGAGCTGCGCAGCCGCCGCCGCTCGTGGCCCAGGTCCAGCACCACCGCGCGCCGCGCATGCGGGCGCAGCAGCGTCCACAGCGCCGAGGCCAGCGCCACCACGCGGCGGCGGCCGAAGCGCTTCTTGTGCCCCTCGCGCGCCTGGATCAGGCTGGAGTACAGCCCGAAGCAGCAGTTGTTGAAGAACAGCGCCCCATTGACCTCTCCGGCCGCCAGCGGCCGGGCCTCGCCGTGCACCGCCACGGCCACCGCCTCCTCCAGCGCCAGCGGGATGCCGTGGCGCCGCGCCACGTGGTTGAAGGTACCCAGCGGCAGCAGCGCCAGCTCCGGCCGGGGCTCGGGCCGCCCAGCCACGGCGTTGGCCACGGTGTTGAAGCTGCCGTCCCCGCCGGCGACCACCAGCACCTCGGCGCCGCTGGCCGCGGCGGCCTGCGCCAACGCATCGAGCCGGCCGTCCACGGCCTCGAACACCTGCGGCTCCACGCCTTCCCGGGTGAAGGCCTGCACCAGCCGCAAGCGCAACTCGGCGTCGCCATGGGCGCCGGCACGCTGGTTGAGCACCAGCGCGAACCGGGGCGCGGCGTGGGAAGCGGACTCGGAACCGGGAGCCGGTTGATGCATGGACGCTGGTTGCTCCTGCTGTTGCCGCTGGCGGTGACGGCGCTGCTGCTGTGGGCGGCGCCGCGCCTGGAGCGCTGGGCGCGCTGGCAGGCGCTGGAGCGGCGGGTGGCCGTGATGGTAGGACGCCACCAGCACCCGCGCGTGGTGGCGGCGGCGCTGGACATCTCCGCCCTGGGCTCCTCGACGCTGGTGGCGCTGCTGGGCCTGGTGGCCGCGCCGGCGCTGTGGGCCGCCGGCGGCACGGATGCCGCGCTGGCCCTGGCGCTGGCCACCGTGCTGCCCGGGCCGCTGGGGCGCTGGCTCAAGCACCGCACGCAGCTGGGCCGGCCCCAGGCGTCGCGCAGCATCACCTTCGGCAGCTCCTTCCCCAGCAACCACACGCTGATGGCCAGCGCCTGGTGGCTCACGGCGGCGGCGATCACCGCGCCGCTGCTGCCCACCGACGCGCTGCGCACCGGCGCCTGGATGCTGGGCACGCTGCTGCCGCTGGCCGTGGGCGTGTCGCGCGTGACCCTGGGCGCGCACCACGTGGCCGACGTGGTGGCCGGTTGGCTACTTGGTTTCGGGCTTTCCGTGGCATTGGTCACCCCCAGCAACTGAAGGAGCGGGAACACGGCTTGCTAAGGCTGAAAATCCCCCTTTGGGAGGTACCTCACCCATGCACACGTTGTGGAACACGGTTCGCGACGACCACCAAACGATTCGCATCTACCTCGACAAGATTGAAGGCCTCAAGCGTGAGCGCCCGCAACTGCGCTGCGCGGCGCTGCGCGAGCTGCTCGCCTTCGTGGCGGCGCGCGACGCGGCGCTGGCGGAGGTGCTGCCGATGGCAGGCGCTCCGGCGCATGCCGCGCAGGCGCTGCAGGCCCGCCGGCGCGCCTGCCGCCACGCGCTGTTCCAGGGCCTGCGGCTGGAGCCCCACAGCGCCGACTGGTGGAGCTTCTTCGCCGACGGCCGCCGCCGCCTGATGGCCGGCATGCGCTGGGAAGAGATGCTGCTGCGCCGCATGAGCCCGCCGCGCGACGCGGAGGCGCTGCTCGACGCCTACGTCGACCGCCGCGAGCGCCTGCTGCCCCATGCGCGCGCCCAGCTGCAGCGCCTGCAGGCGCGTCCGGAACCCGAGGAAATGCCGCTGCCCGCCGCCGCCTGAGCGCCGCGCCGGTTCCACGCTTCGTTCTTCGCACGGCCGCCGCCCCGGCGGCCGTTTTCTTTGCGCGGCCGACAATCGCGGGATGCCCGCCCCGTTGCTGATCCTCTGCGCCTCGTTCCTCTTCGCCGCCATGGGGCTGTGCATCAAGCTGGCCTCGGCCCACTACGCCACGGCGGAGATCGTCTTCTACCGCGGCCTGGTCGGCGCGCTCACCATCGCGGCGCTGACCAGGTTGCGCGGCGGCACGCTGCGCACGCAACGGCTGGCGATGCACGGACGGCGCAGCTTCACCGGCGTGTGCGCGCTGAGCCTGTGGTTCCACGCCCTGGCCGGGCTGCCGCTGGCCACGGCCATGACGCTGAACTACATGTCCTCGGTCTGGATGGCGGTGTTCCTGCTGCTGGGCGCGGCGCTGCTGCGCGGGGGCCGGCGCGTCGATGCCCGGCTGGTGGCGGCGGTGCTGGCCGGCTTCGCCGGGGTGGTGCTGGTGCTGCGGCCGACCATGGGCCCCGAGCAGCTGGGATATGGCCTGGCCGGGCTGGTGTCCGGCATGCTCGCCGCTTCGGCCTACCTGCAGGTGCAGGCGCTGGGCCGCGCGGGCGAGCCCGAGTACCGCATCGTCTTCTACTTCTCGCTGGGCGGCATGGCCGCCGGCGTGGTGGGCATGGCCTTCAGCGGCGTCCATGCGCACAGCGCCGAAGGGCTGGCGCTGCTGCTGGCCACCGGCGTGCTGGCCACGGTGGCGCAAATGATGATGACGCGCGCCTACGCCATCGGCCGCACCCTGAGCAACGCCAGCCTGCAGTACAGCGGCATCGTGTTCTCCTGCCTGCTGGGCGCGCTGGTGCTGGGCGACCCGCTCACGCTCACCGCGCTGGCGGGCATCGCGCTCATCGTCGCCGCCGGGCTGGCCGCCACCTGGCTGCGCAGCCAGCCCGCGGGCGCCGGCCAGTGAGCCGGGCGCCTCCCGGCGCGGACAATGCCGCTCTTCCCGACGGAGACCTCCCGCCCATGCCCTACCGCACCCTGATCACCGTGGACCAGCTGCAGGCGCTGCAGCGTGCCGGACAGCCCGTGCTGCTACTGGACTGCAGCTTCGACCTGGCCGACCCGAGCGCCGGCGAGCGCGCCTACGCCGAAGGGCACCTGCCCGGCGCGCATTACCTGCACCTGGAGCGCGAGCTCAGCGCCCCGGCCGTGCGCGACGCCCAGGGCCGCTTTCCCGGCCGCCATCCGCTGCCCGGGCGCGAGGCGCTGGCCGCGCTGCTGGGCCGGCTCGGCCTGCGCCCGGGCGTGCAGGCCGTGGCCTACGACGCGCAGGGCGGCATGTTCGCCGCGCGCGCCTGGTGGCTGCTGCGCTGGCTGGGCCACGACGCGGTGGCGGTGCTCGACGGCGGCCGCCAGGCCTGGGCCGAGGCCGGCGGTGTGCTCGACCCCGCCGTGCCCGCGCGCGACGCCGCGGCCGCGCCCTACCCGGTGGGCGCCTCCACCATGCCCACGCTCGATGCCACCGCGTTGCTGTCGCAACTGGGCCGCGTGCGCATCCTGGACGCCCGCGCTCCCGAGCGCTACCGCGGCGAGACGGAGCCGCTGGACGCGGTGGCGGGCCACATTCCCGGCGCCCTGAACCGCTTCTTCAAGCTCAACCTGCAGCCCGACGGCCGCTTCAAGAGCGCCCAGGCGCTGCGCGCGGAGCTGGCGCCGCTGCTGGCCGGCGGCGACCCGGCGCGGCTGGTGCAGCAGTGCGGCTCGGGCGTGACGGCCTGCCACAACCTGCTCGCCTTCGAGCACGCCGGCCTCGGCGGCAGCCCGCTCTATCCCGGATCGTGGAGCGAGTGGTGCTCCGACCCGGCGCGGCCCGTCGCACGCTCTTGATGGGCATCAAGCCGGCGGCACCCGCCGGCGCGACACTCGGTGCATCGGCCCAGCGCCCAACACCAGGAAGGAGTCCCTCATGTACAAGCGCATCCTCGTTCCCACCGACGGTTCCGAGATCACCGCCAAGGCCGTGCGCCAGGCCATCGACCTGGCCAAGCTCACCGGCGCCGAGCTCGTCACGCTCAGTGCCAAGGAGCCCTTCCCCTACGGCGCCATCTCCGAGATGCAGCCCACGCCGCCGCAGGAGTTCTTCGACGCGCAGGACCGCATCGCCAACCAGCGCGTCAGCGGCGTGCTGGAGGCGGCGCAGGCCAGCGGCGTGAGCTGCAAGGCCCTCACCATCGAGGCCCTGCACCCGTGGGAGGCGATCTGCGAGCAGGCCCAGAGCCTGGGTTGCGACCTCATCGTCATGGCCTCGCACGGCCGCCGCGGCGTGGCCGCGCTGCTGCTGGGCAGCGAGACCCAGAAGGTGCTCACGCACGCCACCATCCCGGTGCTGGTGGTGCGCTGACGACCCGTTGCGCGCCCCCGGCCGGTCAAGCCGGTGGCGCCGGCCGATGCGACAGCCATCGCGTCGGCACCACGCCGGGACCGCGCTTGCCGCGTCCCGGCGTTTTTGTTTTCAGCTCCACACCCGTTCGCCCTGAGCCTGTCGAAGGGCTCAGCCCGAACGGCAGGCCTCAGTGGTGGTGCAGCGTGCGCGTGGCCAGCAGCACCAGACCCAAGCCCGCGGCCAGCCAGCCCAGTTGCGCCAGCGTGGCGCGCAGGCTCAGCCGGCGCTGCAGCTGCGGCAGCAAGTCCGCCACCGCCACGTAGATGAAGCTGCTGGCGGCGATGACCAGCAGGTACGGGAACAACGGCTTCCAGGGCTCCACCACCAGGTAGCCCACCACCCCGCCCACCACCGAGGCCAGGCCCGACAGCGCGTTGTAGAGCAGTGCGCGCCCGCGCGAGAAGCCGGCATTGAGCAGCACGATGTAGTCGCCGACCTCCTGCGGGATCTCGTGCAGGATCACCGCCAGCGCCGTCACCAGGCCCAGCTGCGGGTCCGACAGGAAGGCCGCGGCGATGATGATGCCGTCGCAGAAGTTGTGGATGCTGTCGCCCAGCAGCACGGTCCAGCCGCCCTTGCCCGCCTGCTCGGCGTCGAAGCCGTGATGGTGGTGGTGGTGCGGGTCGTCGCCTTCGTGGTGGTGGCCGTGGCGGTAGAGCTCGGCCTTTTCCAGCAGGAAGAAGAAGAGCAGTCCCACCAGCAGGGTCAGGAACAGCCCGTGCGAATCGGTCGCATCCTCGAAGGCCTCGGGCAGCACGTTGAGCAGCGCCGTGCCCAGCAGCACGCCGGCCGACAGGCTCACCAGGCTCTTCACCAGCCGGCCCAGCACGCTGAGCGTGAGCTGCGCGGCGATCAGGACCGACAGCAGCCCGCCCAGCAGGGTGGCGACGATGATGTACGCAAGGGTCATGGAAAAACAGCGACCGCGCCGGAGCGCGGTCTGCGAGGAAATGGACGGGCCGCGCCTTGGCAGGCGCGGCCGGCAGGGGGCGGCATCTTAGCAATGCCCCCGGCCGTGTCAGCGCGGCGTCAGTGCGCCTCGTCCCAGTTGCGTCCCACACCCACCTCGGCCAGCAGCGGCACCTTCAGCGCCGCCACGCCGGCCATGAGCTTCGGCACCTCGGTCTTGACCCAGTCCAGTTCGGCCTCGGGCACCTCGAACACCAGCTCGTCGTGTACCTGCAGCACGATGCGCGTGAGCCGGCCCTGCTCGTCCAGTGCGCGCTGCACCGCCAGCATCGCCAGCTTGATCAGGTCCGCCGCCGTGCCCTGCATCGGCGCGTTGACGGCCTGGCGCTCGGCCTCGGCGCGGCGCGGACCGCTGCCGCCGCGGATCTCGGGCAGATACAGCCGCCGCCCGAACACCGTCTCCACGTAGCCGCGCTCGGCGGCCTGGGCGCGGGTCTCGTCCATGTAGCGCTTCACGCCGGGATAGCGCGCGAAGTAGCGCTCGATGTAGGTGCGCGCCGCCTTGGTCTCGATGCCCAGCCGCCGCGCCAGCCCGAACTCGCTCATGCCGTAGATGAGCCCGAAGTTGATGGTCTTGGCGTAGCGGCGCTGCTCGCTGTTGACGTCCGCGGCGGCCACGCCGAACACCTCCGCCGCGGTGGCGCGGTGCACGTCGCTGCCCTCGGTGAAGGCGCGCAGCAGCCCTTCGTCCCCGCTGATGTGGGCCATGATGCGCAGCTCGATCTGCGAGTAGTCGGCGCTGGCGATCACGCAGCCTTCGGGCGCGATGAAGGCCTCGCGCACGCGCCGGCCTTCCGGCGTGCGGATGGGGATGTTCTGCAGGTTCGGCTCGTTGCTGGAGAGCCGCCCCGTCACCGCCACCGCCTGCGCGTAGGTGGTGTGCACGCGGCCGGTGGCCGGGTTGACCATCTGCGGCAGCTTGTCGGTGTAGGTGCTCTTGAGCTTGGCCAGGCCGCGGTGCTCCAGCAGGCGCGCTGGCAGCGGGTGGTCCAGCGCCAGCTTCTCCAGCACCTCCTCGTCGGTGGACGGCGCGCCGCTGGCGGTCTTCTTCACCACCGCCAAGCCCAGCTTGTTGAACAGGATCTCGCCGAGCTGCTTGGGGCTGCCCAGGTTGAAGGGCTGGCCGGCGAGCTCGTGCACCTCCTGCTCCAGCGCCAGCAGCCGCTGGCCCAGCTCATGGCTCTGCTTGGCCAGCACCTCGCGGTCGATCAGCACGCCCGTGCGCTCCATGCGCGCCAGCAGCGCCGAGATGGGCAGCTCGATGTCGCGGTAGACGTGCAGCAGCCCGGGCTCGGCCTCGACGCGCGGCCACAGCGCGCGGTGCACCGCCAGGCACATCTCGGCGTCCTCGCAGGCGTATTCGGAGGCGCGCTCGATGTCCACCTGCGTGAACGGGATCTTGCTGGCGCCCTTGCCGCACAGGTCCTCGTAGCTCAGGCCACGGCGATTGAGATGCCGCTCGGCCAGGCTCTCCAGCGAATGCGGCTTGTGCGCCTCCAGCACGTAGCTCTGCAGCAGCGTGTCGTGCACGTAGCCGCGCACGCTGATGCCGGCGTTCTGGAACACGTGCAGGTCGTACTTGGCGTGCTGGCCCAGCTTGGGTTTCGAACTGTCCTCCAGCCACGGGCGCAGCTTGTCCAGCACGGCATCGAGCGGCAACTGGTCGGGCGCGCCGGCGTAGTCGTGGCGCAGCGGCACGTAGCAGGCCTCGCCGGGCGCCACCGACAGCGACAGGCCCACGATGCGGGCCTGCAGCGCGTCCAGCGAATCGGTCTCGGTGTCCAGCGCGGTCAGCGGCGCGGCGTCGATCTTCCGCAGCCACTGCTCCAGCGCCTCCATGGTCAGCACCGTCTCGTAGCGCTTCTCGACGGGCGTGGAGGCTGTGTCCATGAGCGTGACCAGGTCACCCTGCGCGTCGGCGCGGCCCTCCATGGCGATCTCTTCCTCCAGGTCACGCTTCCAGGTCTTGAAGCCGAAGCGCGTGTAGAAGGCCAGCAGATCGTCGCGATGCACCGGGCGCAGCGCCAGCGCGTCCAGCGCCGGCCAGCCGGGAACATGCTTGGCCAAGTCGCAGTCGCAGTGCACGGTGACCAGGCGCCGGCCCTGCGGCAGCCAGTCCAGCGCCTTGCGCAGGTTCTCGCCCGTCACGCCTTTCATCTTGGGCGCCGCCTCGATCACGCCGTCGAGCGAGCCGTACTCGGCCAGCCACTTGGCGGCGGTCTTGGCGCCGACCTTCTCGACGCCGGGAATGTTGTCCACCGTGTCGCCCACCAGGGTCAGGTAATCGACGATGCGGTTCGGCGCCACGCCGAATTTCGCCAGCACGCCGGCCTCGTCCAGGCGCTCGTTGCTCATGGTGTTGATGAGCGTCACCTGCGGCGTGACCAGTTGCGCCAAGTCCTTGTCGCCGGTGGAGATGACCACCTCGTGCCCGGAAGCCGCGCCCACGCGCGCCAGCGTGCCGATCACGTCGTCGGCCTCCACGCCCTCGACCTGCAGCACCGGCCAGCCCAGCAGCTTCACCACCTCGTGGATGGGCTCGATCTGCTCGGCCAGCGCCTCGGGCATCGGGGCACGGTGCGCCTTGTAGTCGGGGTACCACTCGTCGCGGAAGGTGGGCCCGGAGGCGTCGAAGACGCACACCGCGTGCGCCGCCGGGACCTGCTCGCGCAGCCGCTGCATCATCGCCACCATGCCGTGCAGCGCGCCGGTGGGCACGCCGCCGGGGCCGCGCAGGTCGGGCAGCGCGTGGTAGGCGCGGTAGAGGTAGCTGGAGCCGTCCACCAGCAGGAGGGTCTTGTTCTCGCTCATTTGGCGGATTGTCAATCAGGCCGAAGTGCCATCCATGCCCCCCGAGAGAGCCCCCGCCCCGCTCCTACAATGGCGCCATGAACGCCCTCCTCCGCCCTGCCGCGGCGCTGGCCGCGCTGTGCGCGACGCTGCCGCTGGCCGCCCAGACTGCCCAGACCGCCGAAAACGCGCGCCAGCTTCCGCCCGAACCCAATGTCCAGCACCTGGTGATCGAGGATGAGGGCGTGCGCGTCGAGGAGCTGCGCGTGCGGGGTCAGACCCAGCGCCTCGTCGTGCGTCCGCGCAACGCCGCGCCTTACGAGGTCATTCCCGGCGGCGGCGAGCGCGACATGAGCAGCGGCCCGGGCAACAGCCGGGGCGCTGCCGGGCAGCGCGTGTGGAACATGCTGAGCTTCTGACCCATGGCCGTCTTCACCGAAGTGACCTTTGAAGAGGTCGACGCCTTCGTCTCCACGCTGGACGTGGGCCGCCTCACCGCGCTGCGCGGCATCGGCGCGGGCATCGAGAACACCAACTACTTCGTCTCCACCACGCAGGGCGAGTGGGTGCTGACGCTGTTCGAGCGCCTGAGCTTCGAGCAGCTGCCCTTCTACCTGCACCTGATGCGCCACCTGGCGCAGCGCGGCATCCCGGTGCCCGAGCCGCGCTCGGACGGCAACGACCAGATCCTGCACCAGCTCAAGGGCAAGCCCGCGGCGCTGGTCAACAAGCTCGTCGGCGGCCACCAGCTCGCCCCCGACCTGCACCACTGCGAGCAGGTCGGCGAGATGCTGGCACGCATGCACCTGGCCGGGCGCGACTTTCCGCTGGCCCAGCCCAACCTGCGCGGCCTGCCCTGGTGGCAGGAGACGGTGCCGGTGGTGCTGCCCTTCCTCGCTCCCGAGCAGCGCACGCTCATCGAGGAGGAACTGGCCTTCCAGGCCGAGCTGGCCGTCTCCGCCGCCTATAAAGACCTGCCGCGCGGCCCGGTGCACGCCGACCTGTTCCGCGACAACGTGATGTTCGAAGGCCTGCCCGGGCGCGAACGCCTCACCGGCTTCTTCGACTTCTACTTCGCCGGCATCGACACGTACCTGTTCGACATCGCGGTGTGCCTCAACGACTGGTGCATCGACCTCGACAGCGGCCGCGGCGTGGACGAGCGCGCCGCCGTCTTCGTCGCCGCCTACGAGCGCGTGCGCCCCCTGACCAGCGCCGAGCGCCGGCTGCTGCCCGCGCTGCTGCGCGCGGGGGCGCTGCGCTTCTGGGTGTCGCGGCTGTGGGACCTGCACCTGCCGCGCGATGCCAGCATGCTCAAGCCGCACGACCCCATGCACTTCGAGCGGGTGCTGCGCGAGCGCATCGCCACGCCGTGGCATCCCCAAGGAGAGCGCGACGCATGAGTGCATTGCCCCTGCCCCCGCCGCCCCTGCTGCTGCAGACCCTGCCGCCGCGCCGGGGCGTGCTGTGGGTGCAGCGGGCCTTCGCGCTGTTCCTGCGCCGGCCCATGGGCTTCACGCTGCTGTTCCTGTCCTTCCTGTTCGTGGCGCTGTTCGTGATGTCGCTGCCGCTGGTCGGGCCGATCGTGGTGATGATGGCGCTGCCGCTGCTGTCGCTGGGCTTCATGGTGGCCACGCGCGGGGCGCTGCAGGGCAAGCCGGTACATCCGGCGCAGTACGTGGAGCTGCTGCGCGCCCGACCCAAGTCACGGCGCCGAAGGCTGCTCAAGCTGTGCTTCTTCTACGGCGTGGCCACGGCGCTGATCGCGGGGCTGTGCGACTGGGTGGACGGCGGCCGCTTCGAGCAGCTGCACGTGGAAATGATCGTCGAGAACGGCGACCCCGGCGCGCTGCTGCGCGACGCGCAGTTGCAGTTCGGGCTGCTGCTGCGCGTGACCCTGACCACGCTGCTGGCGCTGCCCTTCTGGCATGCGCCGGCGTTGGTGTGGTGGGCCGAGCAGGGCACGGCGCAGTCGCTGTTCTCCAGCTGGATCGCCTGCTGGCGCAACCGCGGCGCGCTGGTGGTCTACGGGCTGACCTGGATGGCGCTGCTGCTGGGCTTCCTGCTGCTGGTCACCACGGTGTTCTCGCTGCTGGGCGCGCGCCAGCTCGCCGGCGTGGCCGTGCTGCCCGCGGGGCTGATGTTCAGCTGCGCCTTCTACGTCTCGCTGTACTTCACCTTCAGCGACAGCTTTGGCTGGAATGAAGAGCCGGCGGGCAGTGGGGGAGCGCCGAAAGACCAGGCGCCGCTGGACGGAGCGGCGTGAGCGCCGCGCGGCGCAGCTCAACCGCTTTCACTCCCTGCGGCAGCCGCTGCTTCGGACCGCGCGGCACGGCCGTGGCCGGCAGGCCCAGCGCCAGCCGCGTGGCGGCCAGGAAACTCTCACTCAGGCAAGTCATGGTGATCACTTCGGTGTGACGGGCTGCCCGGGGCAGCGACCGCGGCAGTGTCGCCACGCCCCGTGACGGCCGCATGTCACACCCATGACCGTCCCGTGAACGCCCCCGGGCCGGCGGCCGCCCCCCCACCCCCCACAATCGCGCCCCATGAAGATCCGCCCCCTGCTCCTCGCCCTGCTCGCCGCCCCGCTGCTGCTCTCCGGCTGCGCCGTGGTGACGGTGGCCGGCGCCGCCGCCGGGGCGGCCATCGCCGTCACCGGCGCCGTGGTCAGCACCGGCATCTCCGTGACCGGCAAGGTCATCGAGAAGAGCGTGGACGCCATCGGCGACGACGAGGACGAGTGACCCGCACACCCGGGCATGGCTGAAGCAACAGCCACACCAGCCAAGCCGGCGCGGATTGTCAGTCCAAGGGAGACAGCTTTCTCACCCAGGGCAACCGAGTGACCCAGCCGTAAACCGGCAGGAAACAATTGCCCCGCTGCGCATGGAAGCGGCCCGGGCAGCAACCCAGGCCGCAGCCCTTCAGTCGATCGGCGTGAGCTTGGCCACCGACAGCGCCAGCCACTTGCGGCCGTGGCGGCCGAAGTTGACCTCGGCGCGGGTGTCCTCGCCGCTGCCCTCCAGCGTCACCACCACGCCCTCGCCGAAGCGGTTGTGGAACACCGCCTTGCCCACCGACAGCCCGTGCGAAGGCGCGGCCTTGGGCACCAGCGGCGGCGGCGCGGGCTCCTTGCGCGCCTGGAACGGCGACCCGGCCGCCTGCTGCCACGCCTGCCGCGGCGTGAAGGCCATGGCGCCCTGGAAGCCCGTGCGCGGCGTGATCCACTTGAGCGCGCCCTCGGGCAGCTCATCGAAGAAGCGGCTCTTGACGTTGTAGCGGGTCTGCCCGTGCAGCAGCCGCGTCTGGCTGAAGCTCAGGTACAGGCGCTTGCGGGCGCGCGTGATGGCTACGTACATCAGGCGCCGCTCCTCCTCCAGCCCGTCGGCGTCGGACAGCGAGTTCTCGTGCGGGAACAGCCCCTCCTCCAGCCCGGTGATGAACACGGCGTCGAACTCCAGGCCCTTGGCCGAGTGCACCGTCATGAGCTGGATCGCGTCCGAGCCGGCCTGCGCCTGGTTGTCGCCCGCCTCCAGCGAAGCGTGGTTGAGGAAGGCCGCCAGCGGGCTGACGATCTCGCCGGTCTCGGCATCGGGCAGCAGCTCCGCGCCGATGGCCGGCGCGTCCTCGGGCCGCAGCTCGTCCACCGGCAGCGCCACCACTTCCTTGCCAAAGCCTTCCTGGGTGACGAAGGCCTCGGCGGCGTTGACCAGTTCCTCCAGGTTCTCGATGCGCTCCTGGCCGTCCTTGTCGGCGCGGTAGAAATCGAGCAGCCCGCTGGCGTCGAGCATGCGGCTGATGATCTCGCGCAGCGTCAGGCCCTTGGTCCGCTCGCGCAGGCGCAGGATCAGGTCGTTGAAGGCCGCCAGGTTGGTGCCCGCCCGGCCCGTGACCGCGCCCACGCTCTGGTGCAGGCTGCGCCCGCTGGCGCGCGCGGCGTCGGTGAGCTGCTCGATGCTGCGCGCGCCGATGCCCCGCGCCGGGAAGTTCACGACGCGCAGGAAGCTGGTGTCGTCATGCGGGTTCTCGACGAGGCGCAGGTAGGCCAGCGCGTGCTTGACCTCCGCGCGCTCGAAGAAGCGCAGGCCGCCATAGACGCGGTACGGGATGCCGGCGTTGAACAGCGCGCTCTCCAGCACCCGGCTCTGCGCGTTGGAGCGGTAGAGGATGGCGATCTCGCTGCGCGGCAGCCCGCCGCGGTGCAGCAGCTGCGCTTCCTCGACGATCCACTGCGCCTCGGCGTGGTCGCTCACGCTCTCGTGCACGCGCACCGGCTCGCCGGGGCCGGCCTCGGTGCGCAGGTTCTTGCCCAGGCGGCGGCTGTTGCGCGCGATCAGCCCGTTGGCGGCGTCGAGGATGTTCCCGTAGCTGCGGTAGTTGTGCTCCAGCTTGACGACGCTCTGCACGCGGTACTCGCGCTCGAAGTCGGCCATGTTGCCCACGCGCGCGCCGCGGAAGCCGTAGATGGACTGGTCGTCGTCGCCCACGGCGAACACGCTCTGCCCGCCGCCCGGGGGCGCGAGCATCTTCAGCCACGCGTACTGCAGCCGGTTGGTGTCCTGGAACTCGTCCACCAGCACGTGGCGGAAGCGCTGCCGGTAGTGCACCGCCAGCGCCTCGTGGTCGCGCAGCAGCTCGTAGCTGCGCAGCATCAGCTCGGCGAAGTCCACCACGCCCTCGCGCTGGCACTGCTCCTCGTAGGCCTGGTAGATGAGCGCGAGCTGGCGCGTGTGCGGGTCGCGCTGCTCCACGTCGGCGGGGCGCTTGCCTTCCTCCTTGCAGGCGGCGATGAACCAGCTCACCTGCTTCGGGACGAAGCGCTCCTCGTCCAGCTTCATGGCCTTGATGACGCGTTTCACCGCGGACACCGAGTCCGCCGCGTCCAGGATCTGAAAGCCCGAGGGCAGCCCGGCCTGCTTCCAGTGCGCGCGCAGCAGCCGGTTGCACAGGCCGTGGAAGGTGCCGATCCACATGCCGCGCACGCTCAAGGGCAGCAGCGCCGAGAGGCGCGCCATCATTTCCTTGGCGGCCTTGTTGGTGAAGGTCACGGCCAGCAGCCCGCCGGGCGAGACCTGGCCCGTCTGCAGCAGCCAGGCGATGCGCGTGGTCAGCACGCGGGTCTTGCCCGAGCCCGCGCCGGCCAGGATCAGCGCCGGCTGGGCCGGCAGCGTCACGGCGGCGAGCTGTTCGGGATTGAGGTGGCGCAGCAGCGCGTTCGGCACGGCCGGCCCTGCGGCGGCCGGCGCGGTTTCATTGATCGACGGGGAACCCATGGGGCATTTTAGGAGCTGCCCCCCGCTCCACGGGGGTGCGGCCCAGGCACCGCATTCGCTCCTTCCAGGCCATGGCTCCCCTGCTCATCGGCATTTCCGCCCGCATCTACTACCCGCAGGCCCCGGTGGCCGACACCGGCGGCGTCTTCACCCGCACGCTGCATTACCTGGAGCAGTCCGTCGCCCACTGGGTCCTCAAGCCGCATGTGCTGGCGCTGATGATCCCGGCCATCGAGCGCGAAGGGCTGCTGCAGCCGCGCGAGGTCAACCTGGCCGACTACGCCCGGCAGCTCGACGGGCTGGTGCTGCAGGGCGGCAACGACGTCTCGCCGCGCAGCTACGGCGAGGACCCGATGCACGCGGACTGGACCGGTGACCGCATTCGCGACCGTTACGAGATCGAACTCTTTCGTGCCTTCCTTGCCGCCGGCAAGCCCGTGATCGGCATCTGCCGCGGCTGCCAGCTCATCAACGTGGCGCTGGGCGGTACGCTGTACCAGGACATCCCCACGCAACTGCCCGAGGCCATCGGCCACCGCGACCTCATGCGCTACGACCAGCAGTTCCACGACATCGAGCTCACCCCGGGCTCACGGCTGTCGCAGCTCTACGGCGGCGCCACGCACGGCGAAGTCAATTCCATCCACCACCAGGCGGTGAAGGACCTGGGTGAAGACCTCGTGGTCGAAGCCCGCGGCGTGCCCGACGGCGTGGTGGAGGCGGTGCGCTGGCGCGGCTCCAGCTACGTCTTCGGCATGCAGTGGCACCCGGAGTTCATGGCCGGTGACGCGCCCGACCCGCGCCGGCTCGGAGGCGACCCGATCCTGCTGGACTTCCTCAGCGCCGTGGCCGAGCGCAAGGAACGGCGTTGAGCCCCCGGCTCTGGCCCTGGCTGCGCGGCGCGGCGCAGCGCCCGGTCGCGCTCGCCCTGCAGGGCGGCGGCGCGCACGGCGCCTTCACCTGGGGCGTGCTCGACGAGCTGCTGCAGCGCGACGACCTGCGCATCGAGGCGCTCAGCGGCACCAGCGCCGGCGCCATGAACGCCATCGTGCTGGCGCATGGGCTGCTCGACGGCGGCCCCGCGGGCGCGCGCGAGGCGCTGCACCGCTTCTGGCATGCCGTGAGCCAGCAGATGCCCGCCGGCGCCATCCGCCCGGCGCGCAGCGACGACGAGGTGCCCAGCCTGCACCCGGCCGCGCAGGCGCTGCTGCAGTGGACGCGGCTGCTCTCGCCCTACGCGCTCAATCCGCTCAACCTCAATCCGCTGCGCGGGCTGCTGGAGTCGCAGATCGACTTCGAGCGGCTGCGCGCCAGCCGCGGGCCGCAGCTCTTCATCGCCGCCACCAATGCCAACACCGGGCAGCTGCGGCTGTTCCGCCGCCACGAGCTCAGCGTGGAGGCGGCGCTGGCCTCGGCCTGCCTGCCGATGGTGATGCAGGCGGTGGAGATCGACGGCGAGCCGTATTGGGACGGCGGCTACGCCGCCAACCCCGCGCTGCTGCCGCTGGTGTGCGAGGGCACGGCGCCGGACCTGCTCATCGTCACCCTCAATCCGCGCGTCTTCGGCGAGCTGCCGCGCACCGCGTCGCGCATCCAGCAGCGCGCGCTGGAGATCGGCTTCAACGCCTGCTTCCTGCACGAGCTGCGCTGGCTGCTGCAGTTGCAGACGCTGGCGCGCCAGGGCGCGTGGCGCGGCTGGGGCTGGCGCCGCCGCGTGGCCGCGCTGCGGGTGCACGTGATCGAGGCCGACGAGCAGCTCGCCGGGCTGCCACTGCACACCAAGCTGATCCCGCACCGCCCCTTCCTGGAGACGCTGCGCGACCGTGGCCGCGCGCAGGCCCAGGCGTGGCTGGCGCAGCAGGGCCAGGCCATCGGCCAGCACTCCAGCGCCGACCTCGCGGCCCTGCTCGGCGCCGGGGCATTGCCGCCCGGCCCCGACGCCGCCCCTGCGTAGAATGCGCCACCGGGCCCAAATTTTTGGAGCCCGGTTTTTTGTGCCCGCACCGTCCTTGCTGACGGCTTCGCGGGACAGCCGGGCTCCAGGTCAAGCGCTCGCAGCCATTGGGCCGCGCACTGCCACAACGCGCCGCCTCTAGACCTTCATCTGGAGCCAGCTTTGGACATCTTTGATTACGACAACGTGCTGTTGCTGCCGCGCCGCTGCCGCGTGGAAAGCCGCAGCGAGTGCGACACCTCGGTGCAGTTCGGCCCGCACCGCTTCAAGCTGCCGGTGGTGCCGGCCAACATGAAGACGGTCGTCGACGAGCGCATCGCCGCCGGGCTGGCGCGCGAGGGCTATTTCTACGTCATGCACCGCTTCGACCTCGACAACGTCGCCTTCGCGCGCTCGATGCGCGAGCAGGGGCTGCTCGTCTCGATCAGCTCGGGCGTGAAGGAGGCCGACCGCGCCGCCATCGACCGCCTGGCCGCCGAAGGCGTGGGCGCCGACTACATCACCATCGACATCGCCCACGGCCATGCCGACAGCGTCCAGCGCATGATCGGCTACATCAAGCAGAAGCTGCCGCAGGCCTTCGTGATCGCCGGCAACGTGGGCACGCCCGAGGCCGTGATCGACCTGGAGAACTGGGGCGCCGACGCCACCAAGGTCGGCATCGGCCCGGGCAAGGTCTGCATCACGCGGCTGAAGACGGGCTTCGGCACCGGCGGCTGGCAGCTCTCGGCGCTGAAGTGGTGCGCGCGCGTGGCGACGAAGCCCATCATTGCCGACGGCGGCATCCGCCACCACGGCGACATCGCCAAGAGCGTGCGCTTCGGCGCCGCGATGGTGATGGTGGGCTCGCTCTTCGCCGGCCACGAGGAAAGCCCGGGGCGCACGGTCGAGGTCGATGGCCAGCTCTACAAGGAGTACTACGGCTCGGCCTCGGACTTCAACAAGGGCGAGTACAAGCACGTCGAGGGCAAGCGCATCCTGGAACCGGTCAAGGGCAAGCTCGCCGACACGCTGCGCGAGATGCGCGAGGACCTGCAGAGCTCCATCTCCTACGCCGGCGGGCGCGAGCTGCGCGACCTGCGCAAGGTGAACTACGTCATCCTCGGCGGCGAGAACGCGGGCGAGCACCTGCTGATGTGAGCCCGGCACGGGCGACGGCGACGGCCGTGCCCTGCCCAGCGCGGTCCAGGGCTGATGTAGCCCTGGATTGCTCAGAAAATCCGAACAATAGCCGCATATAGTGCGGCCACTATCCAGTCAGACTGGCCAATCCCGCGCTGCTCTGCGCCGTTGACTTCAGTCCTCCTCGCCCGGGCGCGAGGAGCTGGCGAAGACATAGGTCAGCGCCACGCCCGCCGACCAGTGCTCGCGCTGGCGCACCAGCGGGCTGTCGAGGAAGCTGGCACCGCGCAGCGTGTCCCAGCGCACGAAGCCGCCTAGCCACCACGGGCCCAGGCGCCGCGTCGCCGTGCTCATCAGGTAGCCGCCCGCCATGCCGCCGCCGGGCTGGTAGGCCGGCCGCCCGGGCGCGGCGTTGGCGGCCGGCACGCCATAGAACACCTCGTTGTAGCGCCGGTTCTGCGCCACGGCCGCCGCCGACAGCGCCACGCGCCAGCCGCGCGCCTCGGGCAGCGACAGGCGCAGCTGCGGCGTCGCCACCCAGCCCTTGAAGCCGCCTTCCGAGCCCAGCCCCAGCGCCGCACGCACGGGCAGCCGCAAGTCCAGCCGCCAGCGCTCGCCCTGCGCCACGTTCCAGTTGAGGTTGGGTCCCAGCTCGACGATGGTGGGCAGGTCCGCCATGCCGCGCCGGGCCTCGTTGTCGCGGCTGCGGTTCGGCGGGGTGCCGGCCAGGCTGAGGTCGATATCCAGCCGCTGCGTGTTCCACAGCAGCGCCCGCGCGCCCTCGCGATCGGCGCGCAGCACAGGGCCGCGGTAGACCACGTAGGGCAGCGGCAGCAGCCAGGTGTGCGACTGGTCCGAGCCGCGGTAATGAGGCAGCTGCAGCACGGTGCCCCCCGCGCCCAGCTCCCACAGCGGCTCGGCCGCCGGGGCCGCGGTGACGGCGCCGCCGAGCAGGGCGGCGCAGAGGATGGGATGCAAGGGCTTGGGCGGTTTCATCGGCTCATCGGTGGGTGGCACAAAGGCGGCGCGCGCCGGGAGCGGCCTTGGTTCGTGAACCCCGGCGCGTCCGCCCGCGGGGCAATCCGAGCGCCCGCAGGAGGCCCCTGGGGCGCACCCTACAATCCCGCACCCCCCTATGAACCCTGACGGCGCCGGCGCGCAACGCGCTTCCAGCGCGCCGGCGTGCCTTTGCTTCCGCCATGACCGAACTCGCCAAATCCTTCGAGCCCGCCGCCATCGAGGCCCACTGGGGCCCGCTGTGGGAAAAGAGCGGTGCCTACGAGCCGACGCTGGACCCGGCCAAGCCGTCCTTCAGCATCCAGCTGCCCCCGCCCAACGTCACGGGCACGCTGCACATGGGCCATGCGTTCAACCAGACGATCATGGATTCGCTCACGCGCTACCACCGCATGCGCGGCTTCAACACGCTGTGGGTGCCGGGCACGGACCACGCGGGCATCGCCACGCAGATCGTGGTGGAGCGCCAGCTCCAGGAAAAGGGCATCAGCCGCCACGAGCTCGGCCGCAAGAACTTCGTGGCGCGGGTGTGGGAGTGGAAGGAACAGAGCGGCTCCACCATCACGCAGCAGATGCGCCGCATGGGCGACAGCGTGAGCTGGCCCCACGAGTACTTCACGATGGACGAGAAGCTCTCGAAGGTCGTCACCGAGACCTTCGTGCGGCTGTACGAGGAGGGGCTGATCTACCGCGGCAAGCGCCTGGTCAACTGGGACCCGGTGCTCAAGTCCGCCGTGTCGGATCTGGAGGTGGAGAGCGAGGAAGAGGACGGCTCGCTGTGGCACATCCGCTACCCGCTGGCCGACGGCTCCGGTGAGCTGGTGGTGGCCACCACCCGCCCCGAGACCATGCTGGGCGACGTGGCGGTGATGGTGCATCCGCAGGACGAGCGCTACCAGGCGCTCATCGGCAAGCAGGTGGCGCTGCCGCTGACGGGCCGCACCATCCCCGTGATCGCCGACGAGTACGTGGACCGCGAGTTCGGCACCGGCGTGGTGAAGGTCACGCCCGCGCACGACGTCAATGACTACGCGGTGGGCCAGCGCCATGGCCTGCCGATGATCAGCATCTTCACGCTCGATGCCAGCCTCAACGAGCAGGCGCCCGAGGCCTACCGCGGCCTGGACCGCTTCGAGGCGCGCAAGACCATCGTGGCCGACCTGGAGGAACAGGGGCTGCTGGCCGAGGTCAAGAAGCACAAGCTGATGGTGCCGCGTTGCGCGCGCACCGGCCAGGTCGTCGAGCCCATGCTCACCGACCAGTGGTTCGTGGCCATGACCAAGCCCGGCGCCGACGGCAAGTCGATCGCCGAAAAGGCCATCCAAGTCGTTGATGACGGCTCGGTGAAGTTCGTGCCCGAGCAGTGGATCAACACCTACCACCAGTGGATGAAGAACATCCAGGACTGGTGCATCAGCCGCCAGCTGTGGTGGGGCCATCAGATCCCGGCCTGGTACGGCAGCGGCGGCGAAATCTTCGTCGCGCGCAGCGAGGAGGAGGCCCGCGCCCGGGCCGAGGCCGCCGGCTACCGCGGCGAGCTCACCCGCGACGAGGACGTGCTCGACACCTGGTACTCCTCGGCGCTGGTGCCCTTCTCCAGCCTGGGCTGGCCGGAGAAGACGCAGGAGCTGGACCTGTTCCTGCCCTCTTCCGTGCTGGTCACGGGCTTCGACATCATCTTCTTCTGGGTGGCCCGGATGATCATGATGACGGTGCACTTCACCGGCCAGGTGCCCTTCCGCCACGTCTACATCCACGGCCTGGTGCGCGACGCGCAGGGCAAGAAGATGAGCAAGTCCGAGGGCAACGTGCTCGACCCGGTGGACCTCATCGACGGCATCGCGCTGGAGCCGCTGCTGGCCAAGCGCAGCACCGGGTTGCGCAAGCCCGAGACCGCGCCGCGCGTGCGCAAGGACACGCAGAAGGAGTTCCCCGAGGGCATCCCCGGCTACGGCGCTGACGCGCTGCGCTTCACCTTCGCCGCGCTGGCCAGCCTGGGCCGCAACATCAACTTCGACTCCAAGCGTTGCGAGGGCTACCGCAACTTCTGCAACAAGCTCTGGAACGCCACGCGCTTCGTGCTCATGAACTGCGAGGGCCAGGACTGCGGCTTGGCCGAGCATGGCGCGCAGGAATGCGTGCCCGGCGGCTACCTCGACTTCTCGCCGGCGGACCGCTGGATCAGCGGCGAGCTGCAGCGCGTGGAGGCGGCGGTCGAGCAGGGCTTTGCCGAGTACCGGCTCGACAACGTCGCCAACGCCATCTACTCCTTCGTCTGGGACGAGTACTGCGACTGGTACCTGGAGATTGCCAAGGTGCAGATCCAGACCGGCACGGCCGAGCAGCAGCGCGCCACGCGCCGCACGCTCATCCGCGTGCTGGAGACGGTGCTGCGCCTGCTGCACCCGATCACACCCTTCATCACCGCCGAGCTATGGGAACGCGTGGCGCCGGTGGCCGGCCGCAAGGTGGCCGGCGACGGGCAGAGCCTCGTCACCGCGGCCTACCCCCGGCCGCAGCTGGAGCGCGTGGACCCGCAGGCCGACGCCTGGGTCGCCAAGCTCAAGGCGCTGGTGGGCAGCTGCCGCAACCTGCGCGGCGAGATGAACCTCTCGCCCGCCGAGCGCGTACCGCTCTACACCTTTGGCGACGAGGGCTTCGTCAACGTCGCCGCGCCGGTGCTCAAGGCGCTGGCCAAGGTGTCGGAGGTGCGCGTCTTCGCCGACGAGGCGGCTTTCGCGCAGGCCACACAGATGGCGCCGGTGGCGGTGCAGGGCGAGATCCGGCTGGCGCTGCACGTCGAGATCGACGTCGCGGCCGAGCGCGCGCGGCTGTCCAAGGAAGTGGCACGGCTGGAAGGCGAGATCGCCAAGGCCAACGCCAAGCTGGGCAACGAGAGCTTCGTGGCCCGCGCCCCTGCCGCCGTGGTGGCCCAGGAGCGCCAGCGCGTGGCCGACTTCAGCCAGAACCTGGAGCGCCTGCAGCAGCAGCTGGCGCGGCTGCCCGCGGCTTGAGCGAAATCAGACCCGGGAAGATGACGGGGGCCTGACAAGGGTCCTCTCTCAGGCTCCTCCGGGACCCCGGCTCCAGGCGGCCTGCAACAGCCAGTTACGGCAGAAGCCCGTGCCAGAATCGGTCATCACCACGTGATGGAGCCACGATTCACATGATGCAAATCAAGAAGGCCGTTTTCCCGGTTGCCGGTTTGGGTACGCGCTTCCTGCCTGCGACCAAGGCGCAACCCAAGGAAATGATGCCGGTGGTGGACAAGCCGCTGATCCAGTACGCGGTGGAAGAGGCCTACGCTGCCGGCGTGCGCGAAATGATCTTCGTCACCGGGCGCCACAAGCGCCCCATCGAAGACCACTTCGACATGAGCTTCGAGCTGGAAAAGACGCTGGAGCAGGCCAACAAGCAGGAACTGCTGGACGTGGTGCGCAGCGTCAAGCCCGCCGACATGGAGTGCATCTACGTGCGCCAGGCGCAATCCCTGGGCCTGGGCCATGCCGTGTTGTGCGCCGAGCGGCTGGTGGGCAACGAGCCCTTCGCCGTGCTGCTGGCGGACGACCTGATGGTGGGCGAGACGCCGGTGCTCAAGCAGATGGTGGAGCAGTTCGCCGAGTGGCGTACTTCCATCCTGGCCGTGCAGGAGGTGCCGCTGGCCTACGTCAAGCGCTACGGCATCGTGGCCGGTACGCCGGTGAACGAGCGCATGACCGAAGTCACCCGCATCGTCGAGAAGCCCGCGCCCGAGGAGGCCCCGTCGCGGCTGGGCGTGGCCGGGCGCTACATCCTCACCCCGGGCGTGTTCCACGAGATCCGCACCCAGAACGTGGGCGTGGGCGGCGAGCTGCAGCTCACCGACGGCATTGCCGGGCTGCTGCGGCGCGAGAAGGTTTTCGCCTACAACTACCAGGGCAAGCGCTACGACTGCGGCAGCAAGGAAGGCTTCCTGAAGGCCAATGTCGAGCTGGCGCTGGAGCATCCCGAAATCGGCACCTGGTTCCGCGGCTACCTCAAGCAGCTGACGCTGTAATCCATCACCGCCACTGCCGGGTCAGTGGCGCCCGATGAAGACACCCACGCCCACGGCGTGGGTGTTTTTCTTTCCGACTACCGCTTGCGCAGGCAGTGCACGAACTCGTCGCCGCTGCTGGTCTGCTCCACCAGCTCGTGGCCGGTCTGGCGCGCGAAGGCCTGGAAGTCGCGCACCGACCCGGGGTCGGTGGCCACCACCTTGAGCACCTGGCCGCTGTCGATCTCGGCCAGGGCCTTCTTCGCCTTGAGGATGGGCAGCGGGCAGTTCAGGCCGCGCGTGTCGATTTCCTTGTCCACTTGCATCGAGGTTGATCCTTCAGCAGCTCAGGCCGGAAACACGCCGGTGGAGAGATAGCGGTCGCCGCGGTCGCACACCACGAACACGATGGTGGCGTCGCGCACCGTGCGCGCGATCTGCAGCGCCGCCCAGCAGGCGCCGGCCGCCGAGATGCCGGCGAACAAGCCCTCTTCGCGCGCCAGGCGCCGGGCCATGTCCTCGGCATCGGCCTGACTCACGTACACCAGCTCGTCCACGGCCGACGGGTCGTAGATCTTGGGCAGGTAGGCCTCGGGCCATTTGCGAATGCCCGGGATGCGCGAACCTTCCGACGGCTGCGCGCCGACGATGCGCACGCCCGGGTTTTGCTCCTTGAGGTAGCGGCTCACGCCGGTGATGGTGCCGGTAGTGCCCATGGCGCTGACGAAGTGCGTGATGCGCCCCTCGGTATCGCGCCAGATCTCCGGCCCGGTGGTCTCGTAGTGGATGCGCGGGTTGTCGGCATTGGCGAACTGGTCGAGCACCAGGCCCTTGCCGTCGCGCTGCATCTGCTCGGCCAGATCCCGGGCGTACTCCATGCCGCCGCTGCGCGGCGTGAGGATGAGCTCGGCGCCAAAGGCCTTCATGGTCTGCGCGCGCTCCACGGAGAGGTCCTCCGGCATGATCAGCAGCATGCGGTAGCCGCGGATGGCCGCAGCCATGGCCAGCGCGATGCCGGTGTTGCCCGAGGTGGCTTCGATGAGGGTGTCGCCGGGCTTGATCTGGCCGCGCTCCTCGGCGCGGCGGATCATGCTGATGGCGGGACGGTCCTTGACCGAGCCGGCAGGGTTGTTGCCTTCGAGCTTGCCGAGCAGGATGTTGTTGCGCTCGGCCAGCATCGCGCCTTCGAGGCGCTGCAGCCTCACCAGCGGCGTGTCGCCGATGAACTCTTCGAGGGTCTTGTACGAGGGCATGAGCAGGCAATGGAATCGTTTATGCGCCATTGTCGCAGTGCCCCCCGGGACCTGCCTGCGCCCATGACATAATCCGCTTTCAATACGCGAGCGCTGCTTCGCACCCACGGCCCGGGTGGCGAAATCGGTAGACGCAGGGGATTCAAAATCCCCCGCCGCAAGGCGTGCCGGTTCGAGTCCGGCCCCGGGCACCACGCATGGTTGCGACAGCAACGCCGCCTTCGCCGGCCGCCGGCGCACCATCCGCACGCGCGGATGCTGCAGGCAGCCTCTTCCCGCACCTGACGCCCGGCACGTTCTGCGCTGCCGTACCGCCATGCCCTCGATGCCCCCCATCACCAAAGCGTTCATGCTCGCCTGCGTGGGGATGTTCTGCATCGGCTTGCTGCTGCCCGTGCCCTTCGAGTCGTTGCTGGCGCTGTGGCCGCTGCGCAGTGGCAACTTCTGGCCCTGGCAGCCGCTGACCTACGCGTTCCTGCATGGCAGCGTCATGCACCTGTTCTTCAACATGCTGGGGCTGTGGATGTTCGGCAGCGAGATCGAGCGGCTGTGGGGCAGCCGCCGCTACCTGCACTTCCTCATTGCCAGCGTGCTGAGCGCGGCCGTGGCGCAGCTGCTGTTCACCCAGCTCATTGGCTCGTACTCGCCTACCGTGGGCGCGTCCGGCGCGCTGTTCGGGCTGCTGCTGGCTTTCGGCATGATGTTTCCCAACCGCACGATCATTCCGCTCTTCCCGCCCATCCCGATGAAGGCCAAGGTCTTCGTGGCGGTGTTCGGCGGGCTGGAGCTGTTGATGGGCATGTCGGGCGGCAGCGGCAGCGGCATCGCGCACTTTGCCCACCTCGGCGGCATGCTCGGCGGCTTCCTGATGATCCGCTACTGGCGCGGCCAGACACCGTTCGGCCGCCGCCGCTGACGACGCGCCGGATTCGGCGCTGCATCATCTTTTCGTCCCGTCGCGCGCCCGCGCGGCCTTGGCATGCGCATTGCCTGAGTTCAGGCAGTCCCTCCCGGGAGTGCGCCATGTCTTCTCCCCTGCTGACCACCCAGCCACGGCGCCGCTTGCGCCACTTTCTGTCCGCTCCGCGATTGCGGCTGTGGCTGACGCTGGTGATGGCGCTGGCCAGCGCCTGGGTGTGGACCGTGGCACAGGCCCAGGAGGCTTCATCCGCGGCAATTGCACCGTCGCCCGAGGCCGCTGAGGAAAGCGGCGGGATGTCGGAGCAGGCGCGCATCCAGGCCTTGCGCCGCGCCAGCGACGCCGTGCTGGGCGTGGAGGTATTGGGGCTGGCCGACGCCCGCTCCAACGCCTCGGTAGGGCGCGAGCGCCAGGGCTCGGGCGTGGTGATCGACAGCGACGGGCTGGTGCTGACCATCGGCTACCTCATCGTCGAGGCCGAGCAGGTGCAGCTGGTGCTCGATGACCAGCGCCGCCTGCCCGCGCGCGTGGTGGCCTACGACGTCGCCACCGGCTTTGGCCTGCTGCAGGCTCTCACACCGCTGCCGCTGGCGCCGGTACCGTTGGGTGACAGCGCGGCGTTGCGCCATGGCGAGCCGCTGATGGTGGTCAGCGGCGGTGACAACGGCGCCGTGAGCCTGGCGCAGTTGGTGTCGCGGCGTCCCTTTGCCGGCTACTGGGAGTACCAGATCGACCAGGCGCTCTTCACCGCTCCGCCGCGCACCGACCACAGCGGCGCCGCGGTGTTCAACGCCGAAGGTGAGCTGCTGGGCGTGGGCTCGCTGCTGGTGGCCGACGCGTTGGGCAACGACTCGCCCACCCATCTGCCGGGCAACATGTTCGTGCCGGTGGAGCTGCTCAAACCCATCCTGGCCGAGCTGCGCCACAACGGCACCACGGTCGCCAGCCGCCGTGCCTGGCTGGGCTTGAACTGCATGGAGCGCGATGGCCAGGTGCGGGTGCTGCGCGTGAACGACGACAGCCCGGCCGAGGAGGCCGGGGTGCAGCCGGGTGACCGCATCGAGCGCATCGACGGCGCCCAGGTGCAGTCCCTGGAGCAGTTGTGGAAGCAGCTGTGGAACGGCGGACAGCCCGAACGCGTCATTACCCTGGACATCCGCCGGGAAGGTGAACCGCACCGCCTCACGCTCCACAGCGTGGACCGCATGACCACGCTGAGCAAGGCTGAAGGCATCTAGCCGCCCTGCAGTCCCTCGCGCACCGTGGCATAGCGCAGCACCAGCCGCAGCTCCCGCTTGAGCCGGCGGTTCACCAGCCGCCGCGACTCGCCCATGAAGCTCAGTTGCAGCGGCGAGAGCCGCTGCAGCGCTTCCTCACGGGAGATGCGCGGCGGGCGCGGCAGGCCGAACAGGTCGGCGGCGAAGTCGAAGTAGTCGCCCATGCGCAGCTCGGTGTCGTCGCTGGCGTGCAGCACGCGCTGCGGCGCGCCGCGATGCAGCGCCGCGACGCAGGCGCGCGCCAGATCGTCGGCATGGATGTGGTTGGTGTAGACGTCGTCCTCGGTGCGCAGCACCGGGCTGCCACGCCGCAGCCGCTCGGCGGGATGGCCGCCGGGCCGGTCCAGCGCATAGATGCCGGGGATGCGCAGGATCGTCACCGCCACGCCGCAGCGCCGTCCCCAGGCGCGCACCTGGGCCTCGGCATGCACGCGACGGCGCGCGCGCGCGGTGGCCGGGCGCACCGTGCGCGTCTCGTCGAAGCAGGCACCGCCGCAGTCGCCATAGACACCCGTGGTGCTGCCGTACACCAGGCGCCGTGCGCGCGGGCGCCGTGACAGCGCCTGCAGCAGCCGCGCCGTGCGCGGATCGCCCTCCCCTTCGCCCGGCGGCGGCGCCAGGTGCAGCACCGCGTCGGCCATCCCGGCCAGGCGGGCCAGCGTGGCGGCGTCGTCCAGGTTGCCATGGAGCGGCTGCACGCCCGCGGCGCGCAGGGTGTCGAAGCGCTGCGGCGAGCTGCTCAGCGCCAGCACGCGCCAGCGCCCGGCCAACAGCCGCGCCACGCGCAAGCCCACGTCACCACAGCCCACGATCAACAGGACAGGACGGCGGAAGGCAGTGGGCAGGCTCATGGCGGGACGGATCGACAGCGCGGAAGACGGCACGCGGCGGTGTGAGGGCAGCCCGGCAGGCGACAATCGCACCTTTGTTCTTCCTGCTGCAGCCGCGGCGGCGCGCCAGTGTACGGGCCGTGCGGCCTTCAACCATGAGCTACAAGATCGACGTGCAGCCCGCGGGGCTGAGTTTCGAGGTGGATGGCGAAACCATCCTGGCCGCGGCCATCCGTCAGGGCATCGGCCTGCCCTACGGCTGCAAGGACGGCGCCTGCGGCTCCTGCAAGAGCAAGCTGCTGGAGGGCCAGGTCACGCACGGCCTGCACCAGCACAAGGCGCTGTCGGAGGCCGAGGAGGCGGCGGGCCTGATCCTGACCTGCTGCGCCACGCCGCAGAGCAACTGCGTGATCGAGGCGCGCAGCGTGCCCGGCGCCGGCGAGTTCCCGGTGCGCAAGCTGCCCGTGCGCGTCATCAGCATCGACAAGCCCGCGCCTGACGTGGCGGTGCTCAAGCTGCAACTGCCGGCCAACATGCCTTTCGAATACCACGCCGGGCAGTACATCGAGTTCCTGCTGCGCGACGGCGCACGGCGCAGCTACAGCATGGCGAATCCGCCGCATGCCGGCCCGATCGAGGCCTCCGCGCCGCCGACGATGGAGCTGCACATCCGCCACATGCCCGGCGGGCTGTTCACCGACCAGGTCTTCAGCACCCTCAAGCCGCGCGACATCCTGCGCATCGAAGGGCCTTTCGGCAGTTTTTTCCTGCGCGAGGACAGCGACAAGCCCATGGTGCTGCTGGCCAGCGGCACCGGCCTCGCCCCGGTGAAGGCCATCATTGAGCAGATGCAGGCCAAGGGCCTCACGCGCCCCGCCGTGCTGTACTGGGGCTGCCGCCGCAAGGCCGACCTCTACATGCACGACTGGGCGCTGCAGGCCGCCAGCCAGCTGCCCTGGCTGCGCTATGTCCCTGTGCTCAGTGAGCCGCTGCCCGAGGACCAGTGGAGCGGGCGCACCGGCTTCGTGCACGAGGTGGTGATGACCGACCTGCCCGACCTCTCGGGCCATCAGGTCTACGCCTGCGGTGCGCCGGTGATGGTGGAGGCCGCGCACCGCGACTTCACCAGCCGCTGCGGCCTGCCCGACGAAGAGTTCTACGCCGACGCCTTCACCAGCGAGGCGGACAAGCACGAGGAGGATTGAGCCCGATGCGACGCCGCACCGCCCTGGGCCTCCTTGCCGCCGCCGCGCTGCCGCTGCACGCGCAGCCTTCGGCACGGCCGATCCGTTTCATCGTTCCCTACCCGCCCGGTGGTCCGCTGGACACGGTGGCGCGCGCCCTGGCCGAGCGCGTCAAGGACAGCCTGGGGCTGGTGGTGGTGGAAAACCGGCCCGGCGCCGGCGGCAACATCGGTGCCGACCAAATCGCCAAGGCGGCTCCCGACGGCCACAGCCTCGTGATGGGCGCGGTGGCCACGCATGCCATCAATCCTTGGCTCTACCGCCGGCTGCCCTACGACCCGCTGCGCGACTTCACGCCCGTGACGCTGGTGGCGCAGGTGCCCAATGTGCTGGTGATGAACGCCGAGACTGCGGCACGGCTGAAGATCGCCAGCGTCCGCGACCTCGTGGCCTATGCCAAGGCCAATCCCGGCAAGCTCAATTACGGTTCGGGCGGCAACGGCAGCGCCGGACACCTGGCCGGCGAGATGTTCAAGTCGCAGGCCGGCGTGTTCATGGTCCACATCCCCTACGCCGGCGGCAACGCGGCGCAGCTGGCGCTGTTGTCGGGCCAGGTCGATCTCACCTTCGACAACCTCGCCTCGGCCGCGGCCAACATCAAGAGCGGCCGGCTGCGCGCGCTGGCCGTGACAACGGCCAAGCGCAGCGCCGCCATGCCCGATCTGCCCACCGTCGCCGAGGGCGGTCAGGCACTGGGGCTGGGGCAGTTCGATGTGGGGACCTGGTTCGGCATCTTCGGCCCGGCGCGGCTGCCGGCCGAGCTGACGCAGCGCCTGAACAAGGCCTTCGTCGAGGCACTGGGCTCACCCGAGCTGCGCAGCCGCATGGCCACGCTCATGGTCGAGCCCTCACCCTCCACGCCTGAAGCCTTCGGGCGCTTCGTGCAAACGGAGCTGAAGAAGTACGAGAAGGTGGTGAAGGCCTCGGGCGCGCAGGTGGACTGACCAGGCGCCCGCGGTCCGCCACGGACCGACCCAAGCAAAAGGGCCGCGCATGCGGCCCTTTTGTCGTCAGGGACAGCGCGCCAGCCTGAAAAGGCCCGGACGCGCGGCCAGCTCACTCGCCCAGGTACGCCGCGCGCACCTTGGGGTCGTTGAGCAGCTGCCTGGCGTCGCCGGTCATGGTGATCTCGCCGGAGTCCATGACGTAGCCGCGGTCGGCCAGGCCCAGCGCGCGGCTGGCGTTCTGCTCCACCAGCAGCACCGTCATGCCCTGGCCGTGCACGTCGCTCACGACCTCGAAGATCTTGTCCACCATGATCGGCGACAGCCCCATCGAGGGCTCGTCGAGGATG
>NZ_JABBFW010000019.1 GCF_012927045.1 Azohydromonas caseinilytica | reverse complement strand
CGTCTCCCAGGGCCAGGGCCCGCTTGCGTCTTGCTTCACCCATCGGGTGAGTCTGCAGGATCGGCTCAAGTGCTTGTCAGCATTGGCCCGCTGGCCGTCTCACGGGGTAGTAACTGCCGGATTTAGGATCAGTACACCCGTCCCTTGCGGTACATCGCGTGCTGGCGCCGATCCAGCGTGCCGGCGCCGGCCATGGCGGCCAGCGAGGTGGCCGCATGGGCGTGGGCGATGGCGATGCCCAGCGCGTCGGCCGCGTCCGGGCCCGGCGGCGCGGGCAGGGAGAGCAGCCGCATCACCATGTGCTGCACCTGCTCCTTGCGCGCATGGCCGCTGCCGACGATGGCCTTCTTCATCTGCAGCGCGGTGTATTCCGACACCGGCAGGCCGCCCGCCACCAGCGCCGCCAGCGCCGCGCCGCGCGCCTGGCCCAGCAGCAGCGTGCTCTGCGGGTTGACGTTGACGAAGACGATTTCCACGGCGGCGCAGGCCGGCGCGTAGCGCGACTGCACCTCGCGCACGCCCTCGAAGATGATCTTCAGCCGCCCGGGCAGGTCGCCGCGCGCGGCGTCCTTGGTGCGGATCGTGCCGCTGGCCACGTAGCCCAGGTGCGGGCCGTCGGCCTCGATGACGCCGAAGCCCGTGGTCTGCAGGCCGGGGTCGATGCCGAGGATGCGCATGGGTCAGACACATTCACCCGTCATGCCCGCGAAGGCGGGCATCCACGCGTGCCGGGCTGCAGCCCGTTGTGCGTGGACACCCGCCTGCGCGGGTGTGACGAAGTCTTTTTGATGGCGGCGAATCGGGATCAGTGGCGGAAGTGGCGCGTGCCGGTGAACACCATGGCGATGCCGCGCTCGTTGGCGGCGGCGATCACCTCGTCGTCACGCACGCTGCCGCCGGGCTGGATCACGCAGCTCGCGCCCGCGTCCACCACCACGTCCAGGCCGTCGCGGAACGGGAAGAAGGCGTCGCTGGCCACGGCCGAGCCCTGCAGCGTCAGCTGGGCGTTCTCGGCCTTGATGCTGGCGATGCGCGCGCTGTCGATGCGGCTCATCTGGCCCGCGCCCACGCCCAGCGTCATGCCGCCGCCGCAGAACACGATGGCGTTGCTCTTGACGAACTTGGCCACCTTCCAGGCGAAGAGCAGGTCCTGCATCTGCTGCTCGGTGGGCTGCAGCGTGGTCACGACCTTGAGGTCGGCCGGGTCGAAGTCGCGGTTGTCGGCGGTCTGCAGCAGCAGGCCCGAGCCCACGCGCTTGGCGTCCATCAGGTTCAGGCCCTGCTCCCAGGCGCTGGCGCCGCCGCGCGGCAGCTCGATGTGCAGCAGCCGGGTGTTGACCTTGCTGGCGAACACGGCGCGGGCCTCCTCCGTGAAGCCCGGGGCGATCAGCACTTCCACGAACTGCTTGGCCACCAGCTCGGCGCCGGCTTTGTCCAGCGGGCGGTTGAAGGCAATGATCCCGCCGAAGGCCGAGGTCGGGTCGGTCTTGAAGGCCTTGGCGTAGGCCTCGGCGACATCCGCGCCCACGGCCACGCCGCAGGGGTTGGCGTGCTTGACGATCACGCAGGCCGGCACGTCGGCGAAGGACTTCACGCACTCCCAGGCCGCGTCGGCATCGGCGATGTTGTTGTACGAGAGTTCCTTGCCCTGCAGCTGCCTGGCCGTGGCCAGCGAGCCCGGCGCCGGGTACAGGTCGCGGTAGAACGCGGCCTGCTGGTGCGAGTTCTCGCCGTAGCGCAGGTCCTGGATCTTGACGAAGCGGCCGTTGCTCTGGCCGGGGAACAGGTTCTGCTTGGGCTGCTCGCCCTCGGCACCCAGCTCCAGCGCGGAGAGGTAGTCGCTGATGGCGCCGTCGTACTGCGAGATGCGGTTGAAGGCGTCCACGGCCAGCTTGAAGCGCGTGGTGCGCGACACCTTGCCCTCGGCCTTGAGCTCGGCCAGCACCTGGGCGTACTGGGAGGCGTCGGTCAGCACCGCGACGTCGTTCCAGTTCTTGGCGGCGGAGCGCACCATGGCCGGGCCGCCGATGTCGATGTTCTCGATGGCGTCCTCCAGCGTGCAGCCGGCCTTGGCCACCGTGGCCTCGAAGGGATAGAGGTTGACCACCAGCAGCTCGATGGTGTCGATGCCGTGCTCCTTGAGCGCCGCCATGTGCGCCGGCACGTCGCGGCGGGCCAGCAGGCCGCCGTGCACGCGCGGGTGCAGCGTCTTGACGCGGCCGTCGAGCATCTCGGGGAAGCCGGTAACTTCGGCCACCTCGGTGACGGGCAGGCCGGCGTCGGCCAGCAGCTTGGCGGTGCCGCCGGTGGACAGCAGCTTCACGCCGGCCTGGTGCAGTTCGCGCGCGAACTCGACGATGCCGGTCTTGTCGGAGACGGAGATGAGGGCGGTGGTCATGCTTGGAGGGGGAGAGTGAATCGGTGGAAGCCGCGGTGGCTTCAGGTGGACGAGGAGGAGGGCGCGGACGGCGCTCCCCCCAGCAACTTGTGCTCGACCAGCTTGCGCCGCAGCGTGTTGCGGTTGATTCCTAACCATTCGGCGGCCTTGCTCTGGTTGCCGGCGGCGTGCTGCATCACCACCTCCAGCAGCGGCTTCTCGACGATGGTGAGGATCATTTCGTGGACGGAGTGGGGCTGGGCGCCGTCGAGGTCCCGGAAGTACTCCTCCAGGCTCTCGCGCACGCAGGCCTCGATCAGTTGCTTGCTCATGCGGTGAGTTCGAGTAATTCGTCGTTGGCCGCCAGTGGCAGGCGCTCGTGTTGCAGCGCCAGGGCGTCGAACCAGTCGCCCACGGCCTGCAGCTGCTGTTCGCAGCTCTCGATGAGGTTCATGCGGGCGCGGAAGTCCTCGCCCCCGGGCAGGGCGCGCACGGCCCAGCCGATGTGCTTGCGCGCGCTGCGCACGCCGCTGAATTCGCCGTAGAGGCCGTAGTGGTCCTGCAGGTGCTCCAGCAGCCAGGTGCGCACCTCGCGCACCGTGGGCGGTGCCAGCAGCTCGCCGGTGGCGAGGTAATGCGCCACCTCGCGGAAGATCCAGGGCCGGCCCTGCGCGGCGCGGCCGATCATCAGCGCGTCGGCCTGGGTGTAGTCCAGTACCCGCTTGGCCTTGAGCGGCGAGTCGATGTCGCCGTTGGCGACCACGGGGATGCGCAGCGCCGCCTTGACCGCGGCCACGGTGTCGTACTCGGCCTCGCCCTTGTAGCCCTGCTCGCGCGTGCGGCCGTGCACGGTGAGCATGGCGATGCCGGCGCTCTCGGCCGCGCGCGCCAGGCGCAGCGCGTTCTTCTCGGCGGCGCACCAGCCGGTGCGCATCTTCAGCGTCACGGGCACGTGGCGTGGGGCACAGGCCGCAACGACGGCTTCGACGATGTCGATGGCCAGCGGCTCGTTCTGCATCAGCGCCGATCCGGCCCAGACGTTGCAGACCTTCTTGGCCGGGCAGCCCATGTTGATGTCGATGACCTGGGCGCCGCGGTCGATGTTGTAGAGCGCGGCCTCGGCCATCTGCGCCGGGTCCACGCCGGCGATCTGCACCGCGATGGGCTCGACCTCGCCGGCATGGTCGGCGCGGCGCGAGGTCTTGAGCGAATTCCACAGCTCCCGCTTGGAGGTGACCATCTCGCTGACCGCGTAGCCCGCACCGAGCCGCTTGCACAGCTGGCGGAACGGGCGGTCCGTGACCCCTGCCATGGGGGCGACGAACAGCGTATTCGGCAGCGTGATCGCTCCGAGTTTCATGGCGCAGGCGGGGGGAGGTGCTGAAAAAGGAGGCAGGAGTATAGCGGCGGCGCCCGGGCCGACCGCCGTGCCGGGGGCCATGCCCGGCGGGATCGGGCCACCCGGGAGCGCTCCCGGGGCTGCCCATAATGGCCCGATGGAAGCATGGATGCAGTCGTTGCTGGAGGCGCTGGCGTTGCCGGAGTTCGGGCTCAGCACCGTGTTCGTCGTGGCGCTGGTGTCGGCGACGCTGCTGCCCCTGGGCTCGGAGCCGGCGGTGTTCGGGCTGGTGAAGCTGGACCCGGCGCTGTTCTGGCCGGCCGTGCTGGTGGCCACCGCCGGCAACACGCTGGGCGGGGCCATCAGCTGGTGGATGGGCTACGGCGCGGAGGTGGTGGTGGAGCACGCGCGCCACAAGCCCACCGAGCACCGCGTGCTGGGCTGGCTGGAGCGCTTCGGCCCCAAGGCCTGCCTGCTGAGCTGGCTGCCCATCGTGGGCGACCCGCTGTGCGCGGTGGCCGGCTGGCTGAAGCTGCCGTTCTGGCCCTGCATGCTCTACATGGCCATCGGCAAGTTCGGCCGCTACCTGGTGATGACGGCGGCGCTGCTGTGGTGGTTTCCGGGGCAGATCACGCCGTGAAGGTGTCCGCTTGGGTCGTTCGAAGCCAAGGCGGGCCGCACCTCATTTCGTCATCCCCGCGCAGGCGGGGACCCAGGCGGTCCCACGTTGGCCTGCCAGGGGCGACGTGGGCACCACGAGGCCGACAGGCCTTGGCGTTCCGCCCAAGCAGCTTTCGGCTGGCTTAGGGGCCGCCTGGATTCCCGCCTGCGCGGGAATGACGATGTAGTGGGCGCGGCATGTCGGCTGGCGGCCTACGCCCGTCCGGCTTTCCTTGAACGGCCCTCCTCAACCTTCCCCACTCCTCCTCACCAGCCGCTGCGCCAGCGCGCTCGCCGGCCGCACCGCGAGGCGCTCCGCGGTCAATCCCCGCGCCAGCGCCTGGTCGCCGCCGCGCAGCGCGGCCTCGATGAGCGTGAGGTCCAGCAGGTCGCGTTGCGCGTGGCTGCCGCCGAAGCGGTGCGCGCGGTGCCGGATCGGGCGCAGCAGCGCCACGCATGGCGCGTAGTCTCCGTTGCCATAGGCCATCACGGCGCGCGTGGCCGCGCCGCCCACGTCGCGGATGAAACCGGCGTTGTCGTCACCCGTCTCCAGCGCCGCGGCCTGCGCTTCCAGCAACCGCTGCTGCTCGGCACGGCGCCCGGCGCCGGTGAAGGCCAGCATCGCATGCAGATCGTTGAAGGCGTAGCGGCTGGCCTGCACCAGCGGCGCCCAGCGATCCGCCAGCGGCTGCCAGCGCGCGCCCACGTCCAGCCCGCGCAGCTGCAGCCGCCACAGCATGGCGCTGGCGTCGATCAGGTCCAGCACCTGCGGCAGCCCCGAGCCGGCGATGGCCTCGTCGTACAGGCGCAGCACCTCGTCGTGGTGGTCCAGCTCCAGGTGGAACAGCGCCAGGTGCCACCAGTTGTGCACGCCCAGGAAACTGCCCGGCGCCCAGCTCGCCGAGTTCGGCTCCAGCCAGGCGATGCCGTCGGCCGGGCGGTTGCGCATCTCCAGGGTGTGCGCCACGGCATGCCAGGCCCAGCTGTCGCGCGACTCCAGCTCCACGGCGCGCCGGCCCTGGGCCTCGGCCTGCACGTAGTCGCCGGTCTCCTCCAGCCCGAAGGCATGCATGCCCAGCACGGCGTGGTAGCCCGGCATCGACGCGTCCCAGGCGGGCAGGGCGCGGGCGACGCGGTCGCGCAGCATGCGCGAGTCGCCGGTGAAGAAGTCCACCTGGTGCCCGGCCTGCAGCGCCAGCGCGTCGCGCGGGTACTGCAGCGACAGGTCCTCCAGCGCGCGGGCGGCCTCATGCCAGCGCCCCTGCGCCAGCAGGGCGGCGGCGTGCAGGTGCATGCGCTCGCGCTCGCTGGCCGGCAGCGCGGCGCCGGCCTCGCAGGCGGCGCGGGCCACGGGCAGGCCTTCGGGCTCGGTGCCCAGCAAATACAGCCAGGCCTTGAAGGCATGGGCCATCGGCATCTCGGGTGCGGCCTCCAGCGCGCGCTCGATGCTGGCGGCCGGGTCGCCCACCAGGCAGCGCAGCTCGTGCGCGGCCTGCTCCCAGGCGTCCAGGGCGGCGGGGGTGGCGCCGGTGAGGGCGTGGCCGGTGGCGTCGTGCAACGGGTTCATGGCGTCTCCTTACTGGCTTCTCGACTCAGCGCCGTCCGCCGGGGAGCGGACCACAATCGCGCTGGCGCCACTGTGCGCGCGAGCGCGTCCAGGCACCGCAGCCATTCGTGCAACAAAGCGGACGTTCATGCCATGGCCGGTCCCCTTGCCCCGATCACCGTGGCGCTGCTGGCCACCCCCGACAGCACCGCATCCACCCTCTACGGCTTCTTCGACTGCCTGGCCGGCACCCGGCGCGACTGGAGTTTTCTGCACGGCGAGCCCGAGGCCACGTCGCCTTTCCGGCCGCTGCTGGTGAGCCGCCACCGTGAAACCTTCGCTGCCGCCAACGGCGTGCGCATCACGCCCGACGCGGCACTGGCCGACTGCCCGGCGCCGCCGGTGCTGTGCATCACCGACCTGGCCGTGCCGCCGGGCGAGGCGGTGGCCGGGCGCTATGCCGAGGAGGTGCGCTGGGTGCGGCAGGCGCATGACGCCGGCGCGCTGGTGGCCAGCGCCTGCTCCGGCGCGGTGCTGCTGGCCTGCACTGGGCTGCTCGACGGGCGCGAGGCCACCTCGCACTGGGCCTACTGCGACGCGCTGCAGCGCCGGCACCCGGCCACGCGCTGGCACCCGGAGCGCGGGCTGGTGACGGCGGGCGAGCGCATCCTCATGGCCGGCAGCGGCGTGGCCTGGCACCTGCTGGTGCTGGCGCTGATCGCGCGCTTTGCCGGGCCCCAGGAGGCGATGCGGGTGGCGCGCATCAACCTGATGGACCCGGGCCAGACCCCACCGGTGGCCTATGCCTCGCTCACCCGCGGCGGCTGCGCCGCCGACCCGCTGGTGGCGCGCTGCCAGGCCTGGGTGGCGATGAACTATCCCTGCGAGTCGCCGGTGGCGCAGATGGTGGCGCTGTCGGGGCTGGCCGAGCGCACCTTCAAGCGCCGCTTCACGCAGGCCACCGGCATGACGCCGCTGGAGTACGTGCACACGCTGCGGCTGGAGGAGGCCAAGCAGATGCTGGAGTCCGGCAACGCGCCGGTGGAGGCGGTGGCGCTGGAGGTGGGCTACCAGGACGCCGGTTTCTTCGGCCGGCTGTTCCGCCGCCACGTGGGCCTGACGCCGGCGCAGTACCGGCGCCGCTTCGGCACCCTGGCACGCCGGCTGCACGAGCTGCAAGGCCCGGGCACATCCCTTTCCCGTACCCTGACGCAATGAGCTCTCCCACCCCCGACTACGAGGCCCTCGCCGCCACCAACCGCCGCCTGCACCGGCTGGAGCACCTGCAATCCATTGCCTGGTGGGACCAGGCCGCCTTCATGCCGCCCAAGGGCAGCGAGGCGCGCGCCGCGGCGCTGGCCGAGCTGGCCACGCTGCTGCACGGCCTGCGCACCGACCCGGCGCGCCAGGAGCAGCTTGACCGCGCCGGGCAGGAGCCGCTGGACGAGACGCAGCGCGCCAACCTGCGCGAGATCCGGCGCGAGCTCGACCTCGCCACCGCGCTGCCGGCCTCGCTGGTGGAGGCCAGGCAGATCGCCGGCTCGCGCTGCGAGCACGCCTGGCGCCGCCAGCGCCCGGCCAACGACTGGAAGGGCTTCGCCGCCAACCTGCGCGAAGTGGTGCGCCTGGCGCGCGAGGAGGCCGAGCTGCTGTCGCAGCGCCTGGGCGTCCCGCGCTACGACGCGCTGATGCAGCGCTTCGAGCCCGGCATGAGCAACGCCGAGGTGGAGCGGGTGTTCGGCGACCTGCAGACCTGGCTGCCCGACCTGGTGGCGCGCGTGCGCGAGAAGCAGGCGTCCGAGACGGTGCTGGTGCCGCAGGGCCCCTTCGACGTGGCGGCGCAGCGCGCGCTGTGCGAGCGCGTGATGGGGCTGCTGGGCTTCGACTTCGAGGCCGGGCGCCTGGACGTGAGCACGCATCCCTTCACCGGCGGCGTGCCCGAGGACGTGCGCATGACCACGCGCTACCGCGCCGACGAGTTCCTGGGCAGCCTGATGGGCACCATCCACGAGACCGGCCATGGCCGCTACGAGCAGAACCTGCCGCGGGAGTGGCTGGACCAGCCCGTGGCGCTGGCGCGCTCCATGGCGATCCACGAGAGCCAGAGCCTGAGTTTCGAGATGCAGCTGGGTCGGCATCCGGGCTTCATCGGCTTCATCACGCCCTGGCTGGTCGAAACCTTCGGGCCGCAGCCGGCGCTGGAGGCGGGCAACCTGCAGCGGCTGGTGACGCGCGTGGAGCCGGGCTTCATCCGCGTCGATGCCGACGAGCTCACCTACCCGGCGCATGTGCTGCTGCGCTGGCGCATCGAGCGCGCGCTGATGGAGGGCGAGATCGAGGTGGACGACATCCCGGCGCTGTGGGACGAGCAGATGCGCGACCTGCTGGGCCTGGACACGCGCGGCAACTACCGCGACGGCCCGATGCAGGACGTGCACTGGACCGACGGCGCCTTCGGCTACTTCCCCTGCTACACGCTGGGCGCGATGTACGCGGCGCAGTGGTTCGCCACGATCCGGCGCGAGCATCCGCAGTTGGACGAGGAGATCGCCCGCGGCGAGCTGGCGCCGGTGTTCGACTGGCTGCGCGAGCGCATCTGGCTGCAGGGCAGCCGTTGGACCACCGCCGAGCTGACCCAGCGCGCCAGCGGCTCCGCGCTGGACCCGGCGCATTTCCGGCGGCACCTGGAGGGGCGGTATCTGGGGTGAAGGGCGTCGGGCCGGGCATAGCCCGGCCGCCCCGTCACACCAGCGTTCCCGCCTTGCGCCGCGTGAACCAGTCCGCCACGAAGTCCACGGTGGCTCGCACCTTGCGCGGCAGCGGGCGCTGGTCCGGATAGACCAGGTACAGCGGCGTGGGCGCCAGCTCCCATTCCGGCAACACCTGCACCAGCTCGCCGCGGTCCACCTCGTTCAGTACCAGGAAGGCCGGCAGCCTGGCAAAACCCTGGCCTTCGAGCGCAAGGCGCTTCATCAGCGGGTCGTTATTGATGCGCAGCCAGTGGCGCACTTCCACCGGCTGCTGCTTGCCGTCCTTGGTGAGCAGCCATTGCTCCTCGCCCTTGTAGCGGCTGTTGCTCAGGCAAGGCAGCCGCGCCAGATCGGCGGGCTTGGCCGGCGTGCCGTGGCGCTGCAGCAGCGAGGGATGGGCCACCACCCAGTCATGCAGCACCGCCAGCGGCTTGGCGACCAGCGCCGGGTCGGGCTCGCGCGTGAAGCGCAGCGCCAGGTCGGTCTCGGCCGCCTCCCGAGGCTGCGCGCCCGGGTCCAGGTCCAAGTCCAGATCGACTTCCAGCTCCGGGTGCTGCGCGTGCAGCGCCACCAGCATCTCGGCCATCAGCTCCATGCCCAAGGTGGTGGGCACGCTCAGGCGCACGCGCCCGCGCGCCTCGGTGCGCAGGCTGGAGACGGCGCGCTCGGCCTCGCTCAGCGTCTCGCGCAGGCGGCGGCAGTAGTCCAGGTACGTGGTGCCGGTCTCGGTGGGCTGCAACCGCCGCGTGGTGCGGTGCAGCAGCTTGGCGCCCAGCGCCTGCTCCAACGAGGACACCTGCTTGCTCACATAGGTCTTGGAGCAGCCCAGCCGCTCCGCGGCGCGCGTGAAGCTGCCGCTCTCCACCACGGCCAGGAAGGCCATGGCCCATTCGAAGCGGGGTTCTATTGTTTCCATAGCGTTGACACTGTACTCGCGGCGAGCTTTTTATTGAACGCATTGTTGCCCTCTGGAGTACGGTCTTCCCCTGGAGAAAGCACGGGCCTGGGGCGGGCGTCATGCCGCCGGAGCGCTTTGCCGCCGGGCACCTGCAAGCCTTCCAATGCGCCGCCTGAGGCGAGTGGATGCCCGGAAATTTCTCGCCCGAGGCTTCACGCTCACTCAACCGCCGGGGCCGATGGCCGATAAACGAGGCAGTTTCACCGGCGCATCAAACCCGGTGAAACGCCGCGCCTGGTAGGCACTTTCAGTATTTCGGGAAATGGCTTGCGCGCGGCGCCGGCGAAATTGCGCTGGCTGGCGGGTTGTTTCGAGGGCGCGCAGCCTGCGGGCTGCGAAACCCTTGATCCGGCTCAACGGAAACAGAAAAAGGGAAATGGAAGGGTGGCCCCGCATGGAAAGCCTCGGCCTGACGCGGCAGGAACGGCAGCACATCGAACAGGGCGGACGGCTGTTCGTGATCGAGGCCGTGCCGGGCGGACGGTGGCAGCTGGTGTCGGTGTCGGCGCAGGGCCGTGAGCCGCTGCCTACGCCGGGAGGCGAGCCGGGCTACGCCTTGCAGCGCGACGCGGTCCGGGCCGCCGCTGCCGCGGCCCAAGCCGCCGGTGAGGTCTGCCGGCTGCGGCCCTGCCGCTTCAGCTACGAGATCGAATTCCATTGGCTCGATGCCGGCATGGCCTGGCGCTTGTGCCTGCGCCAGGACGAGCGGGACGTGGACGAGAAACTATTTATCCCGGACGACAACCTCGACGACGAGGACGAGGCTTTCCAGGCGGCGCATGACCAAGCGCTGGAGGTGGGGGAGAGGTGGGTGGCAGGACGGTTGAAATCCGGGCAGCGTTTTCACGCCATGGAGATTTGAGGGCGCGGCATGGGCTCTCCCATATCGCCAAGGCCATGAAAAAGACCCGCGAAATATCGCGGGCCCTTTTTCCGTTCGGAGGATATTGAAAAGCCCCTGCGGCTCAGGCCGCGCCCCGGCATTGATGCACCTCCACCGTCACATGCTGCAGCGTGTGCAGGTGCTCCAGCCGCCGCCGGTACTGTGCCGGCTCCAGCGGTTTGTCGGCCACGACCGACGCCACCACGGACCACGCCTGCGGCCCCACCTGCCAGACATGCAGGTCGGCGAGCTGGGCGTCGCCGTCGCTCTCGATGGCCTGGCGCACCTGGGCGCGCAGCTCGGTGCTGGCGGTGGCGTCCACCAGGGCGTGGGCGGAGACTTTCAACACCCCGACCGCCCAGCGCGAGATCACCACCGCGCCCAGCACCGCCACCAGCGGGTCCAGCCAGCGCCAGCCGTAGCGCCAGCCGCCGGCCAGCGCGGCAATCGCCAGCACCGAGGTCAACGCGTCCGCCACCACGTGCAGGTACGCGGCGTTGAAGTTGTGGTCGTGGTGGCCGGCGCCATGGGAATGGCCGTGGCCGTGCGCATGCCCGTGAGCGTGGTCATGGTCATGGTGAGGCCCGTGGTGGTAGCCGTGGTCATGGTCGTCCTCGTGCTCGTCGCCATGCCCGTGCGCGCCGCGGTGCAGCAGCCAAGCGCTGCCCAGGTTCACGGCCAGGCCGATCAGCGCCACCGCCATGGCCTCGCCGTAGGCGATGGGATGCGGGTCCAGCAGCACCCGCACGGCATCGACCACCAGCCAGGCCGACACCGCCAGCAGCATCAGGCCGCTGGTGTAGGCGGCCAGCACTTCGATCTTCCAGCCGCCGAACGCATAGCGCTCGCTGCGCTGGGCGCGCTGCGCCAGCTGCGCCGCCAGCAGCGCGCCGCCCAGCGCCAGCGCGTGCGTGCCCATGTGCCAGCCGTCGGCCAGCAGCGCCAGCGAGCCGCTCCAGGCGCCGGCCGCCAGCTCGACCACCATGGTCAGCAGCGTCAGGATCGTGACGGCACGCAGCGCCCGCGCGCGTCCCTCGGCGCCGGCGTCCTGCCAGTCGTGGCTGTGGTGGAAAGGGGTCAGGTCGTGGCTGTGCTGCATGCCGCCATCGTAGGCAGCGTTCACGACCCCGCCGGGAAGGGCGGTTTGGGCGTGGCCGCCCCGGTGCGCAAGGGAATCCCCACGAGTTGCCGGAAGTCGCGCAACCCGTCGGGTTCGGCCGATGGGGTCAGGCGTTGTAGGTGGCCCAGACGCGGCTGCTGCCGTCGCGCTGCACCAGCAGCACCTCGTAGCGCTCGCGCCGGCCGCCGTATTCGGGGCCGTCCATGCCGGGCGAGCCCACCACCATGCCCGGCACCGTCAAGGCCAGCGCGTCCGGGCGCTCGCGCAGCAGGCGGCGCACGTCGGCGGCAGGCACATGGCCCTCGATCACGTAGCCCTCCACCAGCCCGGTGTGGCAGGAGCCGTACTTGGCCGGCAGGCCCAGCCTGGCGCGCTGCGCGCCGGTGTCCTGCACCTCGAACACCTGCAGGTCGAAACCGGCGGACTGCATGTGCGTGACCCAGTCCTTGCAGCAGCCGCAGCTGGGCGACTTCCACAGCTGCACCTTGGTCGGCGCGGCGGGCGTGGCGGCGTGCAGGACGGGCGCCGCGCCGGCCGCCAGCGCGGCCAGGCCGGCGGCGCGCAGCAGGCGGCGGCGAGCGGTATCGGGGAGGAATGCGGAAGTCTTCATGCGGGCAGTGTGAAGGAGGGGGAGCAGGGTGTCCTTGACGGCTTTCAAGCGCCGCGCCGTCGCGGCGACGACACCGGGCCCGGAGCTTGCCGCAGCGCGGCAGGGCCGTGTCGCGGCCACGTCAAGACCCCGCGCGGAGGCTTGAAGTTCCCCACCTACAATGCGCGCCGCCCGGCGCCGCCCCCGGCGCCTCTCTCCAGGCTCCCAGCCCCCAGCAGGACCGAATCCCATGAGCACTCCCGACCCGAGCACCCCCGACCTGTCGCATGTGGCCCCGCGCGAGAAGGCCGAAATCCTGGCCCAGGCGCTGCCCTACATCCGCCAGTTCCACGGCAAGACCATCGTCATCAAGTACGGCGGCAACGCCATGACCGACCCGGCGCTGCAGCAGGACTTCGCCGAGGACGTGGTGCTGCTCAAGCTCGTCGGCCTGAACCCGGTGGTGGTGCACGGCGGCGGCCCGCAGATCGACGAGGCGCTCACGCGCGTGGGCAAGAAGGGCCAGTTCATCCAGGGCATGCGCGTCACCGACGAGGAGACGATGGAGGTCGTGGAATGGGTGCTCGCCGGCCAGGTGCAGCAGGACATCGTCGGCCTGATCAACGCCGCCGGCGGCAAGGCCGTGGGCCTGACCGGCCGCGACGGCGGGATGATCCGCGCCCGCAAGCTCAAGATGGTCGACCGTGACGACCCCGAGAAGCTGCACGACATGGGGCAGGTGGGCGAGATCGAGGCCATCGACCCCAGCGTGGTCAAGGCGCTGCAGGACGACCAGTTCATCCCCGTCATCAGCCCCATCGGCTTCGGCAAGGACAACGAGTCCTACAACATCAACGCCGACCTGGTGGCCGGCAAGCTCGCCGAGGTGCTGCGCGCCGAAAAGCTCGTGCTGCTGACCAACATCCGCGGCGTGCTGGACAAGGAAGGCAACCTGCTGACCGACCTGACGGCCAAGCGCATCGACGAGCTCTTTGCCGACGGCACCATCTCCGGCGGCATGCTGCCCAAGATCGCCTCGGCGCTGGACGCGGCCAAGAGCGGCGTCAACGCGGTGCACATCATCGACGGCCGCGTGCCGCACGCCATGCTGCTGGAGATCCTGAGCGACCAGGCCTACGGCACCATGATCCGCTCGCACTGATGGCGCAGCCCGCGGTGCGCCGCGGCGCCGCCGTGTGGCTGTTCGACCTGGACAACACGCTGCACGACGCCTCGGCCGCCGTCTTCGGCGTGCTCAGCCCGGCGATGACGGACTACATCGCCACCGAGCTGGGCCTGGAGCATGCCGAGGCCGACGCGCTGCGCCGCCGCTACTGGCAGCGCTACGGCGCCACGCTGCTGGGGCTGATCCGGCATCACGCCGTCAAGCCCGCGCACTTCCTGCACCAGACGCACCTGCTGCCCGGGCTGGAGGAGAAGCTGCGCAGCCACGCGCACGACGTGGCGGCGCTCAAGCGCCTCAAGGGCCGCAAGTACATCCTGACCAACGCCCCGCGCGCCTACGCGCTGCGGGTGCTGCGCACGCTGGGGCTGCTGCAGCTCTTCGACGGCGTGCTCACCATCGAGGACATGCGCGTCTTCGGCCACTGGCGGCCCAAGCCGGACACCCGGATGCTGCAGCGCGTCTGCGTGCGGCTGGGCGTGGCGCCGCAGCGCTGCGTGCTGGTGGAGGACACGCTGGAGCACCAGAAGGGCGCGCGGCGCATCGGCATGGGCACGGTGTGGATGCAGCGCTGGGCGCGCCGCGCCGGCGCGCGCTGCTCCTCGCGTCCGCCCTACGTGGACCGCCGCGTGCGCCGGCTCTCGGCGCTGTGCCGCTGAGCGCGGGACCCGGGCATCACCCTGGGGCCGCCGGGGCTTAGAACGGCGGCGCCGGCTCGGCAACCCGTCGTTCGGATGGGCGCCGGCCTGGGCCGGGCCGGGCAAGCCTGTCCAGAATCCGGCGGTCACCACCCGACGGGGCTCTCCATGTCCGACCTGAGCGAAGCCTCCGGCGCACGCGCCGACATCCCTCCGGCTCTGGTGGCGCGCAAACGCCCGCGTCCCGGCGAGCGCCGCACGCAGATCCTGCAGGCCCTGGCGGCGATGCTGGAGCAACCCGGCAGCGAGCGCGTCACCACCGCGGCGCTGGCGGCGCGGCTGGAGATCAGCGAGGCCGCGCTGTACCGCCACTTCGTGAGCAAGGCGCAGATGCTGGAGGCGCTGATCGAGTTCATCGAGACCAGCGTTTTCACATTGCTGAACCAGATTGCCGAGCGCGAGAGCTCCGGCGTGCAGCAGGCGCGGCGCTCGCTGGCGGTACTGCTGCAGTTCGCCGAGCGCAACCCCGGCATGGCGCGGCTGATGGCCGGCGACGCGCTGGCCTACGAGGACGAGCGGCTCAACGCGCGCATGAACCACTTCTTCGAACGCCTGGAGAGCCAGCTGCGCCAGAGCCTGCGCCTGGCGGCACAGGCGGCCGGTTCGCCCAGCCCCACGGCGGACGCGCAGGTGCAGGCCTCCATGCTTTGCGCCTTCGCGCTGGGACGCCTGCAGCGCTTCACGCGCTCGGGCTTCCAGCGCCCGCCCACCGAGTACCTGGAAGCCACGCTGGCGCTGATGCTGCGCTGAGGGGTTCCAATCGCTGCCATGGAAGGCAGCGACACCTGGATCGAACGCGGCGGCGAGCGGCTGCAGTTGCTGGCCGAGCACGCGCTGTGGTGGCCGGCGCGGCGCGCGCTGCTGGTGGCGGACGCGCATTTCGGCAAGGCCGCCAGTTTCAGAAGGCTCGGTGTGCCGGTGCCGCAGGGCACGACGGGGCGCAACCTGGATCGGCTCACCTCACTGATCGCCCGCCACGGCGCGCAACGCCTGCTGGTGCTGGGCGACTTCCTGCACTCGGCCCATGCCCATGGCGCGCCGGACACGCTGGCGGCGCTGTCGGCTTGGCGCGCGGCGCATGCGGACCTGGAGATCGTGCTGGTGCGCGGCAACCACGACGACCGCGCCGGCGACCCGCCGGCGGCGCTGGGCATCGAGGTGGTGGACGAGCCGCTGCGCCTTGGCGGCTTGGCGCTGTGCCACCACCCGCGGGCGCTGCCCGGCGCCTACGTGCTGGCGGGGCACCTGCATCCCTGCATCAGCGTCGGCCGAGGCTTTGAGCGGCTGCGGCTGCCATGCTTCCACGTCGGACCCGAGGTGGGCGTGCTGCCTGCCTTCGGTGCCTTCACCGGCATGCACCCGGTGCGGCCAGCACGTGGCGACGAGGTGTATGCGGTGGCGGGCGAGCTGGTGCGGCGGGTGTAGGGCCGGCGTCCCGGGCCGGGAAGGGGTGCTGGAGCGCTGGCTACACTGCCCACCCTCGCAAGAATCGCCGTCCCGTTTCGCCTGTCATGCCTGATTTCGATTCCCTGATCGCGCGCGCCGAGGCGCTGTTGAGCCGTCTGGAAGCGGTGCTGCCGCAGCCGCTGGCGGCGCCGGACTGGTCCGCTTCGGTGGCCTTCCGCTACCGCCGCCGCCGCGGTGCCGGCGTGCTGGAGCCGGTGCGGCATGTGGCGGGCATCCGCCTGTCGGACCTCAAGGAGGTCGAGCCCCAGAAGGAAAAGCTGCTGCGCAACACGGCGCAGTTCGTGGCGGGCAAGCCGGCCAACAACGCGCTGCTCACCGGCGCGCGCGGCACGGGCAAGAGCTCACTGGTGAAGGCCTGCCTCAACGAGTTCGCGCCGCAGGGCCTGCGGCTGATCGAGGTGGACAAGGCCGACATGGTCGATCTGCCGGACCTGGTGGAGCTGGTGGCCACGCGGCCGGAGCGTTTCATCGTGTTCTGCGACGACCTCAGCTTCGACGAGGGCGAGCCCGGCTACAAGGCGCTGAAGTCGATCCTGGACGGCTCCGTGGCCCAGGCCAGCGACAACGTGCTGATCTACGCCACCAGCAACCGCCGGCACCTGCTGCCCGAGTACATGAAGGAAAACCTCAGCTACACGCACACCGCCGATGGCGAGGTGCATCCGGGCGAGGTGGTGGAGGAGAAGATCTCGCTGTCCGAGCGCTTCGGCTTGTGGGTGAGCTTCTATCCCTTCAGCCAAGGTGAATTCCTGGCCATCGTGGCGCAGTGGCTGCGCAACCTGGGCGTGCCGGAGGAGCAGATTTCCGCGGCGCAGAAGGCCTCGCTGGTGTGGGCGCTGGAGCGCGGCTCGCGCTCGGGGCGCGTGGCGTACCAGTTCGCGCGTGACTGGGCCGGACGCGGGCATGAGGACGACGCCGCGCCGGCGCCGGCCGCCGCGGCCGAGGACGAGCCGCCGCAGGGACTGGACCATGTCTGAGGCGCGGCGCATCACCCAGCTGCCCGAAGGCCGCACGCCGGTGGAGGTGGCGGTGGGGGTGCTGATCGAGCGCGATGCCGCGGGCCGGGAAGGCCGCTTCCTGCTCACCAGCCGGCCCGAGGGCAAGGTCTACGCCGGGCACTGGGAGTTCCCGGGCGGCAAGCTGGAGGCGGGCGAGAGCGTCGAGGAGGCGCTGCGGCGCGAGCTGCACGAGGAGCTGGGCATCGACATCGACGTGGCCAGCGTGGAGCGCTGGCATGTGGAGATCTTCGACTACCCGCATGCGCTGGTGAGGCTGCACTTCTGCAAGGTCTACCGCTGGACGGGCCAGTTCGAGATGCGCGAGGCGCAGCAGATGGCCTGGCAGGCGCTGCCGGTGCAGGTAAGGCCGGTGCTGCCGGGCACGGTGCCCGTGCTGCAGTGGTTTGCGCAGGAGCGCGGGCATGCCGGGCCCACCCATATCGACTGAGTACACTGAAACGATGGATTGGCTGGATGAAGTGAAGTGGGACCGCGACGGTCTCGTGCCCGCGATCGCGCAGGAAGCCGGCAGCGGCGACGTGCTGATGTTCGCGTGGATGAACCGCGAGGCCCTGGCGCTGACGCTGCAGCGCGGCGAGGCCGTGTACTGGAGCCGCTCGCGCCGGCGCCTGTGGCACAAGGGCGAGGAATCGGGTCATGTGCAGCAGGTGCACGAGATCCGGCTCGATTGCGACGCCGACGTGGTGCTGCTCAAGGTGACGCAGCGCGGGCACGAGCCCGGCATCGCCTGCCACACCGGGCGCCATTCCTGCTTCTACCGCCGTCTGGAGAACGGCGCCTGGAGCGCCGTGGACCCGGTGCTCAAGGACCCGGAGAGCATCTACAAATGAGCAACCAACAAATGCAGCTGGGCGACGAGGTGCTGGCGCGGCTGGCGGAGGTGATCGAGTCCCGGCTGCCCGCCAACGGTGGCGACCCGGCCAAGAGCTACGTCGCCAAGCTTTCGGCCAAGGGCCTGGACGCGGTGCTCAAGAAGGTGGGCGAGGAGGCGGTCGAGGTCGTGATGGCGGCCAAGGACGGCGCTCGCGACAAGGTCATCTACGAGGTGGCGGACCTCTGGTTCCACAGCATGGTGGCGCTGGCCCAGTTCGGGCTGCGGCCCGCCGACGTGCTGGCCGAGCTGGCGCGGCGCGAGGGCCTGTCGGGACTGGAAGAATTCGCCCAGCGCAAGGGCTGACATCCCAAAGCAACAGGAGCTGCCATGGCCACGCCGCCGATGCTGCCGCCCGACAACGTGCCCGAGTGGGAGCGCGAGCGGCATTTGCGCACCATCGGGCAGATCAGCTACGCGCTGCACGCCATCGTGGCCGTGGGCGCGGTGCTGCCGGCCTTCCAGCCCAGCGTGCTGCTGCTGATCGCGGCCTTCATCCTGGACCTGGTGAAGAAGGACGATGCCCAGGGCAGCTGGCAGCAGTCGCACTTCGCCTGGCGCATCCGCAGCGTGCTGTGGGCCGCCGGGCTGTACCTGATCACGGCGCCGCTGTGGCTGCTGTTCTTCATCCCGGGCTGGATCGCCTGGGGCGTGATCTCGATCTGGTTCCTCTACCGCGTGGTGCGCGGCTGGCTCGCCCTCAACGAGCGCCGCCCCATGCCCGAATAACCCTCACTCCCTCTTTCATGAGCACCGACCCGAACTGCATCTTCTGCAAGATCGCCGCCGGCCAGATCCCGTCGCGCAAGGTGTACGAGGACGAGGAGATCCTCGTCTTCCACGACATCCATCCTTGGGCGCCAGTGCACGTGCTGATGGTGCCCAAGGCGCACATCCCGTCGATGGTCGAGGTCGGGCCGGAGCACGCGCCGTTGCTGGGCAAGATGATGGCGCTGGGCCCCAGGCTCATGCGCGAGCTGGGCGTGAGCAACGGCTTTCGCACCATCGTCAACACCGGCGCCGACGGTGGACAGGAAGTGGGGCACCTGCACATCCACTTCATCGGCGGCCCGCGGCCATGGGCCAAGGGCTGAGAGCCGCGGCTCCGAGCCCACCCGCGTGGGCTTGGACGGCTTGAAGGGCCTTCGCTGTGCGAAGGCGCGGGCTGCAAGGCTGAGCCGCGCAACGACGATGCGGCCGGCAAGGTGAACGATTTGGGCGCTGCGGCGCTCCAAGCCCGGAAGGGGGAACTGTCATACGGCTCCCCCTAGAATCCCGGGATTAACAAGGAGTTGCGGACATGGGTTCTTTCAGCATCTGGCATTGGCTGATCGTGCTGCTGGTGGTGGTGCTGATCTTTGGCACCAAGAAGCTCAAGAACCTGGGCTCTGACCTGGGTGGCGCGGTCAAGGGGTTCAAGGACGGCATGAAGGGCGCGACGGAAGACAACGGCAGCACCGCGGCCGTGCCGCCGCAGCAGGTGACGGCGCACAAGGTCGCCGATCCCAACACGGTGGACGTCGAGGCCAAGACCAAGTCCTGAGCCCGAGGCGGCGCGGCTGAGCGGGCATGCATCGCGCATGACGGGCCGCGCCTCATTGCAGTCCAGCGGCGCCACGGCGCCGCGCAACCTGTCTCCGGATGATTGATTTCGGTTTCGACAAGCTGGCGCTGATCGGCGCGGTGGCGCTGATCGTCATCGGCCCCGAGAAGTTGCCGCGCGTGGCGCGCACGGTGGGCCACCTCGTGGGCAAGGCGCAGCGCTATGTGGCCGACGTCAAGGCCGAGGTCAACCGCTCCATCGAGCTCGATGAACTCAAGAAGATGAAAACGCAGTTCGAGGATGCGGCTCGCAACGTCGAACAGAGCGTGAACCAGGAGCTGCACGACACCACGCGCGACCTGGAGCAGAGCTGGAACCAGGCCACGGGCCTGGGCAGCGGCACGGCGGCTGAGGGCTCGGTCTACGAGCCGCTGCCGCCGCACTATGAGCATCCGCGCAAGAACTGGCGGCTCAAGCGTGGTGCCACGCCCCAGTGGTACAAGCACCGCAACGGCGTGCGCACGCGGGTGCAGTCCGGTGCGGCCCGGGTGGCGCGCTTCAGGCCGCCGCGTGCTTCCTCATGAGCGCCCAGCCTCCGCAGAAAGACGAACTCGAAGGCACTGAACAGCCGTTCGTCGAACATCTGGTCGAGCTGCGCGACCGACTCATCAAGGCCCTGCTGGCCGTGGGCGTGGTCTTCGGCGTGCTGGCCGTGTGGCCCGGCCCCGCCGGGCTGTACGACCTGCTGGCCGCGCCGCTGGTGGCCAACCTGCCACAGGGCGCCACGCTGATCGCCACCAGCGTGATCTCGCCTTTCCTGGTGCCGCTCAAGATCACGCTGATGGCGGCGTTCCTGATCGCGCTGCCGGTGGTGCTCTACCAGGTCTGGGCCTTCGTGGCGCCAGGGCTGTACGCGCACGAGAAGCGGCTGGTGCTGCCGCTGGTGGTGGCCAGCACGGTGCTGTTCGCCATTGGCGTGGCGTTTTGCTATTTCTTCGTCTTCGGGCAGGTCTTCAAGTTCATCCAGAGCTTCGCGCCCAAGAGCATCACGGCGGCGCCGGACATCGAGGCCTACCTCAGCTTCGTGCTGACCATGTTCATCGCCTTCGGCGCCGCCTTCGAGGTGCCGGTGGCGGTGGTGGTGCTGGCGCGCATGGGCGTGGTGAGCATCGAACAGCTCAAGGCCTGGCGCGGCTACTTCATCGTCGTGGCCTTCATCATCGCCGCGGTCATCACGCCGCCGGACGTGGTGTCGCAGCTGTCGCTGGCGCTGCCGATGTGCCTGCTCTACGAGCTGGGGCTGTGGTCCGCCAAGCTGTTCATCCGGGCCACCAAGGCGCCGGACGAGGAAGCGAGCGGGGACAACGCCGCCTGACGCGAGTCGGTCGGTCAGGGTGGGCGGGCTTCAAGCGCATCGCCTTCCTGGCCTCCCCGGATAACGGCGGCCCGCGGGCCGCCGTTTGCGTTATGGGAGATTGCTTATTGCTCGCGCTGGCCCGGCTTGGGGCGCTGGCCCACGGTGAGCTTGATGTCCAGCGCCTGGTCGCCACGCTGCACGCCGATCACGGCGTCGCTGCGCGGCTTGAGTGCGGCCACCGCGCCCAGCAGCTGGGCCGTGTTGGCGACGGGGCGCTCGCCCACGCGCGTCACCACGTCGCCGGGCCGCATGCCGGCCTTGCCGGCCGGCCCGTTCTGCAGCACGCCGGAAATCAGCACGCCCTCGCGCACGGGCAACTTGAAACTCTGGATGAACTCGGGCGTGAGGTTCTGCGGCTCCACGCCGATCCAGCCGCGCGTGACCTGGCCGTCGCGGATGAGGCTCTCCATCACCTGGCGTGCCGTGTCGGCGGGAATGGCGAAGCCGATGCCCAGGCTGCCGCCGCTGCGCGAGAAGATGGCGGTGTTGATGCCCACGAGCTGGCCACGCGTGTCCACCAGCGCGCCGCCGGAGTTGCCGGGGTTGATGGCCGCGTCGGTCTGAATGAAGTTCTCGAAGGTGTTGATGCCGAGCTGGTTGCGCCCCAGCGCGCTGACGATGCCGGAGGTCACCGTCTGGCCAACGCCGAAGGGGTTGCCGATGGCCAGGACCACGTCGCCGACCTGCAAGCCCTCGGTCGCGCCGAAGGTGATGGCGGGCAGGCGCTCCAGGTCGATCTTGAGCACGGCGACGTCGGTCTCGGGGTCGCTGCCCACCAGCCGGGCCCGTGCCTGGCGGCCGTCGGCGAGCTGCACCTCGATCTCGTCGGCATCCTCGATGACGTGGTTGTTGGTCAGCAGGTAGCCGCTGCTGGAGACGATCACTGCGGAGCCCAGGCCCTTTTGCGGCTGCGCCGGGCCCTCGCCGTCGCGAAAGAAGAAGCGGAACCACGGGTCCTCGCCATGCGGGTTGTTGCGCACCGCGGCCTTGCGCGCCACCACGCTGGCGACCGTAGGTGCGGCCGCGCGCGCCGCGGCGCTGTAGCCGCCGCCCGCCGGTGCGGAAGTGCCCGGTGCCGGAGGCGGCGCGCTGGCGATGGCGACGACCTCGGGCAGCACCTGCGCGGACCCGCGGCGCAGCCACTCAGGCTTGAGCGTGCTCACGACGAAGAGCAGGGCGACGGCCACCGTGACGGCCTGCGAGAAAATCAGCCAGGTTCTGCGCATGAAAGGAAGCGGCAATGGGCAGCGTGACGCGTGCCGAGATAGAGCAATACCTGAACCAGGCGCTGGCGGCGGACCGCTTCAAGGATTATGGGCCGAACGGCCTGCAGGTCGAGGGCAGGGGTGAGGTGCGCCGCCTGGTTTCGGGCGTGACTGCCAGCCGGGCGCTGATCGAGGCCGCCATTGCCGACGGCGCCGACGCCATCCTGGTGCATCACGGCCTGTTCTGGCGCGGCCAGGACGGCCGCCTCACGGGCTGGCTGGCCGAGCGGGTGCGACTGCTGATGCGGCATGACATCAGCCTGTTTGCCTACCACCTGCCGCTGGATGCGCATGCCGAGTGGGGCAACAACGCGCAGCTGGGCCTCCAGTTGGGCCTGACGGCCGACGCACGCTTCGGCGAGCAGGAGCTGGGCTTCATCGGCGACGGCGGCGGCATCACCCTGGCGGCGCTGGCCCAGCGCGTCAGTGACCGGCTCGGCCGTGCGCCGCTGGTGCTGCCCGGCGACGGCCGGCCGCTGCGCCGCATCGCCTGGTGCACGGGCGGCGCGCAGGGCTGGTTCGAGGCAGCCATTGCCGCCGGAGCCGATGCCTACCTCACCGGCGAGGTGTCGGAGCCGCAGGCGCACCTGGCGCGCGAGACGGGCGTGGCCTTCCTGGCCTGCGGCCACCATGCCACCGAGCGCTACGGCGCGCCGGCACTGGCCACGCATGTGGCCGAACGCTTCGGCCTCGCGCACCGCTTCATCGACATCGACAACCCGGCCTGAACGACATGCAGACCACCGCAACCGAGCAGCCGCTGCTCGTGACCATGGGCGATCCGGCCGGCATCGGCCCGGAGATCGTGCTGCGCGCGCTCATGCGCGAGGACGCCCCGGCGGCGCTGGTGCTGGGCTGCCCGCAGGCGCTGCGCCGTGCCGCCGCGCTGCTGGGCGAGCTGACCTGGCCCATCGCGCAGCTGGCGTCGCCAGCCGACCTGGCGCTGTGCCCGCCGCGCTGCATCCCGGTGTGGGCGCCGCCGGGGTTGCCGACGGGCCTGGAGGCGTTGACCTGGGGGCAGATCGACGCGCGTGCGGGCCAGGCCGCGGCCCTGTGCATCGAGGCCGCGGTGCGGCTGCTGCAGCAGGGTCTCGGGCGTGCCATCGTCACCGCGCCCATCCACAAGGAAGCGCTGTCGGCGGCCGGCGTGCCTTACCCGGGCCACACCGAGATGCTGCAGGCGCTGGCGGCGCCGCAGGGTGGCGAGCCGCCGCCGGTGCGCATGATGCTGGCCAACGAGGAGCTGAAGGTGGTGCTGGTCACCATCCACATGGCGCTGCGCCGGGCGCTGGAGGTGCTGGATTTCGAAGGCGTGCTCTCGACCCTGCGCATCGCGCACCGCGCTGCGGCGGCCTGGGGCCAAGCCACGCCGCGCATCGCCGTGGCAGGGCTGAATCCGCATGCGGGCGAGGGCGGGCTGTTCGGCGACGAGGAGTTGCGCTTCATCGCGCCGGCGGTGCAGGCGGCGCGCGAGGAGGGCATCGACGCGCGCGGCCCCTTCGCGCCGGACACCGTGTTCATGCGCGCGCGCCACGCGCCGCCGCGGCACCCGGGCGAGTTCGACCTGGTGGTGGCGATGACGCACGACCACGGCCTGATCCCGGTGAAGTACCTGGGCGTGGAGCAGGGCGTGAACGTCACGCTGGGCCTGCCCTTCGTGCGCACCAGCCCCGACCACGGCACCGCCTTCGACATCGCCGGCCGTGGCGTGGCCGACGATGCCAGCCTGCGCGCGGCGCTGCGCATGGCGCTGGCGCTCAGTGGCGGGCCGGTCGCGGCTGCCGGCGCGGCTTAAGGCTGCTGAGGTTTCTGCAGCGCGTCGCGGATCTCGCGCAGCAGCACGATGTCTTCGGGCGCCGCGTCGGGCGTCTCGGCCGGCGGCGGCGCGGGCTCCTCGCGGCGCAGCCGGTTGATCTGCTTGACCATCAGGAAGATCACGAAGGCCAGGATCAGGAAGTTCAGCGCCACGGTGATGAAGCTGCCGTAGGCGAACAGCGGCACGCCGGCCTTGCTCAGTGCGTCGTAGGTCATGGGGCCGGTGTAGCCCGGCGGCGGGTCGGCCAGGCGGATGAAGTAGTTGGAGAAGTCGAGCCCGCCGACGACGCGGCCCACCAGCGGCATGATCAGGTCCTTGACCATCGAATCGACGATGCGCTGGAACGCCACGCCGATGATCACGCCGACCGCCAGGTCGACCACGTTGCCTTTCATCGCAAAGGCTTTGAACTCGGAAAAGAAACTCATTGGCCGGTCCTTTCAACGGTTTTTATTAACCCGGTTGTAGCGCCGGGCATACGTCCGGCAGCGGCCAGTATTTCGAGTTTTTGATCCGCGTCAAAGTGGCAATCCATACCGTGACGGACGCCCGGCAGCGTCAGCCACTCGAAAGGCTTTGTGTCAATCCTTGTCCGCTAGAATCTAGGGTTGCCCCTGAATCCGGAAAAGTTCCTGAGGAAGCTATGACAAAGCCTGAAGTCGACCAAGGCCGCCGCACCTGGGTGGCGATTGCCTGTGGCGCAGGTGCCGTCGGCGGTGTGGCCGCAGCCGTACCGTTCGTGAGCACCTTCACGCCCTCTGAGCGTGCCAAGGCCGCTGGTGCCGCCGTCGAGGCGGACATCAGCGCCCTCAAGCCCGGCGAAAAGATGACCGTGGAATGGCGCGGCAAGCCGGTGTGGATTGTCAAGCGCACTCCGGAGCAACTGGCGGGCCTGAAGAAGACGGATGCGCAGGTGGTGGACCCGAACTCCGAGCGCAAGCCCGCCGAGCTCACGCCTGAATACGCGCGCAACGAGTATCGCTCCATCAAGCCCGAGGTGCTGGTGGTCGTGGGCATCTGCTCGCACCTGGGCTGCTCGCCCAGCGACAAGTTCCAGGCCGGCGCGCAGCCTTCGCTGCCCGACGACTGGCAGGGCGGCTTCCTGTGCCCCTGCCACGGCTCGACCTTCGACATGGCCGGACGCGTGTTCAAGAACAAGCCCGCACCCGACAACCTCGAGGTGCCGCCGCACATGTACCTGTCGGACACCAAGCTGTTGATCGGCGAGGACAAGAAGGCCTGACTTCCAGGCTCCCGGAGAACACCTCATGGCTGAATTCAAGACCGTTCCCGCCGATGCGCCGGTCGCCCAGAAGCTGCTGAACTGGGTCGACAACCGCTTTCCGGCTTCCAAGCTCTACAAGGAGCACATGTCGGAGTACTACGCTCCGAAGAACTTCAACTTCTGGTACATCTTCGGCTCGCTGGCGATGCTGGTGCTGGTGATCCAGATCGTCACCGGCATCTTCCTGGTGATGCACTACAAGCCCGACGCGAATGTTGCCTTCGCATCGGTCGAGTACATCATGCGCGACGTGCCCTGGGGCTGGCTGGTGCGCTACATGCACTCTACCGGCGCCTCGGCCTTCTTCGTCGTGGTCTACCTACACATGTTCCGCGGGCTGCTCTACGGCAGCTACCGCAAGCCGCGCGAGCTGGTGTGGGTGTTCGGCTGCGCCATCTTCCTGGCGCTGATGGCCGAGGCCTTCATGGGCTACCTGCTGCCCTGGGGCCAGATGAGCTACTGGGGCGCGCAGGTGATCGTGAACCTGTTCGCCGCCGTGCCCTTCGTGGGCCCGGACCTGGCGCTGCTGATCCGCGGCGACTACGTCGTGTCGGATGCCACGCTCAACCGCTTCTTCAGCTTCCACGTCATCGCCGTGCCGCTGGTGCTGCTGGGCCTGGTGGTGGCGCACATCATCGCGCTGCATGAAGTGGGCTCCAACAACCCCGACGGAGTGGAGATCAAGGCCAAGAAGGACGCGCTGGGCCGCCCGCTTGACGGCATCCCCTTCCACCCGTACTACACGGTGCACGACATCTTCGGCGTGAGCGTGTTCCTCATCGCCTTCAGCGCGGTGGTGTTCTTCGCGCCCGAGTTCGGCGGCTACTTCCTGGAGTACAACAACTTCATCCCGGCCGACCCGCTGAAGACGCCCGCGCACATCGCGCCGGTGTGGTACTTCACGCCGTTCTACTCGATGCTGCGCGCCACGACCGACGTGATGGTCAACGTGCTGTCGGTGGTCGTCGCGCTGGCCGCGGTGCTGGCCGTGCTCAAGGGCCGTCTGCCGGGCAAGGCCAAGGTCGGCGTGCTCGTGGGTGCCATCGTGGCGGTCGCGCTGCTCAAGACCTTCGACGCCAAGTTCTGGGGCGTGGTGGTGATGGGCGGTGCCGTGATCATCCTGTTCTTCCTGCCCTGGCTGGACTTCAGCCCGGTCAAGTCGATCCGCTACCGTCCGAACTGGCACAAGTACCTGTACGCCGTGTTCGTGGTCTTCTTCGTCGTGCTGGCCTACCTGGGCATCCAGCCGCCGTCGGAGATCGGCACCCTGGTGGCGCAGGTCGGCACGCTGTTCTACTTCGGCTTCTTCCTGCTGATGCCGTGGTGGACCCGCCTGGGCGAATTCAAGCCGGTGCCCGAGCGCGTCGTGTTCAAGGCGCATTGAGGCCAGAAGCCGGAGAAGCTCGAATGAAAAAGTTCATCCTTTCGCTCCTGGCCTCGCTGGCCATGGCCACCTCCGCCTTTGCCGCCGGCGGCGGCATCGCCTGGGACAAGTTCCCGGCGGACAAGCTCAACGACATGGCGGCGCTGCAAAACGGCGCCAAGCTCTTCGTCAACTACTGCCTCAACTGCCACTCGGCGGCGTTCATGCGCTACAACCGCATGCGCGACATCGGGCTGACCGACGAGCAGATCAAGGGCAACCTGATGTTCGCCACCGACAAGGTGGGCGACCTGATGAAGGTGTCGCTGGATGCGCGCCAGGCCAAGGAGTGGTTCGGCGCCACGCCGCCCGACCTCACCGTCATCGCGCGCTCGCGCGCCGACGGCGCCAAGGGCAGCGGTGCGGACTACCTCTACACTTACCTGCGTACGTTCTACCGCGACGATGCCAAGGCCACCGGCTGGAACAACTTGGCCTTCCCCAGCGTGGGCATGCCGCACGTGCTGTGGGAGCTGCAGGGCCAGCGCATCGCCAAGTTCGAGGAGGAGAAGGACCCGCACGACGCCAGCAAGGTGGTGCATGTCTTCAAGGGCTTCGAACAGGTGACGCCGGGTAAGCTCAAGCCTGAGGAGTTCGACAGTGCCATGGGCGACCTGGTGGCCTACCTGCAGTGGATGGGCGAGCCGGTGCAGAAGCAGCGCGTGCGCCTGGGCGTGGCGGTGCTGATCTTCCTGGGCCTGTTCACCTTCATCGCCTGGCGCCTGAACGCTGCCTACTGGAAGGACATCAAGTAAGACCGCATTGAACCGGCCCTGAAAGGCCGGCCAGACCCGCGCAGTGGGAGGCGTTGCCGCCCACTGCGCTTCATCTTTTTCAGAGAGACAACAAGGAGCCGATGCCATGATGGTGCTCTACTCGGGAACGACCTGCCCCTACTCGCACCGCTGCCGCTTTGTCCTGTTCGAAAAGGGCATGGACTTCGAGATCCGCGATGTTGACCTCTTCGCCAAGCCCGAAGACATCGCGCTGATGAACCCGTACAACGAGGTGCCGATCCTGGTCGAGCGCGACCTCATCCTGTACGAGTCGCACATCATCAACGAGTACATCGACGAGCGCTTCCCGCACCCGCAGCTCATGCCCGGCGACCCGGTGGCGCGCGCGCGCGTGCGGCTGTTCCTGCTCAACTTCGAGAAGGAGCTGTTCACGAACGTCAACGTGCTCGAAGGCCGCGGCCAAGCCGTCAAGCCCACCGACAAGCAGCTGGAGAAGGCGCGCGCGCAGATCAAGGACCGGCTCACGCAGCTGGCCCCGATCTTCGTGAAGAACAAGTACATGCTCGGCGACGACTTCTCGATGCTGGACGTGGCCATCGCCCCGCTGCTGTGGCGCCTGGACTACTACGGCATCGACATGTCCAAGAACGCCGCGCCGCTGCTCAAGTACGCCGAGCGCATCTTCTCGCGCCCGGCCTACATCGAGGCGCTGACGCCTTCCGAGAAGGTGATGCGCAAGTAAGTCATGAACGAGGCTTCCACCGACCAGGGCTCCAGCACGCGCCCGTACCTGATCCGGGCGCTGCACGACTGGTGCACCGACAACGGCTTCACGCCCTACCTGGCGGTCTTCGTGGACCGCAGCGTGCAGGTGCCGCTGGAGTACGTGAAGAACAACGAGATCGTGCTCAACATCGGCTTCGAGGCGACCTCGGGGCTGAAGCTGGGCAACGAGTTCATCGAGTTCAAGGCCCGCTTCGGCGGCCGTGCGCGCGAGATCGTGGTGCCGGTGGACCATGTGGTGGCCATCTACGCGCGCGAGAACGGGCAGGGCATGGCCTTCCCCGCGCCCGCCGCGGCCGAGGCGCCGCAGGAACCGGCACCGGCGCCCGCGGTGCCGCAGGGGTTGCGGCTGGCCTCGGCCGAGTCCGAGAACGGGGCGCAGCCGCCCGCGCCCGCAGCCGAGGACGTGGCTTCTTCCACGCCCGAGACGCCGCCCGAGCCGCCCGCGCCGGGCCGTCCGTCCCTCAAGCGCATCAAGTGACTCCGCGGCGGATAAAATCCGCCGCAGCCGTGCCGGCTTAGCTCAGTTGGTAGAGCAGCTGCCTTGTAAACAGCAGGTCGCCCGTTCGATTCGGGCAGCCGGCACCACCGGTCCCACAGCGGCGCGTACTTGAGAAAGTACGCGCCGCTTTTTCATTTCCTGGTCCGAGCGGGCGTGGTGCAGGTCTGGGCCGTGACCCTTGGGGAACCCAAGGTGGTGTCGTGAGCCGGCGCTGCAGCGCCGGCGGTGCCTCGGCCAATCAGGGCTGCAGGTGAATGCGGATGCGCTTGTCGCCGAAGCCCGCATCGCGCAGATGCTGCTCGATGCGCGGCAGCAACTGACGCAGCTTGGCCGCCACCGCGGCGTTGGGCGCCAGCAGCGTCCAGCCTTCGCCGTCCACCGGGCCGGCGCGCAGCTGCTGGCGCAGCGCCGCGGGCAGGATGCGCGTCGCCACTTCGAAGCGCTGGTTCGATTCGCGCAGCCGCTGCGTCAGGCGCTGCAGCGCCGCGTGCTCGTTGAGGACCTTGGACAGCTCAAGGGCAGGGGGCAGCGTGGTGGCCATGTCCAAAGTGTAGCCAGCGCCGCCATGGCCTCCCCGCGGGCGCGGCCTTGACGCCCCTGGCGGGCAGAGGCCGGGTGGCGCCGGGCGCCAAAGACCCGGGTGTTAAACTGCCCGGCTTGCCCGCCGCGGCGCCCCGCGGCTTTGCTCCTCTTTATTGCCACTGCATGTTGCCCAAGCTCCTGACCCAGATTTTCGGCAGTCGCAACGACCGCCTCCTGAAGCAGTACCGGCGCGTGGTGGAGCAGATCAACGCCCTGGAGCCCCAGTTCGAGAAGCTCGACGACGCGGCGCTGCAGGCCAAGACCGGCGAGTTCCGCCAGCGCCTGGCCCAGGGCGAGACGCTGGATGCGCTGCTGCCCGAAGCCTTCGCCACGGTGCGTGAAGCCGGCAAGCGCGTGCTCAAGATGCGCCACTTCGACGTGCAGCTCATCGGCGGCATGACGCTGCACCAGGGCAAGATCGCCGAGATGCGCACCGGCGAGGGCAAGACCCTCATGGCCACGCTGCCCGTGTACCTCAATGCGCTGCCGGGCAAGGGCGTGCATGTGGTCACCGTCAACGACTACCTCGCCCGCCGCGACGCGGAGTGGATGGGGCGGCTCTACAACTTCCTGGGCCTGAGCGTCGGCGTCAACGTGCCGGGCCTGATGCGCGAGCAGAAGCAGGCGGCCTACGCGGCCGACGTCACCTACGGCACGAACAACGAGTTCGGCTTCGACCTGCTGCGCGACAACATGGTCTACGAGGTCAGCGACCGCAGCCAGCGCGGCCTCAACTACGCCATCGTGGACGAGGTGGACTCCATCCTCATCGACGAGGCGCGCACGCCGCTGATCATCAGCGGCCAGGCCGAGGACCACACCGAGCTGTACGTGCGCATCAACGTCGTCGTGCCCAAGCTCAAGAAGCAGATCGGCGAGGCCGACCCGCGCACCGGCGAGGGCGTGATCGAGCCGGGCGACTTCACGGTGGACGAGAAGACGCACCAGGTCTACCTCACCGAGGCCGGCCACGAGCATGCAGAAGCCATCCTGACCGAGGCCGGCCTGCTGGCCGAGGGCGCGAGCCTGTACGACCCGGCCAACATCGCGCTGATGCACCACGTGTACGCGGCGCTGCGCGCGCACCACCTCTACAACCGCGACCAGCACTACGTGGTGCAGAACGGTGAAGTGGTGATCGTGGACGAGTTCACCGGCCGCCTCATGACCGGCCGGCGCTGGAGCGACGGCCTGCACCAGGCGGTGGAAGCCAAGGAAGGCGTGCAGATCCAGAGCGAGAACCAGACCCTCGCCTCGATCACCTTCCAGAACTACTTCCGCATGTACGGCAAGCTCGGCGGCATGACGGGCACGGCCGACACCGAGGCCTACGAGTTCCAGGAGATCTACGGGCTGGAGACGGTGGTCATCCCGCCCAACAGGCCCACCATCCGCAAGGACGAGCTGGACCTGGTCTACAAGACGACCAAGGAAAAGTACGACGCCGTCACCAAGGACATCCAGGACTGCCACCAGCGCGGGCAGCCGGTGCTGGTGGGCACGACCTCGATCGAGAACTCCGAGATCGTCTCGGCGCTGCTGACCCAGGCCAAGCTGCCGCACCAGGTGCTCAACGCCAAGCAGCACGCCAAGGAGGCCGAGATCGTGGCCCAGGCCGGGCGCCCGGGCGTGATCACGATCGCCACCAACATGGCCGGCCGCGGCACCGACATCGTGCTCGGCGGCAACGTCGAGAAGCAGGTGCAGTTCATCGAGGCCGACGAGGGCATCCCGGCCGACGAGAAGGCGCGCCGCATCCAGCAGCTGCGCGACGAGTGGGCCGGGCTCAATGCCCAGGTCAAGGCCGCCGGCGGCCTGCGCATCATCGCCACCGAGCGCCACGAGAGCCGGCGCATCGACAACCAGCTGCGCGGCCGCTCCGGCCGTCAGGGCGACCCGGGCAGCTCGCGCTTCTACCTGAGCCTGGACGACTCGCTGATGCGCATCTTCGCGGGCGACCGCGTGCGCGCCATCATGGACCGGCTCAAGATGCCCGAGGGCGAGGCCATCGAGGCCGGCATCGTCACCCGTTCCATCGAGAGCGCGCAGCGCAAGGTCGAGGCCCGCAACTTCGACGTCCGCAAGCAGCTGCTGGAGTACGACGACGTCGCCAACGACCAGCGCAAGGTCATCTACCAGCAGCGCAACGACATCCTGGAAGCCGAGTCGCTGGACGACCAGATCGCCAACCTGCGCCACAGCACCATGACCGCGCTGGTGCGCGAGCATGTGCCCGCCGAGAGCCTGGAAGAGCAGTGGGACCTGGCCGGCCTGGAGCGCCAGCTGCGCGAGGAATGGCAGATCGAGCTGCCGCTGCAGTCCATCGTCGAAGGCAGCCAGTCCGTCACCGACGAGGACATCGTCGAGGCCGTGGTGAAGGCCGCCGACGAGGTCTTCGCCGCCAAGGTCGCGCTGGTGGGGGCCGAGCAGTTCACGCCCTTCATGCGCATGGTGCTGCTGCAGTCCATCGACACCCACTGGCGCGAGCACCTGGCCGCGCTGGACTACCTGCGCCAGGGCATCCACCTGCGCGGCTACGCGCAGAAGAACCCCAAGCAGGAATACAAGCGCGAGGCCTTCGAGCTCTTCGCCCAGCTGCTGGACCTGGTCAAGACCGAGGTCACGCGCGTGCTGATGACGGTGCGCATCCAGACGCAGGAGCAGGTGGCGCAGGCCGCCGAGGCCATCGAGGAAGCTGCCGGCCATGTGGGCAACGTGACCTACACGCACCCCAACGACGACGGCTCGGTGTCGCAGGACCGCGACCTGGCCGACGAGGTGCCCAAGGTCGGCCGCAACGATCCCTGCCCCTGTGGCAGCGGCAAGAAATACAAGCAGTGCCACGGCAAGCTCAGCTGAGCTGAGCGCCGAGCCGACAAGCAAGGAGTCGATTCGATGCCCGTCAACCTGACCGCGCCCGATCCCGCCACGCTCTCGCCGGTGCCCGGCGTGCGCATCGGCACCGCCATGGCCGGCGTGCGCAAGCCCAACCGCCGCGATGTCACCGTCATGACGCTGGCCGAGGGCTCGGCCGTGGCCGGCGTGTTCACGCTCAACCGCTTCTGTGCCGCGCCGGTGCAGCTGTGCCGCGAGCACCTGGCCGGCGGCACCGGCGTGCGCGCCATCGTCATCAACACCGGCAATGCCAACGCCGGCACCGGCGAGGACGGCCTGGTGCGTGCGCGCCGCACCTGCATCGCGCTGGCGCGGCAGCTGGAGATCGCGCCCGAGCAGGTGCTGCCGTTCTCCACCGGCGTGATCATGGAAACGCTGCCGGTGGAGCGCATCGAGGCCGGGCTGCCGGCGGCGCTGGCGGACCTCAAGGAGGACAACTGGGCGCTGGCGGCCGAAGGCATCATGACCACCGACACGCTGCCCAAGGCGGCGTCGCGCCAGGTGCGGATCGGCGGCCGCACCGTCACCGTCACCGGCATCAGCAAGGGCGCCGGCATGATCCGCCCCAACATGGCCACGATGTTGGGCTTCGTCGCCACCGACGCCGTCGTCGCCCCGGCGCTGCTGCAGCCGCTGGTCAAGGAAGCGGCCGACGCCAGCTTCAACCGCATCACCATCGACGGCGACACCTCCACCAACGACTCCTTCGTGCTGATCGCCACCCGGCAGGCCGGCCACGCCGAGATCACGGCGCTGGACTCCGCCGAAGGGCAGGCGCTGCGCGAGGCCGTGATCGCCGTGTCGCAGCAACTGGCGCAGGCCATCGTGCGCGACGGCGAGGGCGCCACCAAGTTCATCACCGTGCGCATCGACGGCGGCCGCACCGAGGCCGAGTGCCGGCTGGCGGCCTACGCCATCGCGCATTCGCCGCTGGTCAAGACCGCCTTCTTCGCTAGCGACCCGAACCTGGGCCGCATCCTGGCCGCGGTGGGCTACGCCGGCATCGACGATCTCGACCAGGGCCTGATCGACCTGTTCCTGGACGACGTGCACGTGGTGGTGCAGGGTGGCCGGCATCCGGACTACCAGGAGGCCGACGGCCAGCGCGTGATGAAGCAGTCCGAGATCACGGTGCGGGTGGACCTGCACCGCGGCGACGCCAGCGCCACCGTCTGGACCTGCGACCTCTCGCACGACTACGTCAGCATCAACGCCGACTACCGCTCCTGAGCGAGCCCGCGGCGGCCGCTGCCGTGCCGCCGCGCTGATCTCCTGATCGATTCCCGGTGCCGTTCCCGGCGCCGCAACGCCCCGCCAGTTCCCCTTGATCCCGGGGGAAACCCTGTGCGGGGTACAGTTCTTTTTTTCGCGCTCACCCGGGTGCGAACCGCGCCCGCCCCCCATGAACGCACCCATTCCCGTCAACACCCTGGCTGCCGCCGCCGTGGCGGCCACTGTCGAAGACACGCCGCGCCTGCGCGAGATTCCCTACAACTACACCTCGTTTTCCGACCGCGAGATCGTGTCGCGGTTGCTGGGCGAGCGTGCCTGGGACCTGCTGCTGCAGCTGCGCGAGCAGCGCCAGACCGGACGCTCGGCGCGCATGCTCTACGAGGTGCTGGGCGACATCTGGGTGGTGCAGCGCAACCCGTACCTGCAGGACGACCTGCTGGACAACCCCAAGCGCCGCGAGGCGCTGATCCAGGCCCTGCACCACCGCCTGGGCGAGATCGGCAAGCGCCGCGATCCGCAGGTCGATGCGCAGCGCGACACCCTGGTGGGCGAGCTGCTGGGAGCGGCGCAGAAGGCGGTGGCGGACTTCGGCGCTGCCTTCACCGAGATCGAGGAGCTGCGCCGGCGCGCGCGGCGCGTGCTGGGCCGCCACACGGCCAAGGACAACATCAAGTTCGACGGCCTCTCGCGCGTGGCGCACGTCACGGACGCCACCGACTGGCGCGTGGAGTTCCCCTTCGTCGTGCTCACCCCCGACAGCGAGGCCGAGATGGCGGCGCTGGTCAAGGATTGCGTGGAGCTGGGCCTGACCATCATCCCGCGTGGGGGCGGCACCGGCTACACGGGCGGCGCGGTGCCGCTGACCTGGAAGAGCGCGGTCATCAACACCGAGAAGCTGGAGCAGATGACCGAGGTCGAGCTGGTCGATCTGCCCGGCGTGCCGCACAAGGTGGCCACCATCTGGACCGGCGCCGGCGTGGTGACGCAGCGCGTGGCCGATGCCGCCGAGCGCGCGGGCTATGTCTTCGCCGTCGATCCGACCTCGGCCGAGGCCAGCTGCGTGGGCGGCAACATCGCCATGAACGCCGGCGGCAAGAAGGCGGTGCTGTGGGGCACGGCGCTGGACAACCTGGCCTCCTGGCGCATGGTCACGCCCGAGGCCAAGTGGCTGGAGGTGGTCCGCCTGGAGCACAACCTCGGCAAGATCCACGACGCACCCAGGGTGCGCTTCGAGCTGCGCTACTACGACGCCGCCGGCAAGACGCTGGAGCGCACCGAGCTGATCGAGGTGCCGGGCAGCGTGTTCCGCAAGGAAGGCCTGGGCAAGGACGTCACCGACAAGTTCCTGGCCGGCATTCCCGGCATCCAGAAGGAAGGCTGCGACGGCCTGATCACCAGCGCGCGCTGGGTGGTGCACCGCATGCCCGCGCATGTGCGCACCGTGTGCCTGGAGTTCTTCGGCAACGCCAAGGACGCCGTGCCCTCGATCGTCGAGATCAAGGATTTCATGTTCGCCCAGGCCAAGGCCGGCGGCGCGATCCTGGCCGGCCTGGAGCACCTGGACGACCGCTATTTGAAGGCGGTGGGCTACGCCACCAAGAGCAAGCGCGGCACGCTGCCCAAGATGGTGCTGATCGGCGACATCGTCGGTGACGACGACGCGGCCGTGGCCCGCGCCACCAGCGAGGTGGTGCGCCTGGCCAACGGCCGCTCCGGCGAGGGCTTCATCGCCGTCAGCGCCGATGCCCGCAAGAAATTCTGGCTGGACCGCAAGCGCACCGCGGCCATCGCGCGCCACACCAACGCCTTCAAGGTGAATGAGGACGTGGTGATCCCGCTGGAGCGCATGGGCGAGTACACCAACGGCATCGAGCGCATCAACATCGAGCTGAGCCTGCGCAACAAGCTGCAGCTGGTCGATGCGCTGGAAGGCTTCTTCGCCCGCGGCAACTTGCCCTTGGGCCGAAGCGACGATGCGAGTGAAATCCCCAGCGCCGAGCTGCTGGAGGACCGGGTGCAGCAGGCGCTGCAGCTGCTGCGCGAGGTGCGCGCGCTGTGGAAGGGCTGGCTGGACCAGCTCGACGTGACGCAGCAGCACTACGGCGGGCGCAGCTTCTTCGAGCTGCTGCAGGACACCTCGCTGCGCGCGTCGTGGAAGACGCAGATCTTCAAGCCGCTGCAGGGTGTCTTTGCCGGCGCGGCCTTCGCGCCGATCCTGGACGAGTGCCGCCGCATCCACAAGCAGGTGCTGCGCGGCCGGGTCTGGGTGGCGCTGCACATGCATGCCGGCGACGGCAACGTGCACACCAACATCCCGGTGAACTCCGACGACTATGAAATGCTGCAGACCGCCCACGAGGCGGTGGGCCGCATCATGGTGCTGGCGCGCAGCCTGGGCGGCGTGATCTCGGGCGAGCACGGCATCGGCATCACCAAGCTGGAGTTCCTCACCGACGAGGAGCTGCAGGGCTTTGCCGACTACAAGCAGCGCGTCGATCCGGAAGGGCGCTTCAACAAGGGCAAGCTGCTGCGCAACCCGCAGGCGCTGGGCCCGGACGTGCGCGCCGCCGACCTTGCGCATGCCTACACGCCCAGCTTCGGGCTGATGGGGCACGAGTCGCTGATCATGCAGCAGAGCGACATCGGCGCCATCAGCGACTCGATCAAGGACTGCCTGCGCTGCGGCAAGTGCAAGCCCGTGTGCGCCACGCACGTGCCGCGCGCCAACCTGCTGTACAGCCCGCGCAACAAGATCCTGGCCACCTCGCTGCTGGTCGAGGCTTTCCTGTACGAGGAGCAGACGCGCCGCGGCGTGTCGATCAAGCACTGGCAGGAGTTCGAGGACGTGTCGGACCACTGCACGGTCTGCCACAAGTGCGCCACGCCCTGCCCGGTGAAGATCGACTTCGGCGACGTGTCGATGAACATGCGCAACCTGCTGCGCAAGATGGGCCAGAAGAGTTTCAGGCCCGGCAACGCGGCGGCGATGTTCATGCTCAACGCAACGAACCCCGCGACCATCAACCTGGCGCGCAGCGCCATGGTGGACATCGGCTTCAAGGCGCAGCGCTTCGCCCACGACCTGTTCAAGCTGCCCGCGCGCAAGCAGACCAGCCTGCCGCCGGCCACGCACGAGAAGGCGCCGGTGCGCGAGCAGGTGATCCACTTCGTCAACAAGAAGCTGCCCGGCGGCCTGCCCAAGAAGACGGCGCGCGCGCTGCTGGACATCGAGGACAAGAACTACGTCCCCATCATCCGCAACCCACAGGCGACGACGGCGGACACGGAGGCGGTCTTCTACTTCCCGGGCTGCGGCTCGGAGCGGCTGTTCAGCCAGGTGGGCCTGGCGACGCAGGCGATGCTGTGGCATGCGGGCGTGCAGACGGTGCTGCCCCCGGGCTACCTGTGCTGCGGCTACCCGCAGCGCGGCAGCGGCCAGTTCGAGAAGGCGGAACAGATCATCACGGACAACCGGGTGCTGTTCCACCGCGTGGCCAACACGCTCAACTACCTCGACATCAAGACCGTGGTGGTGAGCTGCGGCACCTGCTACGACCAGCTCCAGGGCTACGAGTTCGACAAGATCTTCCCCGGCTGCCGCATCGTGGACATCCACGAGTACCTGCTGGAGAAGGGCATCAAGCTCGACGGCGCGGGCACGTACCTCTACCACGACCCCTGCCACACGCCCATGAAGCAGCAGGAGCCGATGAAGACGGTCAAGGCGCTGGTGGGCCCGGACGTGTTCAAGAGCGAGCGCTGCTGCGGCGAGAGCGGCACGCTGGGCGTGACCCGGCCCGACATCTCCACGCAGGTGCGCTTCCGCAAGACCGAGGAACTGCGCAAGAGCGAGGCCGCGCTGCGCGGGGCCGGCAAGGTCGGCGCCAAGGAGGACATCAAGATCCTCACCTCCTGCCCGAGCTGCCTGCAGGGCCTGAGCCGCTACGGCGAGGACCTCAACAACGGGCTGCTGCAGGCCGACTACATCGTGGTCGAGATGGCGCGCAAGATCCTGGGCGAGAACTGGATGCCCGACTACGTGGCCCAGGCCAACGCCGGCGGCATCGAGCGCGTGCTGGTCTGAGGCCGGCCGGGCTCTAGCTCTCGTCCGCGGCGTCGCCGGCCCGGCGCCGGCGGCGCGGCGTGTCGTCGTCCTCGGGTTGCGTGCCGGGGCTCTTGAAGTGGTGCATGCGCCGCTCCAGCTGCGCCAGCACGACCAGGATCGCCAGCACGATGAGCGTGGCCAGCAGCGCGGTGGCCTCGCGGCCTTGCCCCACCGCCACGCCGATGGCCGCGGTGGCCCAGATGCTGGCCGCAGTGGTGAGCCCGCGGATCTCGCCCTGCTCGCTGAGCTTGAGCACCGCGCCCGCGCCCAGGAAGCCGATGCCCGAGATCACGCCCTGCAGCACGCGGCTCAGGCCGTCCTCCTCCAGGCCGGCCTGCGCGGGCGCCAGCACGAACAGCGCCGCGCCCAGGGCCACCAGCATGTGCGTGCGCAGCCCCGCCGCGCTGCGCCGCCGCTCGCGCTCCCAACCGATGGCGGCCCCGAGCAGGATGGCCACCGTCAGCCGCGTGCAGGCCCGGGTGAGCTGCTCCACGTCGGAGAGGTCCACGAACTCCGACTCGATCGTCTTCAGCACCTGGGCCCAGCTCATCGCACCGACGCATCGGCGTCACACCGAAGACCGTTTGTTGTCATGAGCGACGCGCACAGCAAGCCAAAAGCCTGCCGCGGCGCCTCACCCCCTCATTCGGCCGCGAGGCGGCGGGCCTTGATGAGCGCGTGCCAGAAGGCCGTTTCCTTCTGCAGGAAGGCGGCCAGCGCCGGGCCGTCGCCGGGCAGCACCTCCAGGCCGAAGTCCTCCAGCCGCGCCTTGACCTCGGGCGCGAGGATCGCCTTGCGCATCTCCACGGACAGCCGCTGCACGATGGGCCCCGGCGTGCCGCGCGGCACGAACAGCGCCTGCCAGGCCGTGGCCTCGAAATCCCGCAGGCCCAGCTCCTGCAGCGTCGGCACCTGCGGCAGCGTGGGGATGCGGTGCGCCGACATCACGGCCAGCGCCTTGAGCTTGCCGCTGCGGATCAGCGGCAGCCCGGCGGCGGTGTCGAGCACCGTCATGGGCACCTGGCCGGCGATCACGTCCTGCGACGCGAAGGCCGTGCCGCGGTAGGGCACGTGCACCACGAAGCTGCCGGTGCGCTCCTTGAGCAGTTCCATCGCCAGGTGGTGCGGGCTGCCGATGCCGGGCGAGGCGTAGCTGTAGCGCCCCGGATTGGCCTTGAGCGCCTGCAGCCACTGGCGGCCGTCGCTGAAGCCGGCGTTCGGATTCACGACCACGATGAGCGGAAAGCGCGCCATGAAGCCCACCGGGGCGAAGTCGCGCGGGTCGTAGGGCAGGCGCTTGTACATCGCCTGGTGGAACACCATCGCGCCGTTGTCGCCGGTGAGCAGCGTGTAGCCGTCGGGCGCGGCCTTGGCGGCGTTGTCGGTGCCGATGATGCCGGCGGCGCCGGGGCGGTTCTCGATGTAGATGGTCTGGCCGAGCTGGCGGCCGATCTGCGGGGCGAGCTGGCGCGCCAGGAAATCGGAGCCGCCGCCGGCCGGGTAGGCCACCACCCAGCGGATCGGTTTCGAAGGCCAGGCGGCCTCCTCGGCATGGGCCGCCAGCGGAAACAGTGGCGTGAGCAACGAGGCGGAAGCGGCTTGCAGCAGGCGGCGGCGGGGCAGGGCGGTCATGGGGCGGGCGCGGGGCAAATGGGGCGATCTTAGCCAGCGGGATAATCGGGCCCGCACGCGCCCAGGGCGCGCCGAAATTCCCGGAGCCATCATGAGCAGCAGCCTCCAGCACCAGCCCACCTCACTCACCGTGCATCAGCAGTCCAGGCAGCTGGAAATCAGCTTCGACGATGGCGCGAGCTTTCGCATTCCCTTCGAGCTGATGCGCGTGTATTCGCCCTCGGCCGAGGTGCAGGGCCATGGCCCCGGCCAGGAGACGCTGCAGACCGGCAAGCGCGACGTGGAGATCGTGGGCATCGAGCCCGTGGGCCATTACGCGGTGCAGCCCAGCTTCTCCGACGGCCACGACTCCGGCATCTTCACCTGGGACTACCTGTACTTCCTCGGCTCGCAGCAGGAGCGGCTGTGGCAGGACTACGAACAACGGCTGCAGGCGGCCGGCGTCGATCGTGACGCGGCCATGCCTGAGAAAGCGGGCTCGTCCTGCGGCCACCACCATTGAAGCGATCCATGAGCCAGACCCATTTCGGATTCCAGACCGTCGACGAGCAGGAGAAGGCCAGCCGCGTGCGCGGCGTGTTCGATTCCGTCGCGTCCAAGTACGACGTGATGAACGACCTGATGTCGATGGGCCTGCACCGCGCCTGGAAGGCCTACACCGTGGCGGTGGCCAACCTGCGCGAAGGCCAGCGCGTGCTCGACATCGCCGGCGGCACGGGCGACCTGGCCCGCGCCTTCGCGCCGCGCGTGGGCGCCAGCGGCCTGGTGGTGCACACCGACATCAACGAGGCCATGCTGCGCCAGGGCCGCGACCGGCTGCTCGACGAGGGCAAGGTGCTGCCGAGCTCCATCTGCGACGCCGAGAAGCTGCCTTTCCGCGACGCCACCTTCGACCTCGTGAGCGTGGCCTTCGGCCTGCGCAACATGACGCACAAGGACTCGGCGCTGGCCGAGATGGCGCGCGTGCTCAAGCCGGGCGGGCGGCTGCTGGTGCTGGAGTTCTCCAAGGTGGCCGCGCCGCTGCAGAAGGTCTACGACCTCTACTCGTTCAAGGTGCTGCCCTTCCTGGGCCAGATCGTGGCCGGCGATGCCGACAGCTACCGCTACCTGGCCGAGTCGATCCGCATGCACCCGGACCAGGGCACGCTCAAGGCCATGATGAAGTCGGCCGGCTTCGGCCACGTGGACGTGCACAACCTCACCGGCGGCGTGGTGGCGCTGCACGTGGGCATCAAGTGCTGAGCGGCGCCGCCGGCGCCTGAAACGGACGGCCCCTGTCAGCCGCGCGGGCCGCACTCGGTAGCCAGGAACTGGCCGATGCGCTCGGCCAGCCGCTGCGGCGAGGCCTCGCGCCGGCGCGGCTCGAACTGCCGCAGCGCCTGCAGCCGCTCGGGCAGCTGCTCCAGCTCGTAGGCCACCAGCACGTGCTGCAGCTCCTCGAAGCGGCGCGCCGTGGCGATCTGGTGGTCGTTCACATGCTCGCCAAAGCGTGCCAGCCGCGGCACCACTAGCAACCGCTTGTGGTGCTGCAGCGCCATGGCGATGGTGCCGGCGCCCGCGTGGCTGACCAGCATCGAAGCCTGGCCGAGCAGCGCCTCGAACTCCAGCCGGGACAGGAAGCGGTGGAAAGGCATGTGGCACGGCTCGTATTGGCCGTCGCCGATCTGCGCTACCACCTCCTCGCCGATGCGCCCGGCCGCCACCAGGGCGTCCACCTCGCGCACCAGCCGGTCGAAGGGAAACATGCTGCCGACGGTGAGCAGGATCACAGCACCTCCCCCGCGTATTCGACGCCCCGGTAGCGCGCCGCGACGGCCGGCCACTGCGCCAGGCACAGGTCGGCCACGCGGCGCATCAGCCGCCCGCTGACCGAGAGCTTTTCGATCTGGGCCACGCTGTCGATCCACACCACCTTGGCGCCCAGCAGCTTGGCCCAGATGCAGAACAGGGCCAGCGGCATCGAGCCCGTGGTCACGACCACGTCCGGCCGCTCGCGCCAGGCCAGCCACAGCGTGCGCCCCAGCACCCCCACGGCCTGCAAGGGCTTGCGGCGATCGCACTCGCCGATGACGTGCACCGGGCGGCCGCCGCTGTCGAAGCCGGAGGCCGCGATCGCCATGGTGGTGATGTAGGCCGCCGGTTCCGCGGGCCACAGGCCGCGGGCGTTGCGCAGCAGGATCTGCAGCTCGTTGGCATGCCCGCCTGCGGAGGCGCCGACGACGAGTTTCATTGCGGTGCCAAGCTCAATTCATCGATCAGCTGCTTGGTGTGCCGGATATTGGCCTGCGACGAAGCGCCGAAAACGATGGACTCGATGCGCGGCTGGCGGCAGACATAGTCGATGGCTTCCTTGGGCGCGATCGCCCCCGAGGCCAGGACCGACATCGCCACGGGCCGGAAGCGCCTTTTCGCGATCGCATCCTCGTAAGCCGCGATGCCGCCGCACATGCGAAAACCGATCTTGTTGATGTTGGCGCAGACGATCGGGTTTTCGATACCCAATTCGTCCAGCACGTCGAGCAGCTTGGGCAAATTCATGGTGATGAAACCCGGCTCGGCGCCATAGGCCTTGCGCACATGGTCATGGAACATGCGCAGCACCGGCTTGAGATTCAGGCCCAGCAGCAGGTCGGTGATGACGTTTTGAATGAAAATGACCGGCGTGGGCAGGCCGCGGAACATTTTCATTTCGGCATCGACCAGCAATTGCAGGATTTTATCGATATCCTTGTTGGCCAGCGCCATGCCGCCTTTCAGCATGGCGCCCAGTGAATTTTCATCGGGCAAAAAACGCCGCAGCGCCTCGATCATCCCGTATTCGGTCACGGCATTCGCATACTTGTGTGCATAGGGCATGCAAGGGTAGAAGGTGTAATCCGGATACTTGTCGCGATGCGTGCGAAAGTGATCGCAAATCTCGGCCACCCGGTCATGCGTGGTGCACATGAAAGTGCGAATGCCCTCCTGGTAGGCGGCATCCAAGACCTTGATGATGGCGGCGTTGTCCTGAAAGCGCATGGCCTGCGCCCGCGCCTTTTCCTCGGACATGTGGTTCACGCCGAAAAATTGGTTATCCCCGAAAAGCACTCGATCCATGAAAGCTGACCCCGGCAAGGCGTTAAAGGCAAAGGCGAAATTCGAGGCCGAAGGCCTGCGAATCGGAAAGGCGCCCGGCCATCACGGCCGTTCCCCGATCAGGCGCGACCACAGCCCGCCGCGCCGCTCCGGCACGGCCGCCGGCTCGTACGCGCGCTGCGGCGCCCCGGCTTCGCTCTCCAGCAGCATCGCTACCAGCTGGTCGGTTTCCAGCGCGGAGCGGAAGGTGTTTTCGCCGTCGGTGCGGCCCTGCCTGATGCTTTGCACGAAGTAATCGATCTGCGCCGAATACTCCTCGCCGCGCAGGTAATACCAGACCTCCTGGGTGAGGTCGGTGGTGTAGCGCACCGACCAGCCCTTGGGCACGCCGGGCAGGGCGTCGTGGCTCTGGCGCAGGAACAGCTGGCATTCCTGCCGGTCCGCGGTGAGGCGCCCGCGCGTGCCCCAGACCGTGATGGACGTGGACATCTTGCGGTGGCTGTCGTCGCTCCAGTTGACGCTGAGCTGGGCGCTGGCGCCGCCGGGATAGCGGAACAGCGCGTACACCTCGTCGTCCACGTCGCGCGAGAACACGTTGTGCCGCACCACGCCCTGGACGCCGGAGGGCTTGCCGGCCACGTAGTTCAGCAGGTCCAGCGCGTGGCAGGCGTAGTCGTAGAGCGCGCCGCCGCCTTCCACCTTGGTCGAGCGCCAAGTGGAGCCGCTGGGACGCAGCACCACCGGCCCGTAGGCCTCGGCGCGCACATGGTGCACCTCACCCAGCGCGCCGCTGCGCACGATGCGCGCCGCCTCCTGGAAGGCGCCGACGAAGCGGTAGTGATAGCCCACTTGGTTGACCACGCGCTTCTGCTGCGCCAGCTCCACCAGGCGCACGCCATCGGCGGGGTCGAGCACGAAGGGCTTCTCGCAGAACACGTGCAGCCCGCGCTCCAGCGCCTTCGTCACCATCGCGGCATGGGAGCGGGAGGGCGTGGCGATCACCACCGCGTCCAGCTGCTCCTCCGCCAGCAGCCGGTCGAAATCGGCATGGCATTTCAGGCCGGAATAGGTGGACAGCACATCCGTCAAATAGCCGGATGAATCACATCCGGCCACCAGCTCTATATCGGGATGCGCACGCACGATGGCCAGATGAGACAGCCCCATCTTGCCCAGGCCCACTACCGCAGTTTTGATCATCGCAGGTTCCAAAAATGCAAAAAGGCATGCGCCCCGAATTCAGGAAAGCACATGGGCATAAATATCGGAGACGGCGCGCGCCATGCTTGCCGAGGAATAACGCTCGCATTGCACGCGGTAGGCGTCCTGCCGGATGCGGGCCCAGTCATGGCGCCCATCCATCAGCGCGGCCAATTCCATGGCCAGGGCGGTCGCATTGCCGGACGGCACGACCAGGCCGGTGCGGCCATGCTCCAGGACCTCGGGAATACCTTCCACATCGGAGGCCACCACCGGCACGCCCACGGCCATGGCTTCCAATACCGCCATGGGCATGCCTTCGCCATAAAGGCTGGGCAATACCATCACGTCGAGCCGGGACAGGGCGCCATTGACGTCCCGGGTAAAACCCAGCCAGTCCACATGATCGGAAATACCCAGGCTCCGGCAGAGCGCGCGAATTTCCTGCTCGTACGCCGGTGTTTCGAAACCTCCCACGGCCACGACCCGCAACGGCCGGCCCTGCTGCAATAACTGAGCCGCGGCGCGCAGCAATATCTCGATGCCCTTGCGCGGCCTGAACAGCGCCACCGCGCCGATACGCCAGGGCGCGGTCGGTTTGTCGCGGGAAGGCAGCGGCCCCGGCGTCGGCACGCCATTGGGGACCGTGAAGATGCGCTGGCGCGCGAATCCCTGATCGACCAGGTAGCGCTCCAGGCTGCGCGACACCGGGATCAGCGCCTCGATGGACGAGGCGCTCAGCCGCTCGACCACGCAATTGATGCGGTTCATCAGGGGCGTTTCCGTGTCGCGCGCCGCCGGGCTGTGGACATGGTGGACCATCGGCACGCCTGTCAGCGTGCTCACCATCCGGCCTACCATCGCGCCCCGCGGCGAATGCGTGTGCAGCAGCCTGAAACCGCCCTGGCGCACCAGCGCCGCCACCTGCCGGGCGCAGCCCAAATCAAAACGGTGCCGCATGGGCATGGAGTGCAGGCAAATATGGCGGCTCGTACGCAGCGCGGGAAATTTGTCCGGCTTGAAGCACACGAAACTCACCTCGTGGCCCAGCGCCGTCAATTCCATGGCCAACAGGTCCTGAACCTTTTCGGCCCCTGCGTAATATTCCCCGTTGATGACATGCAAGACTTTCACGGGAGGGCTCCGGCAAAAAGGTGAAAGCAGCAGAACTTTTTGCAGTACCCATTGCTATAACAGGGATGCTGCCGAGACATGCGAAAGCACAAAACTCTGAGCATGGAAAAGTGATGTTTCAAAGATTTACCTCATGCACATTTTCATGCGTATTTCGCGGGTCCCGATAAACCTTAGCATTCCGGGATGCCTGATTCGCTACCGAAGTGAGGGTGGACTATTTCTACGGGAAACCCCTGTTCTCGTTAGTACCCGTGTTCACGGGGCTGCCGCTGGATTGTTGAAAAGGGTTTACTTCGCCCCATCGAGTGCATCCAGCTGCAGGTTCTCACGTTGACTCGTCAAATTCGGGCTGGCGGTTCGTGCAAATAGCTATCAGGAGGACACGACCCATGTCGCCGTTAATGCCCCGGGCTGTTGGTCAAAATCTGCTGCGCGCCGTGGTGATGGCGCCGTTGCTGCTTGGGCTTTTGGCGGCCTGCGGCGACAAAAAGGACAAGCCGGCAACGCAGGTCGCAGCCCGGGTGAATGACAAGGAGATTTCCGTCCACCAGCTCAACTACGTGCTGCAGCAGCAGGACGTGCGGCAGGACTCGGTGGAGGCGGCCAGCCGGCAGGTGCTCGATCGCCTGATCGACCAGGAGCTGGCGCTGCAGAAGGCGCTGGACCTCAAGATCGACCGGCAGCCCGCCGTGCTGCAGGCCCTGGAGGCCGCCAAGCGCGACGTGCTGGCCCGGGCCTACCTGGAGCGCGTCGCCGAGGCCGCCGCCAAGCCGACGGCGGCGGAAGTCGAGAAGTTCTACAAGGACAAGCCCGCGCTGTTCAGCGAGCGCCGCATTTACCAACTGCACGAAATCAATATCCAGGTCGGGCAGGATCGTTTGCCCGAGGTGGGCAAGCGGCTGTCCGCGGCCAAGGACCTGGGCGAATTCACGAAATACCTGCAATCCAGCGACATCCGGTTCGTGCAAAACCGAGCCGTCCGTGCCGCCGAGCAATTGCCGCTGGAACAGCTCGATGAATTTGCCCGCATGAATGACGGGCAGGCCCGTCTGATACCCACCGCGAATGGCGCCATCGTCATCGCGCTTGCCGGCTCGCAGAGCCAGCCGGTGTCGCTGGAAAAGGCCCGGCCGGCAATTGATCAATATCTGAGCACCCAGCGCAAGCGCGAGCTGGTCGAGCGGGATATCAAGGACTTGCGCAGCGCGGCCAAGATCGAGCTGGTCGGCAAGTTTGCTGAAAAACCGCAAAACACGGGGGGCAACCAAGCGGCGAACGGGCCCGGTGAAACCGACACGTCGAACGTCCCGGCGGCAGGGCCGGGAGCCTCGTCAATTGACCATGGATTGGGGGTAAACAAGTGAATATTTCGTACCGCAGCACGCGAATCGGGCTGGCTCTCATTTTGGCGGCGTGCGCGACCGCCCAGGCGCAGGGCGACAAATCAAATACCCGGCAGGCCGCCCTGACGCCGGCGGCCATGGCCGCCGCGCCGTCCTCGGCGGCCAATGTCGCGGATTACCGCCTCGGCCCCGGCGACGGCATCAAGATTTCCGTGTTCCAGAATCCCGACCTGGCGCTGGAAACGCGCATCACGGACACGGGGATGGTGACCTATCCCCTGATCGGCGCCGTGAAGATTGGCGGCCTGACCGTGCCCCAGGCCGAACAACGCATTGCCAATGCGCTGAGCAGCGGCAATTTCGTGAAGCAGCCCCAGGTGTCCATCCTGATCATGCAGGTCCGGGGCAACCAGGCGGCGGTGCTCGGCCACGTCAACCGGCCCGGCCGCTATCCGCTGGAGCTGGCGCAGATGCGCTTGACCGACCTGCTGGCCGTGGCCGGCGGGGTGGCGGAGTCCGGCTCCGACGTGGTCACGCTCGTGGGCGTGCGCGATGGCCGTCCCTTCAAGACCCAGATCAGCCTGTCCGACGCCTTGGCCGCCGGGCAGCTCGACAGCGCCTTCGACACGCGGGTTCAGGACGGCGACGTGGTGTACGTGGACCGGGCGCCCACGGCCTACATCTACGGCGAGGTCCAGCGACCGGGGCCGCTGCGCGTGGAGCGGGGCATGACGCTGCTGCAGGGCCTAGCGGCCGGGGGCGGGTTGACGGCCCGCGGCACCGATCGCGGCCTGAAGGTGCATCGCAAGGCGTCTGACGGGCATGTCGAGGTGCTGCAGCCGTCGATGAGCGAACCGTTGCGCGATGGGGACGTCGTGTACGTCCGCGAAAGCATTTTCTAAGGATCGAGCATGTCCATCGCCCAGTTCCTGGCCATCCTGCTGGCACGCTGGAAAGTCGTGCTGGCCGTGCTGCTGGCCACGGTGCTCACCACCATCGGCATCAGCCTGCTGCTGCCCAAGAGCTACACCGGCTCCGCCTCGGTGCTGGTGCAGGTGGCGGTGCCGGACCCCATCGCGGGCATCGGCCTGTCGAGCCAGCTCGTGCCGCAGGTCATCACCAGCCAGGTCGAGATCCTCAGCAGCGACCGGGTGGCGCAGCGGGCGGTGCGCCTGATGCGCCTGAACGAGAACGCCGACTTGCGCGCGCAATGGCAGGAGGCGACCCAGGGCGTGGGCGCCTTCGAGGCCTGGCTGGGCGACATGCTGCAGATCAACCTGCAGGTGGTGCCCAGCCAGTCCAACATCATCGCCGTCAACTACAAGTCGCCCGACCCCAAGCTGGCCGCCGCGACGGCCAATGCCTTCGTCCAGGCCTACCTGGAAACGGCGCTGGAGCTGCGGGTCGATCCGGCTCGGCAGTCGGCCGCGTTCTTCGATGAGCGCGCCAAGAGCCTGCGGCAGCAGCTGGACAAGGCGCAGATGGCCCTGTCCAAGTACCAGCAGGACAACGGCATCGTGGCCACGGACGAGCGCATCGACATCGAGACGGCGCGCCTGAACGAGCTGTCCTCGCAGCTGGTGGCGGTGCAGGCGCTGGCTGCCGAATCCCGCAGCCGCCAGGCCGCGGCCAACGGGGCCAGCGACCGCCTGCAGGACACGCTCAACAGCGGCGTGGTGAACCAGCTGCGCGGCGAGCTGTCGCGGCAGGAGGCCAGCCTGAGCCAGCTCAGCGCCCGCCTGGGCGATGCGCATCCGCAGGTCCGGGAAGCCAAGGCCGCCATCGCCAGCTTGCGCACCCGCCTCGACAACGAGGTGGCCCGCGTCGCCGGCGGCGTCGGCGTCAGCAACCGCATCAACCAGTCCCGCGAGGCCGAGATCCGCACGGCGCTGGAAAGCCAGCGCGAGCGCGTGCTCAAGCTCAAGGCACAGCGCGACGGCATGGCCTCGCTGCTGCGCGACGTGGACAACGCGCAAAAGGCCTACGACACCGTGCTGGCGCGGCTCAACACCACCAGCATCGAGAGCCAGGCCACCATGACGAACCTGATCGAGTTTTCCAAGGCCACCGAACCGATCGCGCCCTCGTCGCCGCAAATCACCCTGAACGTCATCGTCGCGACTTTCGTGGGCTCCCTGCTGGCCGTCGGCGCTGCCCTGGTTCTGGAATTCATGAATCGCCGTGTGCGCTCTCCCAGCGACATCGTTCAGCTGGTCGATATGCAGGTGATTGGTGTGCTCCCCAAACCCGACCGGAAGAATTGGTTCCGCGTCGGGCGTCCGGGCTCCATGCAAACGCGTCTGGTCGGTTATCACGGAAGGGCGGTCTAATGGAACTTCATCGCATTCCGACCACGGCGCAGCGCGACGGCACCTCGGGTTCGTCTTTCAATTACCGGACCGACCAAGGCAACGCGGTGGACGACAACGACGCGGCCAAGGAAAAGCCGCTCGGCGAAATCATCAAGGCGGCCAACCAGCTCAGTGATGAGCAAATCGAGCGCGTGCTCCAGCACCAGAAGGAGCGCGGCATCCGGTTCGGCGAAGCCGCCATCGAATTGGGCGTGGCCAGCGGCAACGACGTGCTGTGGGCCCTGTCGCAGCAATTCCACTATCCCTATCCGGCCAATTCCAAGAGCCTGCTCAGCAGCGAGCTGGTGACGGCCCGTGACCCCTTTTCCTTCCGCTCCGAGGCTTTTCGCGCCATCCGCAGCCAGCTGATGATGCAATTGTTCACGGATGAGGGCGGGGCGCGCTCGCTGGCCGTGGTCAGCCCGGATACCGGCGACGGCAAGACCTATTTCTCCGCCAACCTGGCCATTGCCTTTTCCCAATTGGGCGGGCGCACGCTGCTCATCGATGCCGACATGCGCAATCCGCGCCAGCACGAGGTGTTTTGCGTGGACAACACGGCCGGCTTGTCCGGTGTTTTGTCGGGCCGCACGCTGGTGAATGTCATCCGGCCGGTGGAGGAGTTGCCCAGCCTGTACCTGCTGCCCGTGGGCGCCGTGCCGCCCAATCCGCTGGAACTGGTGGAGCGGCCGGCCTTCGGCCTGCTGATGCGGGAGCTGTCGGCCAAATTCGATTACGTGGTGGTCGATACGCCGGCCTATGTGCACGGCTCGGACGCACCCGTCATCGCGGCGCGCTGCGATGGCGTGCTGACCATGGTGCGCGCGGGCCGAAGCCGGGCCACGGCTCTCCAGGACCTCACCACGGCACTGCGCAGCGTGCCCGTGCGCCTGTGCGGCGTGGTGATGAATGAATATTGAGCCGCCTTCGGGCGGTGCGGCAGTACAGCATGAAAGCTCCGGCTCTTTCCGGTTTCCCGGTCGCTGCGCAATGGTGGCCGTTCGCGCTGCTGTGCCTGGGCTTCGGCCTGCTGTACCTGCCCACCTTCGCGGACCTCTCGCGCACGATCTGGGCGTCGGACGAGCAGGGGCATGGGCCCATCATCCTGGTCGTCAGTTATTGGCTGGCCTACCGCAAGCGGCATGAATTGATGGCCACGCCGGCGGTGCCCAGGCCGCTGGCCGGCGCCCTGGTGTTTGCCGTGGGCTGGTTCCTTTACGTGTTCGGCCGTTCCCAGTCGATCATCGCCTTCGAGGTCGGCTCGCAGATTTTTCTCTGGACCGGGGTGCTGCTCATTTTCCGAGGCTTCCCGGCGGTCCGGATACTGTGGTTTCCGCTGTTTTTCCTCATTTTCATGGCGCCTCTGCCCGGCGCCGTCGTGGCGGCCTTGACGGCACCCTTGAAATCCGCCGTGTCCACCGTGGCGGAAACCGTGCTCTACAGCGTGGGTTACCCGGTGGCGCGCACGGGCGCGATGCTCAGCATCGGGCAATACCAGTTGTTCGTGGCCGATGCCTGCGCCGGATTGAATTCCATGTTCACGCTGGAATCGCTGGGCTTGCTGTACATGAATCTCATGAACTACAAGTCGGTGGCGCGCAACGTCGCGCTGGCGATTTGCATCATTCCAATTTCATTCTGCGCCAACGTGATCCGGGTCATGATTCTGGTCCTGGTGACTTATCACTTTGGTGATGCGGCGGGGCAGGGTTTCATCCACGGTTTTGCCGGCTTGGTGCTGTTCCTGGTGGCCCTGGTGCTGATGCTGGCGGTGGATTACCCGCTTGGCCGCCTGTTCCCGGAAAGGAGGGCGGCAGCATGAGCCCGGTGGCATTGCGCGTGCGGGTGCTGGTCGTTTTCATCGCGATGGCGCTGGCGTCCTGGTTGGCCCACGCGTTCCGGCCGTCGGTGCGTATCGCGGACACCCGACCGATGGGCACCTTGGAAGAAATCGTGCCCTCGCGCTTCGGCGATTGGCATATTGACGACAGCCTGCCGGCCATATTGCCTTCCCCGGAAGTGCAGGAAAAACTGGACCGCATTTACAACCAGGTCCTGTCACGGACTTATGTGGACGCTCAGGGTTACCGCATCATGCTGTCGATCGCCTATGGCGGTGACCAGTCCGACGGCACGACGGCCCACAAACCCGAAGTTTGTTATCCCGCCCAGGGGCTGGAAATCATCTACAACCGAGTGGGCACCATGAATGTCGATGAGCAGGTTTTGCCGGTACGCCGCCTGCGCGCGCGCATGGCAACGCGGCATGAGCCCATCACCTATTGGATCGTCGTGGGCGACAAGGCGGTGACCTCGGGCAGCGGCATGAAAATGGTCCAGCTCCGCTACGGCATTCGCGGATTCATTCCGGATGGGGTCCTGGTGCGGGTTTCGAGCATCGAGCGCGATCCGGAGGCGGCTTTTGCGCGGCATGAAGCCTTCGTGCGCGCCATGGCCGCCAGCCTGAGCGCGCCGGCCCGCCAGCGCCTGTTCGGTGCCGTGTCCGAGCCTGCAGCCGAAATCAAGGCGCCCGTGCTATGACCGCCAGCCCACTGCGCGGCACGCTGCCGATTCTGGTGGCCAGCCTGTTTATGGCCCTTTTCCTGGGGGCCGTGGCCGGCCTGGGGCGGCCGCTGCTGCTGGCGCCCTTCATCGGCCTGATCGGGCTGGCGACGCTGTTCGTCATCCCGTCGCCGTGGATGTTCTGGTCCCTGCTGGTGGGGTCGATGTTCGTGGTCGGGCCGGTGATGTATTTCGGCCATATCGAGAACGCGCGCTGGTTGCCGCCCTTGCTGGGCCTGGCGCTTTACGTCCCCTTGGTGGCGCATGTGCTGAAGCCACGCCGGGCCGCGCCCGAAGTCGGCTGGCCGCTCTGGTTTTTTGTGCTGAGCCTGTTTCTGGTGGCCGCGGCCTTCAGCACGGCGCTGGGTGACCCCCGGCTGGGCGAGGTGCTGGTGGCCTCGCGCGCCTATCTCGCGTTCTGGTCCATCGCGCTGGCGCTGGCGGTGGGCATGGTGTCGCAGTCCCACATGCTGCTGGCCTGGAAGGCGCTGATGGTTTGTGCCGTGCTGCAGTTGCCGGTGGCGATTTACCAGTATTTCGTGGTGGCCAAGATTTCCAACCGCTTGTCGCCCTGGGATGCGGTGGTGGGCACCTTTCCCGGCAACATGGACGGCGGGGGCGCCAGCCATGGCATGGGAATTTTTCTCCTGGTCGTCATGGCGGCGGTATTGGCCTTGTGGCGGACCCGGCAGATTCGCCGCAGCCTGGCGGTGGTAATTTTTCTGGCCATCCTGGCGACCCTGGCCCTGGCCGAAGTCAAGGCCGCGGTATTGATCATGCCGCTGGTGTTCGCGCTGGTGTATTACCGCGAGCTGCTGCGCCGCCCGTTGCTGAGCGTGGGCGCGGTGGTGATTTCCGTGGGCCTGATGGGCACCTTGCTCGCGGTATATGAAAACACCTTCTATGCCAACCGGGGCATGACCCTTTCGGGCAAATTGCCCACCTCGCCGTTGGCCGCGGTCCAGAACCAGCTCAATCCCGAGCAAATGCACACCCGTTCCGAAGGCGGGGTGATCGTCAGCCGGGCGGCGCGCATGGCGGACTGGTGGCAGCGCAATGTCCGCTACGGCGACCCTTACCACGCGCTCCTGGGTTACGGCGTCGGTGCCACGCAGCTGTCCACCATCGGCATGGGCGAGCTGGTGACCAAGATGCCTTATTCGCTGGACATGACCGGGACCGCCATCCTGTTATGGGAAACGGGCCTGGTGGGCCATTTGCTCCTGGTATTGGCCTTGCTGCTGGCCGCCAGGAATTGCAATACCAGCGTGCGCTCCAACGCGGTGCCGGCGATGCACAAGGCCATGCTGGAGGCCGCTTCGGCCGGATTGGTGCTTTATGCCGTCACCTTGCCCTACAGCAATTTCGCGCTGCGTGCTCCGCCCTCGCAGTTTCTGATGGTGTTCTTGCTCGGTTATTCGGCGTACTGGTGGCGCATCACGCGGGTGGCGCAATTTGCCCGAGCCGGCCGGTCTGAGGGTGCCGTGCACGGCGGGACTCCTTCCCAAATCGCAGCCCATGCTCAGCATCAGACCCCGAGGTATAGCCATGGATGACAAGGTCGTTTTTCTACTGGGTTCCGGGCGGTCCGGGACCACCTTGCTCTACAAGCTGCTGGCCGCGCATCCCGGCGTGGGTTATCTCAGCAATTACCAGAGCCGTGTGCCGGCGTTGCCGAGCTTGGCCGCCATGCACCGGGTGCCGCGCAACCTGCTGGGCATGAAACGCCGGGCCTGGTTTGGCGGCCAGGGCAACGCCTATTTCGAAGGTCGGCGCAGCTGGTCGCAGTTCTGGATTCCCGCGCCGGCGGAAGCCGAAAGCGTGTTCGAGCGCGCGAACGTGCCGCACACGCCGGCGGACAGTTTCGTGCTGGATGAGCGCAACGTGCAGCGCCTGCGCGACACCTTCGGCTCCGTGCTGCAGTACGGGGGCGGGGATGTGCTGGTGTGCAAGCGCACGGCCAACAATCGGCGGGTCAGGGTGCTGCGCCAAGTGTTTCCGCGCTGCAAGTTCATTCACCTGGTGCGTGACGGGCGCAGCGTCGCGGATTCCCTGGTGCGGGTGGGCTGGTGGTCGGATCACCAATTGTTTTGGGCCGGCAAGACGCCGCGCGAGCTCAAGGCCGAAGGCGCCAATGATCTGCATATTGCGGCCCGCAATTGGGTCGAGGGCATGCGGCAAATCGAACAGGGCCTGCGCCATGTGGAGCCGGACATGAGATACACACTGCATTATGAGCAGTTGTTGGCCGCCCCCCATGCCGAATTGCGCAAATTGTTCCAGTTCATGGGTGTGAACACATCGGTGCACCCGGAATACGAGGATTTCATCAGCTCGCTGTCCATCAGGCCCGTGGAAGCTTCGTGGCGGCGCAAATGGTCCGCGGTCGATTGTGAAACCGTGACCGCCCTGCAGCGCGACATGTTGAGCCGCTGGGGTTATGCATAAGGTGGTGGCCAAGGCCCTCGGCCACCGCGGCAACAGCAGTCAGCAGGAGCGCAGATGCATGCCATGATTCATTCGATATACCAGCGCTCCGTGCCTTGGAGCTATCGCCAGTTGCTGCGGGCGTACAAGCCCAATGGGCCGTTGCAGCAGTTGCGCACGCGGCCGGACGCCGAAGATTATTGCCTGGCACCGTTTGACGACAATCGCTGCATTTTCGTGCACATTCCGAAGACGGCGGGAATTTCGCTGTGCACGGCACTTTTCGGCTGCAAGGGCGGTGGGCATTTGACGGCCCGCGCTTACCGGGCATTGTTCGGTGCGCAGACCTTCTCGGATTATTTCAAGTTCACCTTCGTGCGCAATCCATGGGATCGCCTGGTGTCGGCCTATACCTTCTTGTCCCAGGGCGGCGCCAATGAGCGCGACCGGGAATGGGGGCGGCGGGTGCTGGGGCGTTACTCGTCCTTTGACGAATTCGTGATGGATTGGCTGGACCGCCGCAACATCTACACCCAGATCCATTTCGTGCCGCAGTGGGAATTCGTGGTCGGCACCCAGGACAAGATCTGCATGGATTTCGTGGGGCGCTTCGAACGGCTGCCCGAGGATTTTGCCTACGTGACCGAACAGATCGGCCGCTCCTGCCATCTGCCGCAGGTCAACGCCAGCCAGCGCACCGGCTACCGCGACTATTACAGCGACGCCAGCCGCCGGCGCGTGGAGGAAATCTACCAGCGCGATATCGAGCAATTCGGATACTGTTTCTGAGGCCTGTCCATGAAGGTGCTTTACGTTTGCTCGGCGGCCCGTTGTGGCTCGACCTTGACCGACATGTTCCTGGGCGGGCATCCGCAAGCCACGTCGCTGGGCGAAATCAATTTCCTGGCCAAGGCCATCAAGGTGGGCGAGCGCTGCTCCTGCGGCGCGCTGGTGCGCGACTGCCCGCAGTGGGAGGCGGTGTACGGGCGGCTCGGCCGCTGGGGCTTCGACCTGCAGGACCCTTATCGCTTCCGCCTGTGGGATGCGGTGGCCTGGACCTACATCGACAGCGCGCACCAGACCCAGGCTTTCCTGGCCGCCGTCAAGCTGCGCAAGGCCTGGATGGCGGCGCGCGACCTCGTGCCGCCCCCGGCGCGGGCGCTGTGCCCGGTGCCGCCGGCGTACCGTCAGGCGCTGGCCAACAAGATGCGGCTGTATGAGGCGGTGGCGCAGGCCTGGGACAAGCAGCTGGTGATCGACTCGTCGAAGAACGTGCGCGAGGCGGTCGAGCTCTACCAGCGCCATCCCGACACCGTGCGCATCCTGCTGGTGACGCGCGACGGCCGCGGCGTGTACCTGTCGCGCCGCAGCAGCGGGCGCGACCGGGAGGAGAGCGTCAAGGGCTGGCTGAGCTACTACGCGCGTGCGCTGGTGCTGCTGGAGCGGCATGTGCCGCCGGCCGCGCGCATGCAGCTCAAGTACGAGGACATCGCCGGCGACCCCGAGGCCGCCGGCCGTACCCTGTGCGACTTCGTGGGGCTGCAGTTCCAGCCCTCGATGCTGCAGCTCGACGGCGTGGTGCGGCACATGGTCAACGGCAACGCCACGCGCTTCGCGCCGGGCAAGGGCATCGCGCTGGACGAGCGCTGGCGCCGCGACCTGGCGCCGGGCGAGCTTTCCTTCTTCGACGGTCGAGGCGGGCGCATGAACGCCGCGCTGGGTTACCGCTAGTCCATGCTCAAGCTGCTCTACATCACGGAAGACACCTTTCCGCCGTACCGGGTCGACGTGGTCGAGCTGTTCGCCAGGCAGCTGGTGGCGCGGGGCTACACCATCGACTGGGTGATGGACGTGGCCTCGGCCAGCCCGGACATCGGCGCCGAAACGCAGTGGCTCGGCAGCCGGGTGTTCCTGGCGCGCAATGCCGCGGGCGACGGGCTGCTGGGCCGCGTCTCGCGCAACCTCAAGGGCCTGCTCAACGACCTGCGCATCCTGGGGCTGGCGCGGCGCGGCTACCACGTCATCCAGGTGCGCGACAAGTTCTTCGCCGGGCTGGTGGCGGCCTTGGCGGCGCGGCTCACCAAGGCCAAGTTCGTGTTCTGGATGTCCTACCCGCTGGCCGAGTCCAAGCTGCAGCTGGCGCAGAACCCGCGGGCGCGCTACCGCTGGCTGCTGCGCCTGAAGGGCCGGCTGATGCAGGCCACCCTGTACCGCGCCATCCTGCCCGCGGCCGACCATGTGTTCGTGCAGAGCGAGCGCATGCGGCGCGACGTGGCCGCGCGCGGCATCGACCCCGCGCGCCTCTCGCCGGTGCCCATGGGCATCCGGGCCGACAAGGTCGGCGTCCCCACGGACGCCCGCCCGCCCTCGCGCGAGGCGCCGCTGCTGCTGCACCTGGGCATCATCCTGCGCATCCGCAGCCCGGAATTCCTGCTGCGGGTGCTGCAGCTGGTGCGCCAGCGCTACCCGCGCGCCTCGATGGCCTTCGTGGGCGAGGGGCAGACGGCCGCCGACCGCCAGGCCCTGGAAGCGGAGGTCGCCCGGCTGGGGCTGCAGGACGCCGTGACCATCACCGGCTTCCTGCCCATGGAGCAGGCCTGGGAATGGGTGCAGCGCGCCGACGTCTGCATCTCGCCGTTCAAGCCCATTCCGGTGCTCGAATCCACCTCGCCGACCAAGCTCATCGAGTACCTGGCCATGGCCAAGTGCGTGGTGGCCAATGAGCATCCCGAGCAGTCGCTGGTGATGGAAGAGAGCGGCGCGGGCCGCTGCGTGGCCTGGGACGAGGAGGCTTTCGCGGCCGAGATCTGCCGGCTGCTGGACGAGCCGGCCGCCGCCCAGGCCATGGCCGCGCGCGGCCCGGAGTGGGTGCGGCGGCACCGCACCTACGACGTGATCGCGCAGCAGGTGGACGCCGCCTACCGGCGCCTGGTGGGGCAGGGAGCGGCCTGCTGATGGGCGGCGCCAAGCATCACGGCCATGGCCGCTACTCGGCCGCCCGGGTGCGCCGGGCCCTGCTGTACTTCCTGGTCGGCCGCGGCGCCCAGGCCCTGACCTTCCTGCTGCTGACGCTGCTGCTGGTGCGCGTGCTGTCCGCGCGCGACTACGGCGCCTACATGTCGATCTGGGGCATGGTCGAGCTGATGGTGCCGCTGAGCTCCTTCGGCCTGCTCGAAGCCACCCGCCGCTACCTGCCCATGCTGGCGCAGGCGGGCTCGCGCCAGGCAGTGCTGCCGTTCGTGCGCGGCGTGGTGGTGGTGCGCCTGGCGCTGCTGCTGGGCTGGGCGGCGGTGCTGGCGCTGGCCTGGTCGGCCGTGACGCGCTTCCTGGGCGTGGAGGCGCGCGACCTCGGCGGCGGCCTCGCGGCCTTCGGCGCCATCGCCGTCATCTGCAGCGTGCCGGCCTTCCGCTTCGTCAGCGAGATGCTGGAGTCGCTGCTGGAGCAGAAATGGTCGCAGTCGCTGCATGCGGCCATGCCGCTGGTGCGCATCGTCGGCGTGGGCGTGCTGATGGGCTGGGATGCGCTGAGCCTGCCGCACCTGCTGCTGCTCGATGCGGCCATCGCCATGGCGTTTCTCGTGGCCGCGCTGTGGGCGCTCTGGGGCAAGGTGCACGAGATTCCCGAAGGCCCGCCGGCCTCGACCGGCTTCGGCGAGGTGCTGAATTTCGCCTGGCACATGACCGGCGTGAACCTGCTGCAGGCCACGGCCAGCATCGGCGCGCTGCGGCTGCTGGTGGCGCGCTTCCTGGGCCTGGAAGCCGCCGGCATGTTTGCCTTCATCCAGCAGCTGCTGCTGATGGTGGGCCGCTACATGCCGACCCAGGTGCTGGGCAGCATCGTGCGTCCGGTGCTGGCCGCGCGCCATGCCCAGGGTGAGCACGAAACCGTCATTGGCGTGCTGGAGCTGCTGTGGAAGGCCAACCTGATGGTGCTGGTGGTGTGGCTGGCGGCGGTGGGCGTCAGCGGCGAGGCGCTGCTGGCGCATGCCAGCGGCGGCCGCTTCACCGACACGGGCCTGGTGCTGCTGCTGATGCTGCTGGGGCTGGGTGCCACCACGCAGGGCCAGACCATCTCGATGTGCATGCAACTCTATGGTCTGACGCAGCAGCTGCGCGCGCAGAGCCTGCTGTTCCTGCTGGTGCCGCTGGGCGTGGCGCTGGGCAGCCCCTACGGCATGTCCGGTGTGGCTGCCGGCATCGCGATCACGCATGGCATCAAGAACAGCTTCGCGATCTGGTGGCTGCGGCGGCAGGGCATCCGGCTTGCCTATGACCTGCACGCGCTGGGCCGCATCACCGTCGCCATGGCGGTGGCCGTGCTGCTGGCCGCGGCCTTGCATGCCCTGCTGGGGCCCTGGGTGGCCCTGGTGATGCTGGGGCTCTTCACGGCCGGCGCCATGGTGCTGTGCAAGCCGCTGCGCGAGAGCGAGTTCACGATCATGTCGGGCCTGCTCAAGGGGCGGCTGGCGACCTGGCTGCGCGCGCTGGTGTATGTCGATCGCAAGGGGGTGGCATGAAGTCCGAAGCGGGTCCGGTGTTCGTGGTCGGGGTCAACGGGTCGGGCACGACCATGCTGGCCGATGCGCTGGGCAACCATCCCGCCCTGTACATGCTGCCGCGTGAAACCCGGGTGCTGCCCAGCCTGCTGCACAAGTACGGCACGCCCCAGGCGCTGGCGGGCGACGGGTTGAAGGCGCTCGCGCACGAGCTGGGGCGCAGCAAGGCCTTCTGGCGCGAAAACGGGGATCAGCCCGTGCTCATCGGCGACGACGAGCTCGCCGGTGCCGGCCATGCCGCCGAGGCCATGGCCCGGGTCTACCTGCACATGGCCCGGCGCGAGGGCAAGGCACGCTGGGGCGACAAGACGCCGATGTACGTGCAGCACCTGGCGCTGCTGGGCCGGGCCTTTCCGGACGCGCGCTTCGTGCATGTGCTGCGCGACGGCCGCGATTGCGCGCAGTCCTTCCACCGGCGCTGGAGCCTGTCGCCCTTGCGCTCCATCTGGCGCTGGAAGAAGGCGGTGGCCACCGGGCGCGAGCAGGGACGGCAGCTGGGCGCGCGCTATACCGAGGTGAAGTACGAGGACCTCACGGCCGACCCGGAGCGCTGGATGCGGCAGCTGTGCGACTTCCTGGAGCTGCCGTTCTCGGCCGAGGTGCTGAAGTCGCGCATGCGCTACTTCGACCCGAGCTCGGCCCAGGCCGGCACCGGCGCGATGGTGCGCAACTCCGAGCGTTGGCGCACCTACTTCAACAGCGGCACGGTGGCGCAGCTCGAAGCCGTGGCCGGCCGCATGCTGCACGACGCCGGCTACCGGGTGGAACAGCGCGGCGATGCCGACCCGGCGGCCTGGCGGCTCGGCTGCCTGAAGTGGATGGACTGGGCGCGCATGACGCGCATGCACCTGGTGAACACCAAGCGCGCTGCCGGCGTGCGCGCTTTCATGCTGCGCGCCCGGGAAGCGGTGGCGCAGGACCGCGTCAACCGCTATTGAGACTTCCGGGCCGCGCGGCCCCTCCTGGCTGGACCTTGCATGGAGCGTTCATGACACTGCCCAACTTCATCATTGGCGGTACCGAGAAGGCGGGCACCACCTCGGTCTTCACTTACCTGCTGTCCCATCCCCAGGTGTGCGGCTCCAAGGTCAAGGAGACTGATTTCTTCCGCCAGGACGATGGCGCCGATCCGGGGCGCAGCGCCGAGGCCTATGCCGCCTACTTCGCGCACTGCAAGTCGCGCGAGGCGCGCGTGGTGATGGAGGCCTCGCCGGGTTATCTGGGCGAGTCCCGCACCGTGGCGCCGCGCATGCAGGCGCTGTTGAAGGATGAGGTGAAGCTGCTGTTCATCCTGCGCAACCCGGTGGACCGGCTTTATTCCTCCTTCAATTTCCACAAGGCCCGGCTCGAATTGCCGGCCGAATTGAGCTTCGAAGATTATGTGGAGCGCTGCCTGCAGTTTGATCGGGGCGTGCCGGCGGAAAAGCTGGGTATTGGCCGCTGGTTCCTGCAGGTACTGGATTTCGGCCGCTACGCGCCGCACCTGGAACCTTTTTTGGAGCGCTTTCCCGCGGCCCGCATTCGCATCATGTTTTATGAGGAACTGCAGTGCGACGAGCGCGCCTTCATGAAGGAGTTGTGCGTCTTCCTGGGCATCGACGCCGCCTATTTTGACGACTACACCTTCCAGGCTGCCAACGTCACCTTCTCCAGCCGCTTCGAAGGGCTGCACCGGTACGCCTTGAAACTCAACCACATGCTGGAGCCCGTATTGCGGGCCCGGCCCGGCCTGAAACGGGGCCTGGTGGGGTTGTACAAGAAATTCAACCAGGCCCGCCAAGGTTATCCGGCCATGCCGGCGCCCATGCGCGACCAGCTGCAGGCTTATTACGAGCCGAGCATTCGGCAATTGGCCGGCATCGTGGGCGAGGCCGCCGTACCCGGCAGCTGGCAGGCACCGTCGTCGGCTGCGCCGGCCGGTTCGCTCAAAGTGCAGCCTGCGCGCTGACCGAGAATATGGCCATGGATGCCAAGGTTTCGTGAATTCAGGAGTGCGCTATGGAAAAGCTCTACTACTTGTCGCACTACCTTTACCTGAAAAAGATTCCTGTTTTGCCCAAGCTGATCGAATTGATGATTCGGTTCTTCTTCCATGCCTCCATTCCCTACCAGGCCGACATCGGGCCGGGTGTGTCCTTCGGCCACCGCCAGGGAATCATGATGGGGAAGCGGGTGAAAGTGGGCCAGCGCTGCAAGATCCGGCATCAGGTCACCATTGCCGGCGGCAAAGGGGGCGGGGCGGTCATCGGCGATGACGTGCAAATTGGCGCCGGCGCCAAGATCATCGGCGCGATCCGCATCGGCAACCGGGTGCGCATCGGCGCCAATGCGGTGGTCGTCAAGGATGTGCCGGACGACGCCACCGTGGTCGGCATTCCGGCCCGCGTGGTCCGGATCGCCGGCAAGAAGGTGGTGGACGCCAAGGAAGATATTTCGGCGGCGGAATTGGTTTGAAACCCGACCGGGTCTGATTCAACGTCGCTTTCGGTCAGCGGGCCGATGTTGCTGTGCTGGATGGCAACGCAGACGCCGGGCGCATGCAAATTGCCTGTGTGGCTGGATGATGCAGCCAGCTCAGGCCGGCACTCCAGAAGGCATAGTCCTCCCGGTTGCCGATCAAGCCCAGGTCCAGCACGCCGGGGGTTTTGACTGCGGCACGTTGATCGCTGCTCAGGATGCGGACCTGGCGGCCCGATACCGGGTGCCGCAGCCGCGCCTCCTTGCCGGCGTCGTATTCCAGCAATTGCCAGTCGGACTGGGTCAGGTACAGCGGCAGCCAGCCCCAGCTCCAGACGTTCTGCCCGAAACGGGGCACGGGTGACATCACCACCGTCAAATCGGACTGGCAGCCGTTCACCAATTCGGCCAGCTGCTTGTAGAAAAGCACGCTGTTTTGCGGGACCTCGAAATTCTCGATCTGCTTCAGGAAACTCAAGTACGCCCCGGCGGAGCGGGCGCCGTCATGGGTGCCGACGATCAGGGGGCTTTCGGCCCAGGCGGTCAATGGGCGCTGTTTCAGCGAACTGGGAGCGGGAATGCCGAACAACAGCAGGCCGGCCAAAATGCCCAGTGAAAAGGTGACGCCCGTGCGCAGCGTGGAATCCATCAATGCCTGGGGCTGGGAGCGTGACCGGCCTTGAGCGGCCCGCGCCAGCGCCTGGGCCAGCGCGACGACCAGGCACAGAAAGAACGGGATCAGGTATTTGCCGGAGTAGAGATTCTTCAATGGGGCCAGTGTGGGGAGCAGGGCCAGGCCCAGCAGAATCCAAAGTCGCGTCTGCCTTTTGTCCAATAGGCCAGGCCCCGGCTGGTGGCAGGCCCACCACAGCAGCGGCAGCACCACCAGTGCCGGCCCCATGGAAAACAGGATGATTTTCAGGCGGTAGAGCAGATTGACGTCATGCTCGCCCTGGCCATAAAGCCGCAGGATCGCGGCGGCCTCCTGGATGAAATCCGGTTGCCAGGCCAGAAAAGCCAGGGCGACCAGAATGCCGCCGGCGATGAGCAGCAGGGCGCGCCGGATCGGGTTGTGGCTGGTCCAGAAGGCCTGCAGCACGAGGGCGGCAGGGATCATGGCCAGGAAATCCAGCCGGAACAGGCAGCCCAGCCCCGTGGCCATGCCGGCCAGCACCATGGTGAACGCCGGCCTTCGGGAGCTGTCGGCCCGGTGGGCCAGCAGCAGCCCCGCGGTGATGAACGGCAGGGCCAGGGCCGTGGTATTGAAATACAGCGTCGTGACCCAGAGTTCGGTCAGGCACAGCGTCAGTGCCAGGGCCAGGCCGCGGGCATAGGCCACGCCCTTGAAGATCCGGGTGAGCAGCAGATACAGCAGCGCCAGGGCCGCGCCGCCGAAAAGCTGGGCGACATAAGCCAGGGAAAAGGGCCGGTCCAGCAGCGGGTACAGCGCGGACAGCAGCTCGTAGGACAGCGGCTGCCAGTGGTAGCGGTACACGCCGGCGCGTCCCAGGCTGTCGAACTGGCTCATGCCGAACAGCATGGCCAAGCCGTCGCCTTCGAACCCCTGGTGGTCTCCGGACAGCACCGGAAACAGCAGCAGGGCCAGGACGATGACCGGGGTCGCTGCCGACCGGCCGTGTCGGGGCGGGTGTTCCGTGACGCAGGTGCTGCTCATGCCCGGAGCCAATGCAAAGCTCAGGCGCTGAGCCAGATCAGCCCGATGGCAACCAGCACGAACACCCGGCTGACCCAGTCCCGCGCCGCGAACACCACCGGGTCGTCATGCAGGCGGCGCCGGTTCGCCTTCAGCCACAGGCGCAGCAGCCAGAACAGCAGGATCGGGCCCAGGGCCCACAAGTACTGCGGATGCTTGAAACGCTGGGCGGTGAGGGGGTCGTTCAGGTAGAGCAGCAGCACCACCACGGCCAGCTGCCCCGCGGCGGCGCCGGCGGCGATGACGAAGGTCTGGTCACCGATCAGGTAGCCGCGCGAGCGCAAGGCCGCGGTATCGGTGGGCAGCGTCATGGCGATTTCGACGTAGCGCTTGGCAAAGGCCAGGCTGAGAAACAGGAACACCGAGAAACTGAACATCCACAGCGACAGCGGCACGCCCAGCGCCATCGCGCCGGCGACGATGCGCAGGGTATAGAGCAGGGCCAGCACGCACACGTCCACCACCGCCCGCCGTTTGAGCCGCAGCGAATAGGACAGGCTCAATCCCATGTAGACCAGCAGGCACAGCGTGAATCGCCCGGGCAGCAGGCCCAGCGACAGCCCCACCGAACCGATGAACAGGGCGGCGCTCATGCCCAAAGCGCTGGGAATGGAAATCAGCCCGCTGGCAAAAGGACGGTGGCGCTTGCGCACATGGCGCCGGTCCGCCTCCAGGTCCAGCAGGTCGTTGACCACGTAAATGGCGGAGGCCATCAGGGAAAAGGCCAGCATGGCCAGCGGCACGTGCAACAGCGCGGCGGTGCCCAATTGCGAGGCCGACGGCAGGATCGGCAGCAAGGGCAGGGCGATCAACAGATTCTTGAGCCACTGGTGCAGCCGCAGCCCGTACAGCACGTCCATCAGCCGGGCACGCGGCGGGCGGATGACGCAGGTCACGGGCGCCACCGCGCGCGCCGAGGATTCGAGCGCGGCCGAGCGGGTGATGAGCAGCGCTTCCGAGGTTTCACGCCAGATGGGCAAATCCACGGGCTGGTCGCCCACATACGCGAATTGATCGCCATGGGCGCGCGCGTCTTCACGAATGGCGGCCAGCTTGCGCGCGCCGCTCATGTTGCTGTGCCCGTCCGAAGCCAGCACGGCATCGAACAGGCCGAGGTGCTGGGCCACGGCCTGCGCAAATTTCAGGTTGGAGGCCGTGGCCAATACCACGCGCCGGCCTTCGGCGCGCGCCTCGCGAATCAGCTCAAGCACCTCTTCGCGGTAGGGCAGGCTGCTGACGTCGAGCTCCACCCGCTGCGCGATCTCATGCTTGAGCTGCGCCTTGCCCTGCAACAGCCAGCGCGGCAGGTTCAGCAAGGCCAGCGGGTCGCTGCGCACCAGCCGCAACACCGATTCATGCAGCAGGTCGGTGGCGATGAGCGTGCCGTCGAGATCGACGTAAAGCGGCAGGGAAGGCGCTGCGGCCGCCTCCGCGGTATTCATGGCGGATTTAATGGCGGGCTCCTGCACGGACAGGCTGAAACTCGCTGCCGTAAATGTGGCGCGCGATATGGCGCGCGATGAGGGCGTTGTCGTGGCGGGGCTGCCAGCCCAGGGCCAGGGAGCGGTCTATATCGAGCACATGCGGCCAGGTCAGCATCAGCACCTGCTCGCGCGCCAGCAGGCGCCAGCCGCTCAGCGCCGCCAGCCACTGCAGCGGCTTCAGGGGCAGGTGCACGATGCGCGCCGGCGGCGCGCTGATTTCCTGCTGGATCTCCCGCACCCAGTCGTTGATGGACAGCGGCCTGGGCGCGGCGGCGTTGTAGAAGCCGCGCGCGCGTTGCCGCACCACGGTGTCCACCAGCCGTGCCACGTCCTCGACATGCACCATGGCCACGGGATGGTCGGCCCGGCCGGGCACCAGCACCGGCCGGCCGCGGGCGATGGCGCGCACGAAATTGCGGAACAGCCCTTCGCGCCCGGGGCCGCCGATGATGCAAGGGATCACCGTGGCCCAGCGCGCCATGCCCTGTTCCACGAAGCCCTGCGCCGCCAGCTTGGAATGGCTGTAGACGCCCTGACCCTGCATGAGGCTGTCGGTGCCGTACTGCGGCGCGCCGTTTTGCGCGTACATCATGCTGGTGCCGATATTGACGAAATGGGTGTCTTCGTCACGGTAACGGTCCACCAGCCGCTGGGTCGCCTCGATATTGTTGCGCCTGAACCAGCCCACGCGGCCGAGCAGCGGCAAATTCGGGGATACATATTGAACGGCCGCCGCGTGCACCACCGCGTCCACCACGGGCAATTGGCGGGTGAAATGGGCATCCGCCAGGTCGCCGCGCAAATCCATGGGGCCGGCGAGATCGGTGGTCGTGACCTGGTGGCCGACCTCTCGCAACCGGGCGGCGCAATATCCACCCAGAAACCCGTTGGCACCGGTGAGTAGAATGCGCATATTTTCTGCCTCAGCCGCGTGAAAGAATGATGACGCCCACCATGATCACGCCGATACCGATGAGCCGATGCGGCGTCAGGGCCTCGCCCATGAATTGCCAGGCGATGAAGGCATTGACCACGTAACCGATGGACAGCATGGGATAAGCCACCATCACGTCCACCCGCGACAGCGCCGCGATCCAGAGCACCAGGCTGACCACATAACAGGCCATGCCGGCCATGATCCAGGGCTGCGTGCCGACGCTGAGGGCCAGCTCCACGGGGCTGTGGCGGCCATCGAACCCGATGAAACCCAATACCCGGGTGCCGGCTTTCAATGACAGTTGGGCCGCTGCATTGAGAAGGACACCGCAAAGAATCAATGCAAAGGTGCTGAGCTTCATGGTACTTCCGGTGGAAGGAATAGTATGGGCGTGTTTTAGCCCATGCGCAGCTTTGCAAGCCATGTTTACCCTTAATTACGCTCCACGCAAGGGCGGGGGTAATTGGTTAATTTATTTGGCGAGTATTGGTGCCGCGGCGGGATGCGGGCACGCCGAGCAAAAACCTTGACAAGGTGATGCCCAATGAAGTTGGGCCGCTGCCGAATCCACGACAGCGGCCCAGGTTTATTTCCAGCCCCGCGATAAGGTTTTAAGGCCGCGCCCTTCCCAGGGTGGCGGCCGGGGCCGGGATATTTGTCAGTTAATGAAACCGAGTTCGCGCAGCTTGGCGATGACGATGTCGGCGGCCTGCTCGGCGGTGGTGTCGAGCGTGTTGACGCGCAGCTCCGGCGCCTCGGGCGGCTCGTAGGGGCTGTCGATGCCGGTGAAGTTCAGCAGCTCGCCGCGGCGCGCCTTGCGGTAGAGGCCCTTGACGTCGCGCTCCTCGGCCACTTCCAGCGGCGTGTCCACGTGGATCTCGATGAACTCGCCCTCGGCCAGCAGGCTGCGCGCGAGCTCGCGCTCGGCGCGGAAGGGCGAGATGAAGGCCGTCATCACGATCAGGCCGGCGTCGGCCATCAGCCGCGCCACCTCGGCCACGCGGCGGATGTTCTCCACGCGGTCCGCCTCGGTGAAGCCCAGGTCCTTGTTCAGGCCGTGGCGCACGTTGTCGCCGTCGAGCAAGTAGGTGTGGCGCCCCAGGGCGTGCAGCTTCTTCTCCACCAGGTTGGCGATGGTGGACTTGCCCGCGCCCGACAGGCCCGTGAACCACAGCACCGCGGGCTTCTGGCCCTTGGCCAGCGCGCGCGCCTCCTTGTTCACGTCCACCGGCTGCAGGTGGATGTTGTGCGCGCGGCGCAGCGCGAAGTGCAGCATCCCCGCGCCCACCGTGCTGTTGGTCATGCGGTCGATGAGGATGAAACCACCCGTGTCGCGGTTGGCGCCGTAGGCGTCGAAGGGCACCGGGCGGTCCAGCGCCAGGTTGCACACGCCGATCTCGTTGAGCTCCAGCTTCTTGGCCGCCAGGTGCTCCAGCGTGTTGACGTTGACCTTGTACTTGGGCTCGGTGATGGTGGCGCTGACGGTGCTGGTGCCGAGCTTGAGCAGGTAGGGGCGCCCGGGCAGCAGCGGCTCCTCGGTCATCCAGACGATGGTGCACTCGAACTGGTCGGCCACCTCGGCGGGCGCCTCGGCCTTGCAGATCACGTCGCCGCGCGAGATGTCGATCTCGTCGGCCAGCGTCAGCGTGATGGACTGGCCCGCCACCGCCTGCCCCAGGTCGCCGTCGGCGGTGACGATGCGCGCCACGCGGCTCTCGCGGCCCGAAGGCAGCACGCGCACGCGGTCGTCCGGGCGGATCACGCCGCTGGCGATGGTGCCGGCGAAGCCGCGGAAGTCCAGGTTGGGGCGGTTGACCCACTGCACCGGCAGCCGGAAGGCGCCCTGCTGCTGCGCCTGCTCCTCGATCCCCACCGTCTCCAGGTAGCCCATCAGCGTGGGGCCGTGGTACCAGGGCGTGGCGTCGCTGTGCTGCAGCATGTTGTCGCCGCGCAGCGCCGACAGCGGGATGGCGGTGATGTCGGTCAGGCCGATCTGGCGCGCGAAGGCGCGGTACTGCTCCTCGATGTCGCGGAAGGTCTGCTCGGAGTAGCCCACCAGGTCCATCTTGTTGATGGCCAGCACCACCTTCTTGATGCCGATGAGGCTCACCAGGTAGCTGTGGCGCCGGGTCTGCGTGAGCACGCCCTTGCGCGCGTCGATCAGGATCACGGCCACGTCGGCGGTGGAGGCGCCGGTGATCATGTTGCGCGTGTACTGCTCGTGGCCCGGAGTGTCGGCCACGATGAACTTGCGCCGGTCGGTGCTGAAGAAGCGGTAGGCGACGTCGATGGTGATGCCCTGCTCGCGCTCGGCCGCGAGGCCGTCCACCAGCAGCGCGAAGTCGATCTCGCCGCCCTGCGTGCCCCACTTGCGCGAGTCGGCCTCGATGGCGGCGAGCTGGTCCTCGAACAGCATCTTCGATTCGTACAGCAGCCGCCCGATGACGGTGCTCTTGCCGTCATCGACGCTGCCGCAGGTGATGAAGCGCAGCAGGCTCTTGTGCTCGTGCTGCTTGAGGTACTTCTCGATGTCGTCGGCGATGAGGTCGGAAACGTGGGCCATGGTGTGTCCTTATGAGAGTTCGGGGGGCTGGAGCTCGGGTGCGCGCGCAACGGGCGCGGCGCACGGGCTCAGAAGTAGCCCTCCTGCTTCTTCTTCTCCATGGACGCGGCGGCGTCGTGGTCGATCATGCGGCCCTGGCGCTCGGAGGTGCGCGCCAGCAGCATCTCCTGGATGATGGCCGGCAGCGTGTCGGCCTCGGACTCGAAGCCGCCCGTGAGCGGGTAGCAGCCCAGCGTGCGGAAGCGCACCTTGCGCATCATCGGCATCTCGCCGGGGCGCAGCGGGAAGCGCTCGTCGTCCACCATGATCAGCGTGCCGTCGCGCTCCACCACCGGGCGCTCCTTGGCCAGGTACAGCGGCACGATGGGCACGTTCTCCAGGTAGATGTACTGCCAGATGTCGAGCTCGGTCCAGTTCGACAGCGGGAACACACGGATCGACTCGCCCTTGTGCTTGCGCGCGTTGTAGAGCTTCCACAGCTCGGGGCGCTGGTTCTTCGGGTCCCAGCGGTGCTGCGCGGTGCGGAAGCTGAAGATGCGCTCCTTGGCGCGCGATTTCTCCTCGTCGCGGCGCGCGCCGCCGAAGGCCGCGTCGAAGCCGTAATGGTCCAGCGCCTGCTTCAGGCCCTGCGTCTTCCACATGTCGGTGTGGATCTGCGAGCCGTGGTCGAAGGGGTTGATGCCCAGCGCCTTGGCCTCGGGGTTCTGGTAGACGAGCAGCTCCATGCCCAGCTCGCGCGCCATGCGCTCGCGCATGGCGTACATGTCGCGGAACTTCCAGGTGGTGTCCACGTGCAGCAGCGGGAAGGGCGGGGGCGCCGGATAGAAGGCCTTCTTGGCCAGGTGCAGCATCACCGCGCTGTCCTTGCCGATGGAGTACAGCATCACGGGCTTGTCGGCCTCGGCGACCACCTCGCGCATGATGTGGATGCTCTCTGCCTCCAGGCGTTGCAAATGGGTCAGTTTCATGGCGGGCTGCTCTCTCTTGGGGGAGGGGAAAACGGCGGCCGCGGCGCGCGCGGCCGATGAAGTCGGCTTCGAACTCGGAAACGGGGCGGCCGCCGCCGGCGTGGCGGGCCGCCAGGGAGCGGGCGCGCGGGCGGCGGCCTTGGCGGCCGACGCGGGCGCGCTGAGGATGGCCGGCGGCGGCGCGGGGGGCAGGGCGCGCGGCGCCGGCGGCACGCCGGGCTGCGCCGCCGGCCGCGGTGCCGCGCTGCGCAGCGGCGCCGGCGGCGCGGAAGCCACTGGCGCGGCGGCCGTCACCCGGCGCAGCGCCACGGGGCAGGCGTGCAGCGTGATGCCCAGCGGCCGCAGTTGCTCGCGCAACGCCGCGGTGGCGGGGCTGTCGGCGTCCAGGCCATGCATCAGCGCCAGCACCGGGCCGCCGGCGGCGCGCTGCAGCCGCTGCAGGAAGTCGGCCTGCGCGCCCGGCTGGCCGGACGCCAGCGGCAACCACAGCAGGCTGCCGCGCAGGCTCAGCGCCACCAGCAGCCGCGACGGCGCAGCGCCGGCCTCGCCCACGCGCAGCTCGCCGCACCAGTACAGGGCCGCATGCTGCTGCCGCGCCTGGCGCACCCGCTGCGGCAATGTTTCTTGCAGCCATTGCTGCGTGGCCGGCGTGTCGGCCGCGTCCTGCAGCGGGCACAGGCGCAGGCCCCAGCGCTCCAGGTAGCGCGTGACGGTGCGCTCGCCCAGCGCCACGCCCAGCTCCTGCTGCACCCAGCGCCCCAGCGCCTCGCGCTGCCACAGCGGCGTGCCCGGCGCGCTGGCCTCGGGCGGCTGCGTCAGCACCAGGCGGCGCAGCGCCTGCTCCTGCGCCGCGCTCAGGGCCCGACCTTCGCCCTGCTGGCGCCCGCGCCCGCGCACCGCCACCGCGCTCCAGCCGCCGGCCAGGAAAGCCTTGTGCGCGGCAATGACGGTCGGCGCGCTCAGGCCGGTTTCGGCCCGGATCTGCTGCAGCGAGCGGCCCTCCAGGCGCAGCTCCACCGCGCGGCGCCGCCGCGCATTGAGCTGCTGGACGCTCGACTCCAGAACGACGCTATCTTCAGCCACTGAAATTTAAATATGACTATTCGTCATTAAGCATTTAATGTGCTTAATTATAGGAGGAGCTGCCGATCCGGCTGTTTCGGCACCCAACTTGATCGCGGGGTGATGGCCGGAGCCGGCGCAAGCGCCTCGCGGCCACGTCCTGGCTGTCCGTCGCGGTGCCCCACGCGCCGCGTCCGCACTCCTGACGTGGCATGAGCCGGCGGCCTGCACCCCGCGCGTCGTGTACCCGGGCTGGGCTGCGGCATCGACGCTGTCCGGCCCGGGCCGGTGGCCATGGCGGCAAAAGGGATTCCCGAAGATGGGCAAGCCACCAATTTGCGGTGCCGGGGCAGTGCGAGAAATATTTCAAAAAGAAAACACGGCGGTGCCTCGCCGAAAATTTGTCTTAAACCCCTGCTGTTGTTGCGGAAAATCCGGCTGTCAGTGCCTGCAACCAAATTGATGTATCTTTTTGTGCCGCCTGCCGAGGCCTGTTCTATATGGCGAACGCAATGTCTGCCATCATTTGTAAATGGCTGAAAGATATTGCAAATTCGCGCCGCCCATCTGCGTCATGCGATTACGGGGTTGACCCTAGGTGGCCGGAGAATCAGATTGGAGTAGCCGTTCCGGCGTGAAAACATGTCCCGTTATTTTTCAGCAAGGACGATTCAAATGAAGTTTCGTGCGATTGCATGGGTGGCTGCCGCAGTATTTTTACCCTCGGCGCACGCCCTCGACTACAGTTGGGATAACCATGGAGATACGGAAACCTTCGTCAGGAATGTCGGCAAGAGCGTCACTTTCATGGACGACGCCCGCTATATCCTGACGCCGCTGCAGAGCGGCACCACCGGGGTCAAGGCCACTTTTGCGCTGACCCGGGGCACCATCGGTTCGCTGAAGGTCGATTTCTATGGGGATTATTATGGGCCCGACAAATATCTGGGCTCATTTGTGGGCGATCTTTCCAAAGGCCCGCTGACCTTCAGTTTCGAGCATATCGAGGGCCGCAAGAAATACTATTACCTGATCACCGGCACCACGGGCGCCAGCGGGGCCGGCTATACGCTGACCTCGAATCTCGTGGCGGACAGCGCGCTCGGTCATGTGGCTGCGCCGGTGCCCGAGCCGGCGAGTTACGCGATGTTTGCCCTGGGTGCGGCGCTGCTGCCGCTGGCGCGCCGCATGCGCCAGCGCCGCTCGGCCAAGTAAATCGCGTTTTGTTTTCAGGCACCGCGGCGGCTGCCGGGACGGCAGCCCATGCCGCGGTGGCTGGGCGCGCGGTGCACGCCGTGGTGGTGTGGCCGCCGCGCCGCGGCCTCTTATCAGCGGCCCGGGCGGCGCAGGCCCAGCAGGGCCGCCGCGCCCAGCAGCAGGTACATCGCCAGGCTCCAGAACTCGTAGGGCAGGCCCAGCAGGTCCACCGCGGCGTCGGCGCAGCTGGCGCGGGGCTGGAAGATCTCAGGCAGGCTGGCGTCCAGGCCGAGCATGGCGATGATCCGGTCGGCCAGCGTCAGGTTGCAGGAGGTGGAGCTGGCCGCCACGAAGTGCTGCCACAGCGCCGCGCCCACGCCCAGCAGCGCCAGCACCAGCACCAGCCCCAGGCCCATGGCGCGCAGCAGCCGCGCCTGCGCCGTCCAGGCCGCCAGCCCGGCCAGCGCGATCAGGGCGAAGATCAGCCGCTGCAGCACGCACCAGGGGCAGGGCTCCATGCCGAACACATGCTGCGACACCAGTGCCGCGCCGATGGCCCCCGCGCTGGCGAGCGTGATCAGCCCGGGCAGCGGGTCGCGCCACATCGAGGCGCTGCTGCCCGCGGAGGGCGAAGCGAGGTTCATTGCACTTCGGCGATCAGCTCGATCTCCACGCAGGCGCCCAGCGGCAGCTGCGCCACGCCGAAGGCGCTGCGGGCATGCGCGCCGACTTCAGGCCCGAACACCTCGCCCAGCAGGTTGGAGCATCCGTTGGTCACCAGGTGCTGCTCGGTGTAGGTGGGCGCGCTGTTGACCAGGCTCAGCACCTTGACGATGCGCGCCACGCGCGAGAGGTCGCCCACGGCCGCCTGCAGCGTGCCCAGCAGGTCGATGGCCACCGCGCGCGCCGCGGCGGCACCTTCCTCGGTGCCCATGTCGGCGCCGAGCTGGCCAACCCAGGGTTTCCCATCTTTCTTGGCGATGTGGCCGGAGAGAAAGACCAGCTTGCCGCTTTGCACGAAGGGCACGTAAGCGGCGGCGGGCACCGCCACCGGCGGCAGCGTGATGCCCAGGGCATTCAGACGGTCTTGGACAGTGGACATGGCAAAGCCTGTGCAGGGGGTGAAAAAGGCGCGGAATCCTACACCGCCCTTTTGGGGGGACGGCCAGGGCCTGCGCCTGGCCGCCCTGGCCGCGGCAGGGCTGCTGGGCACGGCATGGCAGCTCCAGCAGCCGCGGCTGTGGTCCACGGCGCTGGATGCCGCGCTCCTGATCGTGGCGCCCCTGCTGCTGCTGGTGGGTTGGCGGTTGCGCCGGCATCGAGGCGCGTTCGTCCTGGCGCTGGCGGCCCTGGCCGCGCTGGGCGCCGCCAACGCCAGCCTGCAGGCGCGCGCCCGCCTGGCCGATGCCCTGGCGCCGGAACTGGAGCGGCAGCCGGTCGAGCTCACCGGGCTGGTGGCGGAGCTGCCGCAGGACAGCGCCGAAGGGCTGCGCTTCGTGCTGGCGGTGGAGCAGGCGCGGCGCGCTGACGGCACGGCCGCCGCAGTGCCGCACCAGGTGTCGCTGGCCTGGAGCCGTGGCGGGCCGGACGAGCCGGCGCTGTCCGCACCCGGCACCACGCTGCGCGCCGGGCAGCGCTGGCGGCTGTGGGCGCGGCTGCAGGCGCCGCATGCGCTGCTCAATCCACACGGCTTCGACGGCGAGCTGTGGCTGTTCGAGCGCGGCATCCGCGCCACGGGCAGCGTGCGCGCCGAGCCCGCGGCGCCGCGGCTGCTGGACGAGGCCGCGGGCTATCCCATCCAGCGCGCGCGCCAGCGGGTGCGCGACGCCATCGAGGCGCAGGTGGACGATGCCCGCGCCGCCGGCGTGCTCGCCGCGCTGGCCGTGGGCGACCAGGCCGCCATCGACCGCGCCGACTGGGCGCTGTTTCGCGCCACCGGCACGGCGCACCTGATGGCGATCAGCGGCCTGCACATCACCATGTTCGCCTGGCCGGCGGCGCTGGCCGTGGGCGCGGCCTGGCGGCGCGGCCCGGTGCTGCGCTGGTGGCCGGCGCCGCGCGCGGCACTGTGGGGCGGCGTGGCGCTGGCTGCCGCCTACGCGCTGCTGGCGGGCTGGGGCGTGCCGGCGCAGCGCACGGTGTGGATGCTGGCCAGCGCCGCGCTGCTGCAGGCGCTGGGGTTGCATTGGCCCTGGCCGCTGCGGCTCATGGCAGCGGCGCTGGTGGTCGGCGCGCTGGACCCCTGGGCGCTGCTGCAGCCGGGCTTCTGGCTGTCCTTCGCGGCCGTGGGCCTGCTGATGGCCTCGGAGCCGGCGCGGCCGGCCGTGAGCGAGAGCACCGGTGCCGCGGCCGATGCGCCGGCCGACAGCCCGGCCGTCGGCCTGGCCCGGCGCGGCGCCGCGCTGCTGCGCGCCGGGCTGCGCACGCAGCTCATTGCCACCGTCGGGCTGGCGCCGCTGACGCTGCTGCTGTTCCAGCAGGTGTCGGTGGTGGGATTGGCGGCCAACCTGCTGGCCATCCCGCTGGTGACGCTGGTGATCACGCCGCTGGCGCTGCTGGGCGTGCTGTGGGCGCCGCTGTGGAGCGTGGCGGCGGCGCTGCTGTCGGCGCTGGTGGCGGTGTTGTCAGCGCTGGCTGCCGTGCCGGGGGCGGTGTGGAGTGCCGCGGCGGCGCCGGCCTGGGTCCAGGCGGCGGGACTGCTGGCCGGGCTGCTGCTGGTGGTGCCCTTGCCGTGGCGGCTGCGCCTGCTGGGCCTGCCGCTGCTGCTGCCCCTGGTGCTGCCGCCGCCGCAGCGCCCGCCCCCGGGGCAGTTCGAGGTGCTCGCCGCCGACGTGGGGCAGGGCAGCGCGGTGCTGATCCGTACCCACGACTCGCTGCTGCTCTACGACAGCGGCCCGCAGTACGGCCCCGGGCGCGATGCCGGGCAACGCGTGCTGACGCCGCTGCTGCAGGCCCTGGGCGAGCGCCGCATCGACACCCTGGTGCTCAGCCACCGCGACATGGACCATGCCGGCGGCGGCGCCTCGCTGCTGGCTGCCTTCCCGGTCGGGGAACTGCTGAGCTCGCTGGAGCCGCAGCACCCGCTGCGCCAGGGCGGCACGCCGCACCGGCGCTGCGAGGCCGGCCAGCAGTGGCAGCGCGACGGCGTGAGCTTCACCGTGCTGCACCCCGGCGCCGCGGCCTACGCGCAGCCGCGCCTGCCCACCAACGCGCTGAGCTGCGTGCTGCAGGTCCGCGATGCCGCCGGGCGCCGCCTGCTGCTCACCGGCGACATCGGCGCGGCGCAGGAGGCGGCGCTGCTGGAGCGCGACCCTGCCGCGCTGCGCAGCGCGCTGCTGCTGGTGCCGCACCACGGCAGCCGCGGCTCCAGCAGCGCGGGCTTTGTCGATGCGGTGTCACCGGCCGTGGCCGTGATCCAGGCCGGCCACCACAACCGCTTCGGCCATCCGGCGCCCGAAGTGGTGCAGCGGCTGCAAGCCCTCGGCACCGAGGTGGTGCAGAGCCCGGACTGCGGCGCCTGGCATTGGCGGGACGGCCAAGCCGCCTGCGAGCGCGCACTGCAGCCGCGCTACTGGCGCCACCGCTTGCGCTGAGCATCGAGCCACCGCCGGGCGGCCGGGGATAACCCGGGTGCAACAATTGCATTCCCACTCGTTCTTTCATTGAAGAGGGAACGTCGTCGTGTCCATCCATGTCGCGCTGCACCACGTCACGCATTACCGCTATGACCGTCGCGTGGGCCTGTCGCCGCAACTGGTGCGCCTGCGTCCGGCACCGCATTGCCGCACGCCCATCCTGAGTTACGCGCTGCGCGTGGAGCCCGCCCAGCACTTCATCAACTGGCAGCAGGACCCGTTCTCCAACCACGTGGCGCGGCTGGTGTTCCCGGAGCCGACCACGGAGTTCAAGGTCACCGTCGATCTCGTGGCCGAGATGTCGGTGTTCAACCCCTTCGACTTCTTCCTGGAGCCGCAGGCCGAGAAGTTCCCCTTCGGCTACAGCGAGGACAGCGCGCGCGACCTCGTGCCCTACCTGGCCACCCTCCCGCTGACACCGCGCCTGGCCGCCTTCGTCGAGGCCGTCCCGCGCGAGCCGCAGCCCACGGTCAACTTCCTGGTCGATCTGAACCGGCGCGTGCAGCAGGAGGTGGGCTACCTCATCCGCCTGGAGCCGGGCGTGCAGACGCCCGAGGAGACGCTGGAAAAGAAAAGCGGCTCATGCCGCGACTCGGCCTGGCTGCTGGTGCAGGTGCTGCGCCGGCTCGGCCTGGCCGCGCGCTTCGTCTCGGGCTACCTGATCCAGCTCGTGCCCGACGTGAAGGCGCTGGACGGCCCCTCCGGCGCCGAGGCCGACTTCACCGACCTGCATGCCTGGTGCGAGGTCTACCTGCCCGGCGCGGGCTGGATCGGCCTGGACCCGACCTCGGGGCTGCTGGCCGGCGAGGGCCACATTCCCGTGGCCTGCACGCCCGAGCCCTCCACGGCGGCGCCGATCAGCGGCGCGGTGGGCCAGTGCGAGGTCGAGTTCGAGCACCACATGGCCGTCTCGCGCATCCACGAGTCGCCGCGCGTGACCCAGCCCTACACCGAGGCGCAGTGGAGCGAGCTGCTGGCGCTGGGCGCGCAGGTGGACGAGCGGCTGCAGGCGCAGGACGTGCGGCTGACCATGGGCGGCGAGCCCACCTTCGTGTCGGTGGACGACCGCGACGGCGCCGAATGGAACACCGACGCCCTGGGCCCGACCAAGCGCGGTCGCGCCCTGGAATTGCTGCACCGCTTGCATGCCGAGTACGGCCAAGGTGGTTTCCTGCACTTCGGCCAGGGCAAGTGGTACCCGGGCGAGCAGCTGCCGCGCTGGGCCATGACCATCGCCTGGCGCGCCGATGGCGAGCCCTGCTGGCGCGACCCCGGCCTCTTCGCCGACGAGCGCGAGCCGCAACCCTACACCTGGGCCGACGCGCAGCGCTTCATCACCCGGCTGGCGGCGCGGCTGGCGGTCCAGGCCGAGCATGTCATGCCCGGCTACGAGGACAGCTGGTACCACCTCTGGCGCGAGCGCCGGCTGCCGGTGAACGTCGATCCCTTCGACGCCAAGCTCGATGACGAACTGGAGCGCGTGCGGCTGCGTCGCGTCTTCGCGCAGGGTCTGGACCACGTGGTGGGCTACGCGCTGCCGCTGCGCCGCGACGGCGCCGCCTGGGCCAGCGGCCCCTGGTTCCTGCGCGACGAGAGGATGTACCTGCTGCCCGGCGACTCGCCCATGGGTTTCAGGCTGCCGCTGGACTCGCTGCCCTGGGCCTCGCTGGAGGACCGGGAGCAGGACTTCATGCCCGACCCCTTCGCGCCGCGCGGCCCGCTGCCCCCGGCCAACGTGCCGGTGCAGCAGCGCCCCGGCTACGACGCGCACCATGTCGGCACCGGCTGGGCCGAGGGCGGCACCGTGGCGCTGCAGGGCCAGCCCTGGCCCGGTGAGGGGCAAGGCTTTGATGGCGGGTCGGGCGCCGCCGGCGGGGTCGGTGACGCGCTCGGCGCCGGCACGGGCACCCTTGGGAAAGACGGCCGCTTTGCCAGCGCCCAGGTGCAGCAGGCCACGCCCGCGCGCCACGAGTCGGCCTCCGGGATCACGCGCACCGCGCTGTGCGTGGAGGTGCGCGACACCGCGCGCGCCAACGGCCCCAAGGCCGAGCTGGCATCCAAGGCGAGCACCGGCGCGATCCATGTCTTCATGCCGCCGCTGCAGCACCTGGAGGACTACCTGGCGCTGCTGTCCCAGGTGGAGGCCACTGCGGCGGAGCTGGGCGTGCGCATCGTGCTGGAGGGCTACCCGGCGCCGCGCGATCCACGTTTGAAAATCCTGCAGGTCACGCCCGATCCGGGCGTCATCGAGGTCAACATCCACCCGTCCCGCAGCTGGGACGAGCTGGTCGCCCACACCGAGTTTCTCTACGACGCGGCGCACCAGAGCCGGCTGTCCACTGAAAAATTCATGCTCGACGGGCGCCACACCGGCACGGGTGGTGGCAACCACCTGGTGCTGGGCGGCGCCACGCCGGCGGACAGCCCCTTCCTGCGCCGCCCGGACCTGCTGGCCAGCCTGCTCACCTACTGGCACAACCACCCGAGCCTGAGCTACCTGTTCAGCGGCCTCTTCATCGGCCCGACCAGCCAGGCGCCGCGCTTCGACGAGGCGCGCGACGACCAGGTCTACGAGCTAGAGATCGCGCTGGCCGAGCTGGAGCGCCAGAGCGCCAGCCCGGCGGGCGTGGCGCCCTGGCTGGTGGACCGTCTGTTCCGCAACCTGCTCATCGACGTCACCGGCAACACGCACCGCGCCGAGTTCTGCATCGACAAGCTCTATTCGCCCGACGGCCCCACCGGCCGGCTGGGGCTGCTGGAGCTGCGCGCGTTCGAGATGCCGCCACATGCGCGCATGAGCCTGGCGCAGCAGCTGCTGCTGCGCGCGCTGGTGGCGTGGTTCTGGCGCGAGCCCTGCCGCGGCCGCGGCGACACGCGCCTGACGCGCTGGGGCACGGCGCTGCACGACCGTTTCACCTTGCCGACCTTCGTGCGCATGGATTTCGACGACGTGCTGGCCGACCTGAAGGCGGCGGGTTTCAGCTTTGATCCGGCCTGGTTCGGGCCGCATTTCGAGTTCCGCTTCCCCGTCATCGGCAGCATGGCCACGCAGGGCACGGAGCTGGAGCTGCGCACGGCGCTGGAGCCCTGGCACGTGATGGGCGAGGAGGGCGCTGCCGGCGGCACGGTGCGCTACGTGGACTCCTCGCTGGAGCGGCTGGAGGTGAAGGTCAGCGGGCTCAACGGCAACCGGCATGTGGTCACGGTCAACGGGCGTGCGCTGCCGCTGCAGCCCACGGGCCGCGTGGGCGAGTTCGTCTGCGGCGTGCGCTACCGCGCCTGGCAGCCGCCCTCGGCGCTGCACCCGACCATCGGCGTGCACGCGCCGCTGACTTTCGACCTGGTGGACCGCTGGATGTCACGCTCGGTGGGCGGCTGCCGCTACCACGTGGCGCATCCGGGCGGGCGCAACTACGAGACCTTCCCGGTCAACGCCTACGAGGCCGAGAGCCGGCGCCTGGCGCGCTTCTTCAAGCTGGAGCACACGCCCGGCCGCCTGGAGGTGGCGCCGGCGCGGCCGAGCCTGGAGTTCCCGTTCACGCTGGACTTGCGCACCCCGGGATGAGCCGATGAGCGCCGTCACGCCCCACAGCCGCCCGCGCGCGGCCGCCAGCGCCGCCGACTGGCTGGCGCGGCTGCCGCCCACCGGCACGCTGGACGAGTGGCGCGCGCCGGACCGCAGCCTCAGCCCTTCCTGGCAGCGCTTCCTGGCCACGCTGCCGGCGCGGCCGCAGGCCTTCAGCGCCGAGCTGCAGCGCCGCGCCCAGCAGCTGGCGCAGCAGCTGCGCACCGACGCCACCACACACAACGTACACGGTACGGAACAGTCGTTGTCGTGGACGCCGGAGCTGCTGCCGCTGGTCATGGAGCCGGCCGACTGGGCCGCCATCGAGCGCGGCGTGGCACAGCGCGCGCAGCTCCTGCAGCTCATCCTGGCCGATGCCTACGGCGAGCAGCGCCTGCTGCAGCGCGCGTTGCTGCCGCCGGCACTGCTGTTCCGCCACCCGGGCTACCTGCGCCCGCTGCACGGCTTCACGCCGCCGGGCGGGCAGTTCCTGCACGTGGTGGCCTTCGAGCTGGCGCGCGGGCCCGACGGGCGCTGGTGGGTGACGGCGCAGCGCACGCGCGGCCCCGCCGGGCTGGGCCATGTGCTGCAGCACCGGCTGATCGTGTCGCGGCTCTTTCCCGAGGCGTATGAGCAGCTGCGGGTGCAGCACATGGCGTCGAGCTTCCGGCGGCTGCTGCAGTCGCTGCGCGCGCAGGCGGCGCTGGCCGCGGGCGATGCGCATCCGCGCCTGGCGCTGCTCACGCCCGGGCCGGACGCGCCGGGCTATTTCGAGCATGCCTACCTGGCGCGCTACCTGGGCCTGCCGCTGGTGGAGGGCGGCGACCTCACGGTGCGCGGCGAGCGCCTGTACCTGAAGATGCTCGAAGGCCTGGCGCCGGTGCACGGGCTGCTGCGCCTGATTGACGACGCCCAGTGCGACCCGCTGGAGCAGGAGGAGCACGCCGGCGACCAGGGCGTGCCCGGGCTGCTGCAGGTGCTGCGTGCCGGGCGGCTGGCGTTGGCCAATGCGCCGGGCAGCGGCTTCCTGGAGTCGCCCGCGCTGTCGGGCTTCCTGCCCGGCATCGCGCAGGCCCTGCTGGGGCAGCCGCTGCTGCTGCCCACGCTGGCTTCCTGGTGGTGCGGTGAGGCGGCGGCCTGGCAAGGCGTGCAGCCGCATTTGCCGAAGCTGTGCATGCGCCCCAGCTTCGGGCCCGATGGCGGTGCGCTGCGCCCCGACGCGGGGCGCATCCAGGAGGACCCCGAGGCCTGGACGCTGCAGGAGCATCCCGGGCGCTCGCGGGCCCTGCGCTGGCGCGAGGGCCGGCTGGAGGCGGTGCCGGTGGGACTGCGCGTCTACGCCGTGGCCGACGGCGCGGGCCACTGGCAAGTGCTGCCCAGCGGGCTGGCGCGCGTCACGGGCGAGGCCGACGCGCCGCTGCTGCCCGGCGGCGGCAGCGCGCTGGACCTCTGGGTGCGCACCGACGGCACGGTGGACACCTTCAGCATGCTCACGCGGCGCCTGGGCGTGGACGACATCCTGGCGCGCCGTGGCCCGGTGGCCAGCCGCACGGCCGAGAGCCTGTACTGGCTAGGCCGCTACACCGAGCGTGCCGAGCAGGCGGTGCGGCTGGCGCGCGCGGCGCTGCGGCGCACCCAGGAGGGCGAGCCCTCGCCGCCGGTGCTGCGTGCGCTGCGCGCGCTGCTGCAGCGCGCCGGGCTGCTGGGCGCGCAGGCGCCGGCCGGGGCGCGCACGAGCCTGCAGCGCGCGCTGGTCAAGGCCCTGGCCGAGGACAACGGCGTGGGCGCGCAGCTGGCGGCGCTGTCGCGCTCGGCGGGCAGCCTGCGCGAGCGGCTCTCGCCCGAGCAGTGGGGCCTGATGCGGCGCATGGGCCGCGACCTGCATGCGGCGCTGCTGCCACAGGGCCGGGCCGCGCCCGGCGCGGCGGAGGTGCTGCGCGCACTGGACGCGGTGGCGGTGCAGCTGGCCGCCGTCACCGGCGCGCAGTCCGACCGCATGACGCGCGACTTCGGCTGGCGGCTGCTGGCCGTGGGCCGCCATCTGGAACGCCTGGTCAGCCATGCCACGCAGTTCGGCGTGCTGCTGCGCGAGGGCGCGCTGGGCCAGCCCGAGGGCAACGCGCTGCTGCTGGAGCTCTACGACAGCACCATCACCTTCCGCGCCCGCTACCAGCAGCACCAGGACCTGATCGCGCTGGTGGACCTGCTGGTGCTGGACGACAACAACCCGCGCGCCTGGGCCTGCGTGCTGCGCCGGCTGCGCACCGAGCTGCGCAAGCTGCCCATCGCGCCCGAGGTGGCCGACGAGCTGCTGGCCGGCCTGCCCGCCCAGGGGCCGGGGCTGACGCTGCAGGCCATCAGCGGGCTCGATGACGAGGCCCTGCGCCAGTCCCTGGCCGCGCTGTCCACGCAGCTTGCCGCCGCCGGCGCGCAGCTCTCCGACGACATCGGCAAGCGTTTTTTTGCCCATGTGAGCGACCCGCTGCAGACCCATGAGCCCGCCTGACGAATCCCTGCCGGCCATGCCCGGGGCCTGCCCTGCCGCTCCCCCGCCCAAGGCTCCAGTGCTCGCAGCCGATGCCCGGGCCGGCGCCGCAGACGCCGTGGCAACGCCCGCCGAGCCCGTCCACCTGGGCCTGGCCGTCGAGCATGTCACCCGGTACCGCTACGGCTCGGCGGTGGAGCTGGCACACCACGTGGCGTGGCTGCGCCCGCGCGAGGAACCCTGGCAACAGCTGCGGGACTTCGAGCTGCGCATCGAGCCGCCGCCGGACCACGCGCGCGAGGCGCCGGACCGGCACGGCAACCCGCGGCTGCTGTTCAGCCTGGCGCGCCCGCATGACGCGCTGGAGGTGCGTGCGCGCAGCCGGGTGCGGCTGCATTCGCGCGCCACGGCGCTGCAACCCGGGGCCTCGCTGCCCTGGGAGGCGGTGGGGCAGCGGCTGCGCTACCGCGCCGGCTGGCGCTGGGAGCCGGCGGTGGAGTTCTGCGCCTGGTCGCCGTTCGTGCCGCGGCTGCCGGCCCTGCGCGAGCTCGCGGCGCCCAGCTTCACGCGCGGGCGTCCGCTGGCCGAGGCCGCCATCGAGCTGATGCAGCGCATCCACGACGGCTTCGAGTACCGCAGCGCCAGCACCCAGATCGACACCCCGCTGGCCGAGGTGCTGGCCCAGCGCCGCGGCGTGTGCCAGGACTTCGCGCACGTGCTGGTGGGCGCGCTGCGCGCCATGGGGCTGGCCGCGCGCTACGTCAGCGGCTACCTGCTGACGCGCCCGCCCGAAGGGCGCCCGGCGCTGGTGGGCGCCGACGCCTCGCACGCCTGGGCCGCGGTGTGGTGCCCCGGCGCCTACGCCGACGAGGGTGTCAACGGCGCCTGGCTGGAGCTGGACCCGACCAACCGCATCGTCCCGGACATCGAGCACCTGCGCGTCGCGGTGGGGCGCGATTTCGGCGACGTCACGCCGCTGCGCGGCGTCATCCGCGGCGGCGGCACGCACGCGCTGGATGTGCGCGTGCACACCGTGCGCTGGGGCCGGGAAGGGGACGAGGGCGCCGCCGACACGGCCTGATACATGGCACGTCGCGTGCCGCGGCAGCGGTGTGCGGGGCCTTGGGTGACGCCATGGCACACAAGTTGCGAAAGCCGTGCAGGAAGGAGCTTCAACGATGAGACCCAGCTTCGACGAGATGCGTCCGCACCCAGACGCCGTCCGCGAGCACTACCGCCGCTTCGCCCAGTGGCTGCAGCGCCAGCCGCGCGAGCTCATGGATGCCCGGCGCCAGGAAGCGGAGATGATCTTCCGCCGCGTCGGCATCACCTTCGCCGTCTACGGCGCGCAGGACGATGGCGCCGGCACCGAGCGGCTGATCCCCTTCGATCTCATCCCGCGCGTGATCCCGCGCGCCGAGTGGAAGCGCATGGCGCAGGGCCTGCGCCAGCGCGTCACGGCGCTCAACCGCTTCATCGCCGACGTCTACGGCGCGCAGGAGATCCTCAAGGCCGGGATCATTCCGGCCGAGCAGGTGCTGAACAACGCGCAGTACCGGCCCGAGATGGCGGGCGTGAGGCTGCCGCACGACCTCTACGCGCACATCGCCGGCATCGACCTGGTGCGCGCCGCCAACCCCGACGGCTCGGGCACCAACTACGTGCTGGAGGACAACCTGCGCGTGCCCAGCGGCGTGAGCTACATGCTGGAGAACCGCAAGATGATGATGCGGCTCTTCCCCGAGCTCTTCGCCACCGAGCGCGTCGCGCCCGTGGCGCATTACCCCGACCTGCTGCTCGACACGCTGCGCTCCGTGGCCCCGGCCGGCGTGGAGGAGCCCACCGTCGTGGTGCTCACGCCCGGCATGTACAACTCGGCCTACTTCGAGCACGCCTTCCTGGCGCAGCAGATGGGCGTGGAGCTGGTGCAGGGCTCGGACCTGTTCGTGCAGGACGGCAGCGTGCACATGCGCACCACGCAGGGCCCCCGCCGCGTGGACGTGATCTACCGCCGCATCGACGACGACTTCCTCGACCCGCTGGCCTTCCGCCCCGACAGCGCGCTGGGCTGCGCCGGGCTGATGCAGGCCTACCGCGAGGGGCGCGTGACGCTGTGCAACGCCGTGGGCACGGGCATCGCCGACGACAAGTCCATCTATCCCTACGTGCCCCGGATGATCGAGTTCTACCTGGGCGAGAAGCCGATCCTGGAGAACGTGCCGACCTGGCAGTGCCGCGAGGCCGAGTCGCTGAAGTACGTGCTGGCGCACCTCAATGAGCTGGTGGTCAAGGAGGTGCACGGCGCCGGCGGCTACGGGATGCTGGTGGGCCCGGGCGCGAGCAAGGCCGAGATCGAGGCCTTCCGCGACAAGCTCGTCGCCCACCCGCAGCACTACATCGCCCAGCCCACGCTGAGCCTGTCCACCTGCCCGACCTACGTGGAGTCGGGCATCGCGCCTCGCCACATCGACCTGCGCCCCTTCGTGCTCAGCGGCGCGGGCGGCGTGCAGATGGTGCCCGGCGGCCTCACGCGCGTGGCGCTCAAGGAGGGCTCGCTGGTCGTCAACTCCTCGCAGGGCGGCGGCACCAAGGACACCTGGGTGCTCGAGGAATAAGAAGGAAAGGACGCAACGTCATGCTGTCGAGGACCGCGGACCATCTGTTCTGGATGGCCCGCTACATGGAGCGCGCCGAGAACACGGCGCGCATGCTGGACGTCAACCTGCAGACCTCGCTGCTGCCGCAGTCGGCCGACCGCGCCGAGGCCGGCTGGCGCGGGCTGCTGGGCATCTCGGAGCTGGAGGAGAACTTCAGGCGCAAGTACGGCGAGGTCAATGCCCAGAGCGTCATGAACTTCATGGTGCGCGACGAGAGCAACTTCTCCAGCATCCTGTGCTGCCTGCGCGCGGCGCGCGAGAACGCGCGCGCGGTGCGCGGCGCGCTCACGACCGAGGTGTGGGAGACGCAGAACCAGACCTGGCTGGGCTTCGTCAAGCAGATGCACAGCGGCGCCTTCGAGCGCGACCCGGCCGCCTTCTTCGACTGGGTCAAGTACCGCTCGCACCTGAGCCGCGGCGTGCGCACCGGCACCATGCTGGAAGACGAGGCGATGTACTTCCTGCGCCTGGGCACCTTCCTGGAGCGCGCCGACAACACCGCGCGGCTGCTCGACGCCAAGCTGCACGCCCTGGGCGGCGCCTTCACGCTGCCGCACAACGGCAACGGCCACAACGGCCACAACGGGCAGAGCCAGAGCCAGGTTCAGGTCCAGGGTGATCAGGCCGAGGCGCAGGAGGTGGACTTCTACTACTGGTCCGCGGTGCTGCGCTCGGTGTCGGCCTTCGAGATCTACCGCAAGGTCTATCGCAACGTGATCCGGCCGGACAAGGTGGCGGAGCTGCTGATCCTGCGCCCGGACATGCCGCGCTCGCTGCTGGCCTGCCTCAACGGGATCATGGAGCAGCTGCAGCTGGTGGCCAACGAGCACAGCGCCGAGACGATGCGCCTGGCCGGCAAGCTGCAGGCGCAGCTGCGCTGGGGAACCATCGAGGAAATCATGGAAGAGGGCCTGCACGACTACCTGGTCGAGTTCCTGCGCTGCGTGGGCGACCTGGGCGTGGGCATCAGCCGCGATTTTCTCGTGCCGATGGAGGGCTGAGCCCGCCGCCACGGGGCCCGCGCCCCGGGCTCCCGGTGCTCGCCGTGGGCATTCCCGGCACAGGGGGCCGGTGCCCTCAGCGCTCGGCCGCCACCGCCTGGCCCAGCTCGATCACGGCCAGCGCGTAGTAGCTGGACCAGTTGTAGCGGGTCACGGCATAGAAGTTCTGCGTGCCCGCGACGTAGCTCGGCGCCGCGTCGCCGTTGAACAGCTCCACCAGCGCCAGCGGCCCGGGCAGCTCGCGCGCGGCGCGCTCCAGCGCGGCGCCATGCTCGGCGAACTGCGCCGGCGTGAAGGTGGGCAGGATGTCCGGCGCCAGCAGCGTGGCGCGCCCGACGCGGTCCTCGGGCGGCGCCACCGAGAAATGCGTGGGCAGCCCGGGCTGCCAGCCATGGCTGTGCAGGTAGTGCGCCACGCTGCCGATGGCGTCGGCCGTGCTGTTGATCAGGTCGATGTGGCCGTCGCCGTCGAAGTCCACCGCGTAGCGGTTGATGCTGCCGGGCATGAACTGCGGCAGCCCGATGGCGCCGGCGTAGGAGCCGCGCACCTCGGCCGGGTCCAGCCCCTCGCGCTGGCTCCACACCAGCAGCTGCGCCAGCTCGTCGCGGAAGAAGCCGCTGCGGTCGCTGCGCCCGCTGGGGAAGTCGAAGGAGAGGGTGGCCAGCGCATCGAGCACGCGGAATGAGCCCATGTTGCGGCCGTAGTAGGTCTCCACGCCGATGATCCCCACCACCAGCGAGGCCGGCACGCCCCAGCGCGCTTCAGCCTGCGCCAGCCAGCGCTCGTTCTCGGCCCAGAACTCGCGCCCAGCGGCGATGCGCCGCGGCTCGACGAAGCGGGCGCGGTAGGCGGCCCAGTTCTTCGCCGTGGCCACGGGCGGCGGCATGATCAATCTCGCCACGCTGGGGAGGTAACGCGCCTGCGCCAGCTGCTGCTGCACCCAGGCCTCGTCCAGCTCGTACTTGCCGGCGATCTCCGCGCCGATGCGCATCACGTCCTCGCGCCGGCCGTAGGTGACGATGTCCGGGTCGCTGTCGTTGCGCACTGTGCGCGGGGCGGCCGCCACACGCGTCTTCGGCGTCTTCGCCGTTTTCGCCGCGGCGGCCTGGGCCTTGGGCTCGGCCTGCGGCGCGGCGCAGGCGGACAGGAGGAGGGAACTGCTCAGCAGCGCCGCCGCGGCAAGGGCGGCGCACAGGGGGGTACGGCAAGGCATCGGGCGATTATGGCGAGCGCACCGGCGCCTCCCGGCCCGGCGGCGTCCCTGCGGCCAACGCGGTGGGCGCCGGCGCGCAGGAAGTCCCGACCCGGGCGGCGGCGCCGGCCACCGCGCGCTCGAAGCAGCGCAGCCAGCGGCGCAGCGCGCGCGCGTCGGCCGCCGCGCCCGGCGCGTAGCGCAGTGTCTCCAGCGCCAGCAGCTCGGCCTCGACCTGCGCGCCCTCCGCGCCCAGGCGCTGCCGCACCCGGGCCGCGAGCGCGCGCGGCGTCTCGTGCGGCGCCTTGTCGATGCCCAGCCGCGCCAGCGCGCGCGCCAGCCGCAGCTGCAGCCGCTGCCACGGGTCGCGCGGACGCCGCAGGCCGCGCGCGGCCACGACGGCACCGATCACGCCCACCAGCGCCAGCAGCCCCCCCAGCAGCCGCAGCAGCGTGCGCGTGCTCGGCGCCTCGATGCCCAGGCGGCGCAGCAGCTGGAACTGGTCGGCCCGCGAGTAGCGCAGCAGCGCGCCGTTCCAGGCGCCATTGAAACCGTCCCAGGCGCCGCGCCACTGCCGCAGCAGTGCCGGGCTCCAGTGCTGCAGCGCCTGCGACAGCAGGTCGCCATCCTCCAGCAGCGCGCCGCGCTGCACGCGCTCGGGCGCCACGGCCGCGGTGGGGTCCACGCGCTGCCAGCCGCGGCCGGCGATCCAGACCTCGGCCCAGGCATGGGCGTGGCGGTGGCGCACGGTCCACCAGCCGTCCTGCGGGAAGGGGTCGGCGCCCTGGAAGCCCGTGACCACCCGCGCCGGGATGTCCAGCGCGCGCATCACCACCACGAAGGCGGCGGCGAAGTGCTCGCAGAAGCCCTCGCGGCGGTCGATCCAGAACGCGTCCACCGCATGCGGCCCCGGCGCGCCGCCGGCCGGCGCCAGCGTGTAGCTGAAGCGGCCCAGGCGGATGTGGCCCAGCACCGCCGTCACCAGGGCGGCGGCGTCGGCCTGGGGCAGGCGCCGGCGCAGGTCCGCCGCCCATTGCAGCGTGCGCGGATTGAAGCCCGCGGGCAGCGCCACGTCCTCGCGCAGCGCGGGCGTGGGCTCCAGCGGGCCGAGTTGGTAGTCGGGCCAGGCCTGGGCCTGCAGCGTCAGCGGCCCCGACAGCGGACGGTGCAGCAGCCAGTCGCCCTGGGCGCCGAGCTGTGCCGGCAGCTGCGAGGTGTCCAGCAGCGGCGTGAGCTCCAGCAGCGGCAGCAGCGGCAGGGGTGAGGGCTCCAGGCGCATCTCGTAGCGCAGCCCCGGGCCGTCCACCTGCAGCGGCACGGGCGGCTCGCTGGAGGGGCGCGGCGTCCAGGTGCGCCCGTCGAAGGCGGAGAGCACCGGGCCGCGCCAGTACAGCGACTGCAGCGGCGGCACCGGCCCGTCGAAGCGCACGCGGAAGGCGACGCGGTCGTCCTGGCCCAGCGCCGCCATGCCGCCCAGGGTCAGCGTGCCCGACAGCCCGGTGCGCGCCAGCGCCGGTGCCGGCGCGCTCCACAGCGGCCCCAGGCGCGGGAACAGCAGGAACAGCAGCAGCGCCAGCGGCGCCCCGCGCAGCACCGCGCCGGCGGCCACGCCTGCGGCCTCGCGCAGCGGCGGGTAGCCCAGCGGCCGGTGCGCCAGCACCAGCACCGTCAGCAGCCCCCAGGCCGACAGCGCCATGGCCAGCGCCAGCCCCGGCGTCTGCGCGTACAGGAAGTGCGTCAGCACCAGGAAGAAGCCCAGGAAGAACACCACCAGCGCATCGCGCCGCGCGTGCAGCTCCAGCGTCTTGAGCGCCATCAGCACCGCCAGCAGCGTCACGCCCGCGTCGCGGCCCAGCAGCGTGCCGTGGCTCCAGGCGGTGAGCGTCACCGCCAGCGCCAGCAGCGCCCAGCGCAGCGGCCGCGGCGGCAGTGGCCGGCGCCACCAGGCCAGGCCCGCGCGCCACAGCAGCGTCACTGCCACCAGCACCCCGCACCAGCCCGGCAGGTGCGCGGCATGCGGCAGCAGCGTCCAGGCGATGACGATGAGCAGGAACAGCAGGTCGCGCGTGGAGCGCGGCAGCGTGGGGGCGCCGCGCAGGGGGTCCGGGAAGGAGCGGGAGGACACGATCCGTGCTCAGTCCGCCGAGGCGCCGCAGCGAGGCTGACGCGCGGCCCCCGCACCAGGATCGAGTGACCCATCCCACAGCGCCAGCGCCTGCAGCAGCCGCTGCCGGTGCGCCGCGCCCAGTCCGGCCGGGATGGGCTGCCCGGGCAGCTCCAGCGCGCAGGGCACCTCGGCGCGCGACGCGGCCAGCACCCAGGCGGCCAGGCGCGACAGCCGCGCCTCCGTGTCGCCGCCGCCCGCGTCCTGCCAGCGCAGCCACAGCGGCGCGGGCCGCCCGGCCTGGCGCTCGCGGCTGACCAGCTCGCCGTGGTGCGCGCTCTTCTTCCACAGCAGCTCGTGCGGCGCGTCGCCGCGGCGGTAGGCACGCACGCCGGCGAAGTCGCCGTCCTCGCGCGCGGGCCGCGTGCCGGCGCAGGGGCGCGGCTCCGGGCGCGGCAGCGGCGGCGCCGGCTGCTCCGGCGCCGGCCAGGCCAGCGGCAGCGTCGCCGGGCGCCACAGCGTCCAGGCGCGGAACAGGCCGAAGGGATAGCTCGTCTGCACGCGCAGCGTGGGCAGCTCGTGGCGGCCACGCGCCGGCGGCGTCCAGTGCAGCTCCACCAGCGCCTGGCCCTGCGCCGGCACGTCCACCCAGGCCGGGCGCGCGCGCGGCTCGTCCCACACCAGCGCGATGCCGTGGCGCGCCGGGCCGGGGTTGAGGCATTCCACCTGCAGCGCCATCGGCTGCCCGGCAAAGCCCGGCACCGGCTCGCGCAGCTGCAGCTCCAGCCCGCGCAGCGTGCGGTGCGTCTGCAGCATGGAGGCGAAGGCCGCGCCCGCCAGCGCGAAGCACATCAGGTAGCCCAGCGCCAGCTGCAGGTTGATGGCCGCCAGCAGCATCAGCGCCAGCGTGCCGCCGAACAGCCAGCCGGCGCCCGTGGGCACGATGTAGAGGCAGCGCTGCTCGATGCTCCAGCGCGCGCTGCGCGGGTGGCGTTTCAGCAGCCAGCGCCGCAGCAGCCGGCGCAGCCGCCCGCGCCGAGGGCTGGCGGACTGCGCCGTGCCCCGTTCGCCCTGGGCTTGTCGAAGGGCCGGCGCTGACCCGGGGGCTTCGACGGGCTCAGCCCGGGCGGACGTGGTGGTGTGCGGCACGTCCATGCGCTGAGGCTCAGGGCAGGGCGACGGCCTCGACCAGGGCCCGCACCTGCGCGGCGCGGCCGCGGCCGCTGTCGCCGGGCACTTGCAGCCGGTGGGCCAGCACCGGCACGGCCATGGCCTGCAGGTCGTCGGGCGCCACGTAGTCGCGGCCCTGCAGCAGGGCGCGGGCACGGGCGGCGCGCAGCCAGGCGATGCCCGCGCGCGGGCTCAGGCCCTGGGCGAACCAGCGCCCGTCGCGCGTGGCGGCGATCAGCGCCTGCAGGTAGTCCAGCAGCGCGTCCGAGGCATGCACGCCCAGTACCGACTGCTGCGCCGCCAGCAGCGCTTCCGGGCCCATCACCGGCTCCAGCCGCGCGATGGCGCCGCGGCGGTCCTCGCCGGCCAGCAGCGCGCGCTCGCTGGCGCGGTCCGGGTAGCCCAGCGTGATGCACATCAGGAAGCGGTCGAGCTGGCTCTCGGGCAGGGCGAAGGTGCCGAGCTGGTCGCTGGGGTTCTGCGTGGCGATGACGAAGAAGGGCGAGGGCAGCGCCCGCGTCTGGCCCTCGATGCTGACCTGCTGCTCCTCCATCGCCTCCAGCAGCGCGCTCTGCGTGCGCGGGCCGGCGCGGTTGATCTCGTCGGCCAGCAGCACTTGCGTGAACACCGGCCCGGGATGGAACACGAAGGCCTCGCGGCTGCGCTCGTACACGCCCACGCCCAGCAGGTCGCTGGGCAGCAGGTCGGCCGTGAACTGCACGCGCGCGAAGCGCAGGCCCAGCGACACCGCCAGCGCGTGCGCCAGCGTGGTCTTGCCCACGCCGGGCAGGTCTTCGATCAGCAGGTGGCCGCCGGCGAGCAGGCAGGCCACGCAGTCCTCGACCTGCGCGCGCTTGCCCACCACCACGCCGTCGATCTGCGCCACAAGCCTTTGAAGGAGTTCTCCGGATCGCGCATTCATGGGGGCACCTTAAATCACAATGGTCCCTGCCATGACGACCGCCTACTACAGCCACCCCGCGTGCCGCGCTCACGACATGGGCGCCGGCCATCCGGAATGTCCGCAGCGGCTCGATGCCATTGCCGACCACCTGCGCGCCACCGGCCTGGACATCGCGCTGGACTGGCGCGAGGCGCCACCGGCCCCCATCGAAGCCCTGGAGCGCGCGCACAGCGCCAACTACGTGCTGCAGATGCGGGACCTGCTGCAGCGCCTGCGCGACGAGGGCGAGCGCAAGGCGCTCGACCCCGACACCTACGCCGGCCCCGCCACCTGGGACGCCGCGCTGCGCGCCGCCGGCGCCGCGCTGACGGCCACCGACGCCGTCATCGACGGCGAGCTGCGCAACGCCTTCTGCGCCGTGCGCCCGCCCGGGCACCACGCCACGCGCGACCAGGCCATGGGTTTCTGCTTCTTCAACAACGTGGCGGTGGCGGCGCGCCACGCGCTGGACGTGCGCGGGCTGCAGCGCGTGGCCATCGTCGACTTCGACGTGCACCACGGCAACGGCACCGAGGACATCGTCGCCGGCGACGAGCGCGTGCTGATGGTGAGCTTCTTCCAGCACCCGCTGTATCCGGGCAGCGGCGCCGTGCCGCTGGGCACCAACATGGTCAACATCCCGGTGCCGCCCTACACGCGCGGGCCCGAGGTGCGCAGCCTCATCGAGGCGATGTGGATGCAGCGGCTGGAGGACTTCCGGCCGCAGATGGTCTTCTTCTCCGCCGGCTTCGACGCGCACCGCGACGACGACCTGGGCCAGCTCGGCCTGGTCGAGGCGGACTACACCTGGATCACCAAGCGCATCAAGGAAGTGGCCGACCGCCATGCGCAGGGCCGCATCGTGTCCTGCCTGGAAGGCGGCTACGACCTCGGCGCCCTGGCGCGCAGCGTGGCGGCGCACCTGCGGGTGCTGGCCGAGGTGGATCACTGAGGCGGCCGCGGCGCGCGTCACCGGCATGACGCCCGGTGGAACGCGCGCCCGGGCCGGTTGTGTGGCCGCCGCGCGGCGGCCGGCGGCATGGCCGGCCGCCCTGACATGAACGACAAGGGGAAGAATGAATCCGACTGACCTGCAGCGGCTGCTGTCGTCGCTGACGCAGCGCGGGCTGCTCATCGAGCTGGGCACGCTGGCGGCGTGCCTGGGCGCGGCCTGGCTGATCACGTGGCTGCTGCGCCGGCGCAGCGCCAGCGCGCAGAGCGTCTGGCTCGGCGACCACATCGTGGACGGCGTGCTGTTTCCGTTGCTGGCGCTGGCGGGCGTGTTCGCGGCGCGCTGGGGCTTGCAGGCCGGCATGGTGCTGCCGCGGCCGGCGCTGCTGCAGCTGGCGGTGCCGATCCTGGCCTCGCTGCTGATCATCCGGCTGGGCGTGCGGGTGCTGGAGGTGGCCTTTCCGAAGTCGCAGCTGGTGCGGGTGGCGGAGCGCACGCTGTCGTGGGTGGTGTGGATCGGCCTGGTGCTGTGGCTCACCGGCGCGCTGCCGCTGCTGCTGGGCGAGATGGAGCAGATCCACTGGAAGGTGGGCGGCGGCAACGTCACGCTGCGCAGCCTGGTCGAGGGCAGTCTCTCGGCGGTGCTGGTGCTGGTGCTGATGCTGTGGCTGTCCGCGGCCATCGAGACGCGGCTGCTCTCCGGCGCCGGCGAGCCCGGTTTCGGCGGCAACCTGTCGCTGCGCAAGATCGCCGCCAACGCCACGCGCGCGCTGCTGCTGCTGGTGGGCCTGCTGCTGGCGCTGTCGGCGGCGGGCATCCCGCTGGGGGCGCTGTCGGTGTTCGGCGGCGCTTTAGGCGTGGGCATCGGCTTCGGCCTGCAGAAGCTCGCCTCCAACTACGTCTCGGGCTTCGTGATCCTGGCCGAGCGCAGCTTGCGCATCGGCGACGTGGTGAAGGTGGACAACTTCGAGGGCCGCATCACCGACATCAACACCCGCTTCACCGTGGTGCGCGCGCTCAACGGGCGCGAGTCGATCGTGCCCAACGAGCTGCTGATCACGCAGCGGGTGGAGAACCTCACACTGTCCGACCCGCGCGTGGTGCTGACCAGCACGGTGCAGGTGCCCTACGGCACCGACATCGACTGGCTCATTCCGCGCCTGGTCGAGGTGGTGCGCGAGGTGCCGCGGGTGCTGGCCGACCCGGCGCCGGCGGTGCTGCTGTCGAGCTTCGCCGCCGACGGCCTGGAGCTGACGGTGTCGTACTGGATCGGCGACCCGGAAAACGGCCTGGGCGGCGCGCGCAGCGACGTCAACCGCGCGCTGCTGCGCGAGCTCGACCGGCAGCACATCGGCATCCCGTTCCCGCAGCGCGTGGTGCAGGTGCAGGCCGCGCCGGGCGCGGAGGCCGCGGCGCAGCTGCTGCAGGGCACGCCGCCCGCACCGGCCTTGCAGCCGCCGCAGGCCACGCCAGCCGCCCAGCCGCCGTCCTCACCGGTGCCGGCCACCGCACCGCAGCCGCCCGGCGTGCCTTCCTGAGGCGTTGCGGACAGGCACAAAAAAACGGCGCCCGCGGGCGCCGTTTTCATGCAATGGCTGAAAGCCTGGTCAGGCCACGGCCACCGGGATCTTGCCGATCTTGGCCTGCCATTCGGCGGGGCCGGTCTGGTGCACGCTGGTGCCGTTGGCATCGACGGCCACCGTCACGGGCATGTCCTTGACCTCGAACTCGTAGATCGCTTCCATGCCCAGGTCGGCGAAGCCCACCACCTTGGCCGACTTGATGGCCTTGGACACCAGGTAGGCGGCGCCGCCCACGGCCATCAGGTAGGCGCTCTTGTGCTTGCGGATGGCCTCGATGGCGACGGGGCCGCGCTCGGCCTTGCCGATCATCGAGATCAGGCCGGTGTTGGCCAGCATCATCTCGGTGAACTTGTCCATGCGCGTGGCCGTGGTCGGGCCGGCCGGGCCCACCACCTCGTCGCGCACCGGATCGACCGGGCCGACGTAGTAGATGACGCGGTTGGTGAAGTCCACGGGCAGTTGCTCGCCCTTGGCCAGCATGTCCTGGATGCGCTTGTGCGCGGCGTCGCGCCCGGTGAGCATCTTGCCGTTGAGCAGCAGCGTGTCGCCGGGCTTCCAGCTCGCCACCTCTTCCTTGGTCAGCGTGTCGAGGTTGACCTGCTTGCTCTTGTTGTAGTCGGGCGCCCAGGCCACGTCGGGCCACAGGTCCAGGCTCGGCGGCTCCAGGTAGGCCGCGCCCGTGCCGTCGAGCACGAAGTGCGCGTGGCGCGTGGCGGCGCAGTTGGGGATCATCGCCACGGGCTTGGAAGCGGCGTGCGTGGGGTAGGTCTTGATCTTGATGTCCAGCACCGTGGTCAGGCCGCCCAGGCCCTGCGCGCCGATGCCCAGCGCATTGACCTTCTCGTACAGCTCCAGGCGCAGCTCCTCGAGCTTGTTCTGCGGGCCGCGCTGCTGGAGCTCGTACATGTCGATGTCTTCCATCAGCGCTTCCTTGGCCAGCAGCATGGCCTTCTCGGCGGTGCCGCCGACGCCGATGCCCAGCATGCCCGGCGGGCACCAGCCCGCGCCCATCTGCGGCACGGTCTTGAGCACCCAGTCCACCAGGTTGTCGCTGGGGTTCATCATCACGAACTTGGTCTTGTTCTCGCTGCCGCCGCCCTTGGCGGCGACGATGACGTCGACCGTGTTGCCCGGCACCACGCTCATGTGGATCACCGCGGGCGTGTTGTCCTTGGTGTTCTTGCGGGCAAAGATGGGGTCGTCCAGCACCGAGGCGCGCAGCACGTTGTCCGGGTCGAGGTAGCCGCGGCGCACGCCCTCGTTGACGGCATCCTCGATGGAGCCGGTGAAGCCTTCGAGCTTCACGTCCATGCCGATCTTGAGGAACACGTTGACGATGCCGGTGTCCTGGCAGATCGGGCGGTGCCCTTCGGCCGACATCTTGGAGTTGGTCAGGATCTGCGCGATGGCGTCCTTGGCCGCCGGGCTTTGCTCGCGCTCGTAGGCGCGGGCCAGGTGGGCGATGTAATCGGCGGGGTGGTAGTACGAGATGTACTGCAAAGCGCCAGCAACGCTTTCGATCAGATCGCTCTGCTTGATGATCGTGGTCATGGGGGCACCGGGGAGGGTGTTGAGGCAAACCCGTCAAGTTTAACGGCCGACCTGAGGGCAGCCTGACGCCCTGGCATTGCGCTCGCCATGGCGCGGACCACCGCAGGCATCACGCCGTGATGCCGCGCCCGGAACTCAATGCTTGCCGTTGCTCAGCAGCCGGTCGGTGGCGGCGATGGCCATGGCCGACAGCAGGAAGGCGACGTGGATCACCGTTTGCCACATCAAGACCTTCTCGCTGTAGTTCTCGGCGTTGATGAAGGTCTTGAGCAGATGGATGGAGCTGATGCCGATGATCGCGGTGGCCAGCTTGACCTTGAGCACCGAGGCGTTGACGTGGCTGAGCCACTCGGGCTGGTCGGGATGGCCTTCGAGGTTCATGCGCGAGACGAAGGTCTCGTAACCCCCGACGATGACCATGATCAGCAGGTTGGAGATCATGACCACGTCGATCAGGCCCAGCACGACCAGCATGATGACCGTCTCGTTGAGCTTGGGCTCCCAGTCCGGGCCGGCCTTGTAGCCGATGCTGTTGACCAGCGACTGCAGCGCCTGCGTGTCGCCCAGCGCGGCCTGCACGAGGTGCATGAGCTCGACCCAGAAATGGAACACGTACACGCCTTGCGCCAGGATCAGCCCCAGGTACAGCGGCAGCTGCAGCCAGCGGCTGGCGAAGATCATGTTGGGCAGCGGGCGCATGCGCACCTGGGTCGGGTCCTGAAGCGAGGCCATGGCAAAGAAGGGGGGTTGAAAGGCGCCGCATTCTAGGGTTCTCCCTTGCTGCGCTGCAGCAAGGAGTAAGCCCTTCGTCAGCCGTCTTGGACACAGTGGATTCGTTCGCCCGCGGCAGTTTTCACGGGCACCGCTACTCGCAATCCAGAGGAATGCAGGAGACAGATTCATGAGTGAAGTCGATAGCAAGCTGTACGCGCCCGCCCCCGAGGTGGTCCAGAACGCTCACGTGTCGGGCATGGAGGCTTACCAGGCCCTGGTGGCCGAAGCCGAAGCCGACTACGAGGGCTACTGGGGTCGCCTGGCGCGCGAGTTCGTGAGCTGGCAGCAGCCGTTCACGCAGGTGCTCGACAGCTCCAACGCGCCGTTCTTCAAGTGGTTTGCCGACGGCAAGCTCAACGCCTCCTACAACTGCCTGGACCGCAACGTCGAGGCCGGCAAGGGCGACAAGACCGCCATCATCTTCGAGGCCGACGGCGGCGAAGTCACCAAGGTGACCTACAAGGAACTGCTGGAGCGCACCTGCCGCCTGGCCAATGCGCTCAAGGCGCAGGGCGTGAAGAAGGGTGACCGCGTCGTCATCTACATCGCCATGTCCATCGACGGCGTGGCCGCCATGCAGGCTTGCGCGCGCATCGGCGCGACGCACTCGGTGGTGTTCGGCGGCTTCTCGGCCCAGTCGCTGCGCGACCGCATCGAGGACACCGGCGCCAAGCTGATCATCACCGCCGACCACCAGGTGCGCGGCGGCAAGCAACTGCCCCTGAAGGCCATCGTGGACGAGGCCCTGGCGCTGGGCGGCTGCGAGAAGATCGAGAAGGTGCTGGTGGTCAAGCGCAGCGGCGCGGACGTGGCCATGACCGCGGGCCGCGACGTCTGGATGGACGACGCCCTGGCCGGCCAGGATTCGTTCTGCGAGCCCGAGTGGGTCGAGGCCGAGCACCCGCTGTTCCTGCTCTACACCTCCGGCTCCACCGGCAAGCCCAAGGGCGTGCAGCACTCCACCGGCGGCTACCTGCTGCACGCGGCGCTGACCACCAAGTGGACCTTCGACCTCAAAGACAACGACGTCTTCTGGTGCACGGCCGACATCGGCTGGGTCACGGGCCACACCTACATCACCTACGGCCCGCTGGCGCTGGGCGCCACCGAGATCGTGTTCGAAGGCGTGCCCACCTACCCGGACGCCGGCCGCTTCTGGAAGATGATCCAGGACCACAAGGTCACCGTCTTCTACACGGCGCCCACGGCCATCCGCTCGCTGATCAAGGCCGCGGAAAGCAACGAGGCCGTGCATCCCAAGAGCTACGACCTGTCCTCGCTGCGCATCCTGGGCTCGGTGGGCGAGCCCATCAACCCGGCCGCCTGGGAGTGGTACCACCAGCACGTGGGCGGCGGCCGCTGCCCGATCGTGGACACCTTCTGGCAGACCGAGACCGGTGGCCACATGATCACGCCGCTGCCGGGCGCCACGCCGCTGGTGCCGGGCTCGTGCACGCTGCCTTTCCCCGGCATCCAGGCCGCGGTGGTGGACGAGACGGGCAAGGAAGTGCCCTGGGGCCAGGGCGGCATCCTGGTGGTCAAGAAGCCCTGGCCGTCAATGATCCGCACCATCTGGGGCGACCCCGAGCGCTTCAAGAAGAGCTACTACCCCGAGGACTTCAAGGGCCAGCTCTACCTGGCCGGCGACGGCGCGATCCGCGACGCCAAGACGGGCTACTTCACCATCACCGGCCGCATCGACGACGTGCTGAACGTGTCGGGCCACCGCATGGGCACGATGGAGATCGAGTCGGCGCTGGTGAGCTGCACCGAGCTGGTGGCCGAGGCCGCCGTGGTGGGCCGTCCCGACGAGACCACCGGCGAGGCCATCTGCGCCTTCGTGGTGCTCAAGCGTCCCCGTCCCTCGGGTGACGAGGCCAAGGCCATCGCCAAGCAGCTGCGCGACCACATCGCCAGGGAGATCGGCCCCATCGCCAAGCCCAAGGACATCCGCTTCGGCGACAACCTGCCCAAGACCCGCAGCGGCAAGATCATGCGCCGCCTGCTGCGCTCGGTGGCCAAGAACGAGGCCGTCACGCAGGACACCTCCACGCTGGAGAATCCGGCCATCCTGGAGCAGCTCGGCCAGGCCTACTGAGCTGGCTCAGGACCAGTGAAAATGCCCCGCAGCGCGGGGCATTTTTCATGGCGCCCTTGTGCGGCGCGGGAGCCGCGCAGACGAAAAAAAGCCCTGCGGGGCAGGGCTTCGTGGTCAATGGGGAGCCGGATTACTTCTGGCTCAGGACCCACTTGGCCAGCTGCTTGGCCTCGTCGGCCGAGACCTGCGGGTTGGCCGGCATCGGGACCGGGCCCCACACGCCAGCGCCGCCCTTCTGGATCTTCTCGGCCAGCTTGGCTTCGGCGGTCTTGTCGCCAGCGTACTTGGCCGCCACGTCCTTGTAGGCGGGGCCAACCAGCTTCTTGTCGACGGCGTGGCAGGCCAGGCAGTTCTTCTTCTGGGCCAGCTCCTGGTTGGCGAAAGCCGGGGCAGAGACGGCCGCGGCGGCGGCAACGATCACGGGAAGCAGAAACTTCATGATTTCCTTTCGGGCTGCGGAATTCGATCAGCGGTTGGCAAAAGTGCGCTGCGGGCGCAGAGTCTGCAACGCAATTTTAGGAGTTTCGGTTGACCTGACCCTGACGCAGCGCTCACGGGCTCAATCGAACTTGTCCAGCACCGCGCCCGACGAGGCGCTGCAGGCGTTGCGAGCGAACTTGGCCAGCACGCCCCGGGTGTAGCGCGGCACGGGCTGCTTCCACTGGGCGCGGCGGCGGGCCAGCTCCTCGTCGCCGACATGCAGCTGCAGCAGCAGCTGGTGCGCGTCGATGGTGATGGCATCGCCCTCCTGCACCAGCGCGATGTTGCCGCCTTCGTAGGCCTCGGGCGCGACGTGGCCCACGACCATGCCCCAGGTGCCGCCGGAGAAGCGCCCGTCGGTGATCAGGCCCACGCTCTCGCCCAGTCCCTGGCCGATGAGGGCGCCGGTGGGTGCGAGCATCTCCGGCATGCCGGGGCCGCCCTTGGGGCCCAGGTAGCGCAGCACCATCACGTCGCCCGCCTTGATCTGGCCGGCCATGATCGCCGCCAGCGCCGACTGCTCGTCATCGAACACGCGCGCCGGGCCGGTGATCACCGGGTTCTTCAGGCCCGTGATCTTGGCCACGCAGCCTTCGGGCGAGAGGTTGCCCTTGAGGATGGCCAGGTGGCCCTGCGCGTAGATCGGGTTCGAGACCGGCTGGATCACGTCCTGATCGGGCGAAAGGTCGGGCACGTCGGCCAGGTTCTCCGCCACGGTCTTGCCGGTGATGGTCATGCAGTGGCCGTGCAGCAGGCCGGCCTCGAGCAGTTCCTTCATCACCGCCGGGATGCCGCCGGCACGGTGCAGGTCCACCGCCAGGTACTGGCCCGAAGGTTTCAGATTGCACAGCACCGGCACCTTCTTGCGCATGCGTTCGAAGTCGTCGATGGTCCACTCCACGCCCGCGGCATGCGCGATGGCCAGGAAGTGCAGCACCGCGTTGGTGGAACCCCCGGTGGCCATGATCACCGCCACGGCGTTCTCGATGGACTCGCGCGTGACGATGTCGCGCGGCTTGAGGTCCTTCTTCACCGCCTCGACCAGCACCGCGGCGGCGCGGCGCGTGCTCTCCACCTTCTCCTCGTGCACGTTGGCTTCGGTGGAGGAGTAGGGCAGGCTCATGCCCAGGGCCTCGAAAGCCGAGCTCATGGTGTTGGCGGTGTACATGCCGCCGCAGGAGCCGCTGCCGGGAATGGCGCGCTTCTCGATCTCGCAGAAGTCCTCTTCCGACATCTTGCCGGCGCTGAACTGGCCCACGGCCTCGAAGACGCTGACGATGTTGAGGTCCTGACCCTTGTAGCGGCCCGGCAGGATGGTGCCGCCATAGACGTAGATGGACGGCACGTTGGCGCGCAGCATGCCCATCATGCCGCCGGGCATGTTCTTGTCGCAGCCGCCGATGACCAGTACGCCGTCCATCCACTGGCCGCCCACGCAGGTCTCGACGCAATCGCTGATGACCTCGCGCGACACCAGCGAGTACTTCATGCCCTCGGTGCCCATGGCCATGCCGTCACTGATGGTGGGCGTGCCGAAGACCTGCGGGTTGGCGCCGGCGGCCCTGAGGCCTTCCACCGCGGCATCGGCCAGGCGCTGCAGCCCGGAGTTGCAGGGCGTGATGGTGGAGTGACCGTTGGCCACGCCGATCATCGGCTTGCCGAAATCGCTCTCGGTGTAGCCCATGGCGTAGTACATGGACCGGTTCGGGGCGCGCGCCACGCCCTCGGTGATGTTCCTGGAACGGCGGTTGTCGCTCATGGGGTACTCCTGCGGTGGATGGCGCCGGCCGGGCCTGCGGGCGCGGGCAACGCCGGCGGGCGGCAGTATGGCGCCGCTGAAAAATTCGAGTCCAATATATTTGTCAGCTGCAATTGATTCATGGAGCGGATCAATGATCGAGCTGCGGCCCTTGCGGCAATTCGTCGCGGTGGCGGAGGAACTGCACTTCGGACGCGCCGCACAGCGGCTGCACATGACCCAGCCGCCGTTGACCCAGGCCGTGCAGGCGCTGGAGCGCACGCTGCAAGTGCAGCTGCTGCAGCGCACGCGGCGCTCGGTGGCGCTCACGCCCGCGGGCCAAGCCTTGCTGGAGCAAGCCCGGCGCCTGTTGCGCGAGGCCGAAGCGCTGCCCGAGGCGGTGCGCGCGGCCGCGGCAGGGCTGTCGGGGCGGTTGCGGCTGGCTTTCGTTTCCAGCATTGCTTACGGGCCGCTGCCGGGTTGGCTGCGCAGCTTCCGTGAACACCATCCCGACGTGGAGCTGCAATTGCGCGAAGCGACCATGGATGTGCAGCTTGAGGCGCTGGCTGCGGGTGACATTGATGCGGGCTTCGTGCTGCATGCGCCGGCGGCAGTGCCTGCGGCGCTGCACGCGCTGTCGGTGCTGAGCGAGTCGCTGGTGCTGGCTTTGCCCGCGGATCATCCGGGAGCCGGGCCCGAGCCCTTGCGCTTCGAGGACGTGTCGGCTGAACCGTTGCTGATCTTTCCGCGGGCCGTGGCGCCGTCGCTGTTCGACGCGGTGCTGGCCCGCTACCACGTCGCCGGCTGCGCGCCGCGCATCGTGCAGGAGGCGATTCAGCTGCAGACCATCGTCAGCCTGGTGTCGGCCGGCATGGGCGTGGCCTGGGTGCCGGCATCGATGACGCAACTGCAGCGTCCGGGCGTGGTCTACCGGCAGATTGCGCGTGACGCGCCGATGGCGCATACCAGCCTGCTGTGGCAGGAGGACGGACCCGTGGTGCAGCGCTTCGTCCGCCACGTACAGGCGCAACTGAACGTGCAGCGACAATCCGCTGCCCTGGAAGGAGGAGTCCGCTGATGCTCGTGCATCCCCAGTTCGACCCCATCGCGCTTTCTCTCGGACCGCTGCAGGTGCATTGGTACGGTCTGACCTACATGGCGGCCTTTGGCCTGTTCTTGCTGCTGGCCATGCGACGCGTGCGCCAGCCCTGGTTCACGCAGGCCGGCTGGACCCGGCGGGACGTGGAAGACCTGCTGTTCTTTGGCGTGCTGGGTGTGGTCGTCGGCGGGCGGCTGGGCTATGCGCTGTTCTACAAGCCGGGCTACTACGCCAGCCACCCGCTGGAGGTATTCATGGTGTGGCGAGGCGGCATGTCCTTCCACGGCGGCCTGCTCGGTGTGCTGGCGGCGATGGCGCTGTATGCGCATCGGCGCCGACGGCACTTTCTGGAAGTGACGGACCTGATCGCGCCCTGCATACCCATCGGGCTGGCCTGTGGACGCATCGGCAACTTCATCAACGGTGAGCTGTGGGGGCGGGCGGCCGATCCGTCGCTGCCCTGGGCCATGGTGTTCCCGCAGTCCGGCTCGGCGTTGCCGCGCCATCCCTCGCAGCTCTACCAATTCGCGCTGGAAGGCGTGCTGCTGTTCGTGCTGCTGTGGCTGTATGCGCGCAAGCCGCATCCCTTGGGCCGCGTATCGGGCGCGTTCCTGGTCGGCTATGGCGTCTTGCGCTTCGTGGCCGAGTACTTCCGTGAGCCCGACAGCTTCCTGGGCCTGCTGGCGCTCAACATGAGCATGGGTCAATGGCTGTGCCTGCCGATGATTGGCGCCGGTGTGCTGTTGTGGACAACTGCATCGCGCCGTGCGGGCTAGCATCGCGGCCATGCGACAGATCTTTCTGGACACCGAGACCACCGGCCTGAGCCCCGAGAACGGCGACCGCATCGTCGAAATCGGCTGCGTCGAGATGGTTGGGCGGCGCCTGAGCGGCCGCAACAAGCACTTCTATTTGAACCCCGAGCGCAAGAACCACGAAGAGGCGGTGCGCATCCACGGCTTGACGGACGAATTCCTGGCCAACAAGCCCGTGTTTGCTGCCGTGGCGGACGAGCTGATGGAGTTCCTGGCGGATGCCGAGATCATCATCCACAACGCCGCGTTTGACGTGGGCTTTCTGAACGACGAATTGCGCCGGCTGGGTCGTCCTCCGCTGGGCCAGCATGTGACGCAGATCACCGACAGCCTGCTGATGGCGCGGGAACTCTATCCGGGCAAGGCCAACTCGCTGGATGCGCTGTGCCGGCGTCTGGAGGTCGACAACACCAGCCGTACATTCCACGGCGCCTTGCTGGACGCGGGGTTGCTGGCTGAGGTCTACATCCGCATGACGCGCGGACAGAACGCGTTGGTCATGGAAGAGGAAGAGGAAACTGTGGTGGTGGAGGAAGAGATCCCAGCCATCGACCTCACACAGTTCACTTTGCCAGTGCTGAGTGCCACTGAGTCCGAATGCTTGGCACATGAGGCTCTTTTGGCCGAGCTGGAAAAATCCAGTGGGGGACTTGCGCATTGGAAAAAAATCATGCCATAATGGCGGTCTTCCGGGATAGGAAGGAAACGCAAATCCCGGGCGGTTAGCTCAGCGGTAGAGCACTGCCTTCACACGGCAGGGGTCGCAGGTTCGAACCCTGCACCGCCCACCAGGCCAGCGGCAGCATCCATTGTTGCTTTTGACTTGAAAGTGTTTGTGTTACTAAAAATTCGCCGCGAGGTGTTGACATTAAATTTAAAGCGATGTCATAATTTGCGGCCACGCTGAGCGGGTTGAGTTGATCGAGCGGTGCGGTTGGTGTGCTGCTTGTGTGGCAGCCATCATTGATGGTTGCTGTTGAACTAACCAGCTTAGTTAGTGATTCGAAATTCCGAGTGCTTGACAAGGTTTTTTGAATGTGTCAGAATTTCAAGCTTCGCTGAACAAAACTGCGAAGCGCTGCAACAGCGGCAAGCTCTTTAAAAACATACAGCCGATAAGCGTGGGCGTTCGGGCCCGGGTACGGAAGGTGTCTCACACAAGAGGGTGGAGTCTTTGGGCTCTGTCCTGAGATGCTGGACTTGTTTTGGTGTCTCGAACGCTCGACAGTGAAGTTGAAGAGTTTCTTCGATTTCCTTTGAGCAGTAATATTCAAGATCGAACTGAAGAGTTTGATCCTGGCTCAGATTGAACGCTGGCGGCATGCCTTACACATGCAAGTCGAACGGTAACGGGCCTTCGGGTGCCGACGAGTGGCGAACGGGTGAGTAATGCATCGGAACGTGCCCAGTGGTGGGGGATAGCCCGGCGAAAGCCGGATTAATACCGCATACGACCTGTGGGTGAAAGCGGGGGACCGTAAGGCCTCGCGCCATTGGAGCGGCCGATGTCAGATTAGGTTGTTGGTGGGGTAAAGGCCTACCAAGCCGACGATCTGTAGCTGGTCTGAGAGGACGACCAGCCACACTGGGACTGAGACACGGCCCAGACTCCTACGGG
>NZ_JABBFW010000018.1 GCF_012927045.1 Azohydromonas caseinilytica | reverse complement strand
CGTCTCCCAGGGCCAGGGCCCGCTTGCGTCTTGCTTCACCCATCGGGTGAGTCTGCAGGATCGGCTCAAGTGCTTGTCAGCATTGGCCCGCTGGCCGTCTCACGGGGTAGTAACTGCCGGATTTAGGGTCATTCCCGCGCAGGCGGGAATCCAGGCGGCCCCCAAGCAGCCGCCAGCTGACTGAGCGGCGCCCCGAGGGAGTGGAGGCGTGGTGCCTACGCTGTCTCTCGCGTTCCGATGTGGGGCCGCCTGGGTCCCCGCCTGCGCGGGCATGACGAAGTAGAAGGCGGTGCGTGGCAGCTTCCGGGCGGCATTGGTTTCCTGTCACAAGCGATCACCGCAAGCCCCCGCCCGCCGTTGCATCTGCACGGGCCGGATGCTGCGGCTTGTGCTAACGGACGCGCGTTGACGGGGTGCGAGAATTGACCCTCTTTGCAATACCCGCTTCGCGTGATGAACACCTCTTTCGATGCCCAGTCCGCTCCTGTCGTCATCGTGGGGGCCGGGCTGGCCGGCCTGGCGGTGGCCCTGCACGTGGCCGACACGCGGCCCGTGGTCGTGCTGGCCAAGCGCGAGCTGCACGAAGCCGCGACCGCCTGGGCGCAGGGCGGCATCGTGGGCGTGCTGGGCAAGGACGACAGCATCGAGAGCCACGTGCACGACACGCAGGAGGCGGGCGCCGGGCTGGTGGACGAGCACACCGCGCGCTTCATCGCCGAGAACAGCGCCCGCGCCGTCGAATGGCTGGTGGAGCAGGGCGTGCCCTTCTCGCCCGACCCCGAAGGCCCGCTGGGCCTGCACCTCACGCGCGAGGGCGGCCACGCGGTGCGGCGCATCGCGCACGCGGCTGACGCCACCGGGCAGGCCATCCACGACGCGCTGCTGGCGAAGGTGCGCGCGCACCCGCACATCACGCTGCGCGAGCGCTGGATGGCGCTGGACCTGATCACCTCGCGCCACCTCAGGCGCGACGAGCCCACACGCTGCTACGGCATCTACGCCCTGGACATCGATAACCAGCATGTGGAGACGCTGCCGGCCTCGGCGGTGGTGCTGGCCACCGGCGGCGTGGGCAAGGTCTACCGCTACACCAGCAACCCCGAGACGGCCACCGGTGACGGCATCGCCATGGCTTGGCGCGCGGGCTGCCGGGTGGGGAACATGGAGTTCATCCAGTTCCACCCGACCTGCCTGTACCACCCCAACGACCGCACCTTCCTGATCACGGAGGCGCTGCGCGGGGAGGGCGGGCATTTGAAACTGCCCGACGGCACGCGCTTCATGACCGCGCACGACCCGCGCCTGGAGCTGGCGCCGCGCGACGTGGTGGCGCGCGCCATCGACTTCGAGATGAAGAAGCACGGCCTGGACCACGTGTGGCTGGACGCGACGCACCTGGGCGCGGACTTCCTGCGCGAGCATTTCCCGACCATCTACGCGCGGCTGCTGAAGCTGGGCATCGACATCACGACGCAGCCCATCCCCGTGGTGCCGGCGGCGCACTACACCTGCGGCGGCGTGGTGACGGACCTGGACGGCCGCACCGACATCCCCGGCCTGTTCGCCGTGGGCGAAACCACCTACACGGGCCTGCACGGCGCCAACCGGCTGGCCAGCAACTCGCTGCTGGAGTGCGTGGTGGTGGGCCGCACCTGCGCCGAGCGCATCCAGACCGAGGCGCCGGAATTCCTGCCGGCGCTGCCGGCCTGGGACGAGAGCCAGGTGGAAAACGCCGACGAGCAGGTCGTGATCAGCCACAACTGGGATGAACTGCGGCTGGTGATGTGGAATTACGTGGGCATCGTGCGCACCAACAAACGCCTGGAGCGCGCGCTGCACCGCATCCACCTGCTGCGCTCGGAAATCGACGAGTACTACGCGCATTTCCGCGTCTCGCGCGATTTGCTGGAATTGCGCAATCTCGTGGAATGTGCCGAGCTGATCGTGCGCTCGGCGCTGAAACGGCATGAGTCACGCGGGCTGCATTTCTCGCGGGATTATCCGTATTCGCTGCCGGTGAGTTTTCCTACGGTGCTGATTGGGGATCATCGGAGGAGGTGATGCTCCACCAAGGAGATTGGGTGCGAAAAGTCGCGATGAAGACATCATGGCTCAGCGGCTGTGGATGGATCGGCCCCATCTCCTAGGCATGGAACCTCTCGCGGGCAAGAGCGAACAACGGGGACTGCCAACCCTGACGAATCTCTGAGTTTGCTTTTCAAATGGGCCTGCCAATCTACCGGTTGGTATTGCCTGGGTCAGCTGTTTCACATGCGCTTCCTGTTTCTTGTTGCTATTTTCTTTGTCGCCTTCACCACCCAAGCCCGCGAACCCCTCGCCGTAGACTTCCGCTGCCTCATTGGCGGTGACAAACAAAATATTCACCTGGAATGGCGTGTCTTCTCCGAGCCAGAAACCGGCTGGACCACCGCCTACGTCAAATACCACGGAGGTAGTAAACCGATCCCGCTGGTGCAGAAGTCCGAAGAGGCTACACAGAAGCCCGAAGGCCGGCCCTGGGAAATGACCTCGATATGGCTGGAGGTGATGGAAGGCAAAATCACCGGCGAGTACCGCGTCGTCACCCAGGGCGCCAACATCTACAGGTTTCAATACAAGAACCATCGCAACGGCAAGGAAATGGTGTTCGTGCAGGACTTGGCCGCGCAGTGGAACGACGGTTGTGAATGGAAAAGGTAAGCGTGGCGCCGGTGGCGCGCGATGAGTGAATTTCGGCGCTTTCAATCCAGGGCCGCCGGCTTGCCGGGTGTTGCGACCAGACATTGATCAATTCAGCGCATCGCGTCTTGGCCGGTTCGTGAACTATTCACGCCCATCGAGGGCAAGCCCTCAATGCGCCGTGTGTTTGGCCGAAATAGGAGGATTGCCTCGTCATCCGGCTGACCGGCCGCCGGCCCCGGTTTGCGGCGAGGCCCAGCAATCCGATCACAACAACTTCAGGTTCGCACGCATGAACATCCTCATCGGTGGCGCCATGAGAAGCGGCAAGACGCAAGTGGCCGAATCCCTCGCCAAGCGCCTCGGCTTCTCGTACCTGTCCAGCGACAGCCTGGTTCTCACCCTGCGCGACTGCTTCCCCGAAATCGCCCTCGGCGGCCAGGGCAAGAGCTACGACGAGCTGTGCGACGCCTTCCTGCCGGTGCTGGAAAAGCTGTTCTTCTACCTGGGCAAGAACAGCAGCATGAATTACGTGGTGGACGGCCATTTCATCCGGCCACGCGATATCCAGAAATTCGGTCTGTCCTGCAAGGCATTCTTCCTGGGCTTTCCCGGCATCGACCCGGAAATGCGCCTCAGCCAGCTGCGCGCCTACGGCAAGACCGCCGAGTGCTACACCAACAACATGGAAGACGCCGACCTGCTGGAGCGCGTGAACCGTTGGGTCGAATACAGCAAGTCGCTGCGCAAGGAATGCCTGGAATACGAGGTGCCGTTCCTCGACGTGATCGGACAGGACGGGCGCTTTGCCGGCGTGAGCGTGGACATGGCGCTGCGCACCCTGGGTTTCACCCACACCACGGCCTGATTTCAGCCTGAGCTTTGGGCCGGCCAAGGCTTGGCCCAAGCCTTCTGGAGTATTCGTGGAAATCCTGCTGGTCCTGATCCTGGGCGGCGCGTTCTTCCTGTTCGCGCGCCCGCTCAAGGATTGGTATGTCGTGGACATCCAGGACGCTTCGGGCACGAGCCTGGAACTGCAGATATTCACCGGCCTGGAAGCCGCGCAGCAGGCTTTCGACCACGTCGTTGCCACGAAGGCGCAGCCTTCCGCAAAAACCATCCACCTCCGGCACCTGGAAGCGCGCAGCCGCAAGGCGCTGCGCCAACTCATGGCGGACCAGGGGTCGAGCGCCGCGCCCTTGCGCAGCGTCACGCTCTGATTCGGCTTCTGGCTTCTGAGTGAAGTAATCCCGTTCGTCCTGAGGTATCGAAGGATGATGGCCCCTACCGTGGTGCCGCCATCGCCGCCTGTCGGATTCGTACTTCGATACCTCAGTACGAACGGGTCATTTCACGATCAAAGTGGAATCGGAATGAGACCCGGTGGACTCGCGCAGCAACAGTCGTGCGCTCCCCGCAAGTTGATCTGCATCAGCAGTGATTCAAAAACAGCCCGGACGGCTCCAGCCGTGCCGGGCTTTTTCGTTCCGATGCCGATTGCGCGTGCGAGCGCGCCTGAAAATAATGCATCTTCAGTATTTATGATTTCATCAATTGCGGCATTTTGAGTTGATTTACAAATAAATTGCGGCTGCGTTTCCATTCCAGAATCACCGGCATCGCTGCGGTTTGAGCGAGTAGGCGGTGGCCTGAAAGGTTGCCCGGTTCATCGCACCCCATGGTCCGGTGTCTGTTTCTCTGGAGTTGTCATGCTGAAAATGTTTTCCCGCAAGATCCTGGCGTTCTGCGCCGCGCTGGTACCCCTGTTTGCGCAGGCCGCCGTCATCGCCAATTCGGAGGCCGAGTTTTCCGGTGTCCAGGGTCAGGATGGCTGGTATTATGGATATTATGAGCTGGGCCGCCCGGGCATGCAGCTGATGAGCTATTACCAGGAAAATGGCCAGGATTCTGCCTGGTTCGTGAACAACCAGTATTTCAAGGCCTTCCTGACGGCCTGGGGCGGCCATCCGCAAATGGCGTCCAAGCCCAACGTCGGTGGGCGTACCGGTTCGGAATACTGGACCACGCGCCGCTGGGTGTCAGACTATGAAGGCGAGGTGACCATCAGCACGCAAATCTACAATATGTACGATTTCGGCAGCATGGTCGGCTATATCACGGTCAATAACCAGAGCACCCTGGCAGTGCTCGATGCGCGGGCCGAGGGTGTTTCGGGGCTCTGGCTCGACTACACGCTGACGCTGGCCAAGGGCGACTTCATTGATTTCATCATCAGCCCCAACGGCTCGGACGACTGGGATTACACGACTTTCAAGGCCGTGATTTCGACCACGGGATCGGCCGTGCCGGAGCCGTCCAGCGCCTCGCTGGCCCTGCTGGGGTTGGTTGCGGTGGCGGCACCGGCCGTGCGCAGGCGCGCCAAGAACGGCCGCCGAGCCTGAGCGCGGCCATGGCGGAATGAGAATGGCCCGGGTGGCTCAGGCCGTTCCGGGCGTTTTTCATGTGACGCCTATTTCCGCGGCTGGATCGTGAACCCGATCAGCCGCGCCACCACGGTGGCCAAATACATCAGCCCCGTCATCATCTCGACGCTGGCAATGGCCCGCGCATGGGCCGATACCGCCACCACGTTGCCCATGCCGGTGCTGGACAGCAGCGCGAAACTCAGGTGGTTCAATTCGGACCAGGTCTTGGGCACCGCAGCCGGATCGGTGGAAAAGGCGCCCGGCTGCAGCGCCTGCGCCAGCACGAACAGGTGCGTGAAGGCCCAGACGAACAAAGTGAATGTGGCCGCCGCCGCATACAGCTCGTCCGTGGTGGTGCGGTAATCCTCCATCATGTAGGCGATCAGGCTGCCGGCGGCGTAGAAATAGAAAATGGCTTCCAACCCCGAGGACCAGGGCAGCAGATGCGGCATGTCCCCGGTCATCTGCAATATCGAGAGTACGATTACCGGAAAGGCGATGAGAATGCTGACTCCCGTCCAGCCCGGCGTGCGCCGCACCATGTTGGTGGTCACGATCAGCACGAAGATGCCGAATATGTTGAAAATGGCGTGGCTGTAGCGGGTATTTTCGATGAAAGGGCCGAGCAGCACACCCAATATCTGCACGATCAGCAATATGGCGGAGGGGTGGCGGCGGGTGCGGACGAGGAAACGTTTCATCAACTATCGCTCCTCATTGAAGACTGGTGGCGAGGGCTCACGACTGCGATGCCCATGCTGGTTGGGTTTTTCTACGGCGTATGGCCGGACGCGCTCTGGAACGGGTTGAGCAGCGGCACGCCGAAAACGGAGAAATCGGCGACGTTGCGAGTGACCACCGTCAGGCCGTGAACTTGCGCGGTGGCCGCGATCATGGCGTCCTCGTACAGGGTGTCGGAGCGCCGGTGCATCAGCCGGGCCCAGGCGCGGAAGGCGGCACCGTCCATGGGCAGCACGTTGTAGGCGGCGGCGACGCGATCCAGCCAGGCCTCTATGGCCGCAGCCTTGGCCGGGTCCTGGGCACGGGTGATCTCGATGCCGGCCTGTATCTCACCCAGCGTGACGGCCGAAAGGTGCAGGTCGCTGTCGGCGGTGGCGCGCAGCCATGCCAGCACCGCCCCATGCGGCTTGGGCTTGCGCAACTCGGAGACGACGTTGGTGTCGAGCAGGTACATGGCCCTCACTCGGCCGGATCGACCTGCCGCCGGCGGGCGCCGCCCCGGGTGGGCAGCTCCAGATCGGCACGCGCCTCATCCGACAGCAGCAGTTCCTTCAACGAGGGGCGCGCCGCCGCCTGCAGCCGGCGCCATTCCTCGACCGGGACCAACACCGCCGCCTCGGCACCGCGCTTGGTCACCATCTGGGGCCCTTCCTCGATGCACGCTTCCAGGAACTCGCTGAAGCGCGCCTTGGCATCCTGAACCGGCCATGAGCGCATGGTTCTCTCCACCTGACCAGTGAGCTGACCAGTTTAGTGAGACGAGAACCGCCACTCCTGGCCTGGGTCAAGGCCACGATCCCAAGGCAGAACGCCCGGACCAGCCAAGCCGGTCCGGGCGTTCGTCAGTGAGGGCAGGGCGTCAGGCCGCGCCGATGTTCTTCACGAAGCCGCGCTGCGGCTGCGCCAGCGCGCCCGGGTTCTTCGCCACGAAGTCCAGCATGCGCTCGATGCAGCCCGCCGCCTGCGTGCGCACGGGCTCGGCCACGTTGATCTCGCCGTAGCCCTGCTCCAGGCAGTTGATCACGCCCTGCAGCGCGTTCATCGCCATCCACGGGCAGTGCGCGCAGCTCTTGCAGGTGGCGCTGTTGCCGGCGGTGGGGGCCTCCAGCAGCGTCTTGGTCGGCGCCAGCTGGCGCATGCGGTGCAGGATGCCGTTGTCGGTGGCGACGATGAAGGTCTGCTCCGGCCCGTCGATCACGGCCTTGAGCAACTGCGAGGTGGAACCGACCACGTCGGCCTGCGCCACCACGCTCCTGGGCGACTCGGGGTGCACCAGCACCAGCGCGTCGGGGTGCTCCTTGCGCATCAGCTCCAGCTCGATGCCCTTGAACTCGTCGTGGACGATGCACTCGCCCTTCCACATCAGCATGTCGGCGCCGGTCTGCTCCTGGATGTAGTGGCCCAGGTGGCGGTCCGGCGCCCACAGGATCTTCTCGCCCTGGCTCTTCAGGTGCTCGACGATGGCCAGCGCGCAGGAGCTGGTGACCATCCAGTCGGCGCGCGCCTTCACCGCGGCGCTGGTGTTGGCGTAGACCACGACCTTGCGGTCCGGGTGCGCGTCGCAGAAGCGGGCGAAGTCGTCGGGCGGGCAGCCCAGGTCCAGCGAGCAGGTGGCGTCCAGGTCGGGCATCAGCACGCGCTTGTCGGGCGACAGGATCTTGGCGCTCTCGCCCATGAAGCGCACGCCGGCCACGACCAGGGTCTTGCTGTGGTGGTCGCGGCCGAAGCGCGCCATCTCCAGCGAGTCGGCGACGCAGCCGCCGGTTTCCAGCGCCAGGTCCTGCAGGTCGCCGTCCACGTAGTAATGCGCCACCAGCACGGCGTCGTGCTGCTTGAGCAGCGCCGCGGCGCGCGCCTTGCGCTCTTCGCGCTGCGCCGGGGTCAGCGGCTCGGGAACCTTGGCCCAGGCATGGGCGACGCAGCTCGCGCCGCTGGCGTCCTGGCGGGTGTAGTCGAAAAGCACCTGGCTCATGGAGGGTGGCCGAGCGGGCGGCCCGGAGGTTGGGGATTGAAAAAAGGACAAGGATGTTAGCCCACGGATTGGGCTGAAGCCGCCGGGGCCGGCGGTACCCGCGACGATGCGGCTTCTTTTGCACCGATACGATGCACGGATGAATCCCAACCGCTCCGACACCCCGGCGGCCGGCGCGCCGCCGGCGGCGCGCCACAGTGACGCCCGCACCATCACGCTGGTCGGCCTGGCCCATGGCAGCTCCCACTTCTGCCACCTGCTGCTGCCGCCGCTGTTTCCCATCTTCATCCGCGACTTCGGCGTGACCTACGCCGAGCTGGGCCTGGCGGTGACGCTGTTCTTCGCGATCTCGGGCATCGGCCAGGCGCTGTCGGGCTTCATCGTGGACCGCATCGGCGCGCGGCCCATCCTGTTCGGTGCGCTGGGCTGTTTCATTGCCGCGGCGCTGACGGCGGCCATGGCGCACGGCTACGCCGGGCTGCTGCTCGCGTCGGCGCTGGCCGGGCTGGGCAACGCGCCGTTCCACCCGGTGGACTTCACCATCCTCAACAAGCGCGTGTCGTCGCCGCGGCTGGGCCATGCCTTCTCGGTGCACGGCATCAGCGGCAACCTGGGCTGGGCCGCGGCGCCGGTGTTCCTGCTGGGCCTGACCGAGCTCACCGGCTCCTGGCGCTGGGCCCAGCTGGGCGCGGCCGGCGTGGTCGGCGCGGTGCTGCTGCTGCTGTGGTGGCAGCGCGAGGCCATCGACGATCGCCTGGGCGCTTGGAGCCACGAGAAGGCTGCCAATAAACCGGGCGCGGCGCCCGTCAAGGAGGAGCACCCGCTGGCCTTCCTGAAGCTGTCCTCGGTGTGGCTGTGCTTCTCGTTCTTCTTCTTCTCGACCTGCGCGCTCAGCGCCATCCAGAGCTTCGCCAGCCCCGCGCTGCAGCAGATGACCGGGCTGCCGGTGGCCACGACCTCGCTGGTGGTGACGGGTTTCATGCTCTGCAGCGCGGCGGGCATGGTGGCGGGCGGCTTCCTGGTGGCGCGCGCGCAGCGGCTGGAAAAGACCATCGCCGTCTGCCTGGTGATCGCCGCGGCGCTGCTGCTGCTGGTGAGCTCGGGCGTGGTCGGCGGCATGGCGGCCCTGGTGCTGGTGTCGGCCGCGGGCGTGGGCGTGGGCGTGGCCGGCCCCTCGCGCGACATGCTGATCAAGCGCGCCTCGCCCCCGGGCGCCACCGGCCGCGTTTACGGCACGGTCTACTCCGGGCTGGACCTGGGCTTTGCCCTGGCCGCGCCGGCCTTCGGCTGGCTGATGGACCACGGCCATGACGCCGGCATCTTCCAGGGCTCGGCGCTGGCGCTGCTGGCGGGCGTGGTCTCGGCGGCGGCGGTGGGGCTGCGCGTCACGCCGCGGCGCACGGCCACCGGAGCGGCGGCATGAGCGCGTCGGACGCGGCAGCGGCCCGGCCCGGCGGCCACCTGCTGGTCGAGGCGCTGATCGCGCAGGGCGTAGACACGGTCTTCGGCGTGCCGGGCGAGAGTTTCCTGGCCGCGCTGGACGGCTTTCACCAGCACCGGGATGCGATCCGCTTCATCGCCTGCCGGCACGAGGGCGGGGCGAGCTTCATGGCGGAGGCGCAGGGCAAGCTCACCGGGCGGCCGGGCGTGTGCTTCGTGACGCGCGGCCCCGGCGCCACCAATGCCGCCATCGGCGTGCACACCGCCTTCCAGGACAGCACGCCGCTGCTGCTGCTGGTGGGCCAGGTGGCGCGCGAGCAGCGGGACCGCGAGGCCTTCCAGGAGCTGGACTACCGCCAGGTGTTCGGCCCCGGCACGCTGGGCCTGGCCAAGTGGGTGGCCGAGGTGGACGACGCCGAGCGGCTGCCCGAGTACCTGGCGCGCGCCTTTCATGTCGCGATGCAGGGGAGGCCCGGGCCGGTGGTGCTGGCGCTGCCGGAGGACGTGCTGAGCGGCCCGGCGTCCGCGCCGGTGCTGCCGCGGGTGGAGCCGGTGCAGGCCTGGCCGGCGCCGGGCGCGCTGCGCGAGCTGCGCACGTTGCTGCTGCAAGCCCAGCGTCCCTTCGTCATCGCCGGCGGCAGCGGCTGGACGGCCGAATCGGCGCAGGCGCTGCAGCGCTTCGCCGAGAACTGGAACCTGCCGGTGGGCTGCGGCTTCCGCTTCCAGGATTGCTTCGACAACCGGCATCCGAACTACGCCGGCGACGTGGGCATCGCCCTCAACCCGCGCCTGGCGCAGCGCGTGCGCGAGGCGGATCTGCTGATTGCCGTGGGCGTGCGCCTGGGCGAGATGACCACCGGCGGCTACACGCTCATCGAAGCGCCGCGGCCGCGGCAAAAACTCGTGCACCTGCACGCGGGCGCGGAGGAACTGGGCCGCGTCTATGCCGCCGACCTGCTGCTGCAGTGCTCGCTGGCCGCGGCCGGCAAGGCGCTGGAGACGCTCAGCGCGCCGCCCGAAGTCGCCTGGGGCGAGTGGACGGCCGCGGCGCGCGCCGACTACGAGGCCAACCGTGTGCCGCCGCCGGTGGCGCCGCTGGACATGGCGCAGGTGGTGCTGAGCATCGAGCGGCTGGCGCCGGCGGACAGCCTCTACACCAACGGCGCGGGCAACTACAGCGGCTGGCTGCACCGCTACCTGCGCTACCGCGGCCTGCAGCACCACGGCCGCACCCAGCTCGCGCCCACGGCCGGCGCCATGGGCTACGGCCTGCCGGCGGCAGTGGCGGCAAGCCTGCTCTATCCGGAGCGCAGCGCCATCAACCTGGCCGGCGACGGCGACTTCCTGATGACAGGCCAGGAGCTGGCCACCGCCATGGCCTACGGCGCCAACCGCGGCGCGGGGCGGCTCGTCAGCATCGTGGTGGACAACGGCACTTACGGGACGATCCGCATGCACCAGGAGCGGCATTACCCGGGGCGCGTCAGCGGCAGCGACCTGTTCAACCCCGACTTCGCCGCCCTGGCGCGCAGCTACGGCTGGCGCGCGGCGCGGGTGGAGCGCACCGAGGACTTCGAGCCGGCCTTCGTCGAGGCGCTGTCGGAGGGGGCGCCGATGCTGCTGCACCTCAAGCTCGACACCGAGGTCAGCACCAGCCGCAGCACGCTGACGCAGATCCGCGAGGCGGCATTGAAGGGGAAGGGCTGAGCGGAAGTGCCGGCCGGTCCAAGGAGGATTGTCCAGGTGCGCTGAACAGTCTCCCCAGTCAGTGGGAGCTTTGTTGGGCGGCGTTGGACAATTGGGGCCGGGCGCGGAAGGTGTCGCGTCTTGGGTTGACGTCTGAAGGCCTTGGCCTGCCGCATCCCGACGCAGGGAAGCACGACACCGCAGCAAGCAAAACGGCCGCCGCAGCGGCCGTTCCTGTTTCCGCGGGCGCCGACGCGGGCCGGCGCCCGGCGGAGCTTCACTCCTCGCGGCGTTGCTGTTGCTGGGAGCGGTCCTGTTGCGAGCCGGACTGCTGCCCGCGCTGGCTGGACTGATCCTGCTGACCTTGGCGCTGGCTGGACTGGTCCTGCTGGCCGCTGCGTTGGCCACCCTGGGTCTGGTCCTGCTGCCCGCCCTGGGTGGACTGGTCCATCTGGCCCTTGCCGCTTTGCTGCTGGCTGCCCTGGCCTTGCTGGCCCATGCCGCCGCTCTGGCTCTGCTGGCCGATGCCGCTCTGCGACGACTGGCCCTGCTGGCCCATGCCGCCGCCGCTCTGGCTCTGCTGCCCCATGCCGCTGCGCTGGGACTGGTCCTGCTGGCCCTGGCGCTGGCTGTCCTGGGTTTGCTGACCTTGACGCTGCTGGCCCTGCTGCCCTTGCTGGCCCTGCTGGCCACTTTGCTGGTTCTGCTGGCTCTGGTTGCGGTCTTGGTTCGTCATGGCGATTCCTCTGAAGTCATCGGCCGGCGGGATTGCCGACATGGCTCAAGCGGCAAGGGCAATGCCCGGGGTGCCCAGGGTAAATGCGTATGGCGCGGGCCGAAATGGGGGCGTCAGAGCCCCGTGCTAGGCTGCCGCGCGCCGAAATAACCTCCTGGAGGAAGACCCGTGAACAGCCCCGAAAAGACCTTCAACACCTGCGATTTGTGCGACGAGCGCAAGGGCCAGGCCGGCGACGCGCTGCGCGTGCTGCCGCCGGTGTTCCGCGACTTCGGCGCCCGCACGGCGTTCAGCGGAGAGGCCGTCACCGTGAAGTGCTTCGAGGACAACTCGCTGGTGAAGGCGGCCGTGGACAGCCCGGGGCAGGGCCGGGTGCTGGTGGTGGACGGCGGCGGCTCGCTGCGCCGCGCGCTGCTGGGCGGCAACCTTGGCCGCGCGGCCGAGAGGAACGGCTGGGCCGGCGTGGTGATCGACGGCTGCGTGCGCGACGTGGCCGAGCTGGCGACCTACGCCATCGGCATCCGCGCGCTGGCCTCCATGCCGCTGCCCACTGAAAAGCGCAACGAGGGCCAGCGCGACGTGCCGGTGACGATCCAGGGCGTGCCGGTGCGCCCGGGCGACTGGATCGTCGCCGACGCCGACGGCACGCTGGTGCTGTCGCAGCCGCCGCAGTGAACCCGGGTCTGCCGCAGGCGAAGAGGGCGCGCAAGGCGGCTACAATATCCCTCTTCGGGGTGTAGCGCAGCCTGGTAGCGCAACTGCTTTGGGAGCAGTGGGTCGGATGTTCGAATCATCTCACCCCGACCATTTTCACTTTGCACATCAATGCCTTGGCAAACTTTCAAAGAGTTTCCAAGGCAATTTTTTTGGGCTGCCGCATGGATCTGGCTTCCCCCAAAGGTGTGATGGCCCCGTCGCGGCGCCGCGCGCTGCGCGCCGGCGCGCGCACGCTGGGCCTGTTCGTGCTGGCTGGCGTGCTGCCTGAAGCCCAGGCGCAGGCCCAGCTCGACGCGTGGGCCGCGGCATTCGACAGCCGCGATTTCGCCAGCGCCTGGCGCGCACTGGATGGCGAGGGCGCGGCGGCGGACCCGCGGCTGCGGCTGGACGGCCCGGACGTGGCGGAGAACGGCGCCCTGGTGCCCTTCACCGTCAGCAGCACGCTGCCCGGGGTGTCGCAGGTGGCGCTGCTGGTGGAGCACAACCCCATCCCGCTCACGGCCGTGTTCGCGCTGGCGCCGGGCACCGAACCTTTCGTCGCCACGCGGCTGAAGATGGCCGAAAGCTCCACCGTGCACGCGCTGGTGCGCGCGCAGGACGGGCTGTTCCTGGCGCGGCGCGAGGTGCGCGTCATCCAGGGCGGCTGCGTGGCCTGAAGCGGAGAACGAACCGATGGGACAGCCCAGCCGCATGCGCGCGGTGGCAAAGGACGGCGTGGTCGAGCTGCGGCTGCTGATGAGCCATCCCATGGAGAACGGCCTGCGCCACGACGCCTCGGGCGCATTGATCCCGCTGCATCACATCGAGCGCGTGGACATCGAATGCGGCGGCCGCCCGGTGCTGCAGGCGCGGCTGGGGCCGGGCGTGTCGCGCGATCCCTTCCTGCAGCTGCGTTTTCGCGGCGCCCAGGGCGAGCGCGTGCTGGTGCGCTGGGTGGACAACCACGGCGACTCGCGCAGCGACGAGACCACCGTCGCCTGAGCGGATATCCCGTTCGCCCTGAGCCCTTCGACAAGCTCAGCCCGAACGGCATTTTTCAATCCGGCAGCGTCTCGCCCACGTAGCGCCGCACGCGCGGGGGCTCGCTGCCCTTGTGAAAGGCCAGGCGGCGCTGGCGCAGCTGCATGTCAGAGGCGGTGATGCGGTCGATGCGGCGCTGGTGCTCGACCCAGGACTCGTCCACGAAGTACTCCAGGTGACGGCGCGGGTCGGTGCTGTCGTGCAGCAGGCCCCAGCTCAGCGCACCCTGGCGCAGCCGCGCGCGGCGGCTGTCGCGCATCACGGCGGCGAACTCGGCGGCGTCGGCCTCGTCCACGAAGTACTCGATGGTCACCATCACCGGGCCGGCCTCGGGCGCGATCTCGAAGGCCGGCGGCGGGTCGATCTTCACCGGCTGCGGCGTGTGGTCCTCGGTGGGCACGGCCTCCAGGCGGTGCCGGCGCAGCAGCAGCACCAGCAGCACCGCCGTGGCCGCGGCGGCCAGCAAGCTGGTGCGCACGTCGGTGAGGCTGGCGATCTGGCCCCACAGGGCGGCGCCCACGGCGTTGCCCGCCATCAGCGCCATCTGGTAGATCGACATGCCGCGCGCGCGCACCCAGTTGGGCAGCGTCAGCTGCGCGGTGATGGTCAGCGAGTTGGCCACCGAGATCCACGCCGCGCCGCCCAGCACCATCAGCGGCGCGGCGGTCCAGACGTTGGGCGAGAGCGCCACGCCGGTCATGGCGGCGGCGTTGATCAGCGTGCCGTACTCGACCAGCTGGTCGCGGTCCCAGCGCGCACGCAGCTGCGGCAGCGCCAGCGCCGCGGCGATGGCCCCGGCGCCCATGCAGGCCAGCAGCAGCGTGAAGGTGCCCGCGCCGCCCCCCTGCAGCCGCTGCGCCTCGATGGGCAGCAGCGCGATCAGCGCCGTGGCCTGCAGGAAGAACACGAACACGCGCAGCAGCACGATGCGCATGCCGGGCGACTCGCGCACATGCTGCACGCCCACGCGCATGGCACCGACGAAGCGCTCGCCGGGCAGGGCGGAGTGGCGCGGCTCGTAGCGCCAGCGCCACACCAGGTAGCTCGCCATGACCGACAGCACCGCGTTGAGCGCGAAGACCCAGGCGCTGCCCAGGCTGGCGATGATGGCGCCCGCGGCGATCGGCCCGGCGATGCGCGAGGCGTTCATCGCCACGCCGTTGAGCGCCAGGGCCGCGCTGAGCTCGCGCTTGCCCACCAGCTCCGGCACGATGGCCGCGAACACCGGCCAGCGCATGGCCAGCCCGATGCCGTTGACGAACACCAGCGCCAGCAGCAGCGGCGCCGTCAGCAGCCCGGCCATCGACACCGCGGCCAGCACCACGCCCACGGCCGCGACCCAGAGCTGCGTGAACATGAACCAGCGCCGGCGGTTGACGATGTCGGCCAGCGCGCCGCTGGGCAATCCCAGCAGGAACACCGGCAGCGTGGAGGCGGTCTGCACCAGCGCCACCAGCGCCGGGTCGGTGCTGAGCGTGGTCATCACCCAGGCGGCCGCCACGTCGTTCATCCACAGGCACAGGTTGGCCGTGAGCCATGCGCTCCACAGCATGCGGAACACGGGAATGCGCAAGGGCGCGAGCGCGCCGGAAGGCGCGTCGGGGGCAGCGTCAGTGGCAGAGGGCATCGGCGAGGGGCAGGGGGCGATGCGGTTGGATCATCGCAACCCTGGCAGCTGAGGAGTGGACCGGAACACGCTGCGTCTCAGATCCTGGGACGGGATCATCGCGAGCGCGCGCTGCTGTGGGGCAAGGGCCGAGCCATTGATCACTGCGCCGAGTGGCCCGTCCGGCAGGACTCGAACCTGCAACCCCCGGCTTAGAAGGCCGGTGCACTATCCGGTTGTGCTACGGACGGATGGAGCGCTTCGCCGGAGATTCGACCCCTGTGCTGGAGCGGCTGCTTCAGGTTGGAAGTCGGACGAAACAGGTCAATTGTAAGCAGTGGCGAGGGCCGGCCCACCGGACCCGTCAGCGCTTGGCGTACTGCGTGGCGCCGAACAGCGTTTCGCGGGCCTTGTCGTCCATCTGCGGCTTGCGCCGGTCGGCCAGTACCTCCACGCCGCGCTGCACCGCGGGGCGGGCGGCGATCTCGTCGAACCAGCCCTTGAGGTGCGGATGGTCGTTCCAGTCGATGCCCTGGTTCTTCCAGGAGCGCAGCCAGGGAAAGATGGCGATGTCGGCGATGGTGTACTCGTCGCCGGCGATGTAGCGGTGGCGGGCGATCTGGCGGTCCATCACGCCGTACAGGCGCTTGGCCTCGTTGGTGTAGCGCTCGATGGCGTACTCGATCTTCTCGGGCGCGTAGATGCGGAAGTGGTGCGCCTGGCCCAGCATCGGGCCCACGCCGCCCATCTGGAACATCAGCCACTGCAGCGCCTCGTACTTGCCGCGCGTGTCCGCGGGCAGGAACTTGCCGGTCTTGCCGGCGAGGTAGAGCAGGATCGCGCCGGACTCGAACAGCGAGATCGGCTTCCCGTCCGGGCCGCCGGGATCGACGAGGGCGGGGATCTTGTTGTTGGGGCTGATCGCCAGGAATTCGGGGCTGAACTGCTCGCCCGCGCCGATGTCCACCGGGTGGGCGCGGTAGGGCAGCCCGCACTCTTCCAGCATGATGTGGACCTTGTGGCCGTTGGGCGTGGGCCACGAATACACTTCGATCATCTTCGCTGTCTCCTCGCGTCACACGGGCGCCTCATTGTGCGCCAGCCCTCATGCTCGACGCCTTCAAGCACTGGTTCTCTCGCCGCGCCGGCTTGCCGGGCGAGCGCGCGCTGGCCGAGTGGGCCCATGCGCAAGGCCACCACTTCAAGCGCAGCCGCGACGCCGACGGCTTCATCGTCGAGGCGCATGACGCCACCTGGCGGCTGGAATGGGGACCGTCGCAGCGGCGCTATATCCAGGGCCAGGAACTGCGGCTGCGTGCCCCGTTGCGCGGCGCCTCCGGGCTGCAATTGCTGGTGCTCAAGCGCAGCCTGCTCGACCTGCTGGAGAAGCAGGTGTTCGAGCAGTACACGCAGGGGCTGCAGACGCGCATCGACCTGGCCACGCCTGACGAGATGCGCTGGCTCGTGCTGCATCCCAAGCTGCCCGCGGCGGAGATGCAGGCGCTGCGCGGCCATTTCGGCGCGGTGGGCCAGCCGCTGCCGGCGCTGGCGGGCTGGGTGGGCGGCGCGCTGGGGACGGCGCTGGTCGAGCATGCCGCGGCCCGGAACTCGGACGACGCGCCGCTGCTGCTGATCGTGCAGCGCGAGCGGCTGACGCTGCGCATGGCCATGGCCCGGCCCGATCCGCAACCCATTGCCGAGCTGCTCAAGCTGTTCGAGGTCGCGCGCCGCGAGGCGCAGCGCGTGGCGGCGCAGTGGAGCACACCCAGCCAGGACGATCCCGCGTCGTCGTTGTGGCCGCATTCCGTGGACGGGCCCGACGCCCCTGCGCGCTGAAGGCCGACTGGCGACGCAGGCACCCCACCGGGGCCGGGGGGCGCGTGCTAGAGTGCCCCGGCTATATCGGTATGCCCGGAGGGAGGGATGTCCCGAAAATTGCTGTTCTCCAGCCTTGCCGCCGCTGCCTGTGTAGCCGCGGCGCCTTTGTCCAGCGCCGCACCCGACGCTGACATTCCCAGCGAATCCAAGCGCGTGGCCGCAATGCCGGCTCCCATGGACAAGCTCCAGCAGCAGCTGCGCGTGCTGGAGGAGAGAGTGGAACAGCTGCAGCAACAGTCGCAGCGCGATCAGGAAGCCCTGGAGCAAGGGCGCCGCCGGCAGGCCGAGCTCGAGGTCGCCTCCCATGCCATGCCCTGGCTGCTGGGCGTGCTGGTGGGACTGGCGGCCGTTGCAGTCGGCTTGGCCTGGCGTGTCCAGGCGTTGAGCCAGCGCCGGCGCGATGCCTGGTGGGACACCTCCGCGCCGCTGGACCTGGAAGCCGAAGCGCCGCGCGACGAAGCGCCCAACACCGCGGCGGTCGTCTTCAACGAGCCGGCGCCGCAGGACTCGCCAACCCACCCGCCCGCGATGGCACCGGCGTCGGCGGTGCTGCCGGTGAGCGAGCAGATCGCGCTGTCGCAGCAGGTTGCACTGCTGTGCGCGCTGGGCCAGGACGACAAGGCCGTCGAGCTGCTGCAGTCGCGGCTGGAGGCGGGGCCGCGCACGCCGTGGCTGCTGCTCAAGCTGCTGGCGCTCTACCAGCGCACCGGCCAGCGCACGCTCTTCGACAAGCTGGCGCGGCAGGTGGCGGTGCGTTTCGGCTGTACCTTGCCGGCCTGGGAGGCGCTGCCGCATGGCGGGCTCGAAGCCGAACCCGCCTTGCTGTACGCGCTGCAGCAGTCCTGGGAGGCGCCGGTGGACGCGCTGCAGGCCCTGGCCAAGCTGCTGCTGCAGCCGCAATCGCTGCCGTCGCTGGCGGCTTGCGAGGACATGCTGCTGCTGTACCGCGTGGCCCACGAGCGCCACTGCCAGGACCTCGCCGGCGAGATCGACCTGCCGCTGCCGCTGTCCCAGGACGACGTCAAGGCCGCACCGGCCTTTGCGCTGTCGCCGGGCATCGCCCTGCAGCCCGCGCCTTGAAGGTGCTGCAGCCCGCTCCAGAGTCAGGAAACGCCGCGCCCGCCGCGGCGTTGTTGTTTTTGGCCTACAGCCGTGCCAGCCGTTGCAGCGCCAGCTGCAGCGTCTCGTCCTTCTTGGCGAAGCAAAAGCGCACCACGCGCTGCTCGAAGCCCTCGGCGTAGAAAGCCGACAACGGGATGGCCGCCACGCCGATCTCCGCGGTGAGGAAGCGGCAGAACTCGGCCTCGGGCAGGTCGCTCAGGGCCGAGTAGTCCACACACTGGAAGTAGCTGCCTTCGCTGGGCAGCGGGCTCAGCCGCGTGGCCTGCAGGCCCTGTCGGAAGAGGTCGCGCTTGCGCTGGTAGAACGCGCCCAGCTCCAGGTACGGCGCCGGGTCGGCCATGTAGCGCGCCAGGCCATGCTGCATCGGCGTGTTGACCGTGAAGACATTGAACTGGTGCACCTTGCGGAACTCGGCGCTCAGCGGCGCCGGCGCGGCCACATAGCCCACCTTCCAGCCCGTGACGTGGTAGGTCTTGCCGAAGCTGGAGACGATGAAGGCGCGGGCCGCGAGCTCGGGCACGCTGGCGGCGCTCACATGCGGGCGGCCGTCGTAGACCATGTGCTCGTACACCTCGTCGCTGAGCAGCAGCACGTCGGTGGGGCGCAGCAGCTCGGCCAGCTGCTGCATCTCCTGGCGCGTCCAGACGCTGGCGCCGGGGTTGTGCGGCGTGTTGATGATCAGCAGCCGCGTGCGCGGCGTGATGGCCGCCGCGATGCGCGCCAGATCGGGCCGGAAACTGCCCGGCGTCAACGGCACGCGCACCACGGTCCCGCCGGCAAGCTCGATGTTGGGGCCGTAACTGTCGTAGCAGGGCTCCAGCACGATCACCTCGTCGCCCGGGTGCACGCAGCACAGGACGGCAGTGAGGATGGCCTGCGTGGCCCCGGCGGTCACGGTGACTTCGGTGTCCGCGTCGTAGCGGTGGCCGTACAGCGCCTCGACCTTGGCCGCGATGGCCGCGCGCAATGCCGGCACGCCGGCCATGGGCGGGTACTGGTTGAGCCCGGCACGCATGGCGTCGTTGACAGCGTCGATTAGCCGCACGTCGCCGTCGAAGTCCGGGAAGCCCTGGCCGAGGTTGACGGCGTCATGCTGCTGGGCCAGCGCCGACATCACGGTGAAAACGGTGGTGCCGACCTGCGGTAGCCGGCTGCGCAGCGCCGGCGTACGCGGCGCCACGGGAACGGTGGGTGTCTGCATGGGAAGGCTTCCGCTCGGTAGCGCCGGGGCGCTCAGAGGTCGTAATCCTCGCTACTGCCGGCCATGGCGCGCGTGATGAGGCTGCGCGTGAGCCGGTCCGACAGCAGCTCGGCGAAGGTGTAGACGAAGTTGCGCAGGTAAGCACCACGCTTGAAGGCCACGCGCGAGACGTTCATGCCGAAGAGGTAGCCCGCCGGGCGCGCCACCAGGTCACTGCCCGGCGGATCGTCACGCACCGCCATCTCCGCCAGGATGCCCACGCCCAGGCCCAGCCGCACGTAGGTCTTGATGACGTCGGAGTCGATGGCCTCCAGCACGATCTCGGGCTGCAGCCGGCGCTGGGCGAAGGCCTGGTCGATGCGCTTGCGCCCGGTGAAGGCGGGCTGGTAGGACACCAGCGGCTCGCGCGCGAGCTGCTCCAGCGTCGGGCGCTCCACACCGGCCAGCGGGTGCCCGGTGGGCACCACGATGACGTGCTGCCACTCGTAGCAGGGCAGCGTCACCAGGTCGCCGTACTCGGACAGCGACTCCGTGGCCAGTCCGATGTCGGCGCTGTCATCCAGCAGCATCTGCGCCACCTGCTCGGGCGTGCCCTGGTGCAGGCTGACGCTGACCTTGGGATGGCGCTTGCGCAGCAGCGCCACCGGCTCGGGCAACACATAGCGGGCCTGGGTGTGCGTGGTGGCGATGGACAGCCGTCCCGTGTCCTGCTTGCCGAACTCCTCGCCGATGCGTTTGAGATTGCCGACCTCGCGCAGGATGATGTCCACCGACTGCAGCACCTGGTGCCCGGGCTCCGTGATGCGCTTGAGCCGCTTGCCGTGGCGGGCAAAGATGTCCACCCCCAGCTCCTCCTCCAGCTCCAGGATGGCCTTGCTGATGCCGGGCTGCGAGGTATGCAGCGCCTTGGCGGTCTCGGTGAGGTTGAGGCCGCGACGAACGGCCTCCTGGACGAAGCGGAACTGGTGCAGGTTCACGGCTGATTCGCCTCCTTGGTCGCCAGCAGGCTCAGCGCCGCGCCGGCCATGGCCTGCACCACCGTGGGCAGCTCGCCCACGGCCGGGTGCAGCTCGAAGTGCACGCCCGGGTGCGTGGCACGCAGCCCATCGAGCAGTTGCGGCAGGTCCTTGCGCACATGGCCGCCGGCGCCGAGGAACAGCGGCAGCACCTCCACGCGCCTGCAGCCCGCGGCCACCAGGGCCGCTGTGGCCTGGGCCATGTCGGGCTGCATGAACTCCAGGTAGGCCAGCGCCACCGGCGTGCCGGGACGTTGCGCGCGCACGGATTGCGCAACGGCCTCGAAAGGCCGGGCCCAGTCGGGGTCGCGCGCGCCATGCGCGAACAGCAGCAGGCCGCGGGAGTGGGCGTCGTTCATCGGTACCGTACCAGCCAGGTGAAGGCTGCCAGCGACAGCAGCAGGTAGAAAATGCTGGGCGCCGCGGCGGTCAGCCAGGGCGTCCACTCGCGCAGCAGCCCCAGGTGGCCGGCGACGTTGTTGAGCAGCACGAAGCTGATGCCCAGCATGATGCCGCCGAAGACCTTGTAGCTCAGTCCGCCGGCGCGCGCGTGCAGATAGGCAAAGGGCAGGGCCAGCGCCACCATCACCAAGCAGGCGAAGGGATAGACCGCCTTGCGCCAGAAGCGGATGGCATGGCGCTGCGCCGCCTGCTCCTGGTTGGAGAGGTGGGCCGCGTAGCGCCACAGCTCCAACGTGCTCATGGTGTCGATGGGCAGCACCGCGGCGGCCACCACGTCGGCGCCAAGGCTGCTCTGCCAGCGCAGCTGGTCGAGTCGTTGCACCTGGACCTGCGTGGGCGCTTGCGCTGCGTCGGCCGCGGGCCAGGCGGTGCGCTGTGCGTCCTGCAGCGTCCAGACCTGCGCGTCGTCGATGCGCGCGCGGGCCGCGGCGATGCGCTCCAGCAGCCGGCCCTGCTCGTCGAACTCGAAGATGCGCACGTTTTCGAGCGTGCCGTCGGGTGCCAGGCGTTGCACGTTGAGCGACACCTGGCGCACGCCCTGCGGGGTGCTGTGCCGTTCGCGCAGCCAGGCGCCGGTGCTGCCGAGGTCGCGTCCACCGGAGGCCAATGTCTTGATGCGCACCGCCTCGCGCTCGCTGGCCGGCACCACGAAGTCGCCGACCACGAAGGTGATCACGGCGAAGACCACGCCCAGCACGGCCAGCAGCGACAGCGCCCGCCCGGGCCCCAGCCCGCCGGTGCGCAGGATGGTGTATTCGCTGGACTGCGCCATGCGCGCCATCGAGTAGATGGTGCCGATGAGCACCGCAATGGGCATGAGCTCGTAGAGATGGCCCGGCACCTCCAGCAGGCTCGACAGCAGCGCCATGGGCAGCGTGTAGCCGCGCCGTCCCACGTCTTCGAGCTCATCGACGAAATCGATGAAGAAGAACAGCGACAGGAACGCCAGCGCCACGAAGAACACCGCACTGGCGATGTCGCGGTACAGCAGCCGCCGTACCGTCTTCATGCCCGCCCCCCGAACAGTCGCAGCTGCCGTGCCGCCGCGCCTTGCTCACGCCAGCGCAGCAGCGTCAGTGCCAGCACCAGCGCCGCGCCGTGCAGGCCCAGCAGCGCGCCGGCCAGGCCCAGACGCCCGCTGCTGACCCAGGCCTGGGTGAGATTGATGAGGTTGTAGTACACAACGAAGCCCAGAAGCGCGAACAGCAGGTTCCAGTTACTGGCGCGGCGCGGGTTGGTGGCCGACAGGCCGATGCCCAGCAGCAGCAGGTTGGCCGCACCCAGCAACAGCCCGAAGCGCCAGGCCAGCTCGGCCAGCATGCGCGGGCCGGGCTCCCGCATCAGTTCCAGGGTGGGGAGGGTCTTGGGCGAGCGTTCCTGGGCGGTGCGCGCCTGGTGCTCATCCACCACCAGCCGGTAGGTCTCGAAGCGCGAGAGCGTGAGCTCGCCGGTGCTGCGGTCGGTGTCGTTGCGCTGGCCGTCCTCCAGCACCAGCACGCGGTGCTGCTCGGTGTTCTCGATGTGGCCGCCGTGCGCGGACACCACGGACTCCCGCTCCGGCTCGTTGGACAGCACGAAGACGTTGCGCGCGCGCGAGCTGTCGTTGTCGCCGTCACGTTCAACGAAGAAGACCCGGTTGCCGTCGCGCGACACCTGGAACACCCCGGGCGCGACGCGCGAAAGGTCGCTGCGCTGCTGGTAGCGCTCGCGCAGCTCCGCGCTCATGCGGTTGCCCCAGGGCCACACCAGCAGCACCAGCAGGCCGATCACCAGCAGCACCGGCCAGCTCATCTGCAGCACCGGGCGCACGAAGCGCGACAGGCCCACGCCGCTGGCGAACCAGATGGCCATCTCGCTGTCGCGGTACATGCGCCCCAGCGTGGCCACCACGGCGATGAACAGCGACAGCGCCAGCATGGTGGGCAGGTGACCCAGCGCCGTGTAGCCCAGCAGCAGCACCACGTCCTGCGGTGCCACCGAACCCCCCGCGGCTAGGCCCAGGGTGCGGATCAGCATCATCGTCAGCACGATGGTCAGGATGACGACCAGCGTGGCGCCGAAGCTGCGCGCCAGCTCTCGGCGCACGGTGGTATGGAATAACATCAGGCGATCAACGAACTTGGCGTCATTATGGACTTGCGTTCCCTCGTTCCCGGCACGACCGGGTTGGCCGGTGTAGCCGCCGATGCGCTGGTGCTGGTGGTGGCCGGCAGCGAGGCGCCGACACTGGAGTCGCCGCTGGCGGCCCTGTTGTCGGAGAGCTTGAAGGCGGGCGATTTCGAGCTGAAGCCGGCCCGCACTTTGTACCTGCACCGGCCCGTGGGCCTGAAGGCGCCGCGCCTGGTGCTGGCGGCGGCAGCCGATGCGTCGCCCAAGGCTTTCAAGGCCGCGCTGGCCGCGGCGCTGTCGGCGCTCAAGCCGCTGGGCGTGCGCCACGCGGCCGTGGCGCTGGCCGCCAAGGCGCCTCAAGAGGGTGCCGCCCTCATCGACGAGCGCCACGCCGAGGCGCTGGCCACGGTCGTTGCCGAGGCGACTTATCTCTACAGACAGACCAAGCCCAGCGCGCCCGAAGGTTCCAAGCTGCAGAAAGTGTCGCTGGTGTGCGACAAGACGGCGGGCAACGTGGTCAAGAAGGGGCTGGTGCGGGGCCAGGCCATCGCTGCGGGTGTGACCCTGGCACGCGAATGCGCCAATTTGCCGGGCAACCATTGCACGCCGACCTACCTGGGCGAGCAGGCGCAGGCGCTGGCGGCGCAGTACGGCTTCAAGGTCGAGGTGCTGGGCCGCAAGGAAGTCGAGAAGCTCGGCATGGGCGCCTTCGTGGCCGTGGCCAAGGGCTCGGAAGAGCCGCTGCGCTTCATCGTGCTGCGTTACGAGGGCGCGCCGCGAACCTCGGCGCCGCTGGTGCTGGTGGGCAAGGGCATCACCTTCGACAGCGGCGGCATCTCCATCAAGCCGGCGGCCGAGATGGACGAGATGAAGTACGACATGTCCGGCGCCGCCAGCGTGCTGGGCACCTTCCGCGCCCTGGGCGAGCTCGCGCCCAAGGTCAATGTGGTGGGCCTCATTGCCGCCTGCGAGAACCTGCCCGGCGGCCGTGCCAACAAGCCCGGCGACGTGCTGCGCTCGATGTCGGGCCAGACCATCGAGGTGCTCAATACCGATGCCGAGGGGCGGCTGGTGCTGTGCGACGCGCTCACCTACGCCGAGCGTTTCAAGCCCGCGGCGGTGGTGGACATCGCCACGCTCACCGGTGCCTGCGTGATCGCGCTGGGGGCTCAGCGCTCGGGGCTGTTCTGTCCTGATGAGGACTTGGCCGCGCGGCTGCTGCAGGCTGGCGATGCCGCGCTCGACCCCGCCTGGCGCATGCCGATGGACGAGGAGTACGACGAGGCGCTCAAGAGCAACTTCGCCGACATGGCCAACGTCGGTCCGCGCGGTGGCGGCGCCATCACGGCCGCCATGTTCCTCAAGCGCTTCACCAAGGCCTACCGCTGGGCGCATCTGGACATCGCCGGCACCGCCTGGAAGGGGGGTGCGGCTAAGGGCGCGACGGGACGTCCGGTGCCGCTGCTGACGCATTTCGTGCTGGCGCACGCACGTTGAATTCAGAAATCCTCGGCATGGCTCCCGTGCGCCGGGTCGCGGGGCGTGCCGACGCGGCAGGGCAGAGCAAAGCGATGACGTTGTCGGAAGTGGCCTTCCATACCGGCGTGGGAGACAAGATCGGCTACTGCTGCCGCTTGCTGCGCAAGGGTTACCGGCAGCAGGTGCGCATGGTCGTGGCGGGCAGCGCCGATGTGCTGGCGCGCCTGGACCAAGCTCTGTGGCTCTTTGACGTCCAGTCCTTCATCCCGCACCGGCGGCTCAAGGCGGGCGAGGCCGTGCCGCCGGCGCTGTGGCGCACGCCGATCTGGCTCATCGAGCCCGGGGCCGAGCCGCCGCAGCAGGGCGTGTTGCTGAACCTGGGGCCCGCCGTGGTGCCGGGCTTCGAGCGCTTCGAGCGCCTCATCGAAGTGGTGGGGCTGGACGAGGAGGACCGCATGGCCGCGCGCCAGCGCTGGCGTGCTTACGAGACGCAAGGTCTGCGCATCACGCACCACGCGCAAAACGGACATTGACCTACTGCAATCCGGACATTTACGCATAAGAACGGATTGCGTTTTCGTCAACCGGTATCCCGCTTATTTGCGTTATCGTTCTTTTTGCTGAAACTGTTACCAGTTTCTTCTCTTCAACCCGGAGGTACCGAATGCGATTCCAGTTCAACGCCGTTCTTGCCGCTGCCGCGGTGCTGCTGGCCGGTGGTGCCAGCGCCCAGGAGGTGGTGGTCAAGATCGGCCACGTGGCCCCGACCAGCGGTCCGATCGCCCACCTGGGCAAGGACAATGAGATGGGTGCCCGTCTGGCCGTGGACGAACTCAATGCCAAGGGCGTGACGATCGGCGGCAAGAAGGCCCGCTTCGAACTGCTCGCCGAGGACGACGCTGCCGACCCGAAGCAGGGCACGGCCGCAGCGCAGAAGCTGGTGGACAGCAAGGTCAATGGCGTGGTGGGCCACCTGAACTCGGGCACCACCATTCCGGCCTCCAAGATCTACAGCGACGCCGGCATTCCGCAGATCAGCCCCTCGGCTACCAACCCCAAGTACACGCGCCAGGGCTTCAAGACGGCCTTCCGCGTGGTGGCCAACGACGAGCACCTGGGCGGCACGCTGGGCAAGTACGCGGTGACGCAGCTCAAGGGCAAGGCCATCGCCGTCATTGACGACCGCACCGCGTACGGCCAGGGCGTGGCTGACGAGTTCGAGAAGGGCGTCAAGTCCGCTGGCGGCAAGACCGTCGGTCGTGAATTCACCAACGACAAGGCCACCGACTTCACCGCCATCCTGACCAGCATCAAGGCCAAGAAGCCGGACATCGTCTTCTTCGGCGGCATGGACGCCGTGGCGGGACCGATGCTGCGCCAGATGAAGCAGTTGGGCATCAACGCCAAGCTCATGGGCGGCGACGGCATCTGCACGGGCGAACTGCCCAAGCTGGCCGCTGGCGCGATGGCCGACGAGCAGGTGGTGTGCGCCGAGGCGGGTGGTGTCGAAGGTGAACAGAAAGCGGGCATGGAAGACTTCAAGGCCCGCTTCAAGAAGAAGTTCAACGCCGACGTCCAGATCTACGCGCCCTACGTGTACGACGCGGTGATGGTGATGGCCGATGCCATGGTCAAGGCGGGCTCGCCCGAGCCGGCCAAGTACCTGCCGGTGCTGGCCAAGACCGAGGGCTTCAAGGGCGTGACGGGCACCATCAGCTTCGACAACAAGGGCGACATCAAGAACGGCGCGCTGACCATGTACACCTACAAGGGTGGCAACCGCCAGCAGATCGCCGTGGTGCGCTGAGCCTCCTGGGCTTTTCGAGCCTGAAAGAGCGCCCGCCGTCCGCGGGCGCTTTTTTTGGCACGGGCCTTGCCGGCGGATGCTTGCAGGCCGCCGCTCACCGTGGAAGCATGGGGTGCTGCCGACGGCCAGGGGGGATCCATGGCATTGCGCACCTTGCTCTACCGCTATTTCTTCTTTGGCTGGCTGTTCCGTGATGCCAGCACCGGTACCGCGCTGGAACGCGCGGCGGCTTGGCGCCACAACCGCAGTCAGGCGCGATGGCTGCCGACCTACATGCGGCGCTGGATGTGCTGCGGCCTGCTGCTCTATCTGATGGGCGTGCTGGTGGAAAGCGTCTTCAGCGCGCCGCTGCTGTCCACGCTGTTCTATGTCACGGGATTGATGAGCGTGCCGGGCAACGCCGTCATGGCCGTGGCCTGGATCGGTTTCAAGGCGCTGTCGGGGCCGTTCTAGGGACTGCTGCAGCGTATTCAGGCCTGCGCGGCCGTGCATCGGGTTTTTTTGGGGACTTTTGTATTGGCAAGGCGGCCGGCTGCAATGACAGAGTCCCATCAGGAAACGCGGCAGCAAGCCGGCCCGACTTTCGCGATCGCCACTCCTGATCCGACGGAAGCTCGGTGGCGAATATTCAATGTCGTTCTAACCAAATGAATATGGCGTTTCCTCTAATCAGGCGGGAGTAATCTCAGGGCTGTTTCTGAAGGGGTAATCTTTTCATTCTTGATCATGCGTGAGATGGCTCGGTAGATAGGTGTCGGGCAGCCCATGGTTTTGGTATTTCTCGGGCAAGGTATTTCTATCCGAATATTTCGCTGCTCACGGTATTGATCATGGGATGCGATAGCAGTGGTGCGGGCTATTTTTCGGTGGTGAATAATCCTTTGCCATGTGATCCGCTTCTGATGGCTCCTGATCCTCGTTGTATGGCACGGCGTTGCAAGTCAGGCCACGCACACCGCCTCCCCGGAGTGTGTATCAGGCGGCGTTGGTATGCCGGAGTTCCTTCTTTGGATAACGAATCTGGCGCCGAGTTGGTTCGGTTATTTGCATCGAGCTGATTGTCATGTTGGACTGTCAGGGTTTTTGCTGCTGCGCATGAATGCGGCCGTTATCGTTTGAAACTTGTGACTCCAAGTGGTCCTGTGGTTTCAGGATCACCCCTTTCAAGGTGCGTTGATCAGTCAAGGCGTCCACGGGCCAGTACACGCGCTGTGGCGACATGGCACGCGGCTATGGCCGGCTGCAGCACCGCGAGCACGTTGTACGCCAGTACCGCCACGCCAAAGGCCAGCAGTGCCGCGCGCGGCTGCCCCAGGCTGGCGACTTCGCTATGCAGCACCGCCTCCAAGCGTTGGAACAGCTGTTCAATGGCCCAGCGCCGCCGCTACAGCCGTGCGATCGTGCACGCGTCCATGGCCTCGGGCGCCAGGTTGGTCAGCAGCCGCACCACCGTGTCGCCGTCCTCGGTGGGTACGTCCAGCGCCAGCTCTATGCGCCGCAGCGGCTGCGGCTCACCGCTGCCGCCCTTGGGCGGGGGCATCACCACGGGCTGCTCCGACACCATCCCCGTGTCGATGCGCCCACACGGGCGCAGCGGGCCGCACGGCGTGGGGTGCGGGTTGGCGCGCCGTGCTCGCGCACGATGAAGCACGCCCCTTGTGCGACCGAGCCGCCCAGGATCGCGCGGGTGCTGAAGTTGCAGTCGGCGATCCACAACTCGCCGCGCTGCGCCTGCTGCAGCAGCGGCTGCACGAGCAAGTGCTCCTGCACCTGCGCGTCCTGCGCGGGCACCATGTCGCTGAGCAAGGCCGTATCGGGGTCGAACACCACACCAGCGACTGCCCCGGCAGGGCCGCACCGCGGTAGCCGCGCAGCGGCTTGATGCGCCGCTCGCTGCCCGCCAAGTGGCTGCCGTCGAGGATGCGCACACGCCAGCCCGGGGCCAATGCCGGCTTGCCGCGCTGCAGCACCGCCATCACCGGCGCCAGGCGCCGGGCGCTGCCGGCCACGAGCGCGCGCACCAGGGCCGGCTCGGTGCCGTTGACCTTGTCGTACAGCGCCGTGATCGACACCGGCAGCGCCGCACCGGCAGCCGGCGCCGCCGCGTGCAGCGACGGGCGCAGCCCTACGGCCATCAGGCCCATGAGCTCCACCGTGGTCGAAAACAGCACCTGCGCATCGAAGCGCCCGAGCGGGTTGCGGATGCGCGCCCAGCGCAGGGGCAGCACGGCTGCCCGTCTTGGGTCTACACGGCGCAGCCCGAGGCGATGTCCACCGTGCGCACCGTCATGCCGTACCACTGCGGCGCCAGCACGCGCTGCCAGCACCTGAGCGGGTCATGCAGCACTTGCGCCAGGGCCGCCAGGCGCAGCCTCTTCTTGGCTGCACGCCCACGCTGGCCCGGCGTCATGGGCGCTGCTGCGGCGTACAGCCGCGCATCCAGCGCAGCCGCGGGATGCACGTCATGCGCGGCGCCAGCGCGCACAGCAGCCGCAGCGCCGAGAAGCTGGCGTGGGCCCACGAGGACCAACTCGCGCTCGTGCAGCCAGCGCACGATCTGGCGCAGCAGGCCGCGTGCGCGTTCGGTAAGCGACTTGTGGCAGCGCCCGCACTCGCGCTCGTAGCGCTCGGAGGGTGCCAGTGCGGTGAGCACGGGCAGCGCCCACACCCGCTGCGCCCACGGCACAGGCGCCGGCAGCATCACGCACAGCCAGCGCAGCCCACCGACCTTGACGAAGTGCCCGCGCGAGGAGCGCACGGCTGAGCACGCGATGGGAGTTCACAAAGTGCGCCTCGCTCGCCAGCCCAAGCACGCTGCGCGATCACGCCGAGCAGATCCTGCAGGCCGTTGCCGAGGATCTCAGGACGCCGCAAAGCCGCCAGGAGCAGGCGGCCAAGTCCAAGGGACAGGCCAGCGGCCTGCCTCTCCAGGGCAGGACAGCCGCGCAGACGCATGCCGTGCTGCGCGCCGCCAGCGGATTCTCGATGCAGCAGATGGTGGCCGAGTACCGCGCGCTGCGCGCGAGCGTGCTGCGCCTGTGGTTCGACGCCGTGCCACCGGGGCGGGAGGCCGTGGAGGACATCGGTCGCTTCAACGAGGCCATCGACCAAGCCGTCGCGGAGTCGGTCGATTTCTTCTCCAAGGAGGTGGACCGCTGGCGCAACGTGTTCCTGGGGGTGCTGGGCCATGACCTGCGCGGCCCGCTCAACGCCATCTTGCTGACATCGCAGCTCATCTCCAAGCTCGGCGACGGCACGCCGGTGAGCGAGCCCACCGCGCGGCTGATCCGCAGCGGCGAGCGTATGAAGGAGTTGCTCGACGACCTGCTCGACTACAGCCGCACTTCCCTGGACCTGGGGCTGCCTGTGTCGCCGGCGCCTTGTGACCTGGCCGCGGTGTGTCAGGAGGAGGTGGAGGTGCAAAGAGCCGCGCTGCCCGCCTGCCGCATCGAGTACGCGGTGGACGGCGCGACGCAGGGCACCTGGGATGCGTCGCGCATCAGGCAAGTTGTCGGCAACCTGGTCACGAACGCCGCCCGCTACGGCCATGCGGCCAGCCCGGTGGCGGTGAGGCTGCGTGGCAGCGAGACCGACGTCCACCTGTCCGTGGAGAACGAGGGCCCCACGATCCCGCGCGAAACCATCGAGCTCCTGTTCGAGCCGCTGCGCCGGGCCGCAGAGGGCAACGCCAAGGCCGAGCGCACCAGCATGGGACTGGGCCTGTTCATCGTGCGGCAGGTGGCACAGGCCCACGGCGGCACGGTGAGCGTGGACTCGGCCGACGGCCGCACGGTATTCACGGTCGTGCTGCCCAGGGCGTCGCGCCAGGCGGCTTGAGGGCGCGCCACCACCGCCGCGGCAGTCACGAGAGGTGTGTTGGGCGCACGGGCGCCAGCCAGCACAGCCGGCAGCGCCCAGGCAGCCGTCTTCCTGGGCATCTTGCTGACCTGCTCATCTCGCCTTGCCTGCGGGAGGGAGCCTGCGAAGTGGTAGAAGTGGCGCACCGACTTCTTCCCGATGAGGAATGGTCGCGAACGGCGGGAGTATTCCTTGACCATGCAACTTGATTCCCATGGAGTCCTTGTCCACGCCCGGCGTCCCGGATATGGAGCGGTACGCCGCGAGGTTCCAGGCCGTGTGGCTGCAGGAGCGGCGCCATGAAGCCGGGCGAGCGAGCCGAGTTAGAACGACAGGGCGCCAAAGCGGCGACACGCGGCGATGCCGCCGCGTCAAATCCGATGCTGCTGTTGCAGAACATGCCCGCTGCCACGGGCGAGACGATGCAGGAATGGGCCGTGCGTTACGACGCCTGGCGTGCGGGCTACGAGCATCAAGCCCTGAAGCCTGCTTCCGGTGGCTGGACGACGCTGTTCAAGCGCTGAAGGCAAACTGTGCTTGAGGGTCTTGACCTTCACCGGCGGCGCAGCGGTCGCAGGCGCTGCCTCGCTTCGCGCGCCTGTTGGCGAGTCAGCACCTCGCACATGACATGCAACGTGCTTTCCAAGGACGCTAGCAGTGCCTGGGCCTCCACGGTATCGCGGCCTTGCCGGATCAACTGGGCCACCAGCGCTGCCTGACGGTCCACGCGCGTCTTGGTTTCGGCGACGTGGCGCTGGGCCATCTCCAGCAGCGTTTCGTGTTTGGCCATGCCTGTCCCGGGCTATCGCGGCGCGGCCTCAAGGAGGCGGCACAGGGCTTTCTCCAGCGACGTTTCGTACAAGCACATCGGTATCCCCGTCTGCCGGTTTTGCTGCAATGCAGCATGATGCTCCGATTCCAGGGAAAACACCACGTCCCCGGCGATCGCGCCGAGCCGGCGCGGCTGCGCGCACCGCTGGCCGTGGCGGCCGTGCTGCGACGGCAGCGCTGGGGCAAGCCCTACATTCGAGCTTTCCCCCGCCGCACCTGCTGGTTTCACGATGGTTGACGATCCGCAAGACAAGCGCGCGCCCAAGGCCCGCCGCCCCCGCACCACGGTCCCGGTGCTCTCCGTGGGGCTCGGCCGGCAGGCCAGCGCGCCGCGGGTTGAACCGTGGGGGCTCGTGGTCGAGCTGCGACGCCCCATCGCCGTGCCAGTGTTGTTGAGCCGCAGGCAAGCCGCCACGCTGGGCCGGGCGTTCGTGGAAACGCTGTATCCGGACCGGGCGCAGCGCGAAGCCCTGTCGCGGGCAGGCCATGTCCTGGCGTTGGCCGACGGGCTGATGGGCGCCCACACCTTCCTCACCGACGTGGACGTCCAGTCGGAATTGCAGGAGATCGCGGCGTACCTGGGGTGGGCGCTGCCCGCCGCGCCGCGCCCGGACGAGATCCGCACGCCGTGCCTGACACTGACGGACTGTTTTCATGCCACCGACCGGTCCGACGACATGGCGGCATTCGCCACGGGGCTTTACGACGAGGCGGATGCCCAGTCGCTGTGCCTGCCGTTCTTTCGCGCGCACTTTGAACATCAGGGACCCGAGGCTGACCCCTTCGCCGGCGTGTTCGCCGATGCCGCGTACCAGCCCCGCAGCAAGAAGCTCGACGCGGCGCTGGCCCGCGCGCTTGGCGTCGAGGGCGCCGACATCCGTGGGCTGCACCTGGTGGCGCTGCCGCGCAGCAACCTGGCGGCCGCGGCCGAGCCGGATGAGCCCGCCACCGCGCTCGACTTCCACAAGCCGGGGTACGAGGGCAGGCTGTTCGAGCTGGCGCTGCGGGACAAGCACGAGCTCGACGCCTGCGAGCCGGGCGAGGAACTGGTCCGGGCGCTGCAGGCGATGCGGGCCCAGGCGGCCGACGAGCAGGCGACGCAGTTCGGGTGGCGGCGCCATGTCCCGGTGGCGGTCCAGCCCGGCGGCGAGGTGCTGCTGGGATTCGCGACGGTGGACGAGCTGGGCGCGGCCGTGCGCGAGACCTCGGCAGGGCAGGACACGGCCGGCGAGCGGCTGGCCTTGCGCTGGCAGCACTGGCTGATGGGCCACTACATCCCGCTGCTGCAGGAATGCTTCGATGCGGGATGCCGTGCCCTGGCGTTCTCTGCGCCGGCCGCGGCGGCGTCATGGGACGAGGGTGCGGTCCCGTCCGGTGCGCGGCGCGAGCTGCCTGCGCTCGATGCCGTCGTCGTCGAACCCAGCCGCCATGTGCGGGGCGACGTCGCCACGGGCGTACGAGCGCAGGCGTGGCGCTGCCTGGCCCTGGCCAGCGGCGCCCCGGACGAGAAGATCGCCAAGGGTGCTGCCGGCCGCGGCAACGCCTTCCTGCTGTGCGCGATCCTGGCCGTACTGGACGGGGACGACCACCCGGTGCGGCAGCTGAACTTCTTCCACACGACACCGTTTGCCGCCGACACCCTCAAGGACAGCGTCGAGCACCACGCCGAACAGCTGCAGCTGCCGCTGGAGTGGCGCTACACCTTGCTGTACGTGAGCGACGACGAGCTGCGCCTTGACGTGCTGCAAGCGCACGAGCTCCAGGTCAACGCGCCGGACGGTGCCCGGCAGGCGTTGCACCGGCGCGATCACTGAGGCTCCGCTACAGGGCCCGGCCGCTGAGGAATCTCAGGCGGCAGGGCGTGGGCCGGTGAGCGTGAGCAGGATGTCGGCATACCAGGCGCAGTTCAGCCCCAGCGCCTCGTCCTGCACCAGGTCACGGCTGGCGATGTCCATGCGCGACGAGTGCACGCCCAGCAGTCTCCAGGCAGCGCACGGGTGGCTGCGGTGGGCGACGGATCGCGCATGAGCACCGGCGCGCCGCTGGTGCCGCGGTGGGTGCGGGCGTCCGTCAGGAAGTAGCCCTTGCCCTGGAAGCGCAGCCCGTAGGAAGAAGCGATGGCGGCCTGGCGCACCACCGGCAGGTGATGCAGCCCGTCGTGGAAGCCCAGCGGGAAGCCCACGACCAGCAGCGCATCGCCCACCTCGATGGCATCGTGCGCCGCGGGCAGGTGCGCCGGCGTGAAGGCCTGCAGCACGCACGGCTGCGGCAGCGCGGCGCGGTCGATCTCGATCACCGCGACGTCGATCTCGCCGCCGGTGTCAGTGCCGTCGCGCCACACGCTTTTCCCCTCGCAGTACAGCAGCATGGACAGCCCCGTGGAGCGCGTCAGGTTGCCCAGCTCGGTGTGCAGCTCGATCTTGATACGGTCGGGAAAGTGCTGGCTCGGCTCGTCGATGAGCACATGCCGGCTCGTCACCAGGAACAGCCGGTCCTCTCGCTCGAAGAAGAAGCCGCTGGCCCCGGTCAGCGGCCGTTGCCCGTCAAAGGTACTGATGCGCCGCTGTGAGCAGGATAGGCTCGGGCGGCTTCGAGGCAGTCTGGTGCATGGGCATGGGCGTGCTTTCCTGAAGAAGGTGCCAAAGGGAGCTGCCGCTTCAATACATGGAATTTCCGTGAGGGGCCACTGCCGGGCATCACGGCGCGCAAGACGCATTGATTGGCGCGGGCGGGGGCCAGAAGGCAAGCCCAGCAACGTCACTTTTGGTACGGTCGCTGCAACGCGACCGGTGCCGACAGCGCCCCGGCATGGCTTGACGCACGCGACTCGCATGGGTGGCAGCGACTGATGTGCTTGACCATACACACGCCGCAGTAAAAAGGTTGCATTGTCAATTTAATCAACGCATGAAATCCCTGCTGCCTGCCAAACGCCCGTGGCATGGCACATTACACGCACATGCATATGAACCAACCGCTGCAGCTGCCCGAGTCGCTGACTGCCATCTTCACCCGCTTCGCCAACAGCTACAGCAGCTCTGGCATCCGGTTTTCCGACTTTCCAGGCCGCTGGGTTGCCTTTCAGGCCACCGAGTTGGAGCGCGGTACAGAACGCCCCCTGCTCGATATCGAGCCACCCAAAGACGATGTTCTGGAGGCCAAGGACAAGTTTGACGCCGACGCAACGGCCGCTGCCGGTGCAGGCGTTGAGGTCATCACCGTCAGCATGTATCTGGCGCAGCAATCGATGGTGGTGTGCAGCGCCGACGAAACGGATGAGCCTGGGCCGTCAAATCCCATGCTGTCGATTTCCGTGAGCAGCAGCGAGCAGTCGCTGGGAGTGTCTGGCTACGTCGAGCTCGACAGCGAAGGCGCACCGGTACGGATTGGCCAGCTGTTGCCGCTGTTCAGCATCAGCAAGGACGCGCGGTAAGGAGAGCCAGCCAGGAACCGCCAAGCCGGTGCCTGGCTGCCCAACATGACTGTGAGCCCACCGGGCCCCATTGCGGCACGGCATCGGGGCAACGGGTGACGGCGCGCCGTACAGGACTATGAGAATGCCGCGTTGCTGCGTCAGCGCGCCTTGCAGCCACCAGCGCAGACCAGCTGGTTCTTCCCCAAAAACCGCTTGGACTGCAGTTCGGAGCGGGGACGGTGCATGCCGCACTTGAAGCAGGACATGCTTGCGAGATGCATGCCCGCGGTGGTTCCTGCACTGTAGGGCGATCCCTGCGACTTGCGCTTGTAGCGCAGGCCGTCGTCCTGGACCACCGATGTCGCCGCTTCCTCAGGTTTCTTCGTCATCGCGTGCCTTTGCCGGGATGCAAGTCCGGGGAGGCGTCGCAGCGCCCAGAGGCACAGCGTGACGCATCCATGCTGATCACAACGGCCGAATGCTGGAAGCCTGCGGCCCCTTCCTGCCCTGCGTGATTTCGAACTCCACGCGCTGGTTTTCGGCAAGCGTCTTGAAGCCACCGCCCGTGATCTCGCTGAAGTGGGCAAACAAGTCGCTGCCACCGTTGTCGGGCTTGATGAAACCGAAGCCCTTGGGTTCGTCAAACCATTTGACGGTGCCGGTCTGGGTAGTCATGTTGTCAACCTTGTCGAAGCGGATTGGGGGACGCCGGTGCTGAATTACAGCGCCCGGATGGTGGAAGCCTGAGGCCCCTTCTTGCCTTGCGTGACCTGGAATTCCACGCGCTGGTTTTCGGCCAGGGTCTTGAAGCCGCTGCCCTGGATTTCGCTGACGTGGGCAAACAGGTCCTTGCCGCCGTTGTCAGGCGTGATGAAGCCAAAGCCCTTGGTTTCGTTGAACCATTTGACGGTGCCGGTTTCGGTGGTCATGTCGTCGTTCCTTGTCGTGACGGTGGTGGGAAAAGTGGGAATGCTCCAGCTCAGGCTGGTGCGTTGGACCAGCTTCCTGCCAAGGAAGCCGAAGTCGTGAGGTATTGCGGTGCGCGGGGTCATCAACGCCTGCGCTGTTGGGCCGACGCAGAAGGCCCCCGCCGCTCCAGATGCCGGAACGTGATGCGCCCCTTGCTGAGGTCGTAGGGCGAGAGCTCCAGCGAGACGTTGTCGCCGGCCAGGATGCGGATGTGGTGCTTCTTCATGCGCCCGGCGGTGTAGGCCACCAACTCATGGCCGTTTTCCAGCTTCACGCGAAAGCGCGAGTCCGGGAGGAGCTCGCCGACCACGCCCTGCATTTCGATCAGTTCTTCCTTGGCCATGGGGTCACTCCGAAGTATGCGAGAGATGGGAAACGGGGGCAGGGCATGCCGGGGCTTGGTCGGCAGCGGTGCGGCCGATCCAGTCCAGTCCTTGAGCGGTGGCGTAGTGCAGCGCGGCTTCGCCGGAGTCGAATTCCGGCGTGAAGCGCAGGACGCAGTCGTGGGTAGCGCTGCCGCGTCCGCTGCGAATGGAGACGGAGGCGGCGTAGCGGTCCTGCCCGAGAGCTCGGGTCAGAGGGGAGACAAGGTACTTGCCTACCCGAATGGATGTATCGATGGAGTGCTTTCTGCGGCGCGGCCCTTGGTCGGGGCTGGCCGGGTCTGACTGAAGTGGCGTGCGAGGCGCACGCACAGGCGGCGGATGAACTCGGTCCGGGCGCAGGGCTGGCAGGGGTATTCGCTGCGAGCCAGGGGCATCCAGAACATCGAGATCGCTGCAAGCAATCAGTAGCCCTGGGGAAGGAAGGAGATCAACTCGTGATCTTGGCGCTGGCTTCGGAAATGATCTTTGGCAAGGTCATCTGCTGCAAGCGCCAATGAATCAATATACCACCTTCGGGTCCGGTGCGTTTGGCCCGGTGCCTGCGGGCCTTTTCTGGCCGTTCGGTGCGCTACCAATATTGGGACACAGTACCAACGATTGCAGGCAAGCAAGGTCGGGCCCTCTTTGATTGCTGGCGGTCTCGAGGCTGCGCGCAGCGGTCGGCAACACCCGCCAGGGTCGATCACGGCAGCTCGCGTCGGCGGGCGCCCGTGGGGGCTGGAGGCTGCCTGGGAGGACACAGCGCCTCGATGGCGGCAACCAACGCGGCCGTATGGACAGGTTTCACGAAGTGGGTTTGGAACCCGGCAGCAGTTGCCCGCGCACGATCCTTGGGCTGACCGTATCCCGTCAGGGCAATGAGCCTGGGCTTGTCGCTGACCCCGCTGACTTGACGCAGCTTGTGCGCGAGCTCGTAGCCGTCCATCACCGGCAAGCCGATGTCGAGTATGGCCACGTCGGGGTCGAAGCCGGCAGACAACTTCAATGCCTCAACCGGGTCCGGTGCGGTGACCACTTCGAAGCCGTGCGCGACCAGTGCATCGTGCATCAGCTGCACGGCATCGGCGTTGTCATCGACAAGCATCAGGCGCAGCCTGCGACCGCTTCGCGCTGCCTCTATGACCGGGCTGTCTGCCGGCAGCGGCGGCGCGACGTCCTCGTGCAGCGGCAGTCTCACGGTGAAGGTCGATCCGCAACCGGTTCCATCGCTGCGAACCGTCACCGAGCCATGGTGCAGGTCCACGAGATTCCTGACGATGGCCAGCCCGATCCCCAGACCACCGCGCGAACGCTCGATGGTGGTGGTGCCCTGCTCGAACAGGTTGAACACGAGCGGCAGCAGCTTCGGCTCGATCCCGATGCCGTTGTCCTGGATGGCGACCTCCACGGCGTGCGAGCTGCAGGTCAGCCGAACCCCGATCTGGCCGCCGGCATCGGTGTACTTGGCGGCGTTGGTGAGGAGGTTGACGAACACCTGCCGCAACCGCGCAGGGTCGCCCATGACCCTGGCCGGCGTCTGCGGGGCTTCCAGTGCCAGCTGGTGCCGGCGCTGTTCTATCAACGGGCTCACGCTCTCGAAGGCCTCGGCCAGGACGGCTTGCATCTCCACCGCTTGCGGCTGCAATTCCACCCGCCCACGCGTGATGCGGGTGACGTCCATGAGATCGTCAACCAGGCGCGTCAGGTGGCTGACCTGGCGCTCGATGATTTCCTGTTCCCGCGAGGGCGGCTGATCGCTGCGCCGCCGCATCAGCTGCAAGGCCGTGACGATGGGCGCCAGCGGGTTCCTAAGCTCGTGTCCGAGCATGGCCAGGAACTCGTCCTTGGCGCGGCTGGCCTGCTCGCGCTCGTGGTTCAGCCGCGCGGTGTGCAACCCGGTCGTGGCCAGCGACACCGCGGCGCGCAGGACGGCACCGTGGGCCAGCGACGGGAAACCCTCGTCACGCGAGGCGAACCAGATGCTGCCGCCGCGCGACCCCGAGCCCAGGTACAACCGGATCACGCGCAGCGGACCCAGCGGGGTGTCCTGCAGCATCGACTTGTCCGTGTGGTGCGCCATGCCGTTGCAGGCCTGCACGAAAGGCTCCCACGCGAGGGTCTGTGCATCGTCCAGGGTGCGCCCGTTGACCCGCAGCACTCTCGTGGGCAGCTGCGACGGCAGGATGGGAACCTGCACGCAGGACACCGTCAGCGGCACGATGCGCTCGACCGCCTGGGTCATGAGCTCCAGGATCGTTTCGCCGTCCCTGCCCGCCCACAGCGCCGGCAGGGCCAGCAGGCCCATCAGGTCGCGCAGCACCTCCTGGGACGGTGCAGGTCCGCCACGATGCTCAGGAACGTCCGACCGGCCGTGCTGCCGCCCGCCTTCAGGCGGCAGCGGATGGGGCGGATTGCTCACGGGCGCGCAGTTCCCGCAGCATCTGGGCGGGAGGGGTGTAGAACGGGTTCTCCTGCACGACGCCGCCGATGATCGTCAACGGATGGGTGCGAAGCAGGTCCATCATCATCGCGCCGCTGAGCTTGGCCACGTCGTACACACACACGGCCGGCTGACGGTTGCGCGACAGCACGTCATTGACCTCGGCTTCGTACTCGATGAGCTTCTCGGGCGAGGCGGCGGCGCCGTGAAGCGCCCAGGCCATGTTGCCCATGATCCGCAACCGCTTGAAAGTCCCGTCGGGAACCGAAGTGGTCATCGCATCCAGCGTGGCCAGCATGCGGTCCTTGTCGAAGACGCCCTGCTCGTCCAGGTAGGCCTTGCGCCAGGGCAGGATTTCAAGCAGCCCGCAGGCCTCGCACTGGGAGGTATCGATTCCAGCAGCCGACAGCCGCGCACGGTGTTCGTCCATCAGGCAGGGGTCGACGATGTGGACGTTCTTCTCGCCCTGCTGCACCCCTTCTGCAAAGAAGGGCGCGAGCACGTCGTACTCCTCGTCGCGGCTGTTGAAGAACGCGCAGACATGGAAGTATTCCAATGCCGTTCCGGCAATGGAGAGTTGATCACTCACGGCAACCCTTCGAAAGGCAGCAGTTTGCCGCAAGGTGAGCGCCCAGGCTCGGATAGGGGCAGTGCTGTACAGGTCGCTGATCCAGACAGGCTGCTGCCGGGCCGAACGGCTCACCGAGGACGCCGCGCAGGACTGCAGGCGGCTTGCCGCTTCTTCGCATGTGGCTTGCCCTCTCCACAGCCAAGGAGCGACAAGCAATGGCCCCCACTGAAAACGCGCGAGTGCTCGACCGGTGGCTCCACCAGAACGCCGACCACGCCGTCATCGTCATCGGGCTCGACGGCCGGATCCAGCAATGGCTGGGAGCCTGCGAGCGCCTCTTCGGCTACAGCGCTGCACAGGCGGTTGGCCAGCCTGGCGCCGTTCTCTTCACGGAAGAGGATCGCCAGCGTGGCTTGCCCGAGCTGGAACTGCAGGAGGCCCTGCACAGTCCGCGCTCGGAGGACGACCGCTGGCATGTGCGCCGGGACGGCTCGCGGGTCTATGTGATCGGCTCTGCCGTTGCGGTGCGCGACGAGCACGGGCAGCCCATGGGTTTCGTGAAGATGCTGCTGGATCGCACCGACAAGCGCAGCTACCTCGAAGCGCTGGAGAACCGCCTTCGCGAGCAGGCCAACACCAAGGCCTACAAGGAAGTCGCGGTCACGACGCTGGCGCACGAGTTGCGCAACCCGCTGGCGCCGCTGTCCAACGCCGTGCAACTGATCCGGCTGACTCCCGGCGCCCAGAACATCGAGCTGCCGCTGGGCATCATCGAGCGGCAGCTCGATGCACTGCGGCGCCTGGTGGACGACCTCAGTGATGCGGGCAGGGTTTCCAGCCACAAGATGAGCCTGCACCGGGAGCAGACTGACCTCGCTGCCCTGCTGCGCGAACTGGCCAGCGGCATGAGCTCAGAGTTCCAGGGCCGCCAGTTGACGTTGACCGTTCTCCTGCCACCCACACCCATCCTGCTGGAGTTGGACCGCGGGCGGCTCCAGCAGGCGGTGATGAACCTGCTGAGCAACGCACTGCGCTACACGCCCGCAGGCGGGCAGGTCTGGCTCAAGGGCACGGTCGAGGTCGACCATGCCGTGATCCGGGTTTCGGACACGGGAATCGGCCTGGCGCCTGAGACGCTGCCCCACATCTTCGAGCTGTTCACGCGGGCGCCGTCCGCCGAAAGCCTGGCCCCGAGCGGCATGGGCATCGGCCTGGCCCTGGTGAAGCAGATCGCTGAACTGCACGGGGGTGCGGTGGAGGTGCGCAGCGACGGGCCTGGCAAGGGATGCGAGTTCAGCTTGCGATTGCCGTCACATCGACATCGCCTCGGTCCGGATCGAACGACATGACGCGCGGGAGCCCAGCCGCACCTGGCTGCCCAGTGCCGGCCAGGCAACTCCTGGGGCGGCCCGTGATCTTCCCGGTCCGGCTGTGCCGGTCCTGGGGCTGCCAATTGCTGCCGGTCGGAATTCGAAGCACCTTGGGGTCAGGGGCGGCCTGGCAGACCAACGCAGACTCGCAGAAAGTCCAGGAAGCAGCGCCGGTGGCAATCGACGACCATCCGGGGTGCCCTGGCGGCTTCATCCAGCGCCGCGCTGCTGCCCACAACCTGGGGCGGCGAACATGGCTGACGTACGCACGCCATGTGCGGTGCTCCACATGCCAGCCCACCGGTACCCCACCTCTTTGCCCCGTGACTCTTCCCCCTACCACCCCGCCGGACGACCGCTTCCGGCTGCTCGTCGAGAGCGTGCAGGACTACGCGATCTTCATGCTCGACACGAGCGGACGCGTGCAGAGCTGGAACCTCGGCGCGCAGCGCCTCAAGGGCTATGAGGCTGCGGAGATCATCGGCCGCTCCTTCGAGGTCTTCTATCCGCGCGAGGTCGTCGAACGCGGCTGGCCCCGGGAAGAGCTGGAGCGCGCCGCGGCACTGGGCCGCTTCGAGGACGAGGGCTGGCGCGTGCGCAAGGACGGCAGCACCTTCTGGGCCAGCGTCGTCATCACCGCGCTGCGCGACGAGCAGGGACGGCTCACGGGCTTTGGCAAGGTCACGCGCGACCTCACCGAGCGCAAGCGCCAGGAAGAGACGCTGCGCCGCAGCGAGGAGCAGTTCCGGCTGTTGATGCAGTCGGTCAAGGACTACGCCATCTTCATGCTGGACCCCGAGGGCAGGGTGCTGACCTGGAACGCGGGCGCGCGGGCCATCAAGGGCTATGCGGCCGACGAAGTGATCGGGCGGCACTGCTCGATGTTCTTCACCGTCCAGGACATCGAGGCGGACGTGCCCCGGCGCGAGCTGGAGAGCGCACTGCGCAGCGGCCATGCGGAGGCTGAGGGCTGGCGCGTGCGCAAGGACGGCACGCTGTTCTGGGCCAACGTCGTGATCACGCCGGTGCATGACGATGCGGGCGTGCTGCACGGCTTCGCCAAGGTCACGCGCGACCTCACCGAGCAGCGCCGCATGCAGGAGCTGGAGCACTCGAGCCGGCGCATGCACGAGTTCCTGGCCATGCTCGCGCACGAGCTGCGCAACCCGCTCGCGCCCATCCGCAACGCCAGCGAGATCATGCAGCGCATGCCCGAGCTGCCCGCGCCGCTGGTGCGCGTGCGCCAGATCATCGACCGCCAGCTGCGCCACCTCACGCGGCTGATCGACGACCTGCTGGACGTGGCGCGCATCGTCAACGGCAAGATCGTGCTCAGGCCCGAGCTGCTCGACTACCGCGACGTCGTCGGTGCCAGCGCCGATGCCGTCCGCCCGGTGGTGGCCTCACGCAGCCAGCGGCTGGAAGTGGACCTGCCGGCCGCGGCGCTCACGATGAGGGCCGATGCCACCCGCATCGCGCAATCGCTGCAGAACCTGCTGGGCAACGCCTCGCGCTACACGCCCGAAGGCGGCGAGATCCGGGTGGCCGTGCGCGTAGAGGGCTTGGCGTGCCTGACCACGGTCACGGACACCGGGTGCGGCATCGCGCCCGAGGCGCTGGAGCGCATCTTCGGGCTCTTCGAGCAGGCAGACACGCCGCAGCAGCACGCCGAAGGCGGGCTGGGCATCGGACTGTCCCTGGCGCGCAAGCTCGTGGAGCTGCATGGCGGAACGCTGTACGCGTCCAGCCAGGGGCCTGGGCAGGGCAGCATTTTCACCATGCTGTTGCCGCTGGAGCCGCGCGACGCGCTCCAGCCACCGCCCCGCCAGCGGCCTGAAGGCGCCAGCCCGACCGCGAGCTGCCGCGTGCTGGTGGTGGACGACAACCGCGACTCGGCCGACACCATGGTGTCGCTGCTGCAGCTGCTGGGCCACGAGGCGCACGCCGTGTACGGGGCGCGGGACGCAACAGGTGCCGCCCGGCGCTTCCAGCCTCAAGTGGTGCTGCTGGACCTCAACATGCCCGACGGCGACGGCTTCTCGGTGCTGCAGCGGCTGCGTGAGACCGGGCACGGGACGGTGTTCGTGGCAGCGATGACGGGCTACGGCCAGGAGGCGGACCGGCGGCGCACCGCGCAGGCGGGTTTCCAGGCGCATCTGACCAAGCCGGTCAGCATCGACGAATTACAGCGCCTGCTGCGCACAGCCGTCACTGCGTAGCCTTACAGCAACGCCACCAGTTGCGGCCCAGGCACCTCGCGGGCGGCATGGCGTCCTGCAGGGCAAGGTGCCTGCTTCTGGTACCGGTGTTCCGGAGGACCCCTCCCGTACCATGCGAGCCCCGTCCTTCGCCTGTTCGACGGGAGTTTGGGCATGAAGGAACAACCCATGCCCGAAGCCCTCGCCAGCGCGGTGGTGCCCGGGAGACGGCGTACTTCACCTTCTCGCTGGGCCCGCTGCGCAGCGTCAACCCGGCAGCGCGCCTGATGCAGACCGACGACCTGGGCATTGCGCGCGGCACGCCGCCGGTGCAGGAACTGGTGGAGTTCTACAACCATCGCCGCTGGCTGGGCTGGGACCTTGCTGTGCGGCATGGTGGACCGCTCGCACCCGCTGTGGAGCTACCTGCTGGACAACGGCGCACAGCCCCAGGACCTGAGCTGGTTCCAGCACCAGGCCTGCCTGCCCGACGTCATCGGCGTCAACCACTACATCACCAGCGATCGCTGGGTGAATCACCGCGTCGAGCACCAGTCCGATCAAATCCCCGTCGCCTTCACAAGTGCTCTTGCAGCTTGCTGGCACAGGCGTAGATTGAAAACGTCATCCGAGAAGCGGCGCCGAGCCCGAACGGGACGCCCAAAGGCCAGCCAAGTACCGCTCCCGCCTCAACCTTGAGGGTGACTGGCAGCCCGTCATGCGGCCACTACCGCTGGCGGGTTGCTTCATTTCAGCTTCCAAACGCGCCACTGGCGCAGCTTGGCAACCGCTCGATCCCGTACCTTGGCGTCCTGTGACAGCGGGTGATCCCGGTGGGGCAAGCCTTCACGCTTGAGCATGCCCTGCGTCCAGCCGTCCTCCCAAGCGTCTGCCTGAGGCGAGTGATGAACGAACGGGCACCGGCAGTTCAGCATCCGCTGCCCGGTCTCAAAGCCCGCGAGCCAGATCTGGTACGAGATTGTTTGTTCCACCGCTGGACCCCTTTGCACGGCGCCGGCAAACCCAGGGCCTACCGGGCGTCCTCGGGGTCCCTCGCGGCGTCGGCAGCGCTACCGCTGCACGCCGTGGCGGGGGGTAACCGCCCCGGCCAGACTCTCATGCGCTGGCGGCTCGGCACGCAGGTTGGAACAACGACGGTAGTACGCCAGGTTTCCATGAGCCGGGCCGCCTTCGTGAGCGTGTCGCTGGGCAAGGCGGTGCGCACACCCCGGGTCATGGCCTGGAAAGCCTGTGTTCTGACGCGCTCCTTCAGTGCAGACCGGGGCGTTGGCATGGCAAGCGCTGTTCCCCGCTGGATGCTTTGCAGCTTGCACAGCGAAACGCCGGCACCTTGCACCGGGTGCTTTCGATCCAGACCGTGGGCGTGCTTTTCTTCGGGCTCGACGGCCGCGTCCACGACGCCAACGCCGCATCCGAACGCATGACCGGCTATGCCGTGAGGGAGCTCAGGAGCGGCTCGCACTGGAACGCCCTGACCCCGCCGGAGTTCTGGGACGTGACGGCCCAGGCGGCCTCGGAGCTGGCGCAGCGCGGCGGGACGGTGCCCCACGAGAAGCAGCTCATCCGCAAGGACGGCTCGCGCTTATCACGGCATTCCGGGGTCGCTGGCCTCGCAGCTGGTGCTGGGCCTGGGCATCGGCGAGCTCAAGCTGATGACCAGGGTCGCCAGGATCGGCGTCGCGGTGACCGATACGCCACCGGCGGACGCAGTGACCGCATGGGATCTCAACGAGGTCCTGGACCAATCCGCGGCAACTCACTGAATCCCGGCGCGGAACCCGTCGGCGCCGACAGCTCAGCACCCGCGCTCAGCACCACATCGTCATCCTCGATCACCGGCACTTGCTGGAACGGGCTGAGGCGGCCGAATTCTTCGCGCTTGAGTTCGCCCGCGAGCAGGTCCAAGCCGCGCACCCGGTAGGGCAAATCAACTTCCTCCAGCGCCCACTGCACGCGCAGATCGCGGGTGTGGCCCATTGCCAGCTCGGGCAGGCGGTGAGCGAAGCCATGGAGCGTGATCATGGTGGGTTCCTTGGCCGAGCCCCATGCCCGGCACCATGCGTGTCGGCAAGGGATGTTCCGGACAGCGCCGGCTGGGGCTTTCACGGCGGAAAGAGACGACCCTGGCGCCTAGGGGAGCCTTGCGGGGGCGATTCGAGGCCGGCCAGCGCTGCGCGTTTATTCGCACAAGGACCGTTCGAGGCGGTTTTTCCCTCGGGTTGACGACCCGGCCGGCGGCCTCTGGTTCCGCGCCGGTCGATAAGGGCTCCCGCCGCGGGCCTCGCCGTGGCCCGCAGGGCGCGCTGCTGTACTACGCGGCCACGCACGGCCGCATGGGCACGATCGCGCACGAGCAGAGCCTGATCATCGACCCCGGCGCCCGCATCTTCGACTGGCTCGTGGCGCGGGGCATGCGGCTCGTGCTCAAGACCAGCGACTCGGTGTCGCGCGGCGTGAGCGACATCCTGCGCGTCATCGCCAAGGACAGCCCACCGCTGCAGGAGTGAGGGTGTGGGGCTGCCGAGAGGGCAGGCAACGGATCCGCCCCGGGTGGCCGGCGGCTCAGGTGGCGGACAGGTTGCCGGCTGCGGCCGGCCGGTCCAGGAAGGCGGCCCAGTCGTCCATGAGCCGGCGCCGCTTCTCGAACAGGTCGCCGCGCCGGTAGGCCGCCTCCACCTTGTCGCCGATGGCATGCGCCAGCGCCATCTCGGCCACCTCGCGCGGGAACTGCGTGCGCTCGGCAGCCCAGTCGCGGAAGGTGGAGCGGAAGCCGTGCGCCGCGGCCCAGTCCAGCACCTGCTCGATGTGGCCGCGCACCCGGCTCGCCGTCTCGGTCTTGGCCTGCCAGATCGGCTCCAGCACGGCCAGGACATGCTGCAGCTGCACGTCGCGCACCAGCAGCGTGCCCATGACCGGATGCGCCTAGGTCTCCAGGGAGTTCGCCCATTGCTGGGCGTGCTTGGCGTTGCGCCAGCCCGGGGCATGCGACCTGATGAACCGGGCCGCGCAGTCCCGGAAGGTCAGGGCCGTGGCACGCTCGGCCTGCAGCCGCGATCGGGCAGCGAGGCTCTCCTCGATGGGGTCCACGGCCGCGCGCCCGTGGGCTTGACCTGCAAGGCCAGGCCGGCCACGCCGCCGACGAAGTGGAGCCCGGCTCGACGAGGCGGGAAACCGCGAGCGCGCTGAGTTCGACTGCGACCCGACCCATGCCGAACCTCCGGATGCCTGACGGTCTTGCGACCCGTCATGCTACCCATCAAATCTGGAGCGATTGGGTGCGCCGTGGTGGCACGTCGTGGGTGGGGACTTCGACCTTTTTCCTGCGGGACAGGGACTTGCAGGAGGCCGTGAAACACCTCGGGAGCCCAAGGTGGCGGAGGGAGCGGGATTCGAACCCGCGGTGGGCTATTAACCCACACACGCTTTCCAGGCGTGCGACTTAAACCACTCATCCATCCCTCCGCGGATGGTTTCGGTTGTGAGCACCGAAGCCGCTTATTCTAACTCACAAATTTGCCACTTTGAACAGTGCGAACTGATTTTGTTGGGAGCCACCGCCTGTCCGGAGCAAGTGCCACAGCTCACCGTGGCAGCGCCCACCAGCGCGGTGGCCATCAGTTGGGGCACGGACTTCGGGCTCAGCATGCGCGGCCCATGCGCCAGCCATGGCGTCCAGGGCCTCCTGGCCAGCTCGGACAGCACCAGCGCGCTGGCAGCCAATCACCACGGGACCGCGTCGCGCAGGTCCATGCCTTGCTCCGATGTCAGTGGGGATATCGCATGGACGGCACTGTCGTCACCAGCGCCTACACTTCGCGGTTTTCTTGAAGGACCAACGCCCGGGAGGGCTGCCCGCATGCTGCGTTACCGTTTCCCCATTTTCATCATCGACGAGGACTTCCGCTCGGAGAACACGTCCGGCCTGGGCATCCGGGCGCTGGCGCAGGCGATCGAGAAGGAAGGCTTCGAAGTGCTGGGCGTCACCAGCTATGGTGACCTGAGCCAGTTCGCGCAGCAGCAAAGCCGCGCCAGCGCCTTCATCCTGTCCATCGACGATGAGGAATTCACCGCCGCCGAGGACGAGGAAGACGCGGCGGTGCAAAACCTGCGCAAGTTCATCGCCGAGATCCGCTTCCGCAACACCGACATCCCGATCTACCTGTACGGCGAGACGCGCACCTCGCAGCACATTCCCAACGACATCCTGCGCGAGCTCCACGGCTTCATCCACATGTTCGAGGACACGCCGGAGTTCGTGGCCCGCCACATCATCCGCGAGGCCAAGAGCTATCTCGACTCGCTGGCGCCGCCGTTCTTCCGCGCGCTGGTGGATTACGCCCAGGATGGCTCCTACTCCTGGCACTGTCCGGGTCACTCGGGCGGCGTGGCGTTCCTCAAGAGCCCGGTGGGGCAGATGTTCCACCAGTTCTTTGGCGAGAACATGCTGCGCGCGGATGTGTGCAACGCCGTGGATGAGCTGGGCCAGCTGCTGGACCACACCGGCCCCGTGGCGGCCAGCGAGCGCAATGCGGCGCGCATCTTCAACGCCGACCACTGCTTCTTCGTCACCAACGGCACCAGCACCTCCAACAAGATGGTGTGGCACCACACGGTGGCGCCGGGCGACGTGGTCGTTGTGGACCGCAACTGCCACAAGAGCATCCTGCACTCGATCATCATGACGGGCGCGGTGCCGGTGTTCCTGACGCCCACGCGCAACCATTACGGGATCATCGGTCCGATCCCGCAAAGCGAGTTCAGCCGCGAGTCGATCCAGAAAAAGATTGCCGCCAACCCGCTGCTCGAGGGCATCGACCCTGCGAGCGTGCGCCCGCGCATCCTCACGCTGACGCAGAGCACCTACGACGGCGTCCTCTACAACACCGAAACCATCAAGGGGATGCTCGACGGCTGGATCGACACCATCCACTTCGACGAGGCTTGGCTGCCGCACGCGGCCTTCCATGGCTTCTACGGCTCCTACCACGCCATGGGCAAGAAGCGCGGGCGCCCGAAGAGCTCGATGGTTTACGCCACCCAGAGCACGCACAAGCTGTTGGCCGGCTTGTCGCAAGCCTCGCAGGTGCTGGTGCAGGACTCGCAGACCCAGAAGCTCGACCGCCACCTCTTCAACGAGGCTTACCTGATGCATACCTCGACCTCGCCGCAGTACGCGATCATCGCGTCGTGCGACGTGGCGGCCGCCATGATGGAGCCGCCGGGAGGCACGGCGCTGGTGGAGGAGAGCCTGCGCGAGGCGCTGGACTTCCGCCGTGCCATGCGCAAGGTGGACAAGGACTTTGGCCACGACTGGTGGTTCAAGGTCTGGGGGCCGGAGCTCGAGCTGGCCGCCGACGGCATCGGCCAGAGTGCGGACTGGATGCTCCACGCCAACGAGGACTGGCATGGCTTTGGCAACCTGGCGCCGGGCTTCAACATGCTCGACCCGATCAAGAGCACGGTCATCACGCCGGGGCTGGATGTCAGCGGCGAGTTCGACACCACCGGCATCCCGGCCTCAATCGTGACCAAGTTCCTGGCCGAGCATGGCGTGGTGGTGGAAAAGACGGGCCTGTACTCGTTCTTCATCATGTTCACCATCGGCATCACCAAGGGCCGCTGGAACACACTGCTGACGGCGCTGCAGCAGTTCAAGGACGATTACGACCGCAACCAGCCACTCTGGCGCATCCTGCCCGAGTTCTGTGCGGCGCATCCGCGCTACGAGCGCATGGGGCTGCGCGACCTGTGCCAGGCCATCCACAAGGAGTACCGCCAGCACGACGTCGCGCGGCTGACCACGGAGATGTACCTGTCGGACCTGCAGCCGGCGATGAAACCCGCCGATGCCTATGCGCGCATCGCGCATCGCGACACCGAGCGGGTCGAGGTGGACGCGCTGGAAGGACGCATCACTACCTCGCTGGTGACGCCGTACCCGCCGGGTATTCCGCTGCTGATCCCGGGCGAGCGCTTCAACCGCAAGATCGTGGATTACCTGCGCTTCGTGCGTGCCTTCAACGAGAAATTCCCGGGCTTTGCCACCGACGTGCACGGCTTGGTGGAAGAGGAAGTCGACGGCCAGCGGCGCTACTACGTGGACTGTGTGCGTGCCTGACGCGCCCGGGCCCACCAATTGACCCATGAAGAACGGCGCCCGAGGGCGCCGTTTCTTTGTCGTCTGCACCGGCCACATCCGGGCGGTGCGCTCCATGGAAAGAGGCTTACTGGGGCGAGCGCTCGCCGCCCATCACTTGGCTGAAGCCGCCGTCGACATACGTGATTTCGGCGCTGATGCCCGAGGCCAGGTCCGACAGCAGGAAGGCTGCGGCATTGCCCACGTCGTCGATGGTGATGTTGCGGCGCAACGGCGCGTTGGTTTCAACGATGTCCAAAATCTTGCCGAAACCCTTGATGCCCGAGGCTGCGAGCGTCTTGATCGGACCGGCGGAGATGCCGTTGACGCGCACGCCACGGGGGCCCAGGCTGGCGGCCAGGTAGCGCACGCTGGCTTCCAGGGAAGCCTTGGCCAGGCCCATGGTGTTGTACGAAGGCACGTAGCGCACCGCGCCCAAGTAGCTCAGGGTCAGCAGTGCGCTGTTGGGACGCAGCATCGGTGCGGCGGCCTTGGCCATGGCGGGGAAGCTGTAGGAGGAGATGTCGTGCGCGATGCGGAAGGCCTCACGCGAGAAGCCGTCGAGGAAGTCACCTGCGATGGCTTCGCGCGGGGCAAAGCCGATGGAGTGCACGAAGCCGTCGAACTGCGGCCAGTGCTCGGAAAGATCCGCAAAGAGCTTGGCGATCTGCGCGTCGTCAGCCACGTCGCAGTCGAAGACCAAGTCGGAGTCGAACTCTTGCGCGAACTCGGTAATCCGGTCCTTGAAGCGCTCGCCGACATAGCTGAAAGCGAGTTCCGCGCCTTCGCGCCGGCAGGCGCGGGCGATGCCGTAGGCAATCGAGCGGTTGGACAGCAATCCCGTGATCAACAGTCGCTTGCCGGCGAGAAATCCCATAGTGGCTCCGAGAGGTCAAAAAATTGGCCGGGATTCTCGCACGCGGCTTGCTCTACACCGGTCGGAGAAGCCGATCACTTGCCGGTACAGCTCTTGCAGGGTACAATCCGCTTCTCGCTGAATACCTGAATGGGCGGATCTTCCAGCCCTTTTTTTTTGCTTGATCGAATCTCGCTTCCCTCACCGTTGCAACCACAGGAGACCGCAGACGGCCACGGCCGCGCGCGGGAAGGCATGAACTGGCAGGCAGCCATTGAGCGTACCGTCACGGGTTTGGGTTACGAACTCGTGGAGGTGGAGCGCGCGGCGCGCGGCCTGCTGCGGGTGACTATCGACCGGGTGCCTGGGCACAGCTACCCCGGGGCCGCGTCGGAGTCGGTGACGGTGGACGACTGCGAGGCCGTGACGCGGCAGTTGCAGTACGTGCTGGAGGTTGAGGGCGCCGACTATGCGCGACTGGAAGTCTCATCGCCGGGGTTGGATCGCCCGCTCAAGCGCGAGGCCGACTATGCGCGCTTCGCCGGCGAACTGGTCGAAATCACTTTGAAGTTGCCGTTCCAGGGGCGGCGCAAGTACCGCGGTGTATTGCAGCCGCGTCCGGCTGAGGTGCCGCAGTCGCTGGTGGAAGGCAAGGCTGCCGATGCCGTGCCTCAGGCGGCTGGTGGCTGGCGGCTGGTGCTGCAGGACGAGGCGGCGACGGCGCGCAAGGGCGGCGGCAACAAGGCCGCACGCTCCAACGCCAAAGCGCGTGCCAAGGCCAGTGACGAGGAGGCGCCGGTGCAGGTGCTGGACTTCGCCTTCGATGAAGTGCGTGAGGCCCGGTTGGTGCCGGTGGTGGATTTCAAGGGCCGGCGGGCCCAGGCTGCGCAGCCGCAGGAGCCGCAGCAGGACGGAGGACGCACAGAATGAACCGCGAAATGTTGATGCTGGTGGACGCCATCTCGCGCGAGAAGAGCGTCGAGCGCGACGTCGTGTTCGGTGCCGTGGAAGCGGCCCTGGCCTCGGCCACCAAGAAGCTGCACGGTGGCGAGGTGGACATCCGCGTGGCCATCGATCGCGACACCGGCGAGTACGAGACTTTCCGGCGCTGGCTGGTGGTGCCTGACAGCGCCGGGCTGCAAAACCCCGATGCCGAAGAGCTGCTGTCGGATGCGCGCGACCGGATTGCCGACATCGAGGAGGGCGACTACATCGAGGAGCCCATCGAGTCCGTCACCATCGGGCGCATCGGCGCGCAGGCCGCCAAGCAGGTGATCCTGCAGAAGATCCGCGACGCCGAGCGCGAGCAGCTGCTCAATGACTTCCTTGCCCGCGGCGAGAAGATCATGGTCGGTACCGTCAAGCGCCTGGACAAGGGCGACATCATCGTCGAGAGCGGCCGTGTTGAAGGCCGGCTCAAGCGCAGCGAGATGATCCCCAAGGAGAACCTGCGCACGGGCGACCGCGTGCGGGCCTTCATCGCCGGCATCGACCCGACCGTGCGCGGGCCGCAGATCATGCTCTCGCGCGCTGCGCCGGGTTTCATGATCGAGCTGTTCGCCCAGGAGGTGCCCGAGATCGAGCAAGGGCTGCTGGAGATCAAGAGCTGCGCCCGCGATCCCGGCTCGCGCGCCAAGATCGCCGTGCTCTCGCATGACAAGCGCGTGGACCCGATCGGCACCTGCGTCGGCGTGCGCGGTTCGCGCGTGAACGCCGTGACCAATGAGCTGGCCGGCGAGCGCGTGGACATCGTCTTGTGGTCCGAGGACCCGGCCCAATTTGTGATTGGTGCCCTGGCGCCGGCGAACGTCCAGTCCATCGTGGTGGACGAGGAGCGCCACGCCATGGACGTGGTGGTGGACGAGGAAAACCTCGCCATCGCCATCGGCCGCGGCGGCCAGAACGTGCGCCTGGCTTCCGATCTCACCGGCTGGCGCATCAACATCATGACGGCCGAGGAATCGCAGGCCAAGCAGGCCACCGAGACCGAGAAGCTGCGCCGTCTGTTCGTGGAGAAGCTTGACGTGGACGAGGAGGTCGCCGACATCCTCATCGGCGAAGGCTTCACCAGCCTTGAAGAAGTGGCCTACGTCCCCATGCATGAAATGCTGGAGATCGAAGCCTTCGACGAGGACACCGTCGGTGAGCTGCGCAAGCGCGCCAAGGATGCGCTGCTGACCATGGAGATTGCCCGCGAGGAGGCCGTGGAGGAGGTGTCGCAGGACCTGCGCGACCTCGACGGCCTCACGCCCGAGGTGATCGCCAAACTGGCCGACGGCGGCGTCCACACCCGTGACGACCTGGCCGACCTGGCCGTCGATGAACTGACCGAAATGACTGGCCTGGACGACGTGGCGGCCAAGGCTCTGATCATGAAGGCGCGTGAACACTGGTTCAACGCCTGAGCATCATCCTGACCACGCCCGTAAGACCGCACCGCCCAGTAAGCAAGGATTCCCATAATGGCCGTGACCACCGTCGCCCAGTTCGCCGCCGAGCTCAATCGCCCGGCGTCCGCACTGCTCGAGCAACTGCAGTCCGCCGGCGTCAGCAAGCGCTCCACCGACGACGCGCTCACCGATGCCGACAAGGAGCGACTGCTGGACTACCTGCGCAGCAGCCATGGCACTGCGGCGGGCGATCGCAAGAAGATCACGCTGACGCGCAAGAGCACCAGCGAGATCAAGCAAGCCGACGCCTCCGGCAAGGCCCGCACCATCCAGGTCGAAGTGCGCAAGAAGCGCGTCTTCGAGCGCGTCGCCAGCCGCCCCGATGAGGCGCCGCAGGTCGATCCCGAGGAACTGCGCCGCCGCGAGGAAGAGGCGCGCGCCCAGGCCGAGGCCCTGCGCCGCCAGGAAGAGGAGCTGGCGGAGCGCCAGCGCCAGCGCGAAGCCGAGGAAAAGCGCCAGCGCGAGGAGGCCGAGGCCGCCCGCCGTGCCCGTGAGGCCGAGGAGGCTGCGGCGCGCGAGCGCGAAGCCGCTGCTGCCCAAGAAGCCCAAGAAGCGCAGGCTGCCCAAGCCGCGCAGGCTGCCAAGAGCAGCGCCCGTGAGCAGGCTGCGGCCCGTGCCGCAGCGGAGGCCGCGGCGCTGCAGGCCGCCTCGCGCCGCCAGCACCAGGGTGTACGCCATGCGCCGCGCCAGCAGCCCGCGGCCCGTGGCGGAGCACCGGCACCCGCGCCGGTGGCCGCTGCTCCGGCGCCCGCTCCTGCGGCTGCTGCTCCGGCACCCGCGCCCGCCCCCGTACCGACTCCCGTGCCCGCGCGCGGTGTCGCCGCGCCGGCGCCCGCGGCCCCGGCCGTCGAGCCGCCCAAGCCCGTGCTGCGCGTGGTGAAGGCCGCCGAGGTGGCCGACGCCGAGAAGCAGCGCCTGGCTGACCTGGAGCGTCGCCGTAAGGCCGCCGAGGCCGAGGCCGCCGCCATCCGCGCCATGATGAACGCGCCCAAGAAGGTGCTCGTGGCCAAGAAGGAGGAGCCCAAGCCGGCGCCCGCCCCGATCAAGGGCACGATCCACAAGCCCGCGGCCAAGACGGCCGCCGGCGCTGCTGCGGCCGCCGCACCGGCTCCGGCCGGCGCTAAGCCCGGCGACAAGAAGTCCGTCAAGTCCGAGAAGCTGTCTTCCAGCTGGGCCGACGACGCCGCCAAGAAGCGCGCCGCGCTCAAGGGCCGCAGCGACGCCGGTGGCGGTGCGCGCGCGGGCTGGCGTTCGCCGCGCGGCGGCCGCCGTGGTGGCGACCGTGACGAGCGCAGCAGCTCCAACTTCGTGGCACCGAACGAGCCGCAGGTGCAGGAAGTGCACGTGCCGGAGACCATCAGCGTCGCGGATCTGGCGCACAAGATGAGCGTCAAGGCCTCCGAGGTCATCAAGCAGTTGATGAAGCTGGGCCAGATGGTCACCATCAACCAGCAGCTGGACCAGGAGACCGCGATGATCCTGGTCGAGGAGATGGGCCACAAGGCCTTCGCGGCCAAGCTGGATGATCCGGAAGCCTTCCTGGAAGAGGAAGCCGCCGCCAGCAGCGCGGAGCAAAAGCCGCGTGCCCCGGTGGTGACGGTGATGGGCCACGTCGACCACGGCAAGACTTCGCTGCTGGACTACATCCGCCGCTCGCGCGTGGCGGCTGGCGAGGCCGGCGGTATCACGCAGCACATCGGCGCCTACCACGTCGAAACGCCCCGCGGCGTCATCACCTTCCTCGACACCCCGGGCCACGAGGCCTTCACGGCCATGCGTGCCCGCGGCGCCAAGGCCACGGACATCGTGATCCTGGTGGTGGCGGCTGACGATGGCGTGATGCCCCAGACCAAGGAAGCCATCCACCACGCCAAGGCGGCCGGCGTGCCGCTGGTGGTGGCGATCAACAAGATCGACAAGCCCGATTCCAACCTGGAGCGCGTGCGCAGCGAGCTGGTCGCGGAGCAGGTCGTGCCGGAAGAGTTCGGCGGCGATTCCCCCTTCGTGTCCGTGTCCGCCCGTACCGGCCAGGGCATCGACGACCTGCTGGAGCAAGTGCTGCTGCAGGCCGAAGTGCTGGAGCTCAAGGCGGCCGAGGACACCCTGGCCAAGGGCCTGGTGATCGAAGCGCGCCTGGACAAGGGCCGCGGCCCCGTGGCAACCGTGCTGGTGCAGAGCGGCACCCTGAAGAAGGGCGACGTGGTGCTGGCCGGCTCCAGCTATGGCCGCGTGCGCGCCATGCTGGATGAGGACGGCAAGGCCACCGAGGCTGCGGGCCCGTCCATCCCCGTGGAGATCCAGGGCCTGACCGAGGTGCCGCAGGCTGGTGACGAGTTCATGGTGCTGGCCGACGAGCGCCGCGCCCGCGAGATCGCCACCTTCCGCCAGGGCAAGTACCGCGACGTCAAGCTGGCCAAGCAGCAGGCCGCCAAGCTGGAGAACATGTTCGACCAGATGGGCGCCGGCGACGTGCAGACGCTGCCCTTGATCATCAAGGCCGACGTCCAAGGTTCGCAGGAGGCCCTGGCGTCCTCGCTTCTGAAACTCTCCACCGACGAGGTCAAGGTGCAGATCGTGCACGCGGCCGTGGGTGGCATTAGCGAGAGCGACGTCAACCTGGCCATCGCCTCCAAGGCGGTGATCGTGGGCTTCAACGTCCGTGCCGACGCCGGTGCGCGCAAGCTCGCCGACAACAACGGCGTGGACCTGCGCTACTACAACATCATCTACGACGCCGTCGACGAGATCCGCGCGGCGATGTCGGGGATGCTGGCGCCGGAGCAGAGGGAAGAGGCGCTGGGCACGGCGGAGATCCGCACCGTGTTCGTGGCCTCCAAGATCGGCACCGTGGCGGGCTGCATGGTCACCTCGGGCCTGGTGCGCCGCAACGCGCGCTTCCGCCTGCTGCGCGACAACGTGGTCATCTACACCGGCGAGATCGAGTCGGTGCGCCGCTTGAAGGACGACGTGCGCGAGGTCAAGGAAGGCTTCGAGTGCGGCATCAAGCTCAAGAACTACAACGACATCGCCGAGGGCGACCAGATCGAAGTGTTCGAGGTCAAGGAAGTGGCGCGCACGCTGTAACCCAGCCTGCCGTCCCTTCCTGCCAAGCCCCGCCCCGATGGGCGGGGTTTTGTACTTCAGGAGCGCCGCATGCGACACAAGAGAAACATCCCCAACCGCAGCTTCCGCATCGCCGACCAGATCCAGCGCGACGTGGCCGAGCTCGTGCGCGAGCTCAAGGACCCGCGTGTCGGCATGGTCACGATCAATGCCGTCGAGGTGACGCCCGACTACGCGCACGCCAAGGTGTTCTTCTCGCTGCTGGTGGGCGACCCGCAGGAAACCCAGCTGGCCCTCAACGAGGCCGCCGGTTTCCTGCGCAACAGCCTGTTCAAGCGGCTGCAGATCCACACCGTGCCGACGCTGCACTTCCAGTTCGACCGCACCACCGAGCGCGCGGCCGAGCTCGGTGCCTTGATCGCGCAGGCCAACGCCACGCGCGCCAAGGAGGACTGACGCGATGAGCGGCGCCGTGCGCACCCGACTCCCGCGCCGTGCGCTGCATGGCGTGCTGCTGCTGGACAAGCCGCTGGGCTGGTCCAGCAACGACGCGCTGCAGAAGGTGAAGTGGCTGCTGCGGGCCGAGAAGGCCGGCCACACCGGCACGCTGGACCCGCTGGCCACCGGGCTGCTGCCGCTGTGCTTCGGCGCGGCCACCAAGTTCTCCCAGGTCAGCCTGGATGCCGACAAGCGCTACACCGCCACGCTGAAGCTCGGCCAGGTCACCACCACCGGCGACGCCGAGGGCGAGGTGACTAGCGAGCGCCCGGTGGCCGTGACCCAAGCCACCATCGAAGCCGCCTGCGCGCGCCTGACCGGTGCCATCGAGCAGGTGCCGCCGATGCACTCCGCGCTCAAGAAAGACGGCAAGGCGCTGTACGAGTACGCGCGCGCCGGCATCGAGGTCGAGCGCGCCGCGCGCCAGGTCACGATTCACGCGCTTGACATCCTCAAGTGGCAAGGTGACGCGCTGGTGTTGGATGTGCGCTGCAGCAAGGGCACTTACGTCCGCACGCTGGCCCAAGACCTGGGCGAGCTGCTGGGCTGCGGCGCGCACCTCTCGGCGCTGCGGCGCACCGGCAGCGGCGCGCTCACGGTGAGCCGCGCCATCAGCCTGGAGGCGCTGGAGGCCCTGGACGAGGCCGCGCGCGTGGCGCTGCTGCAGCCGCCCGACGCGCTGGTGGCCGACTGGCCGGCCGTCCGCCTGCCGGCCGACGAGGCCGCGCGTTTTCTCACCGGGCTGCGCCGCCGTGTCAGCCATGCCGATGCCGCCGGCGTTCGTGTCTACGGCCCCGAGCCGCGCGCCTTCCTGGGCACCGCCCAGGTTCGCGCCGGCGAACTGATTGCCCAACGCCTGCTGAGCCCTCCCGAGGTGCAGGCACTGCTCCAAGTTCCCCATGGCGCCCTGGCGCCGCAGGCCCACGAGGCCGCCCTGAATTTCTGAAAGACGTTCTTTATGAGCAAGCAGATCCGCAACATCGCCATCATCGCGCACGTCGACCATGGCAAGACCACGATGGTCGACCAGCTCCTGCGCCAGTCCGGCACCTTTGCCGAGCACGAGAAGGTGGTCGACACCGTGATGGACAGCAACGCGATCGAGCGCGAGCGCGGCATCACCATCCTGGCCAAGAACTGCGCCGTGAGCTGGGAAGGCACGCACATCAACATCGTGGACACCCCGGGCCACGCCGACTTCGGCGGCGAGGTGGAGCGCGCGTTGTCCATGGTGGACGGCGTGGTCCTGCTCATCGACGCCCAGGAAGGCCCGATGCCGCAGACGCGCTTCGTGACCAAGAAGGCGCTGGCCCTGGGCCTCAAGCCCATCGTGGTGGTCAACAAGGTCGACAAGCCCGGCGCCAACTGCGACAAGGTCATCAACGCCGCCTTCGACCTCTTCGACAAGCTCGGCGCCACCGACGAGCAGCTGGACTTCCCCGTGGTCTACGCCTCGGGCATCAACGGCTGGTCCTCGCTGGAAGAGGGCGCCCCGGGCGAGCAGTGGGGCCCCGACATGTCGGCCCTGTTCAACACCGTCCTCAAGCACGTGCCGGCGCACGAGGGTGACCCCGACGCCCCGCTGCAGCTGCAGATCTCGGCGCTGGACTACAACAGCTTCGTCGGCCGCATCGGCGTGGGCCGCGTCAACGCCGGCAAGATCAAGCCGGCCATGGACGTGCTGGTGATGGAAGGTCCGGACGGCAAGTCCTTCAAGGGCCGCGTCAACCAGGTGCTGACCTTCCAGGGCCTGGACCGCATCCAGGTCACCGAGGCCGGCCCCGGCGACATCGTGCTGATCAACGGCATCGAGGACCTGGGCATCGGCGTGACCGTGACCGACCCGGCCAACCCGCAGCCGCTGCCCATGCTGCGCATCGACGAGCCGACGCTGACGATGAACTTCTGCGTCAACACCTCGCCGCTGGCCGGCCGCGAGGGCAAGTTCGTCACCAGCCGCCAGATCTGGGATCGGCTGCAGAAGGAGCTGCAGAGCAACGTCGCGCTGCGCGTCAAGGAAACGGACGAGGACGGCATCTTCGAGGTCGCGGGCCGCGGCGAGCTGCACCTGACCATCCTGCTGGAGAACATGCGCCGCGAGGGCTACGAGCTGGCCGTCTCCAAGCCGCGCGTGGTGTTCCGCGAGATCGAGGGCGTCAAGATGGAGCCCATCGAGCTGGTGACGGCCGACATCGAGGAAGGCCACCAGGGCGGCGTGATGCAGGCGCTGGGTGAGCGCAAGGGCGAGCTGGTCAACATGGAGCCGGACGGCCGCGGCCGCGTGCGCCTGGAGTACCGCATCCCGGCGCGTGGCCTGATCGGCTTCTCCAACGAGTTCCTGAACCTCACCCGCGGCTCGGGCCTGATCAGCAGCCTGTTCGACGGCTACGAGCCCTTCAAGGGCGACGTGGGCGGCCGCAAGAACGGCGTGCTGATCTCCATGGACGACGGCGAGATCTTCACCTACGCGCTGGGCAAGCTCGACGACCGCGGCCGCATGTTCGTGAAGGCGGGCGACCCGGTGTACGAGGGCATGATCGTCGGCGTGCACAACCGTGACAACGACCTGGTGGTCAACGCCACGCGCACCAAGCAGCTGACCAACTTCCGTGTCAGCGGCAAGGAAGACGCCATCAAGATCACGCCCCCGATCGAGTGCACGCTGGAGTACGGCGTGGAGTTCATCGAGGACGACGAGCTGGTCGAGATCACCCCGAAGTCGATCCGGCTGCGCAAGCGCTTCCTGAAGGAGCACGAGCGCAAGCGTGCGCAACGGGAAGGTGCTTGACGCACCTTCCCGCCGCGCACGCGGCGTGCAGGATGGGGCACCCCCCGCCCCCCGCCAAGCGGGGGCTCCAGCTTGAATGACGCCCGGGCCGCCTCCAGCGGCCCTCTTTCATTGAGCTGCACCTCTGCTGCGACGAAACGCCTCCCGCCGTTCTTCTCGCTGCTCAACGACCTTTCACCATCTCGTCTTTCGGAGCTGCCCCTGCTATGACCCACCGCCAAGGCATCGTCACCATGGTCCTGGTCACCCTGCTGTGGAGCATCGCGGGGGTGGTGACGCGGCAGCTGGACAGCGCGGCCAGCTTCGAGGTGACCTTCTGGCGCAGCGCCTTCAACGCGCTGGCGCTGGGCGTGCTGCTGGCGGCGCTGCGCGGGCCGCGGGCGGTGTGGGCAACGCTGCGCAGCGGCGGGCGCACGCTGTGGCTCTCGGGGCTGTGCTGGAGCGTGATGTTCACCGCCTTCATGGTGGCGCTCACCCTCACCACCGTCGCCAACGTGCTGGTGACCATGGCGCTGGGGCCGCTGTTCACGGCGCTGCTGTCACGGGTCGTGCTGCAGCACCGGCTCGCTGCCCGCACCTGGATCGCCATCGTCCTGGCGGGCGTGGGCATCGCCTGGATGTACGGCAATGAGCTGCTGCGCAGCGACGCGCGCGCGCTGCTGGGCATCGGCGTGGCGCTGGCGGTGCCGCTGGCCGCGGCCACCAATTGGACGGTGCTGCAGTACAGCCGCCGCCGCGGCGCCGCGCAGGAGGGCGGCGGTGGGGACATGCTGCCGGCGGTGCTGATCGGCGCGCTGCTCTCGTCCGCCGCCACGCTGCCGCTGGCCGCTCCCTTCCAGGCCACCGGCTCCGATCTGGCCTGGCTGGCGCTGCTGGGTGCGCTGCAACTGGCCGTGCCCTGCCTGCTGTGCGTGGCGGTGTCGCGCGTGCTGCACGCGCCCGAGATGTCGCTGCTGGGCCTGCTGGAAGTGCTGTTCGGCGTGCTGTGGGCCTGGCTCGGCGCGGACGAGACGCCGGCACCTTCCGTGCTGGCCGGCGGCACGCTGGTGCTGGGCGCGCTGGCGCTGGATGCGGCGCTGGGGTTGAGGCAGGGTGGGGCTCCCACACCCGCGCCGGACGCCAAGCTGCATTCCCGGGCCTGAGGCGCACGGCTGCCACCACGCCCGCATCGGTTGACCTCCACTGCGCTCGCTGGCCATGAAAGGCGCCTGGTCCACCTGTCTCCTGGTCGCCGCACTGGGCCTGCTGCTCGCCCTGCTGGCCTTGCTGCTGGGCATGCGCTCGGCGGTGCGGCAGGACGAGCTGTTCCTTTTCGTGTGGAACACTTGGCATCGATTCAAAAGCAACGATGCGCAAAATCCGGTCCGATGGAACCATTTCCATCAGCTCACGGCCTATCCAGGCAAGATAGAAATTCAGCGCCCCGCCATCACGGAAAAAACCATGGTGGCTTTTGTTTTTGGCCAGAGCGATTCTGCAAACTCCGGCGGCGAGCGGTTCGAGGTGCCTGACGAGCGGGTGGTGAACTACTGGGGCGGCAAATACCACCGCGCCGCGGACCCGTTGCTGGGTGCCACCGCCAACCGGCTGTTGGAGCGACAGCCGGCGGATCGGCGGCCGGTTGAACGGCATGCCCGGGCATGGTTCAGGGCACTGCAAGACCCTGCAAGAATGCCCGGACCGACAGGCATGACACCACGACCTTGATGCCCAGGCCTGTTCATCGACGCAGGACACCAGCCATGCAACTCAATCAGCACGACTTGCCTTCTCCGGACAAGCCCCTTAGGTCGCCGCTGCGGCGACGGGTTATTGCACTCATGGCTGCAGCCGGTGGCACGCTGCTGGGCTGGGGAGCCCGGGCTGGAACGGCTGGGGTGATCTCCGTTGCCGACAAGGCACGCTCGGTGATCCGACCGGCCGATTTCGGTGCCCTGGGTGATGGCCGCAGTGACGACACCGCCGCCTTGGTCGACATGTTCACGGCGGCGCCTTCCGGCAGCGTGATCGACCTGGGCGCCAAGAGCTACGCCGTGTACGGCAGTGTCGAGGGCGCCAGGGAGGGCGACGCGGTGCCGCTTTCGTCTACGCTGCGCCTGATCGGCAAGAGCGACATCGCCATCCGCAACGGCACGATCTTCGCCGCGAATCCCGGCCGCTCGGCGGCCAAGCGCCGTTTCCCTTCCACGCTCACCATTGATGGCTGCAAGCGCATCAGCCTCACCGACGTGACTCTGCGCAGCAAGGGCGAGTCGTGGGGCGACGCGGACGCCTCGGCCAAGCTTGGCCCGGAGGCACGCCGGGTGTTCCTGGCGCAAAACGGTGGCCATGCCCTGGTCGTCATCCGCTCGGAAAATATCCGTGGCACCAACTGCAGATTCGAGCTTTGCGGCTCATGCGCTTCCTTCTATGTCTGCAGCTCGGACGACGTCCAGCTGACGGCCTGTTATTCATCTCCATAGTCCCTTGGATATGCCGCATTCGCCGCCGATTCCTGGTGCGGCAATGCCAGCGTTTCAGGTTTTTCGAAACACGAGCTGGTTCTGAACGATTGCCGCTCCGACAAAGGAGGGGCCGCTTATGGCAGCAAGAGCTGTGTTGCCGCCGATGACGCCGATGTCATCATTCGCGTCAACGGCGGCGTCTACAAGGACGCTTACGCCAACGGGAGCGCCAATTTCCTGGGCTCTGCGTTCAGCAGCATGAGTTCCCATGTCTATGTCAATGACACCCAGGTGGAGAACTGTGCCTCGGTCGGCCTGACCCACCATTCCGGGACAGGAACAGCGGTACTGGAGTGCAACAAGGTGATGGCGCGTGGTCTACGCACCGCACTGCATATCAATGGCCCCGCCGCGTTCGGCAAGTCGGCGGTGAGCTACCAGCGTTGCCGCGCCACCTTCTCGCCATCGCCCTCGCTGTGGGGCAGTGCCGAGCTGTCGCAACCCACGGTCGTGGCCAACATGAAAGTGTCCAGCCTCATCACGGTCGAGCTGACTGAATGCGACGTGCGGGGGGCAAAATACCTTTCCTGGAATAACCGAGCCTGCTATGGCGGCTTGAAAATAGTTGGTGGTTATTACGAAATTGACAACCAGATATTCAAGTCAAAAGGTTGAGGTGGGGCCAGCGCCGGTTCTGGGCGTGGTTTTGAAATCACAGGGGGAGCCACGATCAAGATAAGGCGTCCAGATTTGGACGAGCCGGTTTTCGATATTGAAAACAGGGACGGAGCCGGCGTGATGACCTATCAGTATGTCGACATCGACTCCAGCGTGACGATCGAGCTTCCCAGGGGCCGCCAGGTGGCCAGGATCAACGACGCCAGCCGGGGCAAGCTGTCCGAGCGCAAGCGGCTGGATGCCCGAGTCATCCATTGAGCGGGGCTTCGGGCCGCAAGCATTGTTGACCAGCGCCCCTGTTGGGTACCGGAAGCGCGGTGTGATGCCCGTGTGCCATGGGCCGCGGCAGTGTCCGTCTCCTGGCCATGGCCTCGCTCGGGAAGGTTCTGGGCTCGCTCAATACAATCCGGCCCGCCTCTTGGAGCCGGCCTGGGCCAGCCATTCAAATGAATCAAGCACTTAACGAAAGTCTGAGCCCCTGGCGTCTGTCGGTGGCCCCCATGCTGGACTGGACCGACCGCCACTGCCGCTACTTTCACCGCCTCATCACGCGCCACACCCGGCTCTACACCGAGATGGTGACCACCGGTGCGCTGCTGCACGGTGACCGGCCCCGCCACCTCGACTTCAATCCCGAGGAGCACCCGCTGGCGCTGCAGCTCGGCGGCAGCGAGCCCGCCGATCTGGCCGCCTGCGCCCGGCTCGCGCAGGACTGGGGCTACGACGAGGTCAACCTCAATTGCGGCTGTCCCAGCGAGCGCGTGCAGCGCGGCGCCTTCGGGGCCTGCCTCATGGCCGAGGCGGACCTCGTCGCCCAGGGCGTGAAAGCCATGCGTGACGCGGTGGACATCCCGGTGACGGTCAAGCACCGCATCGGCATCGACCGCATCGAGTCCTACGACTTCGTGCGCGACTTCGTGGGCGCCGTGGCCGAGGCCGGCTGTGAGGTGTTCATCGTCCACGCCCGCAATGCCTGGCTGCAGGGCCTGAGCCCCAAGGAAAACCGCGAAGTGCCGCCGCTGCGCTACGAGTTCGCCTATCAGCTCAAGCGCGACTTCCCAGGGCTCACCATCGTGCTCAACGGCGGCGTGAAGGGCGACGACGAGATCGCCGAGCACCTGCGCCACGTGGACGGCGTGATGGTGGGCCGGCAGGCCTACCACGAGCCCTGGAGCATGGCGCGCTGGGACGAGCGCTTCTTCGGCGACGCACCCGCCGAGCGGGATCGGGCCGACATCGAGAAGCTGATGGTCGAGTACATGGCGCGGCAGGCGTCCAACGGGGTGGCCTGGTCGCATGTCGCGCGCCACATGCTGGGCCTGTGGAACGGCATGCCCGGCGCGCGGCGCTGGCGCCAGGTGTGGAGTGACCACCGCCTCAAGCACGAGCCGCCGCAGGCGGTGTGGCGCCAAGCGCAGCGGCCCGCCGCCCAGCCGGTTTCCGAGCCGGCCTGACAGCGCCGCCTGGGGCGGGCCCCGGCGCCGGACGCGGCTCCGCGCACCGACCCGCACACGGGGAGGGCCTGAGCCTTTCAATCGCCCCTCCAGAGCCGGGACGCGCCGCATGGCCGGGCACGGCGCGCGCTGACACACTCCGCGCTGGCCGCCACGGGGGCGGCCGCTGGACAGCGGAGGTGCAGTGAAAAGAACAGCCCAGTGGCCCCTTTCCCCGTCACGGAGCGGCTGAGCCATGGCGACCTGGACCGTGGTGCTGCTGAGCGTGCTGGGCACGTTGGCCGTGTCCTTCGTGGCCATGAACCTGATGTCGGGCGAGCGGCGCATCCAGGAGCAGCTGGAGCGGCTCTACGACACCGACGACCCGCAGTTCCGCCGCTCCATGAGCGTGCTGCTGGGCCCGCCGATGCTCGAAGGCAACCATGTGCGGGAGCTGGTCAACGGCGATCAGATCTTCCCGGCCATGCTGGAGGCCATGCGCGGCGCGCAGCGCAGCCTGACGTTTGAAACCTTCATCTACTGGTCCGGCCAGATCGGCGACCAATTCGCCGAGGTCCTGTCCGAGCGGGCCCGGGCCGGCGTCAAGGTCCATGTGCTGCTGGACTGGGTGGGCAGCTTCAAGATGGAGGACCGCTACCTCGAACAGATGAAGGAAGCCGGCGTCGAGGTCGAGCGCTACCACAAGCCGCACTGGTCGCACCTGGCGCGGCTGAACCAGCGCACGCACCGCAAGGTGCTGGTGGTGGACGGGCGCATCGGCTTCACCGGCGGCGTGGGCATCGCCGACGAGTGGCAGGGCCACGCCCAGGACGAGCACCACTGGCGCGACACGCATTTCTGCGTCAAGGGCCCCGTGGTGGCGCAGATGCAGGCGGTGTTCACCGACAACTGGATCAAGGCCACCGGCCGCGTGCTGCACGGCGAGGCCTACTTTCCGGCGCTGTACCCCAACGGCGACCAGCCGGCGCAGATGTTCAGCAGCTCGCCCACGGGCGGCAGCGAGAGCATGCACCTGATGTACCTGATGTCCATCACGGCGGCGCGCCACACCATCCACCTCTCCAGCAGCTACTTCGTGCCGGACCACCTCGCGGTGCAGGCGCTGGTGGACGCCCGCAAGCGCGGCGTGCGGGTGCGCATCATCACGCCGGGGCGCTTCATCGACACCGCCACCGTGCGGCGCGCGTCACGGGCGCGCTGGGGCCCGCTGCTGGAGGCGGGCGTGGAGATCGCCGAGTTCCAGCCGACGATGTTCCATTGCAAGGTGCTGGTGGTGGACGGGCTGCTGGTGTCGGTGGGCTCCACCAACTTCGACAACCGCAGCTTCAAGCTCAACGACGAGGCCAACCTGAACGTGATGGACGCGGCCTTCGCGCAGCGGCTGATCGAGGTCTTCGAGCGCGACTGGCAGCGCGCCCGCCCGGTGACGCTGCAGGCCTGGCGGCACCGGCCGGCGCGCGAGAAGCTCATCGAGCACGCGGCCGCGCTGATGCGGGCGCAGCTGTAGGCGTGGCGCGCGCCGGCCAGGTCGCCAGCAGCAGCCCGGCCAGGGCCAGTGCGCAGGCCACGGCGTGCCCCGCCGTCATGTGCTCGCCCAGCAGCAGCACGCCGATGGCGGCGGCCGAGAGCGGCAGCATCACCGTGAACACCCCGGCCTGCTGCGCCGGCACGCCCTTGAGGCCCTGCATCCAGAGCCAGACGCTGACCATGCTGGCCGCCAGCGCGTAGAACACCAGCAGCGCCCAGGAGGCGGGCGTGACCTGGGCGAAGTCGAAGGACAGCGCCTGCCACAGCCCGAAGGGCGTCACCAGCAGCAGGCCCCAGACGTTGATGAGCGCGCTGATGCGCCGCGGCGACAGGCTGGCCGTGAGCCGCTTGCCGATCACCACGTAGCTGGCCTCGCACAGCACCGCTGCCAGCAGCAGGGCATAGCCCCACCAGGGGGCGGACGCCGTGCCCGGCGCATTGCGCGCGAAGGCCAGCAGCGCAATGCCGCCCACGGCGCAGGCGATGCCCAGCGCCGAGCGCGGCGTGATGCGCTCCTTGAGCAGCGCCCAGGACAGCAGCGCAACCGCCGCTGGGATGCCGGCCATGGTCACGCCCGCGGCCAGCGCCGAGGTGGCCTGCACGCCGAAGAGCATGCAGATGGAGAACATGAAATTGCCGAAGAAGCTCTGCAGGAACAGCAGGCGTTTCTCGGCCGGGCCCAACGTGGGCTCATCCACCGGCCGCCTGACCCATCCCGCCATCGCCACCGCCGCGATGCCGAAGCGCAGCCACGCCAGCAGGAACACCGGGAACACCGCCACCAGCAGCTTCGACAGCCCCACATAGCTGCCGACCAGGGCCATGCTGGCGGCCAGCGAGAGGCAGGAGATGAGGGGCAGGTGGGTGGCGGGGCGCGAGGAGGGAGGCGAGGACTTCAAGACGGCGGCCTGGGGAACAGCGGGTAGGCGGGGGAGTGTGCCTCAGGGGCGGGACGGCTTTGCCCGCAGCGCCAGTGACCCCGGCAATGCTCCAGGGCAGCGGGCTGCCCGGTCAACGAGTTGGCTGTGAAAAACCGCTTCCTTTGAAAAGGCCTGTGCGCCTGCTGGCAAGGCGGTTTCGAGGCTCAACAAAATTCCGGCCGGAAATGGCAATAAATGAGAATGGGGAGTCGATCCTGCAACAGGATCAATTGGGTGTGCATTAATGGGATTGTGAACTGCGTCACGCAGTGCATTGCGGAAGCGGTGGATAACTCAGAGCCGGCCGCGCCAGCGCATACGATTTGCCGTTGGCTGCGGAGGTCCACCACTGAAAGTGGCGCCCGGTCGGGTTTTTTGTCTCTTGACGCGCCCGTGACCGCTGAAGTCAAAATATTCCAAAACTCCAATAACGGACCCACCATGCCAACCACCTCCGCCCGAACCCGGGTTCGCCGCCTGCCCGAGCTTGCCAACCATGAGCGGAGCATGCTGCACGCCATCGTCGATGAATCCTACGTCTGCCATATCGCGTTTTCAGTGGAGGATGGCACCCATTGCATTCCGACGGCGCACTGGCGGCAGGGCGAATATCTCTACATCCACGGCTCCAACGGCAGCCGGCTGATCAAGGCGCTGAAATCCGGCGTGCAGGTGTCGGTGGCCATCACGCTGCTTGATGGGCTGGTGCTGGCCAAATCGGCCTTCAGCCATTCGATGAATTATCGGTCGGCGGTGGCTTATGGACACTTCCAGGAAATCCATGGCCAGGATGAGAAGCTGGAGGCGCTGGATATGTTCATGGAAAAAATCGCCACCGGCCGCAAGGACGAAGCCCGCCGGGGTAATTTCAAGGAGCTTGCCGCCACCAGCCTGATGCGGATGCCGCTCACGGAAACGGCGGTCAAGGTCAGCGATTCAGAGCCAGCGGACAAGGAAGAGGATATCGATCTTCCCGTGTGGGCTGGCATATTGCCTCTCATGACCCGGCGGGGAATGCCGATCCGCGCTGACCACAGTCCATGTGGAACCGTGCCGGAGTATGTGAAATCATGGGCTGCCGAGTGAGTAATGGGTCAAGCGTGGGAAATGAATTCAAGCTCGTCGCCGCTTTCAAAATCCGGTGAAATAAATTGATATTCCTGCAAATACCTCATTGCGTCAAAATCAAAACGCATCCACATACCTCAACAATTCCCAAGCGCTGACATGCCGCGCATATTCGGCCCATTCCTGCCGCTTGAGCCGCACGAACTCGCGCACCAGTGAGGACGACAGCGCATTGACCAGCACCTCGTCCCCCTCCAGCGCGTCCAGCGCCTGCGCCAGGCTGTGGGGCAGCGTGCGCAGGCCCAGTTCGGCCAGGGTTTGAGGCGAGGCTTCCAGCAGGTCGATGTCCACGTCCGGGCCCGGGTCGAGCCGGCGCTCGATGCCGTCGAGGCCCGCCGCCACCATCCCGGCCAGCATCAGGTAGGGGTTGGCGCTGGCGTCCGGCAGCCGCCACTCGAAGCGTCCATGCAGCGTCCGCACCAGCGCCGTGCGGTTGTCCGGACCCTGGGCGACGTACTTGGGCGCGTAGCCCGGGCCGTTGAGCGTGGGGCGCAATCGCTTGTACGAGTTCACCGTCGGCGCGGCCAGCGCGCACAGCGCGGCGCTGTGCGCCAGCACGCCGGCCACGAAATGCCGGCCCAGTGTGGACAGCGTGCGGGTGCGGTCCACCGCGCCATCGGGCAGGTGCGGCGTGAACAGGCTGCGCGCATCCACGCCTTCGCCTTCCCACAGCGAGACATGCACGTGCATGTCGCTGCCCGCCTGGTCGGCAAACGGTTTTGGCATCAGCGAGAACAGCATGTCGTGCTGCTGCGCGATGGCATGCGCCGCCTGCTTGAACAGCATCAGCTGGTCGGCGCAGGCGAGAGCGTCGGTGTGGCCGAAATTGACCTCGTACTGCCCCGGCGCCTCGGCATGCTCCAGCTGCATCACGTCCAGCCCGCAGCGCTCCAGCGCCTCGCGCAGCTCGTGCAGGTAGCCGGCCTGGCGCGGCAGCGTCTTCAGGTCGTAGCAGGGTTTGTCCAGCCGTTCGCGCGCGTCCGCCGGGACGAAGGACTCGCCCTCGCGGCGCAGCAGGAAGAACTCCGGCTCCAGTCCCACGCGCAGCATCCAGCCCTGCTCCTCCAGCGGCGCCAGCGCGCGGCGCAGCACCTGGCGCGGATCGGCGTCGAAGGGCTCACCGGCGACGAAGCCGTCGGCCACGATGCGCGCCACGCCGGGCAGCCAGGGCAGGGCAACGATGGAGCTGGCCTGCCCGCGCGCGTGGTAGCGGGCGCGCTCGCCGGTGCGCGGCAGGGCGCTGCCCCAGATGGCCGGGCCGGCAAAACCGGCGCCGTCGGTGAGCACGTCGTCCAGGTGCGCCAGCGGCACGAAGCGGCCGCGCGCGGCCCCGTGCAGGTCGGTGAACTGCACCAGCAGGGTGTGGATGCCCTGCTTCTTCAAGCGCTCGCGCAGGTCCCGCATGGGTGTGCTCCGTCAGCTGTCGGCGGCGTCGATGCGCAGCCAGGTGGTCTTGAGCTCGGTGTACTTGTCGAAGGCGTGCAGCGATTTGTCCCGCCCGTTGCCGCTCTGCTTGAAGCCACCGAAAGGCACGGTGATGTCATCCTCGTCGTACTGGTTGACATGCACGGTGCCCGCCCGCAAGGCGCGTGCCACCCGGTGCGCCCGGCTCAGGTGGTCGCTCCAGACGCTGGCCTGCAGCCCGTAGGGCGTGCCGTTGGCAATGCGCACCGCCTCGGCCTCGTCCCGGAAGCGCAGCACGCCCACGACCGGCCCGAAGATTTCCTCCTGCGCAATGCGCATGCCGTGGTTCACGCCAACAAAGATCGTCGGCTCGACGTAGTGGCCGCCGCTGTCCGGCCGGGCCTGGCGCCCGCCGGCCACCAGCTGCGCGCCCTCGGACTGGCCCGCCTCGATGTAGCCCAGCACCGTGCGCAGCTGGATGTCGTCCACGATCGCGCCCATGGCCGTGCCCGGCTGCAGCGGGTCGCCCGGCTGGTAGCGCGGCAGCTGCGCTGCCAGCAGCTCGGTGAAGCGCTCGGCGATGTCCTCGTGCACCAGCAGGCGCGAGGGCGCATTGCAGCTCTCGCCCTGGTTGAAGAACATGCTGCCCGCCGCGGTGGCGGCGGCGCGGGCCAGGTCGGCGCAGTCCGGAAACACGATGAAGGCCGACTTGCCGCCCAGCTCGTTGAACACGCGTTTCAGATTGCTGCGCCCGGCGTACTCCAGCATGCGCCGCCCGGTGCGCGTGGAGCCGGTGAAGCCGATGGCGTCCACGTCCATGTGCAGCGCCAACGCCTCGCCGGCCTCGCCGCCGTGCCCCGGCACGACGTTGAACACGCCCGGCGGCAGCCCGGCCTCCACGGCCAGCTCGGCCAGCCGCAGCGCGGTGAACGGGGACTTCTCGCTGGGCTTGAGCACCAGCGAGTTGCCGGTGGCCAGCGCCGGCGCGATCTTCCAGGCCGCCATGATCATCGGGTAGTTCCAGGGCACGATGGCCCCGACCACGCCGACAGGCTCGCGCGTGATCAGCGCCAGCGCCGTCTCCGGCGTGGGCGCGATCTCGTCGTAGCGCTTGTCCAGCGCCTCGGCGTACCAGGCGATGCAGCGCGCCGTGGCCGGCACGTCCACCGTCAGCGCATGGCCGATGGGCTTGCCCATGTCCAGCGTCTCCAGCAGCGCCAGCTCCTCGCGCGCTGCCAGCACGGCTTCGGCGAAGCGCTGCAGCACCTTCTTGCGCGCCGCGGGCGGCTGGCTGGCCCAGCGCCGGTCTTCGAAGGCGGCGCGGGCGCTTCGCACCGCGGCGTCGATGTCGGCCTCGCGCCCGCGCGCCACCGCGCCCAGGCGCCGGCCGTCCACCGGCGAGTGTTTCTCGGTGGTTTCGCCGGCAACCGCGTCGCGGCGCTGGCCGTCAATGAAGCAGCGGCCGTCCGGACGCACCTCGGCGGCGCGGGCATGCCAGTCGATGGCGGGGCGGTTCATGCGCGTTCCTTTCCCGATGCAGGCCTTCAGAGCCAGCCGTTGCGCGTGGCGTCGGCCAGGGTCAGGTCCAGGCAGCGCTGGATCAGCGCCGCCATCTCGTCGAGCTGCGCCCGCGTCACCACCAGCGGCGGCGCGACGATCATGCGGTCGCCCACGGCACGCATGATCAGGCCGTTGCCAAAGCAATGGCCGCGGCAGACCATGGCGATGTCGATCTCCGGCGCGAAGGGCTCATTGGTGCCCTTGTCGCGCACCAGCGTCAGCGCGCCCATCAGCCCACAGCTCTGCACCTCGCCCACCAGCGGGTGCTCCTGCAACTGCCGGTACAGCTCGGCCATGTAGGGGCCGGTCTCGTCGCGCACGCGCTCGACCAGCTTCAGCTCCCGGATCAGCCTGAGGTTGGCCACGCCCACGGCGCAGGCCACGGGGTGGCCGGAGTAGGTGTAGCCGTGGGTGAACTCGCCGCCTTTCTCGATCAGCACCTGTGCCACGCGCTGCCCCACCATCACGCCGCCCAGCGGCACGTAGCCGCTGGTCACGCCCTTGGCGAAGGTGATGAGGTCGGGCCGGGTGCCGAAGCGCTCGCAGCCGAACCACTGGCCGGTGCGGCCGAAGCCGGTGATGACCTCGTCGCTGACCAGCAGGATGCCGTAGCGGTCGCAGATGCGCTGGATCTCCGGCCAGTAGCTCTCGGGCGGCACGATCACGCCGCCCGCGCCCTGCACCGGCTCGCCGATGAAGGCGGCCACGTTCTCCGGGCCGACTTCCAGGATCTTGTCCTCCAGCCACTGCGCGGCCTGCAAGCCGAACTGCTCGCGCGACAGCCCCAGGCGCCGGCCATGCTCCCACCAGTGCGGCTGGTGGATGTGGACGATGCCGGGAATGGGCAGCCCGCCCTGTTCGTGCATGCCCGGCATGCCGCCCAGCGAGGCGCCGGCCATGGTCGAGCCGTGGTAGCCGTTCCAGCGGCTGATGATCACCTGGCGCTGCGGCTGGCCCATCAGCGCCCAGTAGCGGCGCACCATGCGCACGATGGTGTCGTTGCTCTCCGAGCCCGAGCCGGCGAAGAAGACATGCTGGAACTGCGGCGGCGCCAGCTCGGCCAGCAGCTCGGCCAGCTCGATGGCCGGCGGCGTGCTGGTCTGGAAGAAGGCGTTGTAGAAGGGCAGCTCCTGCATCTGGCGCGTGGCCGCGTCGATCAGCGGCTGTTGCCGGTAGCCCACGTTCACGCACCACAGGCCCGACATGGCGTCGAAGATGCGCTGGCCCTCACTGTCCCAGAGATAAATGCCTTCGCCGCGCGTGACGATGCGCGCGCCGCGCGCGGCCAGCGCCTTGAAGTCGGTGAAGGGGTGCAGGAAGTGGGCGGCGTCGGCGGCCTGCCAATCCCGGGTGGTGCGTCCGCGGTAGAGCGATTCGGTCATGGGCGTTCCTCCTCGTTTCTTAGACGTGCAGCAGCAGGTGCTCGCGCTCCCAGGGCGAGATCACCTTCATGAACTCGGCGAATTCGGTTTCCTTGACCTCGGCGTAGACGGTGATGAAGTCACTGCCCAGCACCTCGGCCAGCGCCTCTTCGGCGCGCAGCTTCTCCAGCGCCTCGCCCAGGCTGCGCGGCAGCGCGTAGTCGCCTAGGTAGGCGTCGCCCTTGCACTCGGGCGTGGGCTCGATGCGGTTCTTGATGCCCAGGTAGCCGCAGGCCAGCGTGGCCGCCAGCGCCACATACGGGTTGGCATCGGCGCCGATGACGCGGTTTTCCACGCGCCGCGCCGCCGGCGGCGCCACCGGCGAGCGGATGCCCACGGTGCGGTTGTCGGTGCCCCACTGGATGTTGATGGGCGCGGCCGTGAAGCGCGCCAGGCGCCGGTAGCTGTTGACGTAGGGCGCGAACAGCGCCATGGCCGCCGGCACGTACTTCTGCAGCCCGCCGATGTACCAGTAGAACTCGCGGCTGGGGCTGCCGTCGGGGTTGCTGAACAGGTTCTGCCGCGTGTCCTGGCGCAGGATGCTCTGGTGCACGTGCATGGCGCTGCCGGGCTCGCCGGCGATGGGCTTGGCCATGAAGGTGGCGAACATGTCGTGCCGCATCGCCGCCTCGCGCACCGTGCGCTTGAAGAAGAACACCTCGTCGGCCAGCGCCAGCGGGTAGCCGTGGAAGAAGTTGATCTCCATCTGGCCCGCGCCGATCTCGTGGATCAGCGTGTCCACGTTCAGCTCCATTTTTTCGCAGTAGTCGTAGACGTCCTCGAACAGCGGGTCGAACTCGTTGACCGCGTCGATGGAGTAGGCCTGCCGCGAGGTCTCGGCCCGGCCGCTGCGCCCGATCGGCGGCTTCAGTGGCATGTCCGGGTCGGTGTTGCGCGCCACCAGGTAGAACTCCAGTTCCGGCGCCACCACCGGCTCCAGGCCCTCGGCCTTGAACAGCTCGCACACCCGGCGCAGCACCGAGCGCGGCGCGAAGGGCACGAGGCGGCCGTCGCGGTCAAAGCAGTCGTGGATGACCTGCGCCGTCGGGTCCGTGGCCCAGGGCACGATGCGCACCGTGGCCGGGTCGGGGCGCAGGTGCATGTCGCGGTCGGTGGGCGTGATGACGTCGTAATAGGGCCCCTCTTCAGGGAACTCGCCCGTCACGCCCATGGCCACCACGACCTCCGGCAGCCGCATGCCGCGATCCTCGGTGAACTTCTGGCGCGGCAGGATCTTGCCGCGCGCCACGCCGGTGAGATCGGGCACCAGGCACTCGATCTCCGTGACGCGCTGCTGGTCCAGCCACTGCTCCAGGTCGCTGTAGGTGAAGTTGTCGCGTCCTGACATCACTCATCCCTCCTGCTGGTCGCGGCGTCGGGCCGCTTGTTGCCGGCATGCGTGGCCGAAGGCCTGCAGCAGCCGCATCGAGATCGGGTTGTTCGGGGCCTGCCACTCCGGGTGCCACTGCACCGCCAGCGCGAAATCCATGCCATGCACCGAGAAGGCCTCGACCAGGCCGTCCGGCGCGCGCGCCTCCACGCGCAGCCCGGAAGCGAGGCGGTTCACCGCCTGGCCGTGCACCGAGTTGACGCGGAAGGCCTCCTCCTGCACCACCGCCTGCAGCAGCCCGCCGGGCTCCACGTGCACCTCATGCGCCAGCGCGTACTGCGCCTCGGCCGTCTCGCCCTGGCCGCGGTGGTCGGCGTAGCCCGGGAGCGAGTGCACCGCCTGGTGCAGGCTGCCGCCCAGCGCCACGTTGAGCTCCTGCGCGCCGCGGCAGATGGCCAGCAGCGGCAGGCGACGCTCGATCAGCTTGAGGATGAAGGGCAGGGTCCAGGCGTCGCGCCGGGGGTCCAGCGGCAGCGTGGTGTCGTGCACCGGCTCGCCGAAATGGCGGGGATGCACGTTGGACGGCGAGCCCGTGAGCAGCACGCCGTCGGCCAGGTCGAGCAGGGCGTCGAGCTCCTCCGGCGCCGCGTCGGGCACCACCAGCGGCAGCGCCCCAGCCAGCCGCACGGCGGCCACGTACTTGGCGCCGGCGACATGGAAGGGGTGCTGGCCCAGCACCCGGTTGCACGCCGGCACGAGCACGACCGGCGGGGAGGAGCTTCTGTCGCCGGCGCAGCTCATGCCGCGCGGCGCAGGGCGCCGGCCAGCGTGTCCACGATGCGGTCGATGTGGCTCTTCTCGATGATCAGGGGTGGCGACAGCGCGATGGTGTCGCCGGTGGTGCGGATCAGCACGCCTTGCTCCCAGCAGTCCAGGAACACGTTGAAGGCGCGCTTGGCCGGCGCGTCGGGGATGGGCGTGAGCTCGATGCCGCCGACCAGGCCGATGTGGCGCACGTCCACCACCAGCGGCAGGTCCCGGAGCGAGTGCAGCGCCTGGCCGAAGTAGTCGTGCAGTTCGCTGGCGCGGGTGAGCAGGTTTTCCTCCTCGTAGGTCTGCAGCGTGGCCAGCGCCGCCGCGCACGCCAGCGGGTGCGCCGAGTAGGTGTAGCCGTGCGGGAACTCGATGAGCTGTTCCGGGCCGTGCATGAAGGCGTCGTGGATCTCGCGCTTGGCCAGCACGGCGCCCATGGGCACGCAGCCATTGCTCAGGCCCTTGGCCACCGTCATCAGATCGGGCGTGACGCCGAAGGTCTGCGCCGCGAAAGGCTGGCCAGTGCGGCCGAAGCCGGTGATGACCTCGTCGAAGATGAGCAGGATGCCGTGGCGGTCGCAGATCTCACGCAGCCGCTGCAGGTAGCCCACCGGCGGCAGCAGCACGCCGGTGGAGCCGGCCACGGGCTCGACGATCACTGCGGCGATGGTGCTGGGGTCGTGCAGCGCGCACAGCCGCTCCAGGTCGTCGGCCAGCTCGGCGCCATGCGCGGGCTGGCCGAAGCTGAAGGCGTTGCGCGCCGGGTCGTGGGTGTGGCGCAGGTGGTCCACGCCGGCGAGCAGCGTGCCGAACAGCTTGCGGTTGCCAACGATGCCGCCCACCGAGATGCCGCCGAAGTTCACGCCGTGGTAGCCGCGCTCGCGGCCGATGAGCCGGGTGCGGCTGCCCTCGCCGCGCACGCGGTGGTAGGCCAGTGCCATCTTCAGCGCCGTCTCCACCGACTCGGAGCCGGAGTTGGTGAAGAACACGCGGTCCAGCCCGGGCGGCGTGAGCTTGACCAGTTCCTCGGCCAGCTCGAAGGCCTGCGGATGGCCCATCTGGAACGGCGGCGCGTAGTCCAGCGTGGCCGCCTGCTGGGCGATGGCCTGCACGATCCGTGGTCGCGCATGCCCGGCGTTGACGCACCACAACCCGGCCACCCCATCGAGCACCTGCCGTCCTTCGGGCGTCCAGTAATGCATGCCTTCAGCGCGGGCCAGCATGCGCGGCGCCTGCTTGAACTGCCGGTTGGCAGTGAAGGGCATCCAGTGGGCGTCGAGGGAAGAAGTGTCGGTGGTGCGGTCAGTGGTCATGAGCTCTTCAAGAAGCGCGGCGCCTGCAGCCGCGGGCCATACCAGTCTATTCCTCGAAAGGGGGATGCCGCAGCCGGTCCGGCGCTCGGGCTTGACGCAACCAGGGGCGCGGGCGCGACCCTGCGCCGGCCCGGGTCATCGCCCCGATGGGGGATCGCCACGACGGTTGCGCGGGCATCCTCGTGCTTGCGAAAACCGCGCAAGGAGCAGGCATGGCGCTGGACCTGGGCTGGCTGGCGGCGCAGCGTGAGCAGGCGCTGGCGCTGGAGCGCGAAGTGGCCCGCGTGGTGGTGGGCCAGGCGCGCGCCATCCGCCTGGTGAACATCGCCGTCTTCGCGCGCGGCCACGTGCTGCTGCAGGGCGACGTGGGCGTGGGCAAGACCACGCTGCTGCGCGCCTTCGCGCGCGCGGTGGGCGGCGCCTTCGCGCGGGTGGAAGGCACCATCGACCTGATGCCCGCCGATCTGGTCTACCACACCCATATCGGCGCCGACGGGCGTCCGGCCGTGGACCCGGGCCCGCTCATCGCGCAGGGCGGCGAACTGGCGATCTTCTTCTTCAACGAGATCAACCGCGCCCGCCCGCAGGTGCACTCGCTGCTGCTGCGCGCCATGGCCGAGCGCAGCGTCTCGGCCTTCAATCGCGAGTTTCAGCTGCCCCACTTGCTGGTCTTCGCGGACCGCAACCGCGTCGAGCGCGAGGAAACCTTTGAACTGGCCGTGGCGGCGCGGGACAGGTTTTTGATGGAAATCACCATCGACACGCCTGCCGACGAGCTCGAGCGCGAGGCGCTGGTGTTCGACCCGCGCTTCCACGACACCGACGCACTGGTCGAAACGCTGCCCTCGGGCCTGGTGCGGCACCGCGAGCTGGGCGCTCTGGCTGCCGCCATCCAAGGCCACATACAGGCTTCTCCGACATTGCGCCGCTACGCCTTGGCGTTGTGGCGGGCGAGTGAGCAACCAGGCCGGCACGGGGTGCGGCTGGCGCAGGAGGCCGTGGACCCGTCGGCGCTGCTGATGGCCGGCGCCAGTCCGCGCGGCATGAGCATGCTGCTGCGCGCCGCGCGCGTGGCGGCTTGGCTGGACGGGCGCGATCACCTGGTGCCCGAGGACCTGCGCGCGGTGTTCCATGAAGTGATGGCGCACCGGCTGGTGCTGCAGCCGGTGTACGAGCTGCGCCGCGCGACCCTGGTGCCGGAACTCACCCGCGCCATCCTGCAAGCGGTGCCGGCGCCGTGATCCAGCCGCCGCCTGAATTCCATTACCGCCTGCCCGGGCCGGCGCAGGGCCTGCGGGCGGGCGCGCACCGCAGCTTGGGCGGCGAGGGTGGGCTGGAGTTCCGTGGCCATGCCGACTGGCTGCGCGCGCCGGACGCGCGGCGGCTGGATGTGCGCGCCACGCTGCGGGACCCGTTCCAGCGCTGGCAGGTGCGGCTGCACAGCCCGCCCCGGGCGCAGACGGTGTGGCTGATCGCCGATGTCTCCGCCTCCATGGCCTTCGGCGCGCCGCGGCGCCTGGACGTGCTGGCGGACTTCGCGCGGAGCCTGGCCTGGTCCGCCTGGCGTACGGGCGATCCCTTCGGCTGCGTGGCCTGCGACGACCGCCTGCGCGAGGAGCTGCTGTGGCCGCCTGCGCGCCAGGCCGGCCGGGCCGAGGCGCTGGGGAGCCAGTTGCGCGCGCTGCGGCCCGAACGCCAGGGCAGCCGGGCGCTGGCGCAGGCGGCGGCGGTGCTCGGTGCCTCGCGGGGGCTGCTGTTCCTGGTGTCGGACTTCCATGTGCCGCTGGAGGAAGTGAGGCGCTGGCTGGACGCCTTCGTGAGCCACTGGGTGGTGCCGGTGGTGCTGTGGGACCGCTACGAGTTCGAGCCGCGCGGCCCGGCCGGGCTGCTGCCGCTGGTGGATGCCGAAAGCGGCGCGCGGCGACTGCTGTGGTGGCGGCCGGGGCTGCGCGAGCGCTGGGCGCAGGCCGGGTGCGAGCGGCGCGAGGCGCTGCAGCGCTGCTTCGCCCAGGCGCGGCTGCGGCCGCTGTTCATCGAGGGGGCCTTCGATGCCGATGCCGTCACGCGTCACTTCCTTCAGGGTTGAACTGGTAGCCGCCGGCCTGCTGGCCACCGCGCCGGCGCCGGCGCTGGCGCAGACAGTCCAGCTGCACGAGATCGAGCCGCGCACCTTCGGCTACCAGCTCGGCGACCTCATTGAGCGCCATGCCGAAGTCAGCGTCCCGGCCGGGTGGCGGCTGGATGAGGCCTCGCTGCCCGTGCCCAAGCCCGGCTTCGCCATCGAGCTGCGCGAGGCGCGCTGGGAAAAGCCGCCGTGGTGGCGTCCCGGTGGCACGTTCCGGCTCACGCTGCGCTACCAGGTGCTGGGCTCGCCGCCGGCGCCGCAGCTGCTGGAGCTGCCGCCGGTGCTGCTGCGCTTCGAAGGCAAGCGGCCCCAGGGCGTGCGGCTGGATGGTGTGCCGGTGATGGTGTCGCCGCTGGTGCCGGAGCCGGCGCCCGAGCGCCGCGGCTTCGGTGCCCTGCAACCGGACCTGCCGGCGCCGCTCATCCCGGTCCAGCCTCTGAAGGCGCGGCTGGCCGCTGAAGGCCTGATCGCCGTGCTGCTGCTGGGCGGGCTGGCGCTTGAAACCTGGGGCTGGCCGGGGCGCCGGGTGGAACGTCCTTTCGATCAGGCCTGGCGCACGCTGCGCCGGCTGCCCGATGAGACCAGCGCGGCGCAGTGGCGGCAGGCGCTGGCGGTCTTGCACCAGGCCTTGAATCGCAGCGCCGGCGAAGTGCTGTTCGCGCCCGGTCTGGACGAATTCCTGGCCCGCAAGCCGGCCTTCGCGCCGCTGCGGCCGGAGCTGGAACGCTTCTTCGCGCTGTCGCGCCGCAGCTTCTTCGCGCCGGGGAGCGAGGACATCCCCGACCCGGGCTGGCTCAAGGGGCTGTGCCGGCGGGCGCGCGCGCTGGAGCGGGAGGTCCGGTGAGCCTGTCGCTGGATCAGCCGCTGTGGCTGCTGCTGTTGCCGCTGGCGCTGCTGCCCTGGCGGCGGCCGGGCGGGCTGCCGGTGATCCACGGCGCGCTGGCGCTGCTGCCGCCCGATCCGGTGGGGCAAGCCATTGCGCTGGGACTGCGGGTGCTGGGCTCGGTGGCGATCGCGGCGCTGGTGCTGGCGCTGGCCGGCTTGCGGCAGCCGGAGCGGGTGGTGCAGCGCGTGGGGCGCGGCGCCGAGATCGTGCTGCTGCTGGACCGCAGCGCCAGCATGGACCAGGGTTTCAACAGCCGGGCCGCCGGCGGCAGCGGTGGCCTCAGCGCCGAGGGCGGCGGGCGCGGACGCGCCAAGAGCCGCGTGGCGCGCGAGGTGCTGTCCGAATTCGTGGCGCAGCGTTCCGGTGATCGTTTCGGCCTGGTGGCTTTCAGCTCGGTGCCCATGCCGGTGCTGGATTTCACCGGCCGGACCGCAGCCGTGCAGGCCGCCATTGCCGCCGGCGGCGTGGGGCGCGGGCTGGGTGAGACCGACATCGGGCAGGCGGTGCAGGCGGCGCTGGACTATTTCGACGAACGCCGCTTTGGCGGGGCGCGCATCGTGCTGCTGGTCTCCGACGGCGGCGACCACCTGGAGCCGGCCGTGCGCGAGCGCATCACGCAGCGCATGCGGCGCAACCGGGTGTCGCTGTACTGGCTGTACCTGCGCTCCACCGGCAGCCCGGGGCTGGTGGCCGAGGGCGGCGATGCCGAGGCGGCCTCGAATGTGCCGGAGGTGTTCCTGCATCGCTTCTTCAGCACGCTGGGGCCGCAGTACCGGGCCTACGAGGTGGGCGATCCGGCGGCGCTGCAGCGCGCGGTGGCGGACGTGGCCCGGCAGGCCGACCTGCCCAGCAGCTTCGACGAAACCCTGCCGCCGCGCCGGCTGGACGGTCTCTGCCTGGCGCTGGCGCTGGGGGCGGGCCTGTTGTTGTGGGGGGCGCAATGCCTGCAGCGCGCACGTTGGGCCTGAGCCGCCGCGCGCGCCGGCGGGGGCTGCTGGGCCTGCTGGCGGTCTTGCTGCTGGCGCTGGTGCTGGACGCCTCGACGCTGTGGCGCGCGTCGCGCTGGAACGGGCTGATCCGGGAAGGGCGCGTCCTGGCGGTGCTGGGCCCTGAGGCGGCCCGGGTTCCGCAGGAACTGCCGGCGGCGCTGCGTTTCGCCATCGCCGGCGAGCAGGCGGCCCGCGGCCAGGGCGAGGCGGCGCTGGACGGCTGGCGCGCGCTGCAGTCGGAAGACAGCGCATTGGGCCGCGCCGCGCGCTTCAACGCCGCCAACGCCTTGCTGCGCGAGGCCGAGCGGCTGCGCGCCGGTCAGCAGCCGGGGCAGGCCATCGCCCTGGTCGAGCTGGCCAAGGAGAACTTGCGCGAGCTGCTGCGCCAGGACCCGGGCCACTGGGCCGCCCGCTACAACCTGGAGCGCGCGCAGCGGCTGCAGCCCGATGCCGACCCGGCGGACATCGCCCCGGCGGCGGCGCCGCAGAACGCCGAGCGCGCCGCCACCACGATGCGCGGCGTGGCGCAGGGGCTGCCGTGAGCGGTGATGCCGTCTCATGGTTCGACAAGGCCCGGCGCTGGTGGCCCGGCCCCGGCCGGCGCGCGCTGCCGGCGGCGGTGCTGCTGCTGGCGCTGGCAGTGCTCGATGTGACGGTGCCGCTGGAGCTGGCCCGGCCGGAAGCCGTGGTGGTGCTGGACGTCACGCAGAGCATGGACGTGGCGGACGTGCCGCTCGATGGGCGCACGGTGTCGCGCCTGGCGTTGGCGCGCGCGGCGCTGCACGACGCGCTGGGGCGGCTGCCTTGCGGCTCGCGCATCGGCCTGGGCCTGTTCACCGAGCACCGCAGCGTGCTGCTGCTCACGCCGCTGGAGGTATGCGAGCACCTGCGGGAGCTGCGCGAGGCGCTGGCGCGCATCGATGGGCGCATGGCCTGGAGCGGCAACAGCGAGGTGGCCAAGGGGCTCAACAGCGCGCTGCGCCTGGCGCGGGCGCTGCCGGAGCAGCCGGCGCTGGTCTTCGTCACCGACGGGCATGAGGCGCCGCCGCTCAATCCACGCTACCGGCCGCCGCTGGACACCGAGTCCGGGCGCGAGGCCGGCTGGCTGCTCGGCGTCGGTGGGCTGCAGCTCTCGCCCATTCCACGCAGCGACCCGCAAGGCCGGCCGCTGGGCTTCTGGAATGCGAGCGAGGTGCTGCAGGTGGAGCCGTTCAGCCGCGGGCGCGGCGGCAGCGTCGAGGGCGAGCGCATGGTGGAGGAGGCCGGCCCGGCCCCGCCGGACCTGGGCGCCACCCCGGGGCGCGAGCACCTGTCGGCGCTGCGCGAGCCCTATCTGCGGCGGCTGTCCCAGGAGGCCGGGTTGCGCTATGCGCGGCTGCAGTCTGCCTCGCAACTGCTGTCGCTGCTGCAGGACCCGGCCCACGCGCGGCGGCAGCGGGAGCGGGTGTCGCTGCGTCCGTGGCTGGCCTTGGCCGCGCTGGCGCTGCTGGTGGCCCGCCATCTGGGGCCGTTTCGACGGCCGGCAGGGCGGCACGGCCGATCACGGTGAGCCCGCGAGTGCTGTCCGAGGGGCTTGGCACCGGCGCGCACCCTCAGGAAGTCCCTTAAGGGAAGACCCTTCTTCGCACGCTGAAAAACGCTGTTTCGCATTGCGAAATTCACGGGTGCTGCGACGCAGCAATTTTTCCCATGACAGGAAATGTTATGCCGCATTGTGGAATATTATGATTAAGTTATTGATTTATTTAGGAAAAATTTTCTGTCTTATATAAGACATAAGTCTACTGACTGACCGCTTCTGCCTTTAGGCTTTAGCCATCGATTCACCTGTTTCATCTCTCACCGCAGAAGGAGTCTCCCGATGAGCCAACTGACCCGCGAACAGCAGATCGCCGCCCTGGAGAAGGATTGGGCCGAGAACCCCCGTTGGAAGCTCGTGAAGCGCGGCTACAGCGCCGCCGACGTGGTGCGTCTGCGCGGCAGCCTGCAGCCCGAGTACACGCTGGCCCAGCGCGGTGCCGAGAAGCTGTGGGAGAAGGTCAATGGCGGCGCCAAGAAGGGCTACGTGAACGCCTTCGGCGCGATCAGCGCGGGCCAGGCGATGCAGCAGGCCAAGGCCGGCCTGGAAGCCGTGTACCTGTCGGGCTGGCAGGTCGCCGCCGACGGCAACACCTCCGAAACCATGTACCCCGACCAGTCGCTGTACGCGTACGACTCGGTGCCGACCATGGTTCGCCGCATCAACAACACCTTCAAGCGTGCCGACGAGATCCAGTGGTCGCGCGGCATCAACCCCGGCGACGAAGGCTTCGTCGACTACTTCCTGCCCATCGTGGCGGATGCTGAAGCCGGCTTCGGCGGCGTGCTCAACGCCTTCGAGCTGATGAAGAACATGATCGCCGCGGGCGCCGCCGGCGTGCACTTCGAAGACCAGCTGGCCGCCGTGAAGAAGTGCGGCCACATGGGCGGCAAGGTGCTGGTGCCGACCCAGGAAGCCATCGAGAAGCTGATCGCCGCGCGCTTTGCCGCCGACGTGATGGGCGTGCCCACCATCGTGCTGGCCCGCACCGACGCCGAGGCCGCCAACCTGATCACGAGCGACCACGACGCCAACGACAAGCCCTTCCTGACCGGCGAGCGCACGCAGGAAGGCTTCTACCGCGTCAAGAACGGCCTGGAGCAGGCCATCAGCCGCGGCGTGGCCTATGCGCCCTACGCCGACCTGGTGTGGTGCGAGACCGGCGTGCCCGACATCGGCTTCGCCCGCGAGTTCGCCCAGGCCGTGCACGCCGCCTGCCCCGGCAAGCTGCTGAGCTACAACTGCTCGCCCTCGTTCAACTGGAAGAAGAACCTGGACGACAAGCAGATCGCCTCGTTCCAGGAAGAGCTGTCGGCGCTGGGCTACAAGTACCAGTTCATCACGCTGGCCGGCATCCACATTAACTGGTTCAACACCTTCCAGTTCGCGCACGCTTACGCCCGCGGCGAAGGCATGAAGCACTACGTCAATATGGTCCAGGAGCCGGAGTTCGCCGCTCGCGAGAAGGGCTACACCTTCGTGTCGCACCAGCAGGAAGTGGGCGCCGGTTACTTCGACGACGTGACCACGGTGATCCAGGGCGGTTCCTCCAGCGTCAAGGCGCTGGCCGGTTCCACCGAGGAAGAGCAGTTCCACTGATCTCAAGCATTCACTGATCCACTGAGCCTGTGCGTGGGGTGCGGGCTGCCGGCGACACGATGCCGGCTTTTCAGTGAATTCGTGCGCCGGGCGAACCTCGGCGCACGTGGCCCGCTGGTCCACCAGGCCAGCGGGCTTTTTCCTTGAGGGCGCCAAGGCAGGGCGCGCGGGCATACTCGCCGCCCGTCGCATTCAGGACCTCGTCGCTTGAGCACCCACTTTCTCACGCCGCAGATGGCCGGCTTGCTCGCGCGCATGGCGCGCGTGAAGACGCCGCCGCTGCACGCCATGACCCCGGCCGAGGCGCGCGCGGCCTACACGCTGCGCGCCGAGGTGCTGGACCCGCCGCGCGCGCCGCTGGCGCGGGTCGAAGACTTCACCATTCCCGCCGCCGACGGCACGCCGTTGCCGGCGCGGCTGTACGCACCCTCGCACGAGCGGCTGCCGCTGCTGCTGTACCTGCACGGTGGCGGCTTCGTCATCGGCAACCTGGGGACGCACGACAGCCTGTGCCGGCAGCTGGCGCTGCGCAGCGGCGGGGCGGTGGTGGCGCTGGACTATCGGCTCGCGCCCGAGCACCGCTTCCCGACCGCGGTGGACGACGCCTGGGCCGCGATGCACTGGCTGGCGGCCCAGGCGCACATGCTCGGGCTGGACGCCTCCCGCCTGGCCGTGGGCGGCGACAGCGCTGGCGGCACCCTGGCGGCGGTGTGTGCCCTGCATGCGCGCGACCGCGGGCTAGCGCTGGCGCTGCAACTGCTGATCACGCCCGGCACCACCGCGCATGCCGACACGGCCAGCCACAAGCTCTTCGCCAACGGCTTCGTGCTGGACGCGGCCGCCATCGCCTGGTTCTTCGATCACTACATCGAGCACCACCACCGGCGCGACTGGCGCTTCGCGCCGCTGGAGGCCGACGTGGACGGCGTGGCGCCGGCCTGCGTGATCCTGGCCGAGTGCGATCCGCTGGTGGACGAGGGCGTGGCCTATGCCGACCAGCTGCGCGCCGCGGGCGTGCCAGTCGAGCTGGAGCTGTATCGGGGCCTGACGCACGACTTCATCAAGATGGGCCGTGCCATTCCCGAAGCGAAGCTGGCCCAGCAGGTTGCGGCCGAGGCGCTGCGCCAGGCCTGGGAATCCTGAGGGCAGGGCCTTGGCGCTGCGTTGTCAGAACAACGTACATGGTTGTCCTGCGGCATGCCTGCGAGGTGCGGTGTAGACAATCTGCGCGGCTGGGCCGGCTCATGGGCGGAGCGGGTGTCCAGGTTACCTGAGCAACGTACATGACATTCCTGCGCGATGGTCGTGCCAGAAAGCGAAGAGGAGTACGGCCCGGCCTTCGACGCAGGAACATGGCGCTCTGTTTAGCAAGCTGAAACAACGTACATGATTAACTCAAACATTCATCCACCTCACTGCGACACCACAGTCCGTACAGGAAGCTGGCAGCAACTGGGGTCTGCGGCTCAAGCCATTCGCCAAGCGGTCTTCGTGGAGGAGCAGGGCATTCCAGCCCAGTTGGAACGCGACCCGGCCGACACCGGCTGCCTGCATGCCGTGGCTTTCGATGCTGCGGGCCAAGCTGTGGGCACCGGCCGGCTGCTGCCGCTGCCCGATGGCGTGATGAAGCTGGGCCGCCTGGCGGTGCTGCGTTCGCAGCGCGGCCAGGGCGTGGGCCAGGTCTTGCTGCAGGCTCTATTGGACGCAGCCCATGCGCAGGGCGCTCGCGAGGTGATGCTGCACGCGCAGCAGTCAGCTGCCAGTTTTTACTTGCCGGCCGGCTTCACGGTGCGCGGCGACGAGTTCATCGAGGCGGGGCTTCCGCATGTGGAAATGGTCCTGGTGTTGGACCAGGACCAGAGCTGAAGCCCGGCGCCTTCCAAGATGGTTTTTCAGGAGGCGACGCTGACCGCCTCGGCAGATGGTGTGGTCGGCATCGTTGCAGGCCACTGCGGCAGCTCCACGCGCCGGCGTTGCGGCTGCGGGCCATGGCTCAGCTCCACCACGACGAGGCGCCGGCTCTCGCGCTCGCGCACCAGCACCGTGGAGCTGCGCGTGCCGTAGTGCGGCATGTCGATGAACACGGAGGACAGGCCGCGCTCCAGCTCCAACGGCACCCCGGTGCTGGGCAGCTCCGCATCGGGCACGCGCTCACGGTGCGACAGCGCATGCAGCAGCGTCTCGACCAGCGCCTCGGCGCTGTCGCTCTCCCGCAGCGCCTGCGCCAAGCCGGCCTTGAGCCGGCGCAGCTTGGGCCAGGGCGTGTCCAGCACGGCGTTGGAAACAGCATGCAGGCCGGGTGCCAGCGGATGCGGCGTCGGATGGTCGCTGCCGGTCCAGAACAGCTCGCCGCCTGCGATGTCGCCCGCGATCAGGTTGAACGGGTTATGGCCGGCAGCCGCCAGCTCGGCGCAGAAGCCGGCCGGTTCGGCAGCGCCATGCAGCCACTGCGTCACGATCTCGCCGCGCGAGGGCGCGTCGGGGCGAACCGCGCCGGGCCGGCGCACGTTGGTGAGCATGGCCAGCCGGCCAGTGACGGTGAGGCCCATCCAGGTGCCACCGGCCCTCAGGTCCCGGCCGGCGAGCGTGCCGTCCGGCCAGCGGTGCAGCGGCGCGGTGGGGCGGTCCAGGAACTCGTCCCGGTTGGCGGCCACCACCAGGTCGAAGCGGGGATCGGCATCCCAGGCCAGAGCGATCAGGCACATGGCTCGAATATCTCCACGTGGCGCGGGCCCAGCACCAGCAGCGCCAGCGCCGCCGTCGCGGCATGGGCAATGTGCGCCTGCAGTACCGCGTCGATGCCGCCCGGGCGCGCGTAGCACTCCATGAGCGTGCGCTGGCCGTCGGCATCCTCGCTCTCCGGACGCTGCAGCAGCGCGCACTGCAGGTCCGGATGCGTGCGCTGCAACCCGGCCTGCAGCCCGCGCACGGCCTGCACGCAGGCGCCCAGGTCGGGCAGGGCCACGCGGTAGTACACGAACAGCTGGCGCCCGCCCGGGGCGCTCGTCAAGTCAGGCGGCATCCAGCGGCAGGTCGTAAGGCAAGGGCGCCTGGCGCAGCGCCGGGCCGTCGGGGCTGCGCAGGTGCAGCGAGGGCGCCTGCAGCGCGGCGATCTTCAGCTCCACCAGCGCGGCGTGGCGGCCCTGCAGCGAGGCGGCATCGACCACCATGCCCGACGGCTGCGTCGGGTCGTCGCCGGCGGCGAACACCTCCTGGCCCGGCGCGGCGTCGGCCTCGGCATCGAACAGGAAGGCACGGCGCTTGAGCGTGCCGCGGTACTGGCTGCGCGCCACCACTTCCTGGCCCGGGTAGCAGCCCTTCTTGAAGTTCACGCCGCCCACCAGCTCCAGGTTCACCATCTGGGGCACGAACTGCTCGACAGTCGGGCCCACGACGCGCGGCAGGGCGCTGCGCACTTCCAGCCAGCGCCAGGCCTCTTGGCTCAGTGCCGGCAGCGCGGGGGCCGGCGCCTCGGCCGCGGCGGCCAGCAGCCAGCGCGGGATGCCGTCGGCGTCGGGGAGGCGGATCACGTCGGCCTCGCCGTGGCGCACGCGCTGCCAGGGCTGCTGCGGCGCGGCGTCACCCAGCCAGGCTGCGGCACTGGGGCCGGCCAGGCCGTAGAGGCGCAGGTCGGTGGCCTCGCTGAGCTTGCACTTGGCGCGCAGCACGAACATCGACAGGCGCTTGAGGCTGGCGGCCAGCACGTCGGCGCTGCAGGCCAGCAGCACCTCGTCCGGTGCGGGACGCCAGGTGATGAAGCTGGCCAGCAGCCGGCCCTTGGCCGAGCAGTAGCCCGCCAGGCGGGCCGAGGCGGCATCCAGAGACTGGATGTCCTGCGTGAGCTGGCCGTGGAGGAAGGACGCGGCATCCTCGCCGCGGGCGCGCACCAGGCCCCAGTGCGTCAAAGGCACGGCACCGTCGAAGGTACCTGCCGGAATGAGGGTGTCGGTCATCCGGCCATTATCATCAGCGGCTTTGCCCGGGGCGGTGTTGGTGTGGTGATGAGGCGGATCTTGCTGGCGCTCGCGCTGCTGTTGGCCACGAGTGTGCTGGCCGCCGCGGGCGCTGCCTGGTGGTGGCTGCAGCGGCCGCTGCCCCTGGCGGCGGACTCGGTGGAGCTGTCCATCGAAGCCGGCACGGCGCCTCGCGGCGTGGCCCAGGCCTGGGTGCAGGCCGGCGTGCAGACCTCGCCGGATTTCCTGTACCAGTGGTTTCGCTGGTCCGGCCAAGCCCGCCAGATCCGCGCCGGCAGCTACGAGATCCACCGCGGCGTGACGCCGCGTCAGCTGCTGGACAAGATGGTGCGCGGCGACGAGGTGCTGGAGAGCGTGCGCTTCATCGAAGGTTGGACGTTCAAGCAGTTGCGCGCCGAGCTCGCGCGCTCGCCGGCCCTGAAGCCCGTCACCGTCACACTCAGCGACACGGAGCTGATGGCCGCGCTGGGCGCGCCGGGTGTGGCGCCGGAAGGGCGCTTCTTCCCGGACACCTATGCCTACAGCCGCGGCGTGAGCGATCTCACGGTGCTCAAGCGCGCGCATGCGGCGATGCAACGCCGGCTGGAGCAGGTCTGGGCCGAGCGCCCGGCCGACACGCCGCTGCGCAGCATGGACGAGCTGCTCGTGCTGGCCTCCATCGTCGAGAAGGAAACCGGCCAGGCGACGGACCGGCCCAAGGTGGCGGCGGTGTTTCTCAACCGGCTGCGCGTGGGCATGCCGCTGCAGACCGACCCCACCGTGATCTACGGCCTGGGCGAGCGCTTCGACGGCAACCTGCGCAAGCGCGACCTGCAGGCCGACACCCCCTACAACACCTACATCCGCCAGGGCCTGCCGCCCACGCCCATTGCCCTGCCGGGCATGGACTCGCTGCGCGCCAGCGTCAAGCCAGCGCCGACGCAGGCGCTGTATTTCGTCTCTCGGGGCGACGGCAGCAGCGTCTTCAGCGACAACCTCGCCGACCACAACCGGGCGGTCAACCAGTACCAGCGCGCGCCCCGCGGCAACGCGCCCTGACTTCAACTTCCTCCATTCGTGAACCACGGCTTCATCACCTTCGAAGGCATAGACGGCGCGGGCAAGAGCTCGCACATCGAGGCGCTGGCCCAGTGGCTGCGCGTGCGCGGGCGCGAGGTGCTGCTCACGCGCGAGCCCGGTGGCACAGCCCTGGCCGAGCGGCTGCGCGAGCTGCTGCTGCACGAGCCCATGGACGCGCTCACCGAAAGCCTGCTGGTGTTCGCCGCGCGGCGCGACCACCTGCGCCAGCGCATCGAGCCGGCCCTGGCGCGTGGCGCCACCGTGCTGTGCGACCGCTTCACGGATGCCACTTTCGCCTACCAGGGCGGCGGCCGCGGCTTCGACCTGGCCGTGCTGGGCCAGCTGGAAGGCTGGGTGCAGCAGGGCCGTCAGCCGGACCTGACGCTGTGGTTCGATCTGCCTCCCACCGTGGCCGCGCGGCGCCGGGCGGCGGCGCGGGCGGCGGACCGCTTCGAGAGCGAGGACGAGATCTTCTTCACCCGCGTGCGCGAGGGCTATGCGGCACGCGCCACGGCGGCACCGGAGCGTTTCATCCGCATCGACGCTGAGCAGCCGCGTGAGGCGGTGTGGGCGCAGATCGAGCGGGAGCTGCAGGAGCGCGGCTGGTGAGCGCGCCGCTGCCCTGGCTGAATGGGCCGCTGCAGCAGGCGCTGCGGCAGCGCTCGCACGCGTTGCTGATCCACGGCCCGGCCGGTGTCGGGCAGTACGAGTTCGGTTTCGAGCTGGCGCGGGCGCTGCTGTGCGAGGCGACGGGCGAGGGCGTCCAGCGACCCTGCGGGCGCTGCACGGCCTGCCACCTGATGGACACGCATGGCCATCCGGATTTCAGGCTGCTGTTGCCCGAGGCGCTGCGCGAGCCCCTGGGCTGGCCCGACGAGGAGGGGCGCAAGAAGGACGCCAAGCCCAGCAAGTGGATTCGCATCGAGGAGGTGCGCCAGGCCATCGACTGGACGCACCAGAGCCTGTCGCGCGGCGTGGCCAAGGTGCTGCTGATCCATCCGGCCACGGCCATGCAGGAGGCCAGCGCCAACGCGCTGCTCAAGACGCTGGAGGAGCCCGCGCCGCAGGTGCGGCTGCTGCTGACCACCACCGACCCGGAGCTGTTGCTGCCCACCATCCGCAGCCGTTGCCAGCGCCTGGCCTTGCCGTTGCCGACGCGCGAGGCGGCACTGGCCTGGCTGCAGGAGCGGGGCATCGCGCAGCCGGCGGTGCTGCTCGATGCCGCGGGCGGCCGCCCGCTGGAAGCCCAGGCGCTGGCCAGTGAGGGCATCGATGCCGACAGCTGGAGCGCGCTGCCGCAGCGCCTGCGCCAGGGCGATGCCGGCGCGGTGGCGCAGTGGCCGCTGCCGCGGCTGCTGGAGACGCTGCTCAAGCTCTGTCACGACCTGATGGCGGTGGCCGCCGGCGGTGCGCCACGCTATTTCCCGGCCGAGGCGCTGCCGCCGGGTGCCGCACTGCCGGCGCTGGCGGCGTGGTCGCGGGAGCTGACGCAGCTGTCGCGCCACGACGAGCATCCCTGGAACGCGCCGCTGCTGGCCGAATCGCTGGTGGCCCAGGCCGCGGCACTGTGGCCGGGCAAGCCCGCGTCGGCCGGGCGTGGGCGTCTCACTACACTGGGGCGCTGATGAACGACAGCCTGCCCATCGAACCGATCCCGGCGCAGCCGACGCTGGTGCCACTCGCGCTAACCGACAGGGCGGCGCTGTACGCGGCCTACATCCCGCTGTTTGCCGAAGGCGGGCTGTTCATTGCCACGGCGCGAGAGCATCGGCTGGGCGACCTGTACGAGGTCGTTTTGACCTTGCCGGGCGAAACCGAGCGTCGGACGGTGGCCGGCAAGGTGGCCTGGATCACGCCGGTCAACGCCACGGGCGGCCGTGCGCAGGGCGTGGGCGTGGTCTTTGCCGGCGATGCGGAGTCGCGTGCGCTCAAGGCCCGCATCGAAGAGATCCTGGGCGCCGAGCTGGCCTCGGTACGGCCGACCCAGGTGTTCTGAGTTCTAAATCTTTCGTTTCGCGCGTGGTCGCGGGACCTGTTGGACTGATTTCCGATGTACGTCGATTCCCATTGCCATTTGAGCTTTCCCGAACTGCAGGCGCGCCTGGACGAGATCCGCGCCGCGATGGCTGCCGCGGATGTGGACCGCGCGTTGTGCATCTGCACCACGCTGGAAGAGTTCGAGAGCGTGCATGCGTTGGCGATGGCGCATGACAACTTCTGGGCCAGCGTGGGCGTGCATCCCGACAACGAGGATGTGCTGGAGCCCTCGGTGGGCTACTTGTGCGAGCTGGCGGCGCGGCCGCGCGTGGTCGGCATCGGGGAGACGGGGCTGGACTACTACCGCCTCAACGGCCGCAGCCTCGAAGACATGGAGTGGCAGCGCGAGCGCTTTCGCGTGCACATCCGTGCCGCCCGTGCCACGGGCAAGCCGCTGATCATCCATACCCGAAGCTCCAGCGACGACACGCTGGCGATCCTGCGCGAGGAGGGCGGTGAGCAGGCGGGCGGCGTCTTTCACTGCTTCACCGAGACCGAGGCCGTGGCGCGTGCCGCGCTGGACCTGGGCTTCCACATTTCCTTCTCCGGCATCCTCACGTTCCGCAATGCGCAGGACCTGCGCGAGGTTGCCAGGTTCGTGCCGATGGACCGGATGCTGATCGAAACCGACAGCCCGTACCTGGCTCCGGTGCCGTACCGCGGCAAGGTCAACCAGCCGGCCTACGTGCCGCATGTCGCGGCCCAGCTGGCCGAGCTCAAGGGCTGCAGCGCCGAGGACATCGGCCGTGCCACCAGCGCCAATTTCGAAAGGCTGTTCAAGGTGCCGTCACTGGGGGCCGCATGAGCAGTGGCCTTGGAGGGGAACAGCGGCGAGGCGCTGTCAGGCGCTCGGTGCTGATGGGGGGCCTGGCTGCATTGCTGGGCGTGGGCCCTGCCTGGGCCGGCAGTTACGAGGATTTCTTCAAGGCCGTCGAGCGCGACGATGGGCGCAGCGTGGCGGCACTGTTGCGGCGCGGTTTTGATCCCAACTCGCGCAACGAGCGTGGCGAGCCGGCGCTGAGCTTCGCGTTCAAGGAAGATGCGCTGGCCGCCGCAGAGGCGCTGTGGGCGCATTCGCAACTGGATCTGGAAGCGTCCAATGCCGCCGGCGAGACGCCATTGATGATCGCGGCGCTGCGTGGCCATGTGGCGTGGATGCAGCGCCTGATCCAGCGCGGTGCACGCGTCCATCGCGAGGGCTGGGCGCCCATCCATTACGCGGCGTCGTGCCCGGAGCTTGGGCCGGTGGTGGAGATGCTCAAGGCGGGGGCGCCGGTGAACGCGGTCAGTCCCAATGGCAGCACGCCGCTGATGATGGCGGCCGGCTATGGGGCTATCGATGCCGCCAGGCTGCTTGTGCAGCGCGGCGCTGATGCCAAGGCACGCAATCAGCGCGGATTGAGCGCAGCTGACTTTGCACGAGGCGTGAGCCGCGATGCGCTGGCGGACGAACTGGAGGCGGCGGCACGCCGTTAGATGCCGGCCCGATGCGGCCATGGGATTAGGGAGGACGCCATGCCACAATTGTATACTGACGCTGCAATGCGTATTATGTGAAATTGCAATGGTGGTTCCATGTTTGTGTGTCGAGGCTGACGGCATCCAGGCTTGCCGCCTGCCAGGGCTGCGTAGTTCTTTGCGCGTTGTCTCTGCCCGATGACGAACTCCTCTTTCCTTCAGTCAACGCTGTTCAATGAGCCGCCGCTGGAAGTCGCCACCGTTCAGCCCGCGCCAATCGATGTTGAGCTGCAGGAACTGGCACACCGGCTGAACGAGCGTTGGGACGGACGGCTGCATCTGGGAACGTCGTCCTGGAATTTCAGCGGCTGGGCCGGCCTGGTTTGGGCACAGGCTTATCCAGAGGCACGCTTGTCGCGTGAAGGCCTGCAGGCCTATGCCGCGCATCCGCTGTTGCGCACCGTGAGTCTGGACCGGGCCTTCTACCGCCCATTGGAGGCCGCCGCCTATGCCACCCTGGCAGCCCAGGTACCGGCGGGATTCCGATTCGTCGTCAAGGCGGCGGCGCTGGTCAGCGACGCCGTTCGGCGCGATGCGGGCGGACGTGCCGAGCGCAGCAACCCGTCGTTCCTGGATGCCCAGATGGCACTGGAGCAATGCCTGCGGCCGGCCGTTCAAGGCCTGGGTGAAAAGCTCGGCGTGCTCGTGTTCCAGCTGTCACCGTTGCCGCCGGCTTGGCTGCACGACCCGGTGCGGCTGGAGGCGCAACTGGATCGCCTTTGGCAGGCCTTGCTGCCCGAGGTTCCATCAGGCAGCCGGCTCGCTCTGGAGCTGCGCGACCCGGAACTGTTGCAGCCCTGGCTTGCGGCGCATTTGAAAGCCCATGGCGTGCGCTATTGCCTGGGTCTGCATGACCGCATGCCGGGTCTCGACCAGCAGCTGCCTTTGCTGCGCGCAACTTGGCCAGGAGATCTGGTGTGCCGCTGGAACCTGCAGCGAGGCCAGAGTTACGCCAGTGCCAAGGATCGCTGGGCACCCTTCGACAAGTTGTGTGCGCCGGACCTCTCTACCCGTCAAGGCTTGGCGCGCGTGATTGGGGGCACCTTGTCGGCCGGCCGCAGCGTCTACGTCACCATCAACAACAAGGCTGAGGGCTGCGCGCCCTGCTCTGTCCTGGAATTGGCACGCGCACTCGCCGGGATGTCGGCCTGAGCCGCAGCTCATCGATCGTCGAGCCCAAAAGCAAAAAGACCGAAGGTTCTTGCGAATCTTCGGTCTCATGCGGTCTTGGCGGAGTCGGAGGGATTCGAACCCTCGATGCAGGTTTTGCCCGCATACTCCCTTAGCAGGGGAGCACCTTCGGCCTCTCGGTCACGACTCCAGCGAAGCTTAGATTCTAACAGGGTTTTTGCGATCTGTGCAGCTACCCTGCTGTTTTTTCATTTTTATCAGGATGCGGCCGGTTCCTGGTCGAGGTCGAAGACCTTGTGCAGTGCGCGCACGGCCAGTTCCATGTACTTCTCGTCGATCACGACGCTGGTCTTGATCTCGCTGGTCGTGATCATCTGAATATTGATGCCCTCGTCACTCAGGGCACGGAACATCTTGCTGGCGACGCCGGCGTGGCTACGCATGCCGATGCCCACGATGCTGACCTTGCAAATCTTGGTATCGCCCAGCACCTGCGCGGCACCCGTGGCCGGGGCGACCTGGCTCTGCAGCAACTCCATGGTGCGCTGGTAGTCGTTGCGATGCACCGTGAACGAAAAGTCGGTCTTCCCGTCGTGCGACACGTTCTGGATGATCACGTCGACGTCGATGTTGGCCTCGGCTACGGCGCCCAGAATCTGGTAAGCGATACCGGGCTTGTCGGGCACACCCATGACAGTGATCTTGGCCTCGTCGCGGTTGAACGCGATGCCGGAGACAACGGCTTGTTCCATCTTTTCGTCTTCCTCGAAGGTGATCAGGGTGCCGGAGCGGGCTTCCTCTTCGATATCAATGTCCCAGGGCGTAAAGCTGGAGAGCACGCGCAGCGGCACACGGTACTTGCCCGCAAACTCCACCGAGCGGATCTGCAGCACCTTGGAGCCCAGACTCGCCATCTCCAGCATCTCTTCGAAGCTGATGGTCGAGAGCCGGCGCGCTTCGGGCACGATGCGCGGGTCGGTGGTGTAGACACCGTCGACGTCCGTGTAGATCAGGCACTCGTCGGCCCTCATCGCCGCCGCCACCGCGACCGCCGAGGTGTCGGAACCGCCACGGCCCAGCGTCGTGATGTGGCCTTCGGCGTCGATGCCCTGGAAACCGGTGATGATCACCACACGGCCTGCGGCCAGATCGGCACGTACGCGAGCATCATCGATGCTTTGAATGCGCGCCTTGGTGTAGGCCGAATCCGTCTGCACCGGCACCTGCCAGCCTGTGTAGCTGATAGCCTCCGCGCCCTCGGCCTGCAGCGCGATGGCCAGCAGGCCCACCGACACCTGCTCGCCGGTGGCGGCGATCATGTCGAGTTCGCGCATCAGCGCCGGAGAGCTCTGTTTGGGCGAGAGCTCCTTAGCCAGCCCCAGCAGCCGATTGGTTTCGCCGCTCATCGCGGAGGGAACGACCACCATCTGGTGGCCCGCACGTGCCCACTTGGCCACGCGCTTGGCGACGTTGCGGATGCGCTCGGTTGAGCCCATCGACGTGCCGCCGTACTTGTGAACTATCAATGCCATGGTGTGTGAAACAGGCCCGGTGTTTGCCGCGAGGCGCCAGTGGCCCGCGAACCCGCGATTCTAGCCCGCTGTATCGGACACCCATTCGAGTGCGAATTGCGGCGTGCCCGGCGGTGCCCACAGCCGGGCATCGATGCCGAGTCCAGGCACGAACAACAACGCATCGCCGTGCCATAGCAGCGGCCCGCCTCGTTGCCAACTCGGGACGCCTTCTGCCTGGTATTGCTTCTTTAGGCTACGCGGGATGCTGTGAGGGCTGCGCTGAAACTGTTCGCCGCCGCTGCGCTCGCGCAGGCAGCAGTCTTGGAGCCGGGACAAGGCCACGCCTGCTTCGGCAACAGGTTTCACTCGCAACGAACCGCCCCAGCCCGACAAGTGATAGCAGCCAGCCTCGGCTACCGAGATGGCCTGCTGCCGGCTGGCATTGAGCAAAATTGACGCTGAACATGCTGGCTCGCAGCGCAGCAGACCGCGGTAGCGTCGCAGTACATGCCCGCCGACGGTCCACTGCGCCGGGGAGTCCCCGGGAAGCTCCTGCACAAGGCGCTGCAGCAACGACTCACTGGGTCCTCGGCCGCAACGCTGACCCAGCCAGTGGCGTAGCACGTTTACCCGGCGGGCTACCGGAAACATCTCCAGGGCGGGCAAGCGCAGTGCGCTGCCCTCCTCCACCTTTGCCAGATCGAGTTCCGCCAGCGCTTGCAGGCACTCGCGGGCCTGTTGGGCCTGCCGGGCTGCGGCGCAGAGCGCTTGCTCGGTGTGCGCAAATGCCGCCGTCAGCGCGGGCATGACGTGGTGGCGTAGCCGGTTGCGCGCAAAACTCAAATCGTCGTTGCTCGGGTCCTGGACGAACGACAGGCCATGTGAATGCACATAGACCTCCACAGCCTCCGAGGGCTGTTGCAACCAGGGTCGTGCCCACAGCACACCATCGCGCACGATCTGCTTCGGCATAGCCGCCAGCCCGGCCATGCCGCTGCCGCGCAGAGCCTGCAACATGAAGGTCTCGGCCTGGTCTCGCCGGTGATGGGCCAGCAGAACGAGACTGGCCTCTTCCTCACAAGCCATACGCGCCAGCGCGGCATAGCGCCCGCGCCGTGCCCAGGCTTCGATGCTTTCGCCCCGCTTGGGAGAGCCATCGAGCCGGCACCAGCGCAGTGTTACAGGAAGGCCCTGCCCGCTCCAGTCGGCACACTGGCGCCGCAGGTGCTCCACCCAGGCATCGGCTTCGGGCAGCAGGCCATGGTGTACATGCAGGGCGAGCACACGCAACCCGAGCGCCTGAGCAGCACGGGCGGTGGCATACAGCAGCGCAGTGGAGTCGCGCCCTCCGCTGGCGGCTACGGCGACGCAGAGGGAATCAGCGCTCGGTGGTGTCGCTGAAGCGGCCATACGACTGCAGCCGCTCGTAGCGGCGTTGCAGCAGCTCACGCGGCTTGAGGTCCACCACCTGGCGCAGCGCGTCATTGAGCGCGCGTTTGAGCGTCGCGGCCATGTGACGAGAGTCACGGTGCGCGCCACCCACAGGCTCGCTGACAATCTTGTCGATCAGGCCTAATGCCTTGAGTCGGTGGGCCGTGATGCCTAACGCTTCCGCGGCATCAGCGGCGCGCTCCGCCGTTTTCCAGAGAATGGACGCACAGCCCTCGGGTGAAATCACGGAATAGACGGAAAACTGCAGCATCAGCACCTGGTCGGCCACGCTGATGGCCAGTGCACCGCCGGAGCCGCCCTCACCGATGATCGTGGTGATGATGGGCACTTCTAATTGCGCCATTTCATAGATGTTGCGGCCAATGGCTTCGGATTGCCCGCGTTCTTCGGCGCCGATACCCGGGTAAGCGCCCGGCGTATCCACAAACGTGAACACAGGTAGTCCGAACTTTTCCGCCAGCTTCATCAGCCGCAGCGCCTTGCGATAGCCTTCGGGACGGCTCATGCCGAAGTTACGTGCCGCGCGTTCCTTGGTATCGCGGCCTTTCTGGTGGCCCAGCACCATGCAGGCCTGCCCATTGAAGCGAGCCAGACCGCCAACGATGGACTGGTCGTCGGCATAGTGGCGATCGCCGTGCAGTTCCTGGAAATCGGTAAAGATCTCTTGGATGTAGTCCAGCGTATAAGGCCGCTGCGGATGACGGGCAATCTGCGTCACCTGCCACGGTGTCAGATTGGCGTAGATGTCCTTGGTGAGCTGCAGGCTCTTCTTCTGCAACCGCTCGATTTCCTCGGAGATGTCCACGGCAGACTCGGTCTGCACATAGCGCAGTTCCTCAATCTTGCCTTCCAACTCGGCGACGGACTGTTCGAATTCGAGGAAATGTTTTTTGCTCATGAAGAAAAGCTCCTTGCCGCGACGGCTCAGTATTCGACGGGCACCGGATCGAGGCTGCGCCAGAGGTACCAAGTCGCCACGGAACGGTACGGCGCCCAGGCATCCCCCACCTCGCGGGCTTCCGCCCTTGATACCGGCTCGCCGCTGAAATAGTTGAGGCTGATACCCCGCAACAAACCCACGTCGTCCAGCGGCAGGACGTTGGGGCGCATCAGATGAAAGATCAGGAACATCTCCGCCGTCCAGCGACCGATGCCACGCACGGCGACAAGTTCCTCAATGATGGCCTCGTCATCCATCTGCTGCCACTGGCGCACGTGTACCGTACCGTCACTGAAGTGCGTCGCCAGGTCGCGCAGATACTCCACTTTGCGCGCTGACAAACCCGCCTCCCGCATGGCCGGCAGCTCCAAACCCAGCACTGCTGCCGGCTGCAGCCTCGTGGCACGGCCGCCGGCAAGGGTGATGAAGCGCTCCCACACCGACTGCGCTGCACGCACCGAAATTTGTTGTCCGACGATGGAGCGTGCCAGCGTCGTGAAAGCGTCACCCCGACATTGCAGCCGGGCCTCGCCAAACTGCGGGATGAGTTTGCGCATCACTCGGTCACGCTTGGCGAGGTGCTTGCACGCCTCGTCCCAATAAGCAGGCGTGACCACTGTGGCCGGACGCACCATTCAGGCCTTCACCCAAGTTGTGCCCTGTGCTGAGTCCTGCAGCACGATGCCTTGCTCGGTCAACTCGCGCCGGATAGCGTCGGCGGTGGCAAAGTCGCGAGCCTTCTTGGCTTCGGCACGCCGTTCGATCAACTGTTGAACCTTGGCTTCATCCAAGACGCCACCGCCTTGAAGGAAGGCTCGCGGAGACTGCTGCAGCAGACCCAATGTGGCACCGAGAGCCTTGAGTAGAGTGGCGGCTTCCACGGAGCGGTTGCGGTTCACCTCAGTCGCCAGTTCAAACAGCACCGCCACGGCACCGGGCGTGTTGAAATCGTCGTCCATCGCAGCCCGGAAAACCGCAGCTTGGGGCTGCGTCCAGTCAATGGTTGCGAGTACAGGCACGCCCTCCACGCTGGAAAGCGCCGTATAGAGACGGCGCAGCGCGTGGCGTGCGTCTTCAAGATTAGCGTCGCTGAAATTGAACGGACTGCGGTAGTGCGTGCGCAACATGAAGAAGCGCACTGTCTCGCCATCGAAACTCTTGAGGACGTCGCGGATTGTGAAGAAGTTGCCGAGTGACTTCGACATCTTCTCGTTATCCACGTTGAGAAAGCCGTTGTGCATCCACACATTGACAAACGTCCTGCCGCTGGCACCTTCGCTTTGCGCGATCTCGTTCTCGTGGTGAGGAAACTGCAGATCCATGCCGCCGCCATGGATGTCGAAATGCTCGCCCAGCAGAGCGCAACTCATGGCTGAGCACTCGATGTGCCAGCCCGGGCGCCCTGGGCCAAAGTCGCTGGCGTACTTGGCATCGTCCGGCTCCTCCGGCTTGGCTGCCTTCCACAGCACGAAGTCCAGCGGGTCCTCCTTACCTTCAAGCACCGCCACGCGCTCTCCGGCACGCAGCTCATCGAGTGACTTGCCAGAAAGCTTGCCGTAGCCAGGAAACTTGCGCACCGCAAAATTCACATCGCCGCCTGTGGCCCGGTAGGCCAAGCCCTTGTCTTCTAGGCGGTGAATCATCTGCAGCATCTGTGGCACGTACTCAGTGGCGCGAGGTTCGTGCGTTGGCGGCTCGATTCCGATGGCAGCAATGTCCTTGTGCATAGCTGCGATCATCTCGTCGGTGAGTTGTCGGATCGGAATGCCACGCTCCAGCGCACGACGAATGATCTTGTCGTCGATGTCGGTGATGTTGCGCACATAGGTGACTTCGAAGCCACTGGCCCGCAACCAGCGGCTGACGATGTCGAAGGCCATCATCATGCGCGCGTGCCCAACATGGCACAGGTCGTAGATCGTCATGCCGCACACGTACATGCGCACGTGCTTCGGCTCAATGGGGGAGAAAGACTCAACCTGACGGCTGAGCGTGTTGTAGATGCGAAGACTCATCGACGGGAGGGCGACAGCAGGCGCCAAAGAATGCCCCTGGCGCGACCCGCCCGGCAGGCGCCGGCCGGGAAACGGGCGCCGGGGGCTTCAGTAGAATCGGATCAGTATAGCCAAGGACGCCTCGCCCATGCCTCGACTCGCTGCTCTCGCCACTCTTAGCGTAGCCTTTGCTCTGTGCACTTCTGCTTCATCAGCACTGGCTCAAAAAGTGAAGCTGCAAACTTCGGAAGGCGACATCGTCATCGAGCTGGCATCGGACAAGGCGCCTAAGACGGTAGACAACTTTGTGCAGTACGTGCGCGCAGGTCAGTACGACGGCACGGTCTTTCACCGGGTGATTGAGGACTTCATGATTCAGGGTGGCGGCATGACGCCGGACCTCAAGGAAAAGCCTACCCGCGCTCCCATTCCGCTGGAGAGCCGCAACGGTTTGTCCAATGTGCGTGGTAGTGTGTCCATGGCGCGTACCATGGTGCCGGACTCGGCCACAGCCCAATTTTTTATCAACGTCAAAGACAACCCTTTCCTTGATCAGCCCAATGCTCGGGACGGTAACGGCTATGCCGTATTCGGCAAGGTGGTGTTGGGAATGGATGTCGTGGACAAAATCCGGAAAGTGCCCACTGGAAACAAAGGACCGCATCAGAACGTACCGCTGCAGCCAGTGTTGATCAACAAAGTCACTCTAGAGAAGTAACCATGACCAAGACCATTGAAATGACCACCAGCGCGGGCGTAATCCGCATTGAGCTCGACGACGCCAAAGCGCCCACTACTGTTGAAAACTTCCTGAATTACGTGCGTGCGGGTCACTATGACGGTACTGTTTTTCATCGTGTCATCCAAGGCTTCATGATTCAAGGCGGCGGCTTCGAGCCCGGCATGAAACAAAAGGCTACCGGGACGCCTATCAATAATGAGAGTGCCAACGGCTTGCGCAATGAAAAGTACACCGTCGCCATGGCCCGTACCATGGCACCGCACTCGGCCACGGCCCAATTCTTTATTAACACCAAAAACAATGGCTTTCTGGATAAGGATCGCTCGCAGGACGGTTGGGGCTATGCCGTGTTTGGCAAGGTGGTCGCTGGTACCGAAGTCGTAGATGCAATCGAGCGTGTAGCCACCGGCAACCGCGGTGGTCATGGCGACGTTCCGCTGCAGGACGTGATCATCGAGCGTGTAGTCGAGATTGCTTGACCTTGGTGTTCCGTGACAGGACCGGTATACCGGCGCCTGAGCGTCTTATTGCTCTGGCGCATTGGGACTGCATCGACTTCATCAGCGACTTGCATCTAGACGCAGCGCGTCCCCGGGTTTTCCACGCTTGGGCCAACTATTTGTTCAATACCCCTGCCCATGCCGTCTTCATCTTGGGGGACTTGTTTGAAGCCTGGATAGGAAACGATACAGCGCAGCAGGAGGGCTTTGAAGCCCAGGGTATCCGTGTCCTGCGCGAAGCGGCCCAACGCTGCTGGATTGGGTTTATGCCCGGCAACAGGGACTTTCTTCTCGGCATGGATCTGCTGCAGTCCTGCGGCATCCAACTGTTGAGCGATCCGACGGTACTTCAAGCTTATGGACAGCAACTCTTATTGACCCACGGTGATTTGCTATGCGTTGACGATGCCAACTACCAACGTTTCCGTAGCCAAGTACGTGATCCTATTTGGCAGACAGCTTTTTTAGCGCGCCCTCTTCTGGAGCGGCGCGCGCTCGCAAAAGCGATGCGGGATGCCAGCCGCGAGCATCAAAACAATCCAGCTGCCTGGGCTGACATAGATGTACACATGGCCCAATCATGGCTCAACGCTGCTGGTTGCAAAGTGCTCGTGCATGGTCACACCCATCGCCCAGGCAGTGAGTCATGGCCTTCTGCACTTGAGCGTCATGTCTTGTCTGACTGGGAGCTGGACGGCCCGGGGCCAAATCGAGCTCAGGTATTGCGTCTTACCGGCGAAGGCTTTTTGAGACTGGACCTAGGCTTCTAACATGCTGGCTTGGTTGCGCCAAGCTTTGCAACAGAGACGCGAAAATCGCGCTCTGCAGCGGAGGCCAATTCCCGAAGCCCTGTGGCAACTGACACTGCGACGCTTTCCTTTTCTGCGCTATCGCAGCGAGGCAGATCTGCAAGCCCTGCGGCGGATGTGCAGCGTCTTTCTCGACAGCAAGGAGTTCCATGGTGCCGGAGGCTTTGAGCTACGGAATGACGTCGTCGTTGCCGTAGCGGCGCAGGCTTGCCTTCTTGTATTGAAGCTGGGGCTTTCTTGCTATGACCGCTTTGTTGGCATCGTGCTCCATGCTGACGCGGTGATCGCGCCACGCGAGCAGTTGGACGACGTCGGCGTCTTGCATCGCTATGACGAGGTCCTGGCCGGCGAAACCATGAGTGGCGGTCCCGTGATGTTGAGCTGGAACGATGTCTATAGTGCCGGGGCGTTGGAAAATGGACCGGCGTACAACGTCGTAATCCATGAGTTTGCTCATGTACTGGATATGCGCGACGGTATGGCCGATGGCTTGCCGTTATTGCCAGACCCGCAGTCCCAGCACCGCTGGCGGAAGGTGCTCGAGTCTGAATTTAAGCGTCTGTGTCGGTGGGTGGATCAAGGCATGAGTACCGCCATAGACCCTTATGGTTGTGAAGGCCTGGAAGAATTTTTCGCCGTAGCCAGCGAAGCATTCTTCGTCACGCCATTGGCGTTGAAAGGTCAACAGCCAGCAATGTACCGGTTGCTAGCTTCGTACTATTTGCAAGATCCAGCGGAAAATATTTAATGGGCCTATGAGGGTATTGAACAAATAAATCATTTGCCGGACACCTCATCGCAGGCCTTGCTGTGGGGTGACAGGCATAGATGCAATAGGGCAATGATCAGCCAGGGGCGAAGCACAAGTGGTCCGCGGGACGGCCGCCAGTGTTGAAGCACGCAGCCCATGGACTGGACGTCGAAGTGTGTACGCCACCCGGGCTGAGTCCTCTGTGGTACCCAAGGGCCTTCGTCGTCCTACCCATAGGCTGTATCGTCGAGCGCACCCACGCCTGGAACGAGCACTGGCGGCGTTTGGTGTGCATCACGACCGGCGTATGAACATCAGCCGCACATGAGGTTTGATTTATTCAACCCTCTCTAAGAGGGCTTACGTAAATGTTAAGACGTCGTGGCTGGCTCCGCACGCGGCCGGTCGCTCTTACGCGGCTCAATTTGCAGTTGCACTTCTTCCTTGTCGTCAAGGTCTACTGTCAAACGGCCACCGTCAACCAGACGCCCAAACAACAACTCGTCTGCTAGTGCACGGCGGATAGTGTCTTGGATTAGGCGCTGCATCGGGCGGGCCCCCATGAGCGGATCGAAACCCTTCTTCGCCAAGTGCTTGCGCAGCGCATCAGTGAAAGTTACCTCAACCTTCTTTTCAGCCAACTGACTTTCCAGTTGCAGCAGGAATTTGTCCACCACGCGCAGGATGATCTCCTCGTCCAGCGCTCGGAAGCTGACGGTGGCATCAAGCCGATTGCGAAATTCAGGTGTAAATAAGCGCTTGATGTCGGCCATCTCGTCGCCGCTCTCACGCCGCGTCGTGAAGCCAATAGTGGCCTTGTTCATGGTTTCTGCCCCCGCGTTGGTCGTCATGATAATGATGACGTTGCGGAAATCAGCCTTGCGCCCATTGTTGTCGGTTAGGGTGCCATGGTCCATGACCTGAAGCAGGACATTGAAGACGTCCGGATGTGCCTTTTCGATCTCGTCAAGCAACAGCACTGCGTGCGGTTTCTTAGTGATGGCCTCGGTCAGTAAGCCACCTTGATCAAAACCAACATAGCCTGGAGGAGCACCAATAAGTCGGCTTACCGCATGGCGCTCCATGTACTCCGACATGTCGAAGCGAATGAGTTCTATGCCCAAGATGAATGCCAACTGCTTGGCGACCTCAGTCTTACCCACGCCAGTCGGTCCACTGAACAGAAACGAGCCGATCGGCTTATCAGGTTTGCCTAGACCAGATCGTGCCATCTTGATAGCAGCCGCCAAGGCGTCAATGGCAGGATCCTGCCCGAACACCACGCTCTTAAGATCGCGATCCAGTGTCTTGAGTTTATTGCGGTCATCACTCGACACTGAGGCAGGTGGAATACGGGCGATTTTGGAGACAATTTCCTCCACCTCGGTGCGGGTAATAGTCTTCTTCTGTTTGCTCTTTGGCAGGATGCGTTGCGCCGCGCCAGCCTCGTCAATCACGTCAATTGCCTTGTCAGGCAGGTGTCGGTCATTTATATACTTGGCTGAAAGCTCAGCTGCTGCCTGAAGTGCACCAAGGGCGTACTTCACGCTATGGTGCTCTTCAAAACGAGACTTTAAGCCCTTCAAAATCTCTACCGTCTGTTCTACAGAAGGTTCAACAACGTCTACTTTCTGAAAACGACGCGACAGGGCTGCGTCTTTCTCAAAGATGCCACGATATTCGCTGAAGGTTGTAGCTCCAATGCACTTCATGGCGCCTGAGCTTAAGGCTGGCTTAAGCAAATTGCTGGCATCCAGTGTGCCGCCCGAGGCAGCACCCGCACCAATCAGCGTATGGATTTCGTCGATAAACAAGATTGCGTGGGGCTGGTCCTTCAGCTGTTTAAGCACGCCTTTAAGGCGTTGCTCAAAATCACCGCGATACTTGGTTCCCGCCAACAGCGCACCCATATCGAGTGCGTACACTGTAGAACCAGTCAACACTTCTGGTACTTCACCTTGGGTGATCCGCCATGCCAAACCTTCAGCAATCGCAGTCTTGCCTACACCAGCTTCGCCTACCAACAATGGATTATTCTTACGGCGGCGGCACAGCACCTGGATGACTCGCTCAACTTCGCTCTCGCGGCCGATGAGCGGATCGATTTTGCCTGCATTGGCAAGAGCATTGAGGTTTTGAGTAAATTGATCCAACGGGGATCCTTTGCCTTCACCCGCTTCTTCCTTCTCGCCTTCGTTGTTACTGCTGTTGTCGTTGGACTTCGTAGGCTCTGGCGGATCTGATTTCTTAATGCCATGAGCAATAAAATTCACCACGTCCAGCCTGGTAACACCTTGCTGGTGCAAATAATAGACCGCGTGCGAGTCCTTTTCCCCAAAAATCGCCACAAGCACGTTAGCGCCTGTAACTTCTTTCTTTCCGCTGCCTGTGCTCTGCACATGCATGATGGCGCGTTGGATAACGCGTTGGAAACCTAGCGTGGGCTGCGTATCCACCTCATCAGTACCACCCACCGTAGGCGTATTCTCCTTGATAAAAGCGGAAAGGCTTTTACGCAGATCATCAATGTTCGCTGCGCATGCTCGTAGTACCTCTGCTGCAGACGGATTGTCGAGCAGGGCCATGAGCAAATGCTCGACGGTAATGAATTCATGCCGCTGCTGGCGTGCCTCAACGAACGCCATGTGCAGGCTGACTTCCAGTTCTTGCGCAATCATGCGGCCTCCATAATGCACTGCAGCGGATGACCGGAGCGGCGAGCCGCTGCCAGTACGAGTTCGACTTTGGTAGCCGCAACGTCTTTGGTGTAGACACCGCAGACGCCCCGACCTTCGTGATGAATCTTCAACATGATGTGGGTTGCTGTCTCCAGGTCACGCTTGAAGTATTCCTGCAACACCATCACCACGAACTCCATTGGCGTGTAGTCGTCATTAAGTAGTACAACTTGATACATGCGCGGTGGCCGGGTGCGAACGGTCTTGCGCTCCACAACAACAGCACCTTCGTCGCGCCCAGGCACGACAGGAGCTCGCGAAGGGGGCTTAGGGGGATCCGAGGGCATGAACTCATTCTATCGACTTGGTGTGTGCTGGCATCTGCTGCGGATATTGCTCCAAGCCGTTCAATCGCAAGGCCCCACTACTGATCGGCGTGTTGATAGCTAACCAAGCCAGCATGTGCAATGCAGGCCCGGATGATGCGCGGCTTCTGCCGAAGTCGCTGGCAAGCGACGCGCAGCTTTCTAGCTTTCAGCGAGGCTGGCGCAGCAGGCATTACGCAACTCGACATGCTTCAGGTGCCGCCAGATTTCCTTTTGGGAATCGATCTCGGGCGCGTAACCGGAGAAGCGTTCGAGGTACACCCCCTCACCCACAGCGCCGATGACAGACAGATGATCAGGCGTCAGGCGTCAGGCGTCAGGCGTCAGGCGTCAGGCGTCAGGCGCCGGTGCAACCTCGGCGTGTGGGCAACAGGCGCGTACGTCTGCACGACGGCCGGCAGCAAGTAGAGGCCGCTCTCATCGACGAACACCACCTTGCGGCCCTCCTGTAGCGCCTGATTCTTTAATGGCCGGCCAGTGCTCTTGATACCACTGCGCGATGGCCTCTTCATCACGCTGCGTTGCGCGCAACCCAGGCTTTTGAGGACTCCACTTCCACCCCTGCAGCAGCTTGCTGACATGCCCTGGGTGGTAGTGCACGCCGAGCTTTCGCTCGATGAGTGCCACAATGCGTTTGCGTGTCCCCAACTCACCGCTGAACCTGTGCGCCGGGGTTTCTTCGTCGAGCCAGGTCAGGATCTGAGCCCGTTGCTCAGCTAAGAGCTTGCACGCCGCCCCAGGAGCGCTGCGCTTGTTCAACGCTACTATCCCGCCGCTTTCACGCCCGCGGCGCATCCACTGCGAAACCGCACCCGGCGTGACACCTAGCGCTTCGCCAATCTCTGCCTGTGTCCAGCCTGCCTCGTGCAGTTCCTAGGCATGCAGTCGCCGACCCTCGCGCCAGTCGACAGCACGGCTCGAAAGCAACTGTCCCATGTTGGCCCTCTTGGAGAGACTGACGGGGTTGAGCAATCTACGCGCCGATCAGCAGTTGTGAACCGTCAAGACGTTGTTTCCTGCTGCGGAAAGTCGGCTCATAGGCGCAATGCCACCGCTGCCGGCGTGCGGACGATGCCAGTTGTAGTGGTGCTGCCAGCTTGCCAGGGCTTGTGTACGGGTGATGGAGCTTTGGTAAGTCCAGCCATAGGCCTACTCGCGCAGTGCCGACTGGATTTCGGCCCTGCCATTGGTCTGCGGCCGATAGACCCAGGTGAACTTGTGTCAGATGCCCAGCGCGCGGCACGCCGTAGCGAAGGCGTGCGAGCGGAACGCCGAACCGTTGCCCGTGAGCACCCGCCGCACCGTGATGCCCAGGGCGGCGTAGTAGGCCACTGCGTCGTGCAGGAACTGCTCGGCGTTGGGCGTGTCACTTTCCGGCATATAGGAGCCGGCCTTTTTCGGCATATAGGAGCCACGTCGAAGGGCTCTCAGGACACCGGTGACGGCCTCAAGCTTGGGCGGCCTTGGAGCCGCTGGCAAGCCGGTTGTGGATGACGGTAGGGAGTTGCCGCGGCATGCGGTAGCTCGCGCCGTCAAGCACCAGGCAGTAGGCGTTGTGGCGCATGCGGTCCAGCGTGGCGCTGGCCAGCAGCTTGTTGGCCGGGAAGGCCTGGTCCCATTCGTGGAAGTCGAGGTTGCTGGTGACGATGGTGGCCACGCTCTCGTAGCGCTCGGCCATGAGCTCGTGCAGGTCCTCGTCGGCCGGCGGGCGCAGTGGTTTCAGACCGAATTCGTCCAAGATCAACAGTGGCACGCACGCCAGGTTGGCCAGCCGGCGCTCGTAGCCGCCGGTGGCGCGGGCGGCGTTGAGCGAGGCGGTGAGCTGGCTGCAGGTCATGAAGGCCACGTCCACGCCCTGGCGCACCGCACAGTGGCCCAGGGCCTAGGCCAAGCGACTTGCCGCCGCCCGGTGGTCCCATCAGGATCAGGTTGGCGCCGTGGCGCAGCCAACCGTCGCCGGCGCACAGCGCCGCGACCTGGGCCTTGGAGATCATCGGTACCGCCTCGAAGTCGAAGTTCTCCAGCGTCTTGCCCGGCAGCAGCTTGGCCTCGCCCAGGTGGCGCCCGATGCGACGCCTGTCGCGCTCGGCGAGCTCGTGCTCCGCCAACGCCGTGAGCAGCCGAACGGCGGGCCAGCCCTCCTTGTCGGAGCGCTCGGCGAAGGCAGGCCAGATCTGCTTGAGTGCGGGCAGCCGCAGCTCGTTGAGCAGCAACGTCAGCCGCGTGGGGTCGAAGTCGCCGCTCATGCTTGCACCTCTTGGTGGCGCTGGACTAGGGCCTCGTAGTCCGTCAGCGAGGTTAGCTGCACGCAGACCTCCGGCAAAGCTGCACGCAGACCTCCGGCAAGCTCGCCGGGTCCGGCGCGAAGCGCGCCCTCAGCTCGTTGAGGTCAGGCAGCCGGTGCTCCGCCAGGTACCGCTGCAGCAGCTGGCCCAGGTGCGCTTCGCAGGTGCGCTCATGCGCCAGGCTCAGCAGCTCGCCCATCGTCTTGCACGCCGCGCGCGGCGGCAGCTGCTCGCACAGCCTCTCGAACGTCAGCCGGTAGGCCTCGCGCGGGAAGAGCTGGTCGCGGTAGACCAGGTTGAGCAGCGCCATGGGCTTGCGGCGCAGGGCATGGATGACGTGGCGGTAGTCCACGACATGGCCGTGGCGGCCGCTGCCGCCAGAGCGACCCCTGGCTAGCGTCATCAACGCCGTGCCGCTGTCAGCGAGCGGCATATACCGACCACTTCAGAGGCGGCGTAATCCGGCCACTCTGCGGGTGGTGGCGCTGAGCGGCGGAGTCGGCATAAACCGGCCAGTCCAGAGGCGGCATAAACCGGCCACGGCGCAGTCGGCGTAATCCGGCCAGCTGAGCGTCGGCATATACCGGCCACCGCGGCCGGCGCCGCGGGCGTCTCGAACCTGACCCCTTGGCTACCTTCCGAGCTTTTGCTCCAGGAGGTACGCCCGGTGGGACGCAGGAGGATCGAGATGTTCC
>NZ_JABBFW010000017.1 GCF_012927045.1 Azohydromonas caseinilytica | reverse complement strand
TGCCGCCATCGAGCAGGTTTGCGGCGGCAGCGAAAACCATTCGACCCGCGTGCCTCCTGGCCTATAGAAACCTCAGTGCGACATCTCTACTTGGCTGGCAATGCGACATTTCAACTTGGCGTTGACACGAGGTGTAAGCTGCATCAGCTCACCGTTTGGGGAGCCTCGTCGGGCAGTAGAGCTTCTGCCTCTCTTCCATGGCCTTCCCAGGCGCTCACCGGCCTCCGGTTGTTGATTTTGACCAACGGACTGAACCGGACTGCTCCGGTGCGGGACGTCGCCGCAGTGGTACAGCCGCGCCGCGCTCCGCAACCTTGCGGGTCCGAACTTTGGGAACTTGCAATGGCGCGTCAATCGCAGTGGCAGCATGAAATGCGCGAAGCAGTCCGGGTAGACCTGTGGTCCGTTGGCGGGCCCAACCGCATCGTCAAGGTAGTGCCGGCTGAGCGCCCATTGACCGCGACATTGAAAGGCTATGTCTGCCTGGAAAAGTCGCTGCTGGGCAAGACGCCCATCGCCATCGAAGCCGTCCTGGGGCTGCCCCATGGTTTCCTGGCCGGTGGCTGCCGTGTCTACCGTTTCAAACGCCTGCCCATGACTCTGGAAATCGACCACGAACTCACGGCGCACTATCCGGACGGACAGGCCTTCAACCCCGCCATGCATGATGCCAAATATCCACCAGGCAGCAACGTGGTCCACCAGTGGCGGCTGCTGGTGGATGTGCCCGTCCAGCACCTGATCGATTTGAGACCCGGCGAGAAATACCCTTATATGCACCAGTAGTCCGCCAGTCTGCCCGAGGTGGCTCAATACCTGCTGGCCGGGTCGAAGTCATGGACAACAAGGCCCAACCGGCTGATGGGAAGCCTACAAGGCTGGCTGTCATAAATACCAGCAAACCAGGACCGCGGATACCCTCTGCAGGACTCCAGTCTTGATTTCCGGACTGCACTCATTCCCGTTCGCCCTGAGCCTGTCGAAGGGCAGGCGCTTGGTTGTCGCCGTAGGGATTCGACAAGCTCAGCCCGAACGGTTCTTTTTGTTTTCCAGGAACTACTTGTGGTCCGTATGACATATTCACTTCGGCGCTGCGACCGTGCCCGCGTCCACGTTCGATAAAATAATTAAGCAAAACGTTATTCACCTATTTGTCGCGCCGTTTGGCTTGAATATGCGGTAGATGTGATTATATTTACATCATCCACTCAAGAGATTTACATGGCTGCCATCCATTCCGCAGCCTTATTTTCCCGTGCCACAAAATCCGTGCTCAACACGATCAACCGCTGGCATTGGCGGTCTTCCCGGAGCTGGCGCAGGAATACGAGAACGCCTGGGTACGCCGCTGTGAAATGCAGGAGCAATCGGTAACCGCTGGCGCGCCGACCGGCTTTGACGCCGACCAGTGGCCCACACGGTGCGAAACCTTCTCCAAGGCGGCCGCCACTGGCTGCGGCGGCTCGGACCTGCTCTACAGCAGCCGCTACAGTGGCAGGGTTGACGGCGCCCTTGAGCGGCTGCCTGAGAAACACCACGAGGAGGCCCTGCGCATCGCGCGCGAGTGCGGCGACTACTGTGCGCCCGGAGAGGGCGATGCTGCCAGGGAAGGCTGCTGCCCTGACGGCCTGGACCCCGACTGCTGCCCGTGCGGCGGCGGCCTGCCGCAGTATATGAAGGACGACGACGGCGACTGGAGCAACGTCTGAACGTCAACCGGCCGGCTCGTCGGCGGCCCGGGCGCAATCAGGGGACCAGAAACTTTCAACCCAGTGCCAGCACGCCGCCAATGACACCTTCGGCGCTGCCCAGGCACAGCACCAGCAGCACCATGCGGTGCGCCTCGCGCTCAACCACCTGGGCCGAGGCCCGTGCGTCCGCCGCCGCGCGCTCTATCACGGCCGCGCCCATGTCCTCGTCCAGCGCCCGGCGCCCGGCGCAGGTTGATGAGGACCGCCTGGCGGGCAGCGTCGACCCTCCTGCTTGTCTCCTCGCCCTCTTCTGCAGCGTGCACCAGGCGGCTCGAAGCCTTCTTCAGCTTGCCCACCCGCGGGCCGACCTGCCCGAGCACCTCCTGGTAGAGGACTTCGAGCTTGCAGCGCGGCGGCGGGGACGGGGCATCGATGGAAGGTGCTTACGCCGCCTTCTCGTCGGCGGGCCTGGCGGTCGCCATGCCCTTCACCTGAAGAGCATTTCGAAAACAGCGTCCAGTTGGCGCCTCACCGGCTCGGCCAGCGCGGTCATGTCGGTGCAGTGGGACGCCTTCGTCTCGTCGGCGTCTGGTCGCGATGCCACACGCCCCTGAGACATGCGGCCATGTCACAGGCGCAGCACATCACCTGTCGAAAAGCCTTGCCTGCGGCTTGGAGTCGGTCCGCCCGCTCCTGGCGACCTTTTTCTGTGCGGCCAGGACGTGCTGGCCGAAGGCGAAGCGCAGTCGATCGGTCGAGCGCAGCTCGCCTTCGGTGACCGGCCCCTTGGCACGCTTGAGCTGCACCTGCAGAACCCGGAAAGGCGCCGTGCGCGCGAACGAGGCCAGCAGGCTCGCCTGGGCCGCCGAATCGAGCTCGAGGAAGGCCTGGAAACCTCGCTTCCCGCCCTCCTCGTACTCCCGCTGCAGGGCGGCCGTGGCCGCATCCGGTTCGGCTGGCGCGGAAGCGGCCACCGCGTTGGCGGCTCCGGCAGCACGCGCTGCGTCCGTGGCCAGCGCCGGCCGCGCGTCCTCAAGCTCGGCCGTCGGGATCGTCCACCCCTCCTCCAGCGCCTTGAGCAGCAGCTTGCCGGGGGCGTGCACCTTCTTGCCTCCCTTCTTGATGCGATGGCGCACGAAGGCGATGGCGGCCTCTATACGATCCTGGGTGAAGTCCTGGGGCCTGCGCGCGATCTCCTCGATGTCACGCGTTCCCAGCCCGAACTCGCCGCGCAAGGTGTTGTAGAGCTCCTTGCGCGCCTCGGACTCGTGGAAGGACTGCATGCCCTTGCCTTCCTGCTCGCGGAAGGCGAACCGGATGTGGGTCACCTTCTTCGACCCCGGCGAGGACCGCGTCTCGTACTCCACGCGCAGGTCCGAGAGCTCGTTGATCTGGGTTTTGGCGATCTCGAGCACGCGCCGCTTGAAGGCCTTGAACTCGTCGGCGTACTTGTCGCCGCTGGCACCCGCCCACCGCCGGGCCTCGTCGACGGTCAGCCACTCCGTGGGCGAGCCCTTGAAGGCCACGGAGCGCAGCCGCTCGTACAGCGCATGCGCGTACTGCGAAGAGAAGGCGGACGTGGTCCGCAGCGACAGGAACGTGTAGCCGCGCTGGTCCTTCTGCAGGCGGCGGATCGCCGGGTGGAACTGGAAGAAGACGCGCCCGCCGGCGACCGCCACCATGTTCACGAGCGAGATGGAGACGAAGTCCTTGAGCTCGGAGCCGCTGCGCGCGCTGGCATGCTCGACCTCGACCAGCACGGTGGACTTCTGCGTTTCGCGCAGCGCCTCGCGCATGTGCTTGTAGTTTCGGCTGTCATAGTTGAGCAGGAAACGGAACAGCGCCAGGTCGCAGTCGAAGTCCGTCACCTCGGGTGGCGCGCCGGACGCAAGGAAGTCCATGACGTTGAGGCTGCGCCGCCCCAGCAGGCTCAACTCGCCCACGTCAATGAAGACATTGTTCTTTTTGAAGGTGATGTCCTTGTCGGCATCCGCGATGGTCGCGGCAGTCCCCTTGCGGCCGACGGTTTCCTGGAACAGCTCCAGCGCGTACTGCTCGCTGGCGGCAAGACGCTGAGGAGGCTTGGGCACGGGACGGCTCTGCAGGTTCGGTACGGCGTGAAGCCAGGAGGCTATTCGCAAAGGTGACGCCCGTCAAACCAGGCGTCACCTTCGTGCATCGGACGGTGCCCTTGCCGACCTCGTTCTTGTATCCCGTGCCGTCCGGCGCGCTGCACAAGCGCGTCACCTTCGCGGGCCCAGACCCGGCCGCACAGAAACGTCACCCTCGCCACGGACACGGCGCTGGACCAGCTACGCTCACACGCGCTTGGCAACAAACGCACAAGGACGTCACCTTGCACAAATCCGTCACCTTTCCAGCACAAATCCGTACACCATCGCGCACAGAAACGTCACTTTGCGGAGCACAAGGACGTCACCTTGGGCACAAGGATGTCACCTTGCCTGGGGCAGCAGCACAAAGGCGTCACCTTTCCAAGCGCAAGTCGTTGAAGAAAAAGGCCTTTTCGGCTCCCTAATGCTTGCTTGCTTTCAAGTTCTTTAATGCTTGCAAGCAAGCTGCTGGTCAGAGGAGAAGAAGGGGGCTACCGCGCGATGGTCTGCAGAGCGATTCGCGTCGCGATGGCTCGAATCCCTCGTCGGACCGTGCACCGCGAAAGGTGACGTTCTTGTGCTTCAGCGCACAGCGTTTGTTGGCGGCGACGACACCGCCTGAAAGCACACCAGCACAAAAACGTCACCTTACGATGGCGCAGAGCAGCCCCGACAGGCGACGGGCACAGAAACGTCACCTTCTACCGGTGCCCGCCATACGGGCACATGGACGCGTTGCACAAGGACGTCACCACCCGTGCCTTCACCGGTACCTGGAACGACGACAGCGCCTGAGGCAATGCGAACGCGCCGCTGCGCTCGTGCCACGGCTTTGGCATGCCGAAGCCGCGGCGCCGGGGCCGCTTGAACCGGCGCAAGGGTGCGCCGCCCCTCCTGCCGTCCCGCGTGTGCGCTTATCCCGGCATGCCGCTACGACGGACGGTTGACACATGGCCGTGTGCGCAGGGCTGCCGACTCCCGCGAGACCAAGCGCGTACGGGATCACTGGCGACCTGCGTATGGAAACCGGTTGCGCGCTGGTGCGGATCGCTTCCACCGAAGACATGGGTCGCACCAGAAGGGAGCGTGGTAGCGGACCATGCCAGCCGTGCCATGGGCGGCATGGAACGCCGTGGCGTCCCGGGACGCATTTGCGCGAGAACAACAGACCGGCAGTCGCTGCATTTGCGTGAATTAGAACGAGAGACGCAGAATCGCGCATCAAGCACGAATCGGGGGGCCATGCCAGACATCCAGCCACAGGCGTTCGACCTGCAATCACTGCACGGGCTCAACAGCAGCGCGCGCCACTTCCTGGGCGACCTGCGCCAGCGCATGTTCGAACCGCAGCCGCGCAAGGTCCCGCCGGTCTTCAACGGCGGCCAGGTGGCCGCGCTGTGCGGCATCGACGCCAAGCACCAGAACTATCTGCGCACGCGGCCCGAGCGCGGACTGCCCCAGGGGGTGCCGGCAGCGGGCGGGCGGCGCGCCTACACGCTGGCCGAGACGCGGGCCTGGATCGGGGCACTCACCACGCTGCCTGCTCGCCCCAAGGGCAAGAGCGCGGCGACGATCGCCACCGTGAACTTCAAGGGCGGCAGCGGCAAGACAACCACCACCATGCACTTGGCGCAGGCCCTCACGCTCATGGGCCGGCGCGTGTTGGTCGTGGACCTGGACCCGCAAGGCTCGGCCACCACGCTCGCCGGGTGGCTGCCTGGCGCGGACGTGGAGGAAAAGGACACGGCGCTGTCCATCTTCACCGGTGGGGACTCGTCGCCCAAAGACCTCACGCACGCCGTGCGGCCGAGCTACTGGGACGGGCTGGACATCGTGCCGGCCACGCCGGACCTGTTCGCCGCTGAGGCGGCTCTGCCGCAGCTGGCCGCGCGCGCGGACTCCGAGTGGTGGGCGTTGCTGCACACGGCGCTGCAGCCGCTCGCGCCGGCCTACGACTACATCCTCATCGACACCGCGCCGAGCCTGAGCTACATGGCTGTGAACGCCGCCATGGCCGCGGACGGGCTGCTCATGCCGCTGCCGCCGGAGAACCTGGACTACGCTTCGTCGGTGGCGTACTGGGGGCTGCTGCAGGACCTGCTGATGACGCTGCGCGAGGGCTTCGGCGTGGACAAGCGCTTCGCCTGGATGCGCGTGCTGCTCAACAAGACCGACGCCACCAACGTCGCGAGCTCGCTGGTGCGCGACCGCATCATCCAGACCTACGGGCCCTACATCCTGCCCGTGGAGATCCCGCGCAGCCCGGTGGCCAGCCTGGGCGGGCTGCAGTTCGGCACGCTCTACGACATGACCAAGTACGAGGGCAGCGCCCGCACCTACGCCAAGCTGCGCGACGCCAGCGACGAGGTGGCCCGCATCATCGACAGCCTGACGCAGGCGACCGTCTGGAGGATCGAGCAATGAGCTTCAAGCACCTCAAGGCCAGCCTGGCCTCGGCGGCTGTCGCCGCGCCGGCACCCGCGCCGGTGGCTACCAAGCCGGAGTTCATCGGTGGCACGGCCCCCAGCAAGGCACTGCTCTCCGGGGCCGTCAAGCGCGTGGAGGACGCCGAGGCCCGTGCCGCCGCCCTACAGGCTGAGCTTGATCGCCGCGCGCCCACCGAGCTGGCGCTGGAACTGCTCGACAGCGTGCCCGGGCGCCGGCGCCAGCTCACGCCCGAGGCCTACGCCGAGCTGCGCGAGAACCTGCGCGTCAACCCGTTGGTGCATCCAATCGCCGTGCGGCCCAAGCCCGACGGACGCTACGAGGTCGTCAGCGGCGAGAACCGGCTGCAGGCGTACCGCGACATGGGGCGCAGCACCATTCCCGTGACGGTGCTGCAGCTGCCCGACGAGCAGGTCGAGCGCGCCGCCTTCTTCGCCAACCTCATCGCCCAGGAACTCTCCGACTACGAGCGCTGGCAGGGATTCAGGCGCGAGCAGGAAGCGACCGGCATGTCGCAGTCGGAGCTGGCGCGCCTGGCTGGTGTCTCCGACCAGGTGGTGAGCGACCTGTTCGCCTTCTCCCGGCTGCCGAAGAAGGCCCTGGAGGAGATCCGCACCCAGCCGCAGCGCATCGGCGTGAAGCTGGTCAAGGAACTGGCACGGTTGTCGGGCGGCGAGCGCGACGCGCAGGTCGTCGAGGCCGTGCGCCTCGTGGTCCGCGGCGAGATCAAGCAGCAGCAGGCCGCAGCCTTCGCGCGCGCCAAGCCCCGTGCGCCGAAGCCCACGGCCAGCGCCAAGCGCATCCTGGCCGGGCGCTTCAAGTTCGCCGAGCGCCGAGCCGTGGGCAGCTCGCTCCGGGTGGACTTCGCTGCCGACGGCGTGGACATGGAACGGGTCGTCGAGCGCATCGACGCGCTGCTGCAGGAGATGGCAGCCGAGGCGCTCAAGGAGGCGAACGGCACCTGAAAGCCGGAATAGGAAAGTACGAATCCTTGCGCGACAAGGACTTAGGAAAAAACGAAGCGGCCGCCAGGCCGCTTTCGTGCATTGGGAGTCCGTGGCGCGCAGGTCGCCGCGAGCGGAAGTGCGTCCCGCGCCCGCGAGCCTCGCACGACATGCCACGGGGGCGCACGCGGCGCAGCCGTCCAGGCCGCACTTGCAGGCGCCTGTCGCATCCCTCCATCGCCGCCCTTGTCCAGGCGCCCGATGAGGCCGCGGCTGGCCTCGCGCCGGCGCATGCAGCACCCGTGACGTCGGCGGGCCACTGCGAGATGGTGCGCAGGCGTGATGCCACACCATGCGTTCGGCTCGCCATCGAGCCCGCAGACGCGGCGTTCCTGTGTGGCATCCATGCCTGTGTCCAGGCCGGGCCGGACGCGTTCGTGGGCGAGGCGCGCAGGTCGAGATCGACGGAAACCTGCGCGTCCTTGCGGACATGACGGCAACCGTGTCCGACGTGCCGCTCGAGCTTGCGCACCGGTAACAAAGCCCCGCCCGAGGAGCCTGTGCCGGCCGCGGCACCAACGGGCAGCATGGCCTTCGCTCGTGCCATCCGTTGTCGCAGCTGGCCTTGGAATCGACCGCTATTCCCGTAAATAACAAAGTACCGATCAGTCGATGGACGGCAGTTCCACAACCCGCTCCCGGGCCATGCTTGACGGCACGGAAGCGATTGATCCTTACTTTCCCTCAAATTCGAGTTTGGGATGAAGACGCAGCCATGGACCGATTCCTGTGCATAGAAGCATTCGTGCGCGTGGCTGAGACGCAGAGCTTTGCAGAGGCGGCGCGGCAGCTCAGATTGTCGAAGTCCGCAGTCACCACGCGGGTGCAGCAGCTCGAGGAAATGCTGGGTGATGCCCTGTTCCATCGCACCACGCGTGCGGTTCGCTTGTCGGAGATGGGCCAGGCTTTTTACCGGGATTGCAGCGAACTGGTGGCCCGCACCAACGAGATCGTGGACCAGATGCGCGAGGTTCGAGGCACGCCGTCCGGGACCCTGAGAGTGCACGCAGCCATCGGCTTCATGCTGGGGCATTCCGCCAGCCTGCTGCGCCAGTTCCAGGATCGATACCCGGAGATCCGGCTCGACGTGGTGCTCGACGACGCGGTCATCGATCCGGTCAAGCAGGGTTTCGACGTGGCGCTGCAGATCTTCAAGCCCGTGTCGGACGAGCTGATCTCTCGACGGGTGTTCCCGGTCCGCCGCACCTTCTGCGCTTCCCCCGAGTACCTGCAGCAGCACGGCATGCCTGAGCACCCGCGCGACCTGGCAGGCCACCGGCTCGGACTTTTCTCCGGGCATGCGACGCGTGACCGCTGGACCTTCCACAAGGCCGGGGAAGAGGCCGTCACGCTGGAGCTCAAGCCCCACCTGATGAGCAGCTCGGTGCACCTGCTGCGCGACTACGCCTACGAGCACGCCGGCATCGTGTGCCTGCCCACGCTCGTGGCCGCGGAGGGCATTCGCGGTGGCCGGCTGCAGATCGTGCTGCCGGAGTTCGTGCTGTCCTCGTTTTGGCTCTCGGCCGTCTATGCGCGCACCCAGCGTGGCGCCTTCAAGCCTCGCCTGTTCATCGAGAGCCTGGTCGCCCGCTTCGCCGGTGACGAGCCTCCCTGGGACAAGCCCCTGATCGAAGCCGGCCTGCTCGCCCCGGACCTGCTGGAGGAGTGACCAGCGGGCTTGGGGGCACCGGCTCCAAGCCGGCCGTGCCAAACTGGCCTGGAGCGCACCGGCACTGCATGCGGCGCGTGCCGGGCACCGCTCCCGCGCACCCGCCTTGCGCTCGGGAAAACCCGCGCGATTGTTCAATGATTCAGAACGATCTGGTTGCCGCTTGCCGGCTTCTGGCGCGGACGGGCGCTGCCTAGACTGCTCCCCATCGATTCGCTTCATGACGGGGAACAACATGGATTCTGCCGAGTACCAGGCGCCATGACGGCCTCCGCGCCGGAGCAGACAGCGGGCGCGGCGTGTGCGCCGGAACCTAACAGTGCGCCGCGACATCGCCGCGGCTGATCTCGCGGCCCGGTAGGGCTGGATGGCAGCGGCGTCTGCTTGCCCGCGCAGCAAACACGTCACATCGCGCCAGCGCACCGGCGTCGCCACCAGCCATGCCGGCAGACCGACCAGCCGTTGCCCCTGACCTCTAGAAGCCAAGTCCTGGCACCAGGCCGCCGTCCGGGCGGCTGGAAGAACGCCGCCCCAAGGAGACCCACCCATGTCCACCACGCCCCGTCCGCTGCGCAATGTGCTGTTCATCATGGCCGACCAGTTGCGCTGGGACTATCTGTCCTGCTATGGCCATCCCACCCTGAAGACGCCGCACATCGACGCGCTGGCCCGCCGGGGTGTCCGCTTTGCCAACGCATTCGTGCAGGGCCCGGTGTGCGGTGCGTCGCGCATGTCCACCTACACCGGACGCTATGTCTCCACGCACGGCTCGGCCTGGAACTTCGTGCCGCTGTCCGTGGGACAGAAGACGCTTGGCGACCATGTGCGCCCGCATGGCGTGCGCTGTGCCGTGGTGGGCAAGACGCATGTCGAGCCCGATGTGGAAGGCGCCAGGCGGCTGGGCATCGACACCACGCAGGGTGCGGGCCTGCTGGCCATGGAGGGCGGCTTCGAGCCCTACGAGCGCGACGATGGCATCTTGCCCGCCGGCTTCAAGGTCGAGGGCAACCGCTACTGCGACTACCTGCGCGCGCACGGCTACCCCGGCGACAACCCATGGCACGACTGGGCCAACTCGGGCGAGGACGACAAGGGCCATGTGCTGTCCGGGTGGGAGATGCGCTGGGCCGACCGGCCCGCCCGTGTGGCCGAGGAGCACAGCGAGACGCCCTACATGACGCGCCGGGCCATGCAGTTCATCGAGGAGCAGGGCGACCGCCCCTGGGTGCTGCACCTCTCGTACATCAAGCCGCACTGGCCCTACGTGGCGCCGGCGCCCTACCACGCCATGTACTCGCCCGCCGACGTGGTGCCGGCCCGGCGCAGCCAGGCCGAGCGCGACGATCCGCATCCCGTGGTGCGCGGCTACATGGACACCGATCCCAGCCGCAGCTTCAGCCAGCCCGAAGTGCGCGAGCGCGTGATCCCGACCTACATGGGCCTCATCAAGCAGCTCGACGACCAGCTCGGGCTGCTGTTCGAGTTCCTGCGCGCCAAGGGCATCGACCAGGAGACGCTGATCGTGTTCACCAGCGACCATGGCGACTACCTGGGCGACCATTGGCTGGGCGAGAAGGAGCTGTTCCACGACGCGGTGGTCAAGGTGCCGCTCATCGTGGTCGATCCGCGTCCCGAGGCCGATGCCGTCCGGGGCCGGGTGGTGCACGAGCTGGTCGAGTCGATCGACCTCATACCCACCTTCCTGGACGCGCTGGACCTGCCGCAGCCCACCGAATGGCTCGAAGGCGCCTCGCTGCAGCCGCTGCTGCACGGCCAGGGTGCCGGGCCCTGGCGCGACGCGGTGTTCAGCGAGAACAGCTATGCCTTCCGCGATCCCGTGCGGCTGCCGCTGGGCCGTCCGGTCGATGGTTGCCTGATGACGATGGTCCGTACCCATCGTTGGAAATACGTGCACTACGAGGGCGTGGCCCCGCAGCTGTTCGACCTGCAGGCGGACCCGGACGAGTTCACCGACCTCGGTCAGGACCCGGCCCATGCCCAGGTGCGCGAGCAGATGGCAGGGCGCCTCTTCGACTGGCTGCGCCAGCGCAAGCGCTTTCCCAGCATCACCTACGACGACATCGAGCAATGGAATCGGCGCGAGGTGCAGGCCGGCATCCAGATCGGCGCCTGGTGACGCCCCTCGCCCCATGACCCAAGGAGACAACGCATGAAGCCCCGATTCGCGACGCTGCTGGCCCTGTCCACGGCCGCCATTTCGATGAACCTGCAGGCCCAGGCCAGCAGCCCGTCGGCGACCTGGCCGACCAAGCCGGTGAAGTTGCTGGTGGCCTTCCCGCCCGGCGCACCCGGCGACGTGATCGCCCGGCTGCTGCAGCCCGAGCTGCAACAGGCGCTGGGGCAGACCGTGATCGTCGACAACAAGCCCGGCGCGGGCGGGAACATCGGCGCTCAGGAAGTGGCGCGGTCCACCGATGGCCACACCTTCCTGGTCGGGCCCGACACCATGCTCACCGTCAACCCGCACCTCTACAAGAAGCTGGCGTTCAAGCCCACGCAGGATCTGGTGCCCGTGAGCTACCTGGTGCGCTTCAACCAGATGCTGGTGTGCCACCCGTCGGCAGGCATCAAGTCGATGGCCGACTTCCGGACCCAGGCCAAACAGAAGTCCTTGAGCTACGCCTCGGGAGGCCCCGGGGTGCCGGGTCACCTGGCCATGGAGATGCTGGTCAATGCCACCAGCGCACAGCTCAACCATGTGCCGTACCGCGGCCCCGGACCGGCCGTGCAGGATGTGCTCGGCGGGGCCGTTCCTTGCGGTTTCCTGGCCACGCCGGTGGTGGGCCCGCATGTGCGCAACGGCAAGCTCGTCGCGCTGGCCGTGTCGGGCTCCCAGCGCACGGCTTCCTTGCCCAACGTGCCGACGATGGCCGAGGCCGGCGTGCCCGGTTACGACGCCACCTTCTTCGAGCTGCTGGCGGCTCCCAAGGGCATGCCCCAGGTTGCCATCGAGCGGCTGCAGCAGGAGGTGGCCAAGGCATTGGCCAAGCCGGATCTGCAGGCCAAGCTGGCGACAGCGGATCTGGAGCCTGTGGGCTCCAAGCCCGCAGAGGCTGCCCGGCAGATGCAGGCCGACTTCGACAAGTGGGGCGCTGTGCTCACCAAGGTCCACCTGCAGCTGGATTGAGCGTGAGCGCCGTGCGGCCGCTGGCACCGCAGGGATGGCGCGAGCGCAGGCCCTCCTTGCCCGAGGGCCTGCGCGCCGATGTGCTGGCCGGACTGCTGGGCGCCATCCTGGTGCTGCCGCAGGGCATCGCCTTCGCCACGCTGGCCGGGCTGCCGCCGCAGTACGGGCTGTACTCGGCCGTGGTGCCGTGCATCGTCGCGGCGCTGGCGGGCTCCAGCCGCCACGTCGTCTCCGGCCCCACCAATGCCAACTCGCTGGCGCTGTTCGCGATGCTGGCGCCACTGGCCGCCGTGGGCAGCCCCGCCTACATCGAGCTGGCGCTGGCCGTGACGGTGCTGGTGGGGGTGCTGCAGTTCGCCACCGGGGCGCTGCGGCTGGGGGCGATTGCCAACTTCATCTCGCCCACCGCGCTGCTGGGCTTCACCGCCGGCGCCTCGATGCTGATCGCGGTGCACGTCCTGAAGGATGCGCTGGGCCTGGCGCTGCCGCCCGGCTCCAGTGCCGCCGGTGTGCTGCGCGCGGCCTTCAGCCAAGCGCCGCAGCCCGGCGCGCTGCTGGTGGCCGCCGCGACGCTGGGCGTGGCCGCGGGCTTGCGGCGCTGGCGCCGCGGCTCGCCGTTCATGCTGATCGCGCTGGGCGCCGGCACGCTGCTGGCGTGGGGGCTGGAGCGTTGGGCGGCAGCGGCGTGGCAGGTGCGGCTGCTGGGGCCCCTGCCCTCGCCCTTGCCGCCCTGGCACGTGCCCGGCGTCACCCTGGAGCAGTTGCTGCAGCTGCTGGGCATCGCGGCGGCCCTGACCGTGGTGGCGCTGGCGCAGTCCATTGCCATCGCCAAGGCAGTGGCGGCGCGCTCGCTCCAGCGCATCGACGCCAACCGCGAGTTCCTGGGCCAGGGCCTCTCGAACCTCATCGGCGGCTTCTTCTCCTGCTACGTCTCCTGCGGGTCCCTGAACCGCTCCATGCCCAACCTGGAAGCGGGCGCGCGCACGCGGCTGGCGGCGTTGCTCTCCGCGCTGATGCTGGTCCCGCTGGTGGCGCTCACGGCACCGGTGCTCGCGCGCATCCCCTATGCCGCCATCGCGGGGTTGCTGGTGCTGGTGAGCTGGACGCTGCTGGACCTGCCGCGCTGGCGGCGCTTGGGCGCCGCCAGCCGCCAGGAGCTGTGCGTCGCCTTGGTCACGCTGGCTGCCACGCTGACGCTGCGGCTGGAGATCGCCGTGCTCATCGGCAGCGCGCTCTCACTGGGCCTGTACCTGCACCGCACCTCGCGTCCGGCCATGCGCACCATGGGTTTCAATCGCGACCGTGCCGATGCGCACCGGCCCTTCGTCGTGGTGGCGCACACGCCCGGCGTGCTGCCGGAGTGTCCGCAGCTCAAGCTCTTGCGCATGGAGGGTTCCGTGTACTTCGGCGCCACCGCGCATGTGGCCGACCAGTTGCAGGCGCTGCGCGACCGGCCGCGGCCGCAAAAGCACCTGCTGGTGATGGCCAAGAGCATGAACTTCGTTGACGTGGCCGGTGCCGAGCTCTGGCGCCAGGAACTGCGCGCGCGCCGCGCCATGGGCGGCGACCTGTATTTCCACCGGCCGCGCCCGTGCGTGCTGGACCAGTGGCGGCGCGACGGCTTCCTAGAGGAACTGGGTGAGGGCCACATCTTCCCCGACAAGCGCCGCGCCATCGCCAACATCACCCAGCGCCTGGACTCCGAGGCCTGTCGCAACTGCACGGCGCGGGTGTTCAGGGAGTGCCCTGCGCAACGCGGGGCCTGACAGGGGCCCTCCTGTCTCAAGGGCCCGAGCCGCACGGGCCTGATATCGCGCCTGCCATCGGCAGGCATTGCGCATCGCAGGGCTTCCTGCACTGATGCATGGACCGTTTTCCGTGCATCGACGCCTTCGTGCGCGCCGCCCAGACACAGAGCTTCGCGCAAGCAGCCCGGCTGCGGCGCCTGTCCAAGTCAGTCGTCACGACGCGGGTGCTGCGGCAGTTCATCGAGAGCTTGGGAAAAGCGGCTTTGGCAGGGGCGAGCCGCCCTGGGACAAGGCGCTCATCGAGCGTGGGCTGATCCCTTCAGACTTGCTGGAAGACTAAGGAGAAACCCGGTCGATTGTTCTGGAAACCAGAACGATCCGGTTGACAACTGTCGGCTACCGCCACCGATGAGCCATTCCTAGACTTCGCTGCACTGATCCACCTCACCAACAGGAGCGAGACATGAGTGCAGTCGAATACCAGACCCGTTTCGGGTCGCTCTCGAACTACGAGAAGGGCGGCGTGCAGGCGATTGCCGACGATGTCAGGAACTACGCGTTCTCCAACTGCTTTGACATCGCCAGCAACAGCAAGCCTTACGAGCGGGTGGTGTTCGGTCAGAACCAGATCTACGTGCTGGAGTGCCTGCGCGCCGAAGGCCACTCCCCCTGGTACACCTGCGCGCACGACGAGTTCGCCCTAGTGATGGACGGCGACGTCGAAGTCCATCTCGTCAAGTTGACCCCGGCGCAGACGGTCCCCGACGCCGGCAAGAACGGCGCCGTGCTCGTCGAAGGCCCGCCGCAGGGCGCCAAGATGGGCTGGATGCGGCTCAAGCGCGGGCACCAGGCGCTGCTGCCCAAGAACACCGCGTACCAGTTCCGCAGCGCCCATCCCGGCGCCGTGATCCTGCAGACCTGCAAGGGTGACCTCAGCGTCGAGCGCTGGGCCGAGATCTGCCAGACCGCCTGAAGCACCTCTACACGCCGGAGAATTTCCATGAACGCAGTCACCGATTCCGCCCAGGTTTCCGCCGCCGATGCCACGCACGGCTACCAGCGCTTCGCGCTGGGTGGCTTCACTTTCCGCCGCGACGAGTACTTCGCCCATATCGGCTGGACCACCCGCGACGGCAAGCCCATGAGCCACACGATGGACGTGGGCAACTTCCTGCGCGCGCTCATGCGCGACGTGGCCTGGGGCTTCTTCTACGGCACCGTGAGCTTCGACAGCGTGGTGGGCACGCACAACCACTACAAGACCGTGGACCTGTTCGCCGGCAGCTTCAACGGCACGATGAAGGAAGCCGGCGTGGACCGCCTGGAGAACTTGCCCACCGACGAGATCCGCGCCACGTTCGAGGCCATGCTCGACGACTGGACCAACGAGGGCTTCGATCCCTTCGCCGCGCCGCAGGAAACGGGCTCGCCCTACGGGCGCAAGCATGGCGACAACCGCGAGAAGATCACGCGCGCTCGCGAACTGGCCACACGCTGTGTCGGCCTCAAGGGCGACCTGGACCTGCGCAGCGACGAGCGCGGCGCCCCGGTGAACCGGGCCTTCGCCGACGTGCCGCAGGAGCAGCCGGAGCTGCATCCGGAGCCCGGCTTCGAGGACGAGGTGCATGCCTTCAACCTCTTTGGCTTCCTGAGCCGCTCGCAGGTGACGTGGAACCCGAGCTTCACCTCGGTCGTCAAGCACAGCTACATGTGCCCCACCACCGAGGAGCACATCCTGCCGATCATGCACGGCAACGATCGCGTCGAGTGGTTCTTCCAGATGTGCGACGAGATCCACTGGGACTGCGCCGACAAGAACACCGGCAAGCCCCTGGCGCGCGTGATCATGAAGGCCGGCGACATGGCCGCGATGCCCGCCTACTGCCGCCACCAGGGCTACAGCCCCAAGCGCTCGATGCTGCTGGTGTGGGAGAACGGCTCGCCCTCGCTCGTGTACGAGATCCAGAAGGGCGAGAGCCCAGAGGTGCCGGTCAAGTTCTGACCGCTGCTGCGCCGCGCCGCGAGGCGCGGCTCCCGGCCTACTGACCACCGTGCCGCCCGCTTGAGGCGGCGCTCCAAGGAGTTTTCGATGAACCTCGCGGACATCCAGGCCGCGGCGGGCCTGCGCACGCCCATTCGCCACCAACTCTTCATCGACGGCAAGTTCGTCGACGCCCTCTTGAGCCAGACGCTGCCCACGCACAACCCCCACGACCTCAGCGTCATCGCCGAGGTCGCGATGGCCGGCCGCGAGGACGTGGACCTGGCCGTGGCGGCGGCGCAGCGGGCCTTCCCGGCCTGGAGCCGCATGGCCGCTGCCGATCGGGGGCGCATCCTGCTGCGGCTTGCCGAGCTGATCGAGGCCAACGCCGACGAGCTCGCGCGGCTGGAATCGCTGGACACCGGCCATCCGCTGCGCGACTCCAGGACGCTCGACGTGCCGCGCACGGCGGCGTGCTTTCGCTACTTCGGTGGCATGGCCGACAAGTTCCAGGGCGAGACCATTCCCGTGGAAGAGGGCTTCCTCAACTACACGCTGCGGGAGCCCATTGGCGTGGTGGGCCAGGTCGTTCCCTGGAACTTTCCGCTCATGTTCACGGCCTGGAAGATGGGCCCGGCGCTGGCAGCGGGCAACTGCGTGGTCTTGAAGCCGGCCGAACTCACGCCGCTGAGCACGCTCAAGATCGCCGAGCTCATGGCCGAGGCGGGCATGCCCGACGGCGTGGTCAACATCGTCCCGGGCCTGGGGTCGGTAGCGGGCCAGTACATCGCCGAGCACCCGGCCATCGGCAAGGTGGCCTTCACCGGCAGCACGGCCACGGGTCGGCGCATCGTGGAAGCTTCCGCCTCCAACTTGAAGAAGGTGCAGCTGGAGCTTGGCGGCAAGGGACCCAACATCGTCTTCGACGATGCCAACCTCATGGCGGCCGTCAACGGCAGCGCCTGGGCCATCTTCCACAACCAGGGCCAGGCCTGCATTGCCGGCACGCGGCTGGTGCTGCACGAGCGCATCGCCGACGAGTTCCTGGAGAAGTTCTTGCCGCTGGCACGCTCCATCCGCGTGGGCAACCAGCTCGACCCCAGTACCGAGATGGGACCGCTCACCAGCGCGCAGCAGCGCGAGCGCGTGCTCGGCTACGTCGACATCGCCCGTGACGAAGGCGGCGAAGTGCTCTGCGGCGGCAAGCCGCCCACCGATGCGTCATTGGCTCAGGGCTGCTATGTCGAGCCGACCATCGTGCGCGCGCGCAGCTACCGCGACCGTATCGCGCAGGAGGAAGTGTTCGGGCCGGTCGTGACGGTGCTGACCTTCAAGGACGACGCCGAGGCCCTGGCCATCGCCAACGGCACCGAGTACGGCCTGGGCAGCGGACTGTGGACCTCCAACCTGCAGCGCGCCCACAAGCTCGCGCGCGACATCCACGCCGGCATGGTGTGGATCAACAGCTACAAGCGCGTGAACCCGGGCTCGCCCTTCGGCGGCAACGGCGCCAGCGGCTACGGCCGCGAGATGGGCTTCGACGCGATGCGCGAATACACCACGGTCAAGAGCGTCTGGGTCAACGTCGATGCCCAGATCCCGCCCTGGTACCGGCGCGGTTGAGGCAGGAGAGACCATGACGCCATTCACGTTCCAAGCCAGCTTGCCCCGGGTCGTCTTTGGTCCGGGCACGTTGCAGCAGCTGCCCGCTGAAGTCGAGCGCCTGGGAGCCGCCAAGGCACTGGTGCTGTCCACGCCCGAACAGCAGGATCAGGCCCAGCGCGTGGCCGAGCTGCTGGGCGCGCGCAGCGCCGGCGTGTTCGCCCGGGCGGTGATGCACGTGCCCATCGAGACGGCCCGCGAGGCCCGCGAGGAGGCGCGGCGCCTGGGCGCGGACTGCGCCGTGGCCATCGGTGGCGGCTCCACCACCGGGCTGGGCAAGGCCATCGCGCTGGACAGCGGCCTGCCCATCATCGCGGTGCCCACCACCTATGCCGGCAGCGAGATGACGCCGATCTACGGCATCACCGAGGGCGGCCTGAAGAAGACCGGGCGCGATGCCCGCGTGCTGCCGCGCACCGTGATCTACGACCCGCGGCTGACGCTGTCGTTGCCGGTGGACTTGAGCGTCACCAGCGGCCTCAATGCCATCGCGCATGCGGCCGAGGGCCTGTACGCCCATGACGGCAACCCGATCCTGAGCCTGATGGCCGAGGAGGGCATCCGCGCCCTGGCGCAAGCCCTGCCGGCGCTGCACCGTGACCCTTGTGACCTGCAGGCACGCAGCGATGCCCTCTATGGGGCGTGGTTATGCGGCGTCGTGCTGGGCAACGGCGCCATGGGCCTGCACCACAAGCTCTGCCACACGCTGGGCGGCAGCTTCAACCTGCCGCACGCCGAGGTGCACACCGTCGTGCTGCCGCATGCCATGGCCTACAACGCCCCGAAGGCGCCGCAGGCGATGGCGGCCATTGCGCGTGCGCTGCGGGTCGATGACGCGCCGCTGGGGCTGCAACAGCTCGCGGCCGAGCTGGGTGCGCCGACCGCGCTCAAGGCCATCGGCATGCCCGCCGATGGCCTGGACCGCGTGGCCGACCTGGCTGTCTCCGCGCCCTACCCGAACCCGCGGCCCCTGGAGCGCACCGCCTTGCGTGCGCTGCTGCAGCGTGCCTGGGACGGCAGCGCGCCCGCACCCTGACGGCCGGCGCGATCACCACCGCTGGGCGCTGCCCCCAGGCCGCAGCGCCCAGCCACTCACGAAAGCGATGCGCAACATCGACGAATTCAGCATCACGCAGGCCGTGCTCGGCAGCCTCGAAGGCTGCAAGGACGCCCGGCTCAAGGAAGTGCTCGCCGCCCTGGTGCGCCACCTGCACGACTTTGCCCGCGAGGTCCGGCTCACCGAGGCCGAGCTCATGCAGGGCATCGATTTCCTCACGGCCGTGGGACAGAAGTGCGACGACAAGCGCCAGGAGTTCGTCCTCCTGTCCGACACGCTGGGGCTGTCCATGCTCACGGTGGCCCTGAACCACGCACGTCCCGCGGGCGCGACGCAGGCCACGGTGTTCGGCCCCTTCCATGTCGAGGACGCACCACGGATGGAGCAAGGCGATGACATTGCGGGCGGCGCGCCGGGCGAGCCGCTGGACGTGGACGTGTGCGTGTGCGCGCTCGATGGCACGCCCATTCCCGATGCCGAGGTGGATGTGTGGCAGGCCGACGAGCAAGGGCTGTACGACGTGCAGATTCCCGCGCTGGGCCAGCAGCGCCGCGCGCGCGCGGTGATGAGGACCGACGCGGAAGGACGCCTGCGCTTTCGCAGCATCGTGCCGACGGCCTATCCAATCCCCACGGACGGCCCGGTGGGCCGGATGCTGGTGGCCACCGGCCGTCACCCTTGGCGCCCTGCCCACGTGCATTTCATGGTCAAGGCGCCGGGCTACCAGACCCTCATCACGCACGTGTTCCGGGACGCAGACCCGTACCTGGACTCGGACGTCGTCTTTGGCGTGCGCGACTCGCTGGTGGCGCGGTTCGACAAGAAGGAGGTCCAGGGGGCGAGGCGGCTGGACTTCCGCTTCGTGATGGCGCCTCGGGAGAGCTGACCATGGCACAGACGGAGCAGGGGTACTTCGCCGTGTGGGCGACCGACCGGCCCGGGGCGCTTGAGCGTCGCACGCGCGTGCGCGAAGAGCACCGGCAGCGTCTTCGCAGGGCCAGCGAACACGGCATCCGCGTGCTGCATGGCGGGCCGACGCTGGGCGCCCAGGATCAGCACATGAACGGGACGCTGCTGATCGTGCAGGCGGCAACGCTGGAGGCGGTGCAGCGGTTCGTCGACGGCGACCCCTACATGCGCGAAGGTGTCTACGAGAGCGTCGTCATCAGGCCCTGGGTCTGGGGCCTGGGACGGCCCCCGGAGTGACGCCGTGACATGCGTGGCCGTGATAGGAGGCCAGGCGCGGCGCGGTGACCTTGCCGGCAAGGAACACCCACGCGCACGCGCCTCGCCCCGAGCGCCGGATCTCCAGCGCCGCTGGCACGCCCAGCGCCCGGCAGGAGCCCTCGACGGCGCGGGCGTCCTCGCGCCACTCGGCTTCATTGAAGTCCACGGCCGGGAAGTGGCCGCTGTCGTCCTGCAGCAGCGGATAGACGCCAATGGTGTGGCGGCCGGTCAGGTGGTCGTGGTCGACGGGGTCATCACCATCTATCTGGTTGTGATCAATGCCGTTCGGACAGGGTCAACGTAGGGAACACGGCTCTGCCTCGCTGAGTAGTGGCTGGAGACTCCAAGAGCCGGCGGCGGACTGCGCTTGACCCAATAACGCCTGAGGCCGCTGCCGGGCCTGCACGCCAGCGACGAAGCGGCCAAAGGCGTCAAGGAGCGGCGCGGCGTCGAAGGGCGGACCCTCCAGCATCGCCAGCGCCTGCACGGTGGCTTCAAGCGTGGAAACCTGGTCGGCCCGGCGCGCCGCGCGAATCGCGCGGTAGCGGGTCGGCGCCGGGGCGTCCAGCGACAGCCGCGGCAGCGCCACCAAGGCCGGGTGCTCAAGCAGCATCCGCAGGCTCTTGCGCCACGTCGCGTCGAGCACCACAAGCCGCAGGGGCGCCCCTGCCGTCTCCGGGGCCGGCGGTGCGGGCGCGGCCGGCACGTTCGGATAGAGCAGCCGTGTGTCCCGCCCGGGGCGATGCAGCAGTGCTTTCAACATCTCGGGCGCAAAGCGCTCGCCGACGACCACCTCGCAGTGCGCCAGGGACAGACGCAGGAGCGCCACGCTGTTTTTCGCCTGGCGCTGTTCCTGCGGGTGCTGGAGCACCAACACCTCGGTGCGATGAACAGTCGGCCGCGCCAGTGCGCACAGGCAGGTCACCTGCGGGCGCAAACAGTGCACGCAGGCCGCGCGGCGAAACGTAGGTGGAGTGTTCATGCGGGAATACTCGCACGCCAATCCCGTCCACCGTTCGCCCCGCGTTGGCCGCCGACGTCGAGGACCGAACGCCATTGGATGGAGATTGCACCGGCCTGTCCAGGCTGCATCGCCTGGCGCGGCAAGATCAATGGCCCGCTTTGCGGGCTCAGCCGACATTCGAGGTGCAAGCCATTGAACGACAGGTTGCGGCGGCTGCTGACATTGGACTTTCGGGATTGAGTGTCCGGGTTCAGCCTAAGGCAGTCCGTTGCGCGCAATTCTCGCCACCAGCTTCAACAAGGTCGGGATGCGCCGTTTGCCGTGCATGTTGCGAACTCGCACCTTCGCCGCACCGAGGTCGATGCCGACGCAGGTGACGACAAGAGGCCGCGCCTCCTCTTCCCGATACACCTCGAACTGCGCCGGCATGCCGGGCATCGATTTCGTCGAGATGCCGATGATGGCAGTTTGACCACCGAGAGCGTCGTACAGGCCTTGGCCCAGTCCAGGCGTTTCCGCCGCGTCGAGGTGGACCGGCCCGTCGATCACGATGACATCGGGTTTCAGCGCGTGTTCCTGCAGCAACTGCAGCAGACACGGCAGCTCGCGAAGGTCAGGCTTTCCGCGCGGTGGTTTGTCCACATGGGCAACGCGGGACATGAACGTTCGGGCTGCTTCGGGCGCATCCCATTCGTCGAAAGCTACGGCAGCGGCCAAGGCCTCGTCGCCGTGAAAGTGAACACAAGCCGCCAGCTTCATGGAGTTCCGTGTGTGAGCCGGTTCGTGGTTCACCGGCCTCTACATTGTTCATCCGCGCCGCGCCGACAGGCAAGATTGAGGATACAGGCGGAAATCGGATCGAAGTCTCACCCGGCACCTACGGAGCGTAGATTGCGCTTACAGCGGCCGCTCCTTGGCGAGGCCTCCTGGCCGGATACGGTCGTTGAAGCAACCATTTTCATGCAGCTGCCTCGAGTTCGCGGGATCGCTTGGACAGCCGGTTCCGATCTGGTCGGTCACGGCTGCGCTGCGGCGAGCGACGCCTGGTGCAGGCGCTGCTTGACCATGCGCAGCGCATAGCGGCGCTCCGCCGCCTCGCCGCCAAGGCGCTGCTCGCCCGGCAGGCCGAAGGCCACGCACGCCTTGAGGCCCTGCCGGTCTCAGACAGCCACGACCATCAGCCGCGCCAAGCTGACATCAGTGCGGCCAAGGCGTCCCTGTAAAGCCGGACGCGCCAGTTTCGGCGCATGTAGCGCTGTGCCTTGCCGTGAAACGCGGGCACCCGCCGCACGCCCAGCAAATAGCCGCGCACCTCCTCGTTGACAGTGACGGAGGCCAGGACGTGGCCGTGCTTGTCCGCGGCGTGAATGATGGTTCCGCGCCAGTCGTCTTCAGCAAACCAGTGCAGTGGCAGCTCAACAGGGAGCTTTGAAGTCGTCATGCGAAGCTGCGGCTGGCACATCGAGCCGGCCTGGTCGGCGAGCCGCGCCTGTGCAAAGTGCTCGATGCCAAAGCGCATGGTGCCGCGAAGGGCGATGTGCCCAACGCGGGGCCGGTCCCCTGCGGCGCAGCCGGCCGTGTTCGATGCGTACGCCGCTCTGGCGCAGCAGGTCCGTTCAACGGACGGGCAAGCCTGCATACGCGCCAAGCCGCGTCAACCGGCATTGGGCAGTGCCTGCGCCACATCCCATACCGGCAGCACGTCCACCTTCTCGGACAGTGGGTAACGCCGGGGCACCGGTGCCAGGACAAAGGCACGTTCGAGCTGCAGGTCGTCGATGGCTTGCCAGAAGCCCCGGCTGGGCTTGGGCGCCGACGAGAATTTGATCTCGACGCCGGTGCGTCGCCCCCGGTGCTCGATCACCAGGTCGATCTCGGCGCCTGCAGCCGTGCGGTAGAAGCCCAGTTGTGCATCCGCGGGCAGCTGAGTGGCCACCTGTTCGACCACGAACCCTTCCCACGAGGCGCCGGCGATGGGGTGCCCCTGCAGGTCGCGCACTGTCGCCAAGCCCAGCAGGGCGTGCAGGATGCCGCTGTCGCGCAGGTAGACCTTGGGAGACTTCACCAGGCGCTTGCCGACGTTGGCCAGAAAGGGCTCCAGGCGCCGCACCATCAGCGTGTCCACCAGCAAGTCGAGGTAGCGCGCCACGGTGGTGTGCGCGGCGCCGCCCAGGGCCACGCCGAGCTGCGACGCGTTGAAGAGCTGGCCCTGGACATGCGCGAGCATCGTCCAGAATCGCCGCAGGGTTTCCGCAGGCACGCGCACGCCCATCCCGGGCAGGTCGCGCTGCAGGAAGGTGCGGATGAAGTCCTGGCGCCACACGTAAGCGGCCTCGTCGTCTGCGGCGAGGTGGCTCAGCGGGAAGCCGCCTCGCAGCCACAGCGATTGCAGTGCGCCAAGGTCTGGCGCTGCGGCGTCCAGCACCTCGGCCACGGCCAACGGCGCCAGTTCCAGGTACGCGATCCGGCCCGCCAGCGATTCGCTCGTCTGCCGCAGCAACTCCCCCGACGCCGAGCCCAGCAGCAGGAAGCGCCCGGGCCGCCGGTCGGCGTCGATCTCGGGACGCAGCGCCGAGAACAAACCCGGCGCGAACTGCACCTCGTCAATGACCACGAACCGGTCACGATGCGCGGCCAGGAACAGCTGCGGCTGCGCCAGCGCCGCGCGGTCCGAGGCGAGCTCCATGTCCAGCACCAGTGCACCGGGCCGGTTGGCGGCGAGCTCGCGCGCCAGGGTGGTCTTGCCGACCTGGCGTGGGCCCAGCAATGCCACGGCTGGGGACAGCTCCAGGCGCCGCTGGGCCAATGCCTGCAAGTTGCGTTTTATCATCCTTGTATTTTGAGCGACTGATGCTCAATTTCCAAGGATGCAAGCGGTGCAGGATTCAGTGCGCTGGCGCACTGTCGATGATCTCGTCGAGGTCACAGGCGTTGAGCGAATCAGCTGGCGGCCAATCCATCGCAGCAACACCGAGGCCGCGCCCGCGCGTCATCACGCGCAGCTCGGGGGTCTCGTACTTTTTCGAAATTTTGGTGCGCTTTGCCCAGCGGCAGGCAGTCCCCCTGGGTCCGTACCCGCATCGAGGGCAGTCCGGTAGCGCCGGCGGCCGTTTGCTGCGTAGAGTCGACACCCCCTTCGCTGCACCGAGGCGGCCATGTCAGCGTTCGCTTACCGCTTCGTCGGACACAGCAGCCTGCCAGCCCGGCTGAGCGACTTCGATCTCGCCCATTTCTTCCAGCTCTCCAAAGACGACATCAGGTCACTGCAGGAGCAGTTCCGCGACGAGCACCGGCTGGCGGCGGCGCTGATGGTGTTGTTCATGCGGGTCGCCGGTCGGACGCTCGATGGCTTCACGGTCATCCCGCGCAACCTGCTGCGCTACGCGGCCGAGGCGGTCGGCGTCTCGGCGCCGTCCATCGCCAGCCTGAGGGCGATCTACCGGCGGCGCCAGACGCATACCGCCCACCAACGCTGGGCCAAGGACTACCTTGGCCTGTCCGAGATCACCCCGGCGGACGAAGACGAGCTGACGGTCGCGCTGAAGCTCCAGGCGCAGGATGCGGCGCACACCGATGACCTCATCGAGGCGGCCAAGCAGTGGCTGTTCGCGCGCCGCATCCTGATCCCGTCGTCGTTTCGGCTGCTGGACTGGGCCCGTGCTGCGTTTTCTCAGGTCGAGGACCAGATTGTGGCCTGCGTGTCGAGGGCTCTGCCCGGCGTTCGCGGCAAGCAGCTGATCCACGCAGTCCACACGCTGCGGCCGCCGGGGGACGCCACGCACCTTGAATGGCTGAAGACGGCGCCAAAGAAGCACAGCCCCACGACGCTGGCGCAGACTCTGGAGAAAGTCCGCTATCTGAAGTCGCTGGGCACGCACGAGTGGGACCTTTCGGACGTGGTGCTGGCCAGGCAGCAGGCCTACGCGCGCCAAATTCGGGTGCGCCGCCCGGTCAAGTCCCGCGAAATCCGTACTCGACTCCAGTTGGTCGAGCTCGTGTGCTTTCTGCGCGTGATGCTACTGGAGCTCACCGACACGGCCTTGCAGCAGGCCGGGCGGCGCAGTCAGCAGCTGCTGCGCGCCGCGGCCGAGCGCGCCCAAGCCCAGCAAGGCCACGAGGCGGTGGACCTGCTGAAGCAGGCCGTGCAGCTCAAGGGTGTGCTCCACGACGAAACGAAGGACTGGCAGCAGCGCGTGCTGGAGGCGCAGCGCCTGCTCGCCGGCATCGACGCCAGTGCCGATGCAGGGCGATCGTTCGCTTCTCGCGTGCGGGCGGCGCTGGCGCAGGACGCGCAGCGGGTGCATGCCTGCCTGGCGGTTCTGGAGGACCTGGACTTCCAGGGCCAGGCCAAGGACGCCGGCTTTCTCCAATGGCAGGCTTGGCGGGAGCTGCAGCAGCGCAGTGTCGGTAGTCTGCCCCCAGGCTCCGCGCTGCCCGACGTGGGCCCGGCGTGGAATCCGCTCGTCCATGGCACCGATCCCAAGGCGGCCTGGCGCGCCTTCGAGGCCAGCACCATGATGGCGCTGCGCAAGAGCGTGCGCCGCGGCTCGGTCTGGGTGGACCACTCGCTGAGCTTTCGCGAGCGCGACCAGATGCTCATCTCGCCGCAGCAGTGGGCGCTGCATCGCAAGGAGTACATCGCCCAGCTTGGCGTCCCGGAGACGGCCTTCGAGTTCTTGCAGCCGGTGTTGACGACCCTCATCGCCGGCATGTGGGGCGTCGTGGGCGCCTGCCGCCGCGGCAAGGTCGAGGTGGGCAAGGACGGCATGCTGCACCTGAGCGCGCTGGCTGCGATGCCCAACGACCGCGAGCCGGCACGCACCCGGGATGCCATCTACCGCAGTATCGGCAGCGTGCAGTTCCCCGACGTCATCTTGGAGGTGGATGCGGCGACTAACTTCAGCGACGTGCTGCTGGGACACCGGGCCCGTTCGCAGCAGGAACTGCTGGCCCTGTACGGCGCGCTGCTGGCCCATGGCACAGAGCTCGATGCCAGCGACGTCGCGCTCATGATCCCGGGGCTGGAATACGCCCAGGTCCTGGCGGCCATGCGGTCCATGGAATCTGCCAAGCGGCTGCGCCGGGCCAACGAACGGGTGGTGCAGTACCAGAGCGGCATCCCGCTGGCCGCGCTCTGGGGCGATGGCGACAAGGCGTCTGCCGACATGATGGCGCTCGACGCTTCGCGGCAGCTGTGGAACGCGCGCGTCGATCCACGCCGGCGCACCTACGCCGCTGGCATCTACACCCACCTGCGCGACCGGTGGGGCATCGTCTACGACCAGCCCATCGTGCTCAACGAGCGCCAGGCGGGCGTGGCCATCGAAGGTGTGGAGCAGTACAACCGCACTGAGGACCGCATCAGGTTGTCTCTGCTGGCGGTCGACACGCATGGCTTCACTGCCGTCGGGATGAGCCTCTCGAAGCTCCTTGGGTTCGACCTGTGCCCACGACTGCGCGACCTGTCGCAAAGAAAACTGTTCCTTCCCAAGCCCTTTTCGATTCCTGAAGAGCTTGAGCGCGCAACCGACAGACGGGTATCGCTGCGTGCCATCGACCGCGGCTGGGATGGACTGCTGCGCTTGGCCGCGTCCATCCGCACCGGCCGGGTGTCGGCGGCGCTGGCGCTTCAGCGTTTCGGCTCCGCGGCGCGAGGCGATCCGGTCCACCGCGCGGCCGACCATCTGGGGCGGCTGCTGCGCTCGATCTACCTGTGCGACTATCTGGCGGTGGACGACTTCCGGCGCGAAATTCACACCCTGCTGGACCGTGGCGAATCCGTCCACCAGTTGCAGCGCGCTGTCTACAGCGGCAAGGTGGCGACCGAACGCGGCCGGCGCCCTGACGAGATGCAGACGATCTCCGGGTCGCATGCGCTCCTGACCAACATCGTCCTCGCCTACAACACGGGCAAGATGCACGAAACTGTGGAACGGCTGCGCAGCGGCAGCGTGCGCATCGAGGACGACTGGCTGCGCCGGATGGGTCCAGCCCACTTCGGGCACATCAACTTCCGGGGCACGATGCATTTTGGCATCGACCGCTTCGCACAAGCACTGCTCGACGAGCAGTCGGGCCCGGCGCGCCAGATGCGATTGGTCTGATGCACTGCTGCTCGCGTACACGTCCAGGGGTCGCCTTGCCTGGGCGGCAATCTCACTACAGGCCCGGGGGATAGTGTGCCGGCAGGGGGGCAGGAGTACCCTGACTTGAGGCATTCACCGCCCGCCTGGGTTTGCAAGGGTCATTCCTGGCCGAAGCCACGCGTCATTTCGATCGTCACGATCGACCCCCCTCTCACGGTCCAGCGGGCCGCGCAAGGCAAAGGCCATGGACATCCTTCGCGAATCGGCGCTGGAGCGCGAAGGCGCACAGGCGGCAGCCCGTGGACAGCACTGGCGCTCCAACCCCTTTCTTCTCAAGGACAACATGCCCCAGGCCTCGGGCGAGTCGCTTGGCGCCTGGTCGCGTTGGCACGACGCCTAGCAAAGGGGTTTTGAAGGGTATTTTCAACAGGGCCCGGAGTTTGCGCGCCAGCGCCAGGAAAAACTCAGCGCGGATCTGCTCAAGACGATGGCAGGGCGCTCGCTGCGGTGGCTGCCAGGCCTACGCAATTTCACGGCCAAGCACAAGCGGCCTGGTCTCGTACAGGGCCTCACGTCGTCCACAACGCATGACCGTGACCATCAGGGCCATGAGTGGGACCTGGAGGACCATGAACGCAGCAGGGCGGGGACCACGCGGATCGACGCGCAACTGCGCGCCATCGTCCAGCGGCTGCGTGGCCCACACGGCATGCCGTCAACGGCCGAGGCGGCGGCCCTGTCGAACGGCAGGGGCTGCCCATCACCGCGGGGCAGCATCCATGCCCCTTGTCTGACCGCCATGAGCAGTCCGGCCGGTGAGAGTCGGCACCCAGCGCAAACGCATGCCGCATCGGCGCCGCTGCAACCTGGACCGGCACCGCTGGAAGCCCCCGGTGCCACGGACCTGCACGGCGCGCACCTGGCATCGCAGGAGGAGCCGCTCAGAAGGGAGCTCGGCATCCGCCGCATCGGTTGGCGCTACGAGTACCGGGGCTACCGCTATGACCGGCTCGCCGATGCCGTGGCCTACGCGAAGTTGGACCGGGTTGAACCTCGTGGCGAAGCGATCCGGGAACGCAGCCTGCTCGCCGATGAACCACCAACCATGCCGTCCAGTGAGGACCGCAAGCTGATGGACACCTGGGACATCGGCTTCGACGCCGGCATCTACACCTTCCAGAACTATCGGTACGAGCGCCTGTGCGATGCCGTGGCCTACGCCAGGCTGCTGGCAAGCCGCTGTGGCACCTCGACGCTTCAGGAGCACCAACCATGACGACGAATTCCCATGAACGACCTCCGTCGCGCCGAGAGGCGTTGCGCGATGGCCTGCAACTGACGGCAAGCCTGCTCAAGCGCCGACTCGCTTGTGACATTCCCGCCGGCTACATCGATGACTATCTGGCGCTGGACTGGCTGGAATGGAGGGGCGGCACGCTGCGCCTGACGATCACCGGCGAAAACATCTGCCGGCATTTCGAGTCCCTCCCCCGACGCCGCGCGTAAGGCAAGCGATGACCAAGCCCCAACTCCCCGCCCAGGCGCTGCGCACGGAGGTCGAGCAGCGGCTGCGTCTGGTGCCGATCCTGCGGGCGGCCCTGGAGCAAGACGCCGCCTTTGATCTGTGCGTCGGATCGCCTTGGCTCCATGAGCGTGACGGGCGAGGGCGCAACTGGAACATCAGCGGATTCCGCTCCGGCTTCGTCTTCTGGCCGCAGTGCCAGGAAGAGTTTCGGGTCATCGTGGACCGGCTGCGCGCGCACTACGACATCAGCTGAAGCAGCGAAGGCATTCGAGCTCACGCAGGGGACGTTGCGCCTGCAGCGCTTGAAGCATCCGGCCTCTGCCACAACGGCTGTTGCCGCCGCCCACGAGGAGCGCGTCCATGACCCACGGCACCACGAAACCGCCCGAACCCATCCTGCTCTCGGCGGCCCGCATCAGCACCTTCGACGGGCAGCGAGCGCTGACCGGGGCCAGCGGCTTCTTCTTCGAGCGCGATGGCCGGCTGTACCTGGTGACGAGCCGGCACGTGCTCCTTGACGAGCCCAGCCGGCACTTTCCCGACCGCATCGAGATCGAGCTGCACACCGACGCGGACAACCTTGCCGTCTCCACCGGGCTGTCCATGCTGCTGTACCGGGAGGGCAAGAGCGTGTGGCGCGACGGCATCGACAGCGGTGGCGAGATCGATGTCGCCGTCCTGGAGATCGACCGCACCGCGCTGCCCGGGCAATGCGTGCTGCAAGCCTACACGCCGGCGCATCTGCCCGCGGCACACGACGACATCGAAGTCGGCGCTGCGCTGCTGGTCGTCGGCTTCCCCTTGGGCTTCCATGATCTGTTGCATCACCTGCCGGTGGTGCGCCAGGCCGTGATCGCCTCCTCCTATGGGCTGCGCTTTCAGGGCCAGGGCTATTTCCTGACGGACGCGCGCACCCACCGCGGCACCAGTGGCGCGCCGGTGCTCATGCGCGACACCACCGCCACTGCAGCCAACCAGGCCCTGCCGTGGAAGCTGCTGGGCGTGCACTCGTCACGCATGGACATGGCCAGCCGCGACCAGGCGCTGGACGAGGCGCTGGGGCTGAACTGCGCCTGGTATGCCGACATCCTGCTGACGCTGACCGGCCCTCGACCCGCCCGGGACTGACCCGTCCCGCGAGCGGCGTCCAGTTGCCCGACCCCGACCGCAACCTCAGTGGGTTGGAGCGGCAGGGCCGCCCGGGAGATTCCCGTGCCGTCGCGCGGGATGCCGGCGTCGTCCCGCGTGCCACCCGGGCGTGCCGTTATCCGTCTGGGTCGTGCGGCACAGGACTTGCCGCTTACGCAGGGCCGAGCCATCGGCGTCCGGTTTGACAGGCCAACGCGACAAGCCTGTACGGCTGATTTCCGAGCCGGAAGGCGCACCTGCTGGATTTGTCCGGTTCCGAAGAACCAGGTGTTGGTGAATCCCGCCATGGAGCGCGCCATGTCTTTTGCACCTGCACACCAAGATTCACTCGACGCCGGGAAGCCAGCGCCGCGCAAGGCCGTCCTGCCGTTTCCCGTGGTGGGTATCGGCGGCTCGGCTGGTGGCCTGGCGGCCACGCTGCGCCTGTTCGAGCACATGCCCGGCGCCCCGGGCATGGCCTTTGTCGTCGTGCTGCACCTTTCGCCCGAGCACGAGAGCAGCGCCGCGGCGATCCTGCAGCGCAGCACGCGCATGCCCGTGCAGCAGGTCACGCAGCGTCTGCGCCTCGAGCAGGACCAGGTCTACGTCATCGCGCCGGGGATGCAACTGTCCCTGGATGACGGCCACCTCGATGTCCAGGTGCTGGAGCGCCAGGGCAGCCCGCCGTTTTCCATCGATAGCTTCTTCCGCAGCCTGGCACAGGCCCAGGGTGCACGTGCCATCGCTGTCGTGCTCTCCGGCATGGGCAGCGATGGCGCCATGGGGCTCAGAGACGTGAGGGCCGCGGGCGGTGTGACCCTGGCGCAGGCGCCGCAGGATGCCGAGTTCGACGGCATGCCCCTGGCGGCAATCACGACGCAGCGCGTGGACTTCGTGCTGCCCGCGGCCGAGATGGCCGACAAGCTCATCGCGCTGACGCAGAACGCCCGCTGCATCGAGTTGCCCGGCGCCCGCGCTGCAGGTTTACCGGCCACGAAGCCCGCGGCCGGGCAGACCTCGGCCCAGGCCGAAGCGGCGTTGCAGGCGGTGATGGCGCTGCTGCACTCGCGCACCGGCCACAGCTTCCAGCACTACAAGCGCGGCACCGTGCTGCGCCGCCTGGAGCGGCGCATGCAGGTCACGCGCCAGCCCAGCCTGGGCGCCTACCGCGACTACCTGGAGGGCCATCCCGAGGAAACCGGGGCGCTGCTGCAGGACATGCTCATCAGCGTCACCAGTTTTTTCCGCGACCGCGTCGCCTTCGAGGCGCTGGAGCGCGAGCTGGTGAACGGGCTGCTCTCGCGCCGGCCGGCGCCGAGCCGGCTGCGGGTCTGGAGCGTGGGCTGCGCCACGGGCGAGGAGGCCTATTCACTGGCCATGCTGCTGGGCGACCACGCGCCGCAGAGCCTGCCCGGGGGCCTCCAGGTCTTTGCCTCCGACATCGACGAGCGCGCGCTGGCCGTGGCCCGCGCGGCGGTCTATCCGCAAGGCATCGCCGCCGACGTGCCGTCCATGCGGCTGCGGCAGTACTTCCAGAAGGAAGGGGATGCCTACCGGGTCAGGAAGGAGCTGCGCGAGCAGGTCACGTTCGCGCTGCACAACGTGCTGCGCGACCCGCCCTTTTCCCGCCTGGACGTCATCAGCTGCCGCAACCTGCTCATCTATCTGGAGCGCGAGGCGCAGCAGCGCGTGCTGGAGATCTTCCACTTCGCGCTCAATCCCGGCGGGGTGCTGTTCCTGGGCAGCGCCGAGTCGGCCGATGCGCTGCCGCAGCTGTTCACGCCCATTGACAAGAAGCAGCTGGTCTATAAAGCCAACCCCAACCCGGCACAGCGGGCTCGGCGCGAGTTGCTGCCGCTGCTGCCCGACGCCCTGCGGGTGATCTCACCACCGGCGCCCGTGCAGGCGCATCCGGTCGCGCCGCTGGCGCACTTGCACGAGCGCGTGCTGTACGAGCAAGCACCGGCGAGCGTGCTGGTGGACGCGCAGTACAAGGTCCTGCACACCGGCACGGGCACCGCGTGCTACCTGTGTTGCGCCAATGACGTGCCGTCGCAACTGCTGCTGGAGATGGTGCGGCCCGAGCTGGTGCCGGTGCTGCGTCCGGCGCTGCTGCATGCCGCGCACACCGGCCACCGCGTGGCGGCGGCGCCGGTGCGCCTGCGGCTGGACCAGGCCGAGGTGCTGCTGCACATCAGCGTGCGCCCGGGCACCGGCGAGGGCTTCAAGGGAAAGACCTTCCTGGTGACCTTCGACGAGTTCGACGACAGCCTGGCACTGACGCCGGGCTCGGACGCCGCCGCCCGGGATCCCACACGCCCCGTGCTGGAGGAGGAGCTGCGCCGCCTGCAGGCGCGGCTGCAGGGCAGCCTGGGCGTCTGCGCCACCTCCGACGAGCAGCTGCGCGCGGCCAACGAGGAGCTGCAGTCGCTCAACGAGGCGCTGCGCTGCGTGGCCGAAGATGTCGAGACCAGCAAGGAGGAGCTGCAGTCCGCCAACGAGGAGCTCATCACGGTCAACTTCGAGCTCAAGCGCAAGGTCGATGAGCTCACCCGGGTCAACGACGACCTGAGCAACCTCATCGCTTCCATCGACATCGCCACCGTGTTCGTGGACCGTGCCCTGCGCATCAAGCGATTCACGCCTCAGGCGAGCGGAATTTTCAGCCTCCTGGCCAACGACGTTGGCCGCTCGCTGCTCGACATCACGCACTGCCTGGAGTACGACACCCTGCGTGAGGACATGGTCCGGGTGTTCGAGAGGCTGCAGCCCCTGGCGCAGGAGGTGCGCAGTCGGGATGGGCACTGGTACCTGATGCGCATCTCGCCGTACCGCACCAACGAGGACCGCATCGAGGGCGTGGTGCTCAATTTCATCGACGTGAGCGAGCGGCGCCAGGCGCAGGAACAGCTTCGCGCGCGTGAGGAGCGGCTGCGCCTGGTGGCCGAGAGCACCCGGGACTTCGCCATCCTGACCTGCGATGCTGAAGGCCGCATCACGACCTGGAACCACGGCGCCGAGCGGCTGTTCGGTTGGAGCGAAGCCGAGGCCCTGGGGCAGTCGCTGGACATGACCTTCACGCCCGAGGATGTGGAAGCTGGCGTGCCCGGACAGGAGCGCGGGCGTGCGCGCGACACCGGGCGCAGCGAGGACGAGCGCTGGCACTGGCGCAAGGACGGCAGCCGCTTCTTCTGCAGCGGCGTCACCACGGCCTTTCACGACGGCAGCACTCAGGGCTTTGCCAAGATCGCGCGCGATTTCACCGAGCGCCGGCTGCTGGACAAGCAGCGCGAGCAGGTGCTGCAGGCCAAGCAGCAGGTGGGCAGCCAGCTCGAAGCCGCCACGGCCCTGCGCAGCGAATTCCTGGCCATCCTGTCGCACGAGCTGAAAAACCCGCTCAACCTGATCCTGATGAGCACCGAGCTGCTCAGCCGCTCGGTGCCGGCATTGGCCAGGCCGCCGGCTTCACGGGCCATCGACACCATCCGCCGCACCGTGCACGCGCAATCGCAGATCATCGACGACCTGCTCGACCTCTCGCGCATCAACACCGGCAAGCTCTCGCTCACCCGCACCGCGGTGCAGGGCCGCACCGACATCGAAAGCATCGTGGAAGCGCTGCGCCCCGAGGCGCGGGCCCGGCAGGTCGAGATGGCCGTCGAAGTCGAGGACCTGGTGCTTCATGCCGACAGCGTGCGCCTGCAGCAGATCGTCTGGAACCTGGTGAGCAACGCGCTGAAGTTCACGCCGCCCGGCGGCCGTGTCGCGGTGCGGCTTGTGCGCGACGAGGCCTGCGCGCGGCTGGAGGTGAGCGACACCGGGTGTGGCATCGAGCCGTCGCTGCTGGAACGGGTGTTCGACATGTTCGTGCAGGGTGACGGCGCGCCTACGACCCGGTGCGAGGGCGGCCTGGGCATCGGGCTGGCGTTGGTCAAGCAGCTGGCCGAGCTGCACGGTGGACGGGTCCAGGCGCAGTCGCCCGGCCCGGGCCGGGGCGCCACCTTCTCGGTGTGGATGCCGCTGCACGAATGCAGCCTGGACAGCGAAGCAGCACAGCCCGCCAGTGCCAGCCCGCTGTCAGGCCGATGCGTGCTCCTGGTCGAGGACAACCCGGACACGCTGGAGTCGCTGCAAATGCTGCTGGAGCTTCAGGGCGCACGGGTCACGCCGGCGGTGAGCGCCGCCGTCGCGCTGCAAGAGGCCGCGGAGAATGACTTCGACCTCCTGGTCTCCGACATCGCCATGCCGGGCATGGATGGCTTGCAGCTGATCGCGGAGCTGCGCCGCCGGCCCCGCAGCGCGCGCTGGCCCGCCATTGCCGTGACCGGATTCGCCGGCGAGGCCGACGCGCAGCGCGCCCGGGCGGCGGGCTTTGACGCGCATCTGGGCAAACCGCTGTCGCTGGAAGCGTTGAGCGAGGCTTTCGAGCGGATCAATGGCAAGGGCATACCGGGTTGAAGCGCCTGCGGGAGCAGGCTGCAGCGTTTGGTGCCTGGCATGGGGACAACTGTTCTTGTTCAGCTTGGCCTTATCCCGATTCCAACCCCGAGCCCGTCTCGTGTTGGCGGCAACTGGACGTGGTATCGCTGCTGAAGGATCGGAACGCCTTCGCAAGTACACCGGGGTTGGCGCGGGATACGTGGACTTCAACCCGTGGGACGATGGTGATTCGATGCCGACGAGGACACGATCATCGGCGCGCGGCACCGCACGCAGATCGCCGCCGCCGGCTCGGCTGCACAAGGGCACCCTTGCGCACGCTACTGCTTGCTGCTCATGGCTCTCCAAAGCCGAAGCGCCTGAACACGGCACGTGCCGCGTCGCCGTGAAGGTAGGCGACGAACTCGCGCGCCAGCACGGGGTTCGTGCTGGCGGCCACGACGGTAGCCGCATGGTGGATGGGCGTGGCGGTCGAGAGTGTCTCCACCACGCGCACGCGGCCTGCCGCCGCGGCCGCGTCCGAGGCGTAGACGAATCCGGCCTGCGCATCGGCGCCGGCCACCAGGCTCACCACGTCGCGCACGTCGTCCACGATCACCACCTTGCGTTGCAGTGAAGACCACAGGCGCTGCGCGTTGATCGCCTCGCGGGCGTAACGCCCGGCCGGCATGCTGGTGGGGCGGCCCATGGCGATGCGCACGATTTCGGGCCGGGCCAGGTCCGACACCCGCTGCACCGGCACCTGCCGCGATGCGGGCACCACCAGCACCAGTGTGTTGGTGGCGAAGCTGCTGCGCGGCTCGGGCAGCAGCAGCCGCCGCTGCTCGCCCCGCTCCATCGTGGGCACGTCGACCCCGGCCAGCACGTCGGCCACCAGGCCTTGGGATATCCGCTCCAGCAGCTCGCCCGAGGAGCCGGCCTCCAGGAGCACGCGGACACCCCTGCGGCCCGCCTCGAAGTCGCGCGCCACGGCGGCCATGGCTTCGCCGAAGCTGCTGTCGATGGCCACCGTGAGGTCTTGCGCCAGCGACGGCAAAGCCGTCGCGACCGTCGCCAAGACCGCGAGGGCCCAGCGTGCCAGCAGGTGTGCAAGGGTGCGTCGCATGCGGTGCAGGGTACGGCAGTGGCGCGGATGACGCTGGCGCTTGCGGCATCTTCCTCAGCCCTTTGGGATGTGCGCGGGTGTGCCGGGCGGGCGTGGCCGCAATGCATCGCTGCTTCGAAACGGGCCGATGCGTGCGTCAGTGCACAGACCCGGCAGCGGCTACGACGGATCGTGTCCGCGTAAGCCCGCCATGCAGGCCGTCACGCCGTTGCGCTTCGTCGCCTCTGCAGGCGGCGGTCCCTGGCCCGAACGCTTGAAATCCAAGGAAAGCGAAATGAGCAATTCGGTCGACAGGTCAACAACGAGCCACAACAGCTCCGATCCCATCTCCGGTGATGCCGGCGTCGAGAAAGCCGGCCCCGTGCAGGCCACTGGCGACGCCGGCCGTGGGCCTGCCGGCTCCGAGCAGGAGCAGCTGATGCTGGCGTATGGGATCTGTCTTGACGGTTGCAGGTATTGCTTCGGCAACTACTGCTCCGTCCGCTTGCAGGATGCCATCACCTATGCGCGCCTGGTTGCCAGGCGCGCGCTCTATACATCGGATGGAACCAGGCTGACGCGCCGGGCAAGCAGCGGCGGTGTGCAGCCGCCAGGCGATTTGGACCGGGCTCTCATGGCGTCACTCGGCGTGTCGTTCGACGACGGGCGCTACCTGTTCGAAGGCTCACGCTACAGCCGTCTTGCAGATGCCGTGGCCTTCGCCCGGTTGCGCCGGGTGCACATGTACTAGGCATTGAACATCCGAGGTGCCACACGCCTGCCCGGCTGGACCGACGTCAAGGCGGCAGGTGACCATCCCGGTGCAACGGCTGCATGGGCAGGACACGGTGTATCTCGGCGTTGAGCGCCTGCACGTCCAGTGGCTTTTCCAGGTAGCCATCCATGCCCGCGGCCAGGCAGTCCTGCCGCCCCTGCACCGAGTGCATAGCGGTGGCGGCCACGATGGGAAAGGGCGGCACCATGCCTTGGCGCTGCAGCGAGCGCAATTGCCGTGTCGCTTCCAGGCCGTCGAGCCGGGGCATGTGCACGTCCATCAGTACCAGGTCCGGTGGCCGCGTGCGGCAGCAGTCGATGGCCTGCAGGCCGTCCGCCGCAAGCTCCACCTCGCAGCCGAGCAATTCCAACAGGCCGCGCATGACCAACTGGTTGACGGGATGGTCGTCCACTGCCAGGACACGGCGCATGGCCTGGCCGTAGCGAGGCACCGGGGAGGTCTGGCGCGACAGGGCCGTCGACCAGCACGGATCGACATGACGGGCAAGCGCATCGATCTCCGCCCGGCTCAAGGGCAGCACGCGCACGTCCACCTGGGTCGAGCCGCGGGCCTGCAGGGCTGGGGAGCCGTTGACCACGGCCAGCAGCCTCCAGGTCGCCGGCGAAAGCTGCGTGAGCCGTTCCAGGCCCGCCAGTGTCGTGCGCGCCGACTCGGCCACCAGCAGCAGCATCGGCGGGCCGGCCGGTGGCGCCGCATCGAGCAGGGCCTGTGCTTCGTGCAGCGACCGCAGCAGGGTCACGTGCCAGCCTTGGCGCCTGAGCCTGTAATCGACCGAATCGAGCCCGCCGGGCGTGTCCGTGACCAGCCAGGCCCTGGCGCCGTCCGCCTGCGCGGGCGCGGGCTCGTCGATCAAGCGGGCGCTCAATGCGGCCTGCCACGTGATCGCAAGCCCCTTGCCCTGAACCTTGTGCAGGCTCAGCGCCACGTCGGCGGCCGGCTGAGTCGCCAACGACTCCCGCCAGGCCAGGTGCATGTCCGGCCCGGCCACATCGACGCCACCCATGCCGTGCCGATGCAGCACGCGAGCCAAGGCGTCGTCCGGCGCCAGGAGTCCAGTGCCCGCGGCGGTCGCCGTGACGAGCCAGCGGCCGGTGCCGGCAACGGCCGCTTCGGCGCTGAGCGTGACGAATCCCTGCTCCATCGACTCCGTCAGCGTGAGCAGCAGGCGGTGCATGGCCGAGCGCATGAGATCGCCGTCGATGGCGAGGTCGATGTTGGGGCCGCGGTAGTCGAAGAAGGACACCAGGCCCCTCGCGCGAGCCAGGGGCCGGACCTGTCGCACGCTTTCGGTGAACAACTCGGAAAAATCCATCAGCCTGCCTCTTTGCCCTTCACCAGCGGAGCGCGGACCCCTGTGCCGAACCCGGCGGGGATGGCACGGTGCTGCAGGCACGCGGTGCGGTGCTCGACGCAGGCGCCCTGGTGCGAATGCGGCCACCATGTCCGTTCGCGCCCATCTCGTCTGTGCGCCGCCGCACCCAAAGGTCAAGCAGGGCCTCCTGGCGGAGGCCGGCCCGGCAGGGTGCTATTGCGCCGTGATGGCAGGCAGCAGCCGGTCGTACTCCTTGCGGACCACGGCATAGCACTCGCAAGTCCGGCGCTCCAGGCCGGCCCGGTCCAGCACCGTGATGCGGCCGCGCCGGTAGCGGATCAGGCCCTCGCGCTGCAGCGCTCCCGCGGCCTCGGTCACGCCCTCGCGGCGCACGCCCAGCATGTTGGCGATCAGTTCCTGCGTCATCGCCAGCTCCGCCCCCTGCAGCCGGTCCAGGCTCAGCAGCAGCCAGCGGCACAGCTGCTGGTCCAGCGAATGGTGGCGGTTGCACACGGCGGTCTGGGCCATCTGCGTGATCAGCGCCTGGGTGTAGCGCAACAGCAGGTGCAGCACCGGGGCCGAGTGCTCGAACTCCTGCTTGAGCCACTGCCCGCGCAGCCGAAAGCCGCGCCCGGCGCTCTGGACCACGGCCCGGCTCGGGGTCGTTTCGCCGCCCATGAAGACCGATACGCCGACGATGCCTTCATTGCCGACGACCGCGATCTCCGCCGACGCGCCGTCCTCCATCACGTACAGCAGGGACACGATGGACGTGCAGGGAAAGTACACGTCGGTCATTGCGACACCGGACTCGTACAGCGCAGCGCCCAGCGGCATGTCCACCGGCTCCAGCGCCGATTGCCAGCGTGCCAGGTGGTCCGGCGGCAAGGCCGCCAGCAGGTGGTTCTGTCGGGGATCGAGGTCAAGACTCATGGACGGCTCCGGCCAGCGACGGCTCGCCGCTGCGCATTCCAGTCGGCAGGACCGGGTTGGCTTCAAGTATAGGAAGCCGCAGAACGACGGTACGCCAGCGCACCAAGGGCCGGCCATGTGCGCCATCGCACCGACGCGCCGTCCCGCAGGGCTTAGCGTCAAGGCACACGATGTGACCAAGGGAACCGCCATGACACACCAGCACGCGAGTGTCGCGAGATGCGCCCGCAGCACCCGCACCGAGGCCCAGCGGCAGGCCTGGCCGAACCCGGCCGAACCGAGGAGCCCGCCATGCAACGCGTGCTGATGCTCGGGGGCACCGGCTTCGTCGGCCGGGCGCTGTGCGCGCGCATGGCCGAGATGCATCCCGAGACTTGCGTGCGCGTGCTCACGCGCCATGTCTCGCATGCGCGTGCCCTGATGGCGCTGCCCCAGGTCGAGCTGGAGGGAGGCGACGTGCACGACGAGGCGCAGCTCGCGCGCTGGCTGGGCGACTGCGACGCGGTGGTGAACCTCGTCGGCATCCTGCACGGCAGCGAGGCCCGCTTTCGCCACGTCCACGCCGAGCTGCCGCGCAAGCTGGCGGCCGCCTGCAAGCGGACGGGCGTGCGCCGCATCGTGCACGTCAGCGCCCTGGGCGCCGCCGCGAACGCGCCCTCGCACTACCTGCGCTCCAAGGCCGCGGGCGAGGCGGCGCTGCGGGCCCCCGGCCTGGACGTGACCATCATCCGACCCTCGGTGATGTTCGGCGAGGAGGACCACTTCCTGAACCTGTTCGCCCGGCTGCAGCGCTGGGTGCCGTTGGTGCCGCTGGCGGGCGCGCAGGCCCGCTTCCAACCGGTGTGGGTGCAGGACGTGGCGCTGGCGCTGGTGCGTTGCCTGGAGGACGGCGCCACCGCGGGACACACCTTCGAGGCCGCCGGGCCGGCGGTCTACTCGCTGGCCGAGCTGGTGCAGCTGGCCGGGCGCTGCGCGGGCCACGAGCGGCTGGTGCTCGGGCTGCCGGCGGGCCTGGGCCGGCTGCAGGCGGCCGTGATGCGGCTGCTGCCGGGCGAGCCGCTGATGTCGGCCGACAACCTGGACTCGATGAGGGTGGACAACGTCGCCACCGGCACGCTCCCGGGCCTGGATGCCCTGGGTATCCACGCGGCCTCGCCCGCCGGCGTGGCGCCGGAGTACCTGCGTCCCGCCTATGACTGCAGCCGCCTGGACGCCATGCGCGCGCACCGGGGGTGAGGAAGGCCGGATCGCGGCACACACGAGGGAGCGCGGCATGGCCGACGTGGAGAACCTGCTGATCGAGCGCCTTCCGCAGCGCGAGCGGGTGCGCTTGCTGGCCCTGTGCGAGCTGGTGCAGCTGCAGCCCGGGACCCGGCTGTGCGAGCCCGGCGAAGCGGCGCGGCACGTCTACTTTCCGCTCGACGGCTTCGTTGCGCTGGTGACGACCCTCGATGGCCACCGGGCGCTCGGTGTCGGCATGGTGGGCCGCGAGGGCATGGTCGGGGCGCCGCTGGGCATCGGCTCGGCCGCCACGCCGCTGCATGCGCTGGTGCAGGGCCGCGGGGCCGCGCGGCGCATGCAGGCAAGCCGGTTCCGCCGCGAGCTGGCGCTGGGCAAGGCGCTCCAGCTGGCGCTGGACCGCTACGTGCACATCATGCTGGCGCAGCTGGCAACGGCGGCCGCGTGCACGCATTTCCACCTCGTGAGCCCGCGGCTGGCCCGCTGGCTGCTGATGAGCGCGGACCGCGCGCATGCCAACAGCTTCCACCTCACGCACGAGCTGCTGGCGTACATGCTGGGCGTGCGGCGCGCGGGCATCACCTACGCCGCGCGCGAGCTGCAGCAGCGCGCGCTGATCCGCTATCACCGCGGCGAGATCCACGTGCTGGACCGGCCGGGCCTGGAGGCGGCCGCCTGCGGCTGCTATGCGGCCGACCGGCTCGTCTACGACACGCTGCTGGGCGTGAGCCGACCCGGCGCCGCGTCAGGTCTCGCGTGAGTGGCGCAGCCGGGCATAGGCCACCGCATCGGCCAGGCGGTCGTAGTGGAAGCCCTCGTACACGTACTGGCCGTCCTCGAAGGACACGCCCAGGGATTGCATGAGGGCGGTTTCCGAGCCTGTGGGCGGCCTGGCCTCGTCATCGAAGGAGCGGTCGGGCAGGTTGTCCTCGGGCAGCATGCGCGAGGCTCGCGTGCCCACCAGGCGCGCATAAGCCACGGCATCCTCCAGGCGGACATAGCGGTAGCCGCGAAAGTGGTAGTGGCGCCCCTCGTGGCGAATGCCCAGCGCCGCCATCAGGCGCGCCTGCTCTTCCTGCCCGGCGTCGCCTGTCTCTCCAACGGGCTCGCTGCGGATGTCCACGTGGCCGCCTTCGGAGGTGAAGACGTCCTGGGCGGCAGCTTCGGGGCTGGCAGCGGCCGGCGCCGAACGATCGATTGAAGTGCTCATGCGGCTGTTCTCCCAGAGCGGCATGAGCCATGTCCCCATGCCGCGGATGCGCACGGTGCGGCTCATGGCCCGGCTGCCCGGTGAAGAGAGGCGCCGGCCATGGGTCAGTGCGCCGGTTCGTGGAGGGCCGCACGGGCGGCTTGCGCCGGTGCCGTGGCGACGGCCCACAACGCCACGGCCCAATCCGGAAGGCCGAAGACCATGAGCAAGGCCTCCAGGCCCGCGAGGATCGACACGCTGAACCGCGTGAGGGCATTCATGGTCCGCCTTCATGGACTGTCCGAGTGGACACCATGCTCCGTTGCGATGCCGCGATCTGTGCGCTGGTGCACAGACCGCGCGTGCAGGCCGGATTCAAGCTGTAGGCAACCACCTTTTTTGGGATTCGCCATGAAGCTCATGCACGACACCAACCCGCCGGAAGCCCGGGGGCCCGGGTTACAGAGCGGCGCGGTGGCGCTGGCACGGCGCGCCATCGGGCGCATGGGGCTGGCGCTGGCAGGTGCGACCCGTGCAGCACGGGGCACGGGCGTGTCGCCCGGCCTTGCACGCCGCACCGACGCGCCGCCGTTCGCCGACACCGAGGCGAGCTGGCACCACCTTTGATTCGGGCGTCCGCCCTCGCTGTGCTGGCCCCGTGCGCACCGTCATCCACGCCACACCGAATGAATGGAGCCGCAATGCTGCAGCAATGGGTCGCCGCTCGCCCCGGCAACGCGCGGGCTGAGCCGTCATTGAAGCCCGTGATGCGTCTTGCCGACTTCATCGAGCAGCACATGCCCGTGATCCTGGCGTCGTGGGAATCCTTCGCCGCCTCGCTGCTGCCCGCGGCCGCCAGTGCCAGCAAGGCGACGTTGCGTGACCATTCCGAGCAGATCCTGCAGGCCATCGTGCAGGACCTCAGGACGGTGCAGAGCCCGCAGCAGCAGGCGACCAAGGCCCGGCGGCAGGCGCACCCGCCCGCCGGCGCCGGGCACACGGCGGCGCAGACCCATGCCGTGCTCCGTGCAACGAGCGGGTTCACGATGCAGCAGATGGTCGCCGAGTACCGTGCCTTGCGCACGGGCGTTCTGCAGCGCTGGTTCGACGCCCATGAGCGGGGCCCCGAGTCCGAGGCGGACGTCACCCGGTTCAACGAGGCGATCGACCAGGCCATCACCGAATCGGTCGAGTTCTTCTCCCGGGAAGTCGAGCGCTGGCGCGACGTGCTCCTGGCCGTGCTGGGCCATGACCTGCGTGGCCCGCTCAACGCGATGCTGCTGTCGGCGCGGCTCATCGCCGCACTGGGCGACGGCACGCCGGTGAGCGAGCCCACGGCCCGGCTGCTGCGCAGCGGCGAGCGCATGAAGCAGCTGCTCGACGATCTGCTCGACTACAGCCGCACGGCACTCGACGTGGGCATCGCGATTCGGCCCGCGCCCATCGACCTGGCGGCCGTGTGCCGGGAGGAGATCGAGGTGCAGCAGGCGGCGCTGCCGAATTGCCGCATCGAGCTGGAGGTGGAGGGCGCAACCGGGGGCTGCTGGGATGCCTCGCGCATGAGGCAGATCGTGAGCAACCTGCTCGCCAACGCCGCGCGGTACGGCGATCCGGGAGGGCCGGTGAAGGTGACCGTCAACGGCCGGGAGGCCAGGCTGAGGCTGTGCGTGGAGAACCCGGGGCCGACGATCCCCAGGGAAACCATCGAGCTGCTCTTCGAGCCGCTGCGGCGGGGTGCAAGCAGCGCCGCCAGCCCCGAGGGCACCAGCATGGGACTGGGCCTGTTCATCGTGCGGCAGGTGGCGCAGGCCCATGGCGGCTCGGTCGAGGTGGACTCGGCCAACGGCAGGACGATCTTCACGGTCGTGCTGCCCAGGGGACCGTATCGGGCCGTTTGAGGCGGTCGGCGGCTGCGGGACGGTTGGCAGCCTTTGCGCGAGCAGCCGCCGGGCCCGGGCGCCGCGCGGGCTACTTGCGCTTGGGGCGCATGGGCAGCGCCGCCGTCACGCCGGACGAAGCCGACACGGGCACGGGCGGCGGACGCTCCTGCTTGGGCTTCTTCGGTTCCTTGTTGCCGCGTTGTCGCTTGGACATGCCTGCTCCTTCTTTGAATGGGTAGGCCCACGCACCCGGTGCGCCTTCAACCAACATGCTGCGGTGCCCGCTCCATGCGCGTCTGTGCGCTGACGCACGCAAGGGCCATCCGGCGCCAAGCCGCGCGCGACGATGCGGAGTGCCTACACTGACCTTCCGTCGGCCGACGCTCGACGCCGTTGAAGGCGGTTCTTTGGAGAGCTTGTGATGGCGACGACCTGGCTGCATGCGGTCCTTTCGCCGGCCCGCTCGTTGAGCGGACGACGCCGGTGGCGGGGATGGGTAGGCGCTGACGCCGACGAGGAGGCGCCGCTGCGCGCCGAGTTGTTCACCGGCGAGCAGATGGAGCAGCACGGCAGGCGCCTCGCGACGCTCCACGAATCGGTGCTGATGCGCACACCCGATCAGCTGCTGCCGCGCCTGGCGGACAACGAGCGTGCCCTGATCGGTGTGTGCACGTTGCTGGCCCAGGCCGAAGGGCCGCAGCGCAGGACGACCCCGGCGGGCGAATGGTTGCTCGACAACCTGCACCTCATCGAGGAAGAGATCCGCATCGCCAAGCGGCATCTGCCGCCCGGCTACAGCCGCGAGCTGCCGCGCCTGCGCATGGGCCCCAGCGCAGGACTGCCGCGTGCGTACGACCTCGCCATCCAGTCCGTGGCGCACGGTGAGGGCCGTCTGGCACGCGGCACGCTGACGCGCTTCATCGCGTCGTACCAGAGCGTGAAGCCGCTGCTGCTGGGCGAGCTCTGGGCCATCCCGATCATGCTCAGGCTGGCCCTGATCGAGAACCTGCGCCGTATCGCCGTGCGCGTGGCCAGCAGCCGCGACGAGAGCCATCTCGCGGCGCAGTGGGCCGACCGGATGTCCGACGCGGCCGACACGGACCCCAAGGGCCTGATCCTCGTCGTGGCCGACATGGCGCGCTCCGACCCGCCGATGACGGCCCCCTTCGTGGCCGAGCTGGCCCGCCGGCTGCATGGTCACAGCGCCGCGCTGGCGCTGCCCTTGAGCTGGGTGGAACAGCGCCTGGCCGAGGGCCACCAGACCATCGAGCAGCTCGTGCAGCTCGAAGCGCAACACCAGGCCATGGACCAGGTTTCGGTGAGCAACAGCATCGGCAGCCTGCGCCTGCTGGGCTCCACCGACTGGGCCGAGTTCGTCGAGGCCTTGTCCGCCGTCGAGCACGCGCTGCGCCAGGACCCGGCCGATGTGTACGGCCGCATGGATTTCGCCACGCGCGACGCGTACCGCCATGCCGTCGAGCGGATCGCGCGCGACGGCGGCGCCAGCGAGGTCGAGGTCGCGCGTGCGGCCGTCGCGTTGGCCGGGCGGGCCGATCACCTCGTCGAGCCGCAGCGCAGCTGCCAGACGCACGTGGGCTACTACCTCGTCGACGCGGGCCGGCCGCGGCTGGAGCGCCAGGTCGGCGCGCGGCCCGCGGCGCTGGAGCGCGCGCGCCGGCGCGTCGCGCGCCATCCGCTGGCGTGGTACGCCGGCACCATCGCCGTCGCCAGCGTGCTGCTTCCCGCGGCGCTGCTGTGGTGGGCGTCGGCCGGTGGGACGCAGTTGTTCACGAGCGTGCGTCCGGGAGCCTGGCTCGTCGCCGCGGGGCTGGCGGTACTGATCGCATCGAGCCAGCTGGCCGTTTCGCTGGTCAACCGGCTCGTGACGCTGTTCACCCGCCCCAGGCCGCTGCCGCGCATGGATTTTTCGCTGGGCATTCCCCGTGGCTCGCGCACGCTGGTCGTGGTGCCCACGCTGCTCGACACCGAAGAGGGCATCGGCGAGCTTGCCGATGCGCTCGAAGTGCGCTTCCTGGCCAACCGCGACGCGCAACTGCGCTTCGGCCTGCTGACGGACTTCCACGACGCACCGGCCGAGCACCGCGACGGCGACGAAGGGCTGCTGCGCTGCGCGCGCTCGCGCATCGAGGCGCTGAACCGCAAGTACGGCGAGCCCGACACCGACACCGACAGCGATGCCGGTGACCGCTTCTTCCTGTTCCACCGTCCCCGGCTGTGGAATCCGGCGGAACGGACGTGGATGGGCTACGAGCGCAAGCGCGGCAAGCTGGCCGCGGTCAACGCGCTGCTGCGCGACGGCTCGGCCGGGCACTTCTCGCTGGTCGTCGGCGACACGGCACGGCTCTCGGGCGTGCGCTACGTCATCACGCTGGACACCGACACGCAGCTGCCGCGCGACTCGGCCTGGAAGCTCGTCGCCAGCATGGCGCATCCGCTGAACCGGCCCCGTTTCGGCGGCGCGCCGGGGGCGCGGCGTGTGGTCGAGGGCTACGGCATCCTGCAGCCCCGGGTGGGCGTGAGCGTGGCCGCCGCCAACCGCACGCGCTACGGGCGGTTGCACGGTGGCGACTCCGGCATCGACCCGTACACGCGGGCGGTGAGCGACGTCTACCAGGACCTCTTCGGCGAAGGCTCGTTCATCGGCAAGGGCATCTACGACGTCGATGCGTTCGAGAGCGCGCTGGGCGGGCGGCTGCCCGAGAACCTCGTGCTCAGCCACGACCTGCTCGAAGGCTGCTATGCGCGCAGCGGGCTGCTCAGCGACGTGGAGCTGGTCGAGGAGTCGCCGTCGCGCTACGACGCCGACGTGAAGCGCCGCCATCGCTGGATGCGTGGCGACTGGCAGATCGCCGGCTGGCTGCTGCCGCGCCTGCGCCTGCGCGTGAACGAAACGGCCGATTCGGCTCAAGCGCGCCAGAGCTGGGTGCGCAACCCGCTGTCGAGCCTGTCGCGCTGGAAGATCGCGGACAACCTGCGGCGCAGCCTGGTGCCGCCGGCGCTGACGCTGGGCTTCGTGCTGGGCTGGACCGTCCTGCAGCCGCCCTGGCTGTGGACGGCGGCGGCACTGGCCGTCATCTTCGTGCCGCCGCTGATGGGCCTGCTCGCGGACCTCGCGCGCAAGCCCGCGGACCAGCGCATGCCGCAGCACCTGGCCTCGATCGTCCCGCAGACCCTGCGCAGCCTGGGACAGGCGCTGCTGACGCTGGCCTGCCTGCCCTACGAGGCCTTCGTCAGCCTCGATGCCATCTTCCGGACGGCGTGGAGGCTGGGGCTGTCGAAGCGGCGACTGCTGGAATGGCAACCGTCGTCCGATGCGTCCCGCCACCGTGCGGGGTCCGCGGCGACGGACTTCATGGAAACGACGCGCCGCATGGGAGTGGCGCCGGCACTGGCCCTTGCCGTGGCGGCCGGCCTGGCCACCTGGGGCGCCGAGGCGCTGCCGGCGGCTGCCGCGGTGCTGCTCCTGTGGTTCGTCTCGCCGGGCATCGTCTGGGGGCTCAACCGGCCGCTCGAACGGCGGCAGTCGGTGCTCGACGCCGCCCAGGTGGCGGCGATGCGGGCCCTGGCCCGGCGCACCTGGGCCTTCTTCGACACCTTCGTCACCGCGGACGACAACTTCCTGCCGCCCGACAACCTGCAGGAGCAGCCCGTGGCGCGCCTGGCGCACCGCACCTCGCCCACCAACATCGGCCTGTCGCTGCTCGCCAACCTCGCGGCGCACGATTTCGGCCACGTCACCACGGAGCAGCTCATCGAGCGCACCGCCGCCACGCTCGGGACCATGGAGCGCATGGAGCGCTACCGCGGCCACTTCCTCAACTGGTACGACACCCGGTCGCTGCAGCCGCTGCTCCCGCGCTACGTCTCCAGCGTGGACAGCGGCAACCTGGCAGGGCATCTGCTCACGCTGCGCGCCGGCCTGCTGCTCCTCGCTGACGAAGAGCCGCGCTTCGACCGCGTCTTCAGCGGGCTCGCCGACACGCTGGCGCTCCTGCGCGAAGACGCCGATGCCGAGGCCCGCACCGGCCTGCTGCCCCGCTTCGCCACGCTGCTCGAACGCCGCGAGCCCGGGACAGGGCCGGCCACGGCCGGCGACGTCAAGCTGCTCGGCGCCTTGCACCGCTGCGCGGTGGACATCCAGGCGGAGCTCGACAACCGCGCCGCCGGCGCCACCGACGACGCCAGGCGCTGGGCGCAGGCGCTCGTCCAGCAGTGCGCGGCGGCGCTGGCCGAGCTGGCTCGGCTGGCGCCTGGCGCGTCGGGCGGGCTCGTGCCTGCATGGGATGCCGCGGCGCTGCAGGCGCAGGGCCATGCCCTGCGCGGGCTCGCGCAGCGCGCGGGCGCGCTGGCGGAGATGGAGCAAGGCTTCCTCTACGACCCGGCGCGCCACCTGCTGGCCATTGGCTACAACGTCGATGAGCGCCGCCGCGATGCGGGCCACTACGACCTGCTCGCGTCCGAGGTCCGGCTGGCGGCCTTCGTCGCGATCGCGCAGGCGCAGCTGCCGCAGCAGAGCTGGTTCACGCTGGGCCGCCAGGCCGCTCCCATGGGAGGCCGGCCGGTGCTGCTGTCGTGGAGCGGGTCGATGTTCGAGTACCTGATGCCGATGCTGGTCATGCCCAGCTACGAGCACACGCTGCTCGACCAGACCGTGCGCGGCGCCGTCGAGCGGCAGATCCACTACGGCAAGCAGCGCGGCGTGCCCTGGGGCGTCTCGGAGTCGGGCTACAACCTGACCGACGCGCATCTCAACTACCAGTACCGCGCGTTCGGCGTTCCCGGGCTGGGGCTCAAGCGCGGCCTGGCCGAGGACCTGGTGGTGGCGCCCTACGCGAGCGTGATGGCGCTGATGGTCGATCCGGCCGCCGCGGCGCTGAACCTGCGCCGCCTGGCCGCCGAAGGACTCGCGGGTACCTTCGGCTACTTCGAAGCCGTGGACTACACGCCGTCGCGCCTGCCGCGCGGCGAGGCGCGCGCGATCGTGCGTTCGTACATGGCGCACCACCAGGGCATGAGCCTGCTGGCGCTGGACTACGTGCTGCTCGACCGGCCGATGCAGCGGCGCTTCGAGTCGGACCCGCGGCTGCGCGCCACGCTGCTGCTGCTGCAGGAGCGCGTGCCCAAGGCGGTCGCGTTCCACCACGTGGCCGCCGCCGAGCAGGCCGGCGAACGCGCCGCCTTGCCGGGTGACGAGACGCCGCTGCGGCTCATCGCGACGCCCGACACGCCGTGGCCCGAAGTGCAGCTGCTGTCCAACGGCCGCTACCACGTCATGCTCACGAACGCGGGCGGTGGCTGCAGCCGCTGGAAGGAGCTGGCCGTCACGCGCTGGCATGAGGACGCCACTTCCGATGCATGGGGCAGCTTCTGCTACCTGCGCGACCTCGACACCGGCGTGTTCTGGTCGAACACGCACCAGCCCACATGTGGGCAGCCCGAGCACTACGAGGCCATCTTCACCGAGGGTCGCGCGGAATTCCGGCGCCGCGACCAGGGCATCGAGGCCTACACCGAGATCGTCGTCTCGCCGGAGGACGACATCGAGCTGCGTCGCCTGCGCCTGACCAACCTGAGCCGCGTGCCCCGCCGCATCGAGGTGACGAGCTACGCCGAGGTGGTGCTCGCCACCGCGGCGGCCGATGCGCAGCATCCGGCGTTCAGCAAGCTGTTCGTGCAGACCGAGATCGTGGACGACCCGGCGGCGATCATCTGCACGCGCCGGCCGCGCGCCGCCGAGGAGCCTGCGCCGTGGGCGTGCCACCTGGTGGCCGTGCATGGCGCGGTGGCCGGGCCGCCGTCGCACGAGACCGACCGCGCGCGCTTCATCGGGCGCGGCCGGCACCTCGATGCCCCGGCGGCGCTGCTCGGCGCCGGCCCCTTGTCGGGCACGGCCGGCGCGGTGCTCGACCCGGTGATGGCCACCCGCCGCGTCGTCTCGCTGGAGCCCGAGCAGACGGCCCTCATCGACCTGGTTCACGGCGCCGCGCAGGACCGCGCCGCCTGCCTGGCGCTGGTGCACAAGTACGCGGACCGGCGCCTGGCGGACCGCGTGTTCGACATGGCGTGGACCCACAGCCAGGTGAGCCTGCGGCAGCTCAACGCCAGCGAGGCCGACGCGCAGCTCTATGCGCGGCTGGCCAACACCATCGTCTATGCGCAACCCACGCTGCGCGCGCCCACGGCCGTCCTGCTGCGCAACCGGCGCGCGCAGTCAGGCCTGTGGGGCTACGCGATCTCCGGGGACCTGCCGATCGTGCTGCTGCAGGTGGGCGAGGCGTCGAACATCGAGCTCGTGCGCCAGCTGGTGCAGGCGCACGCGTGGTGGCGGCTCAAGGGCCTGGCGGTCGACCTGGTGATCTGGAACGAGGAGCGCGACGTCTACCGGCAGCGCCTACAGGAGCAGATCCTGGCGCTCATCGCCGGCAGCGTGGAGTCGCACGTGGTGGACCGGCCCGGCGGCATCTTCGTGCGCCATCCCGACCAGATCGCACTGGAGGACCGGGTGCTGCTGCAGTCCGTGGCCCGCGCCGTCATCTCCGACCGCCTGGGCTCGTTGGCCGACCAGGTTGGCCGCAAGCGGGTGTCCGAGCGGCGCGTCGAGGCGCTGCAGCCGACGCGGCCGGTGGCGCCGGCCGTGCCGGGGGCCGGGCCGGCCCGGCCGGCCCTGCTGCTGGACAACGGCATCGGCGGCTTCTCGGCGGACGGCCGCGAGTACGTCATCGCCCCGCCGCCCGGCCAGCGTCCGCCCGCGCCGTGGGTGAACGTGATCGCGAACCCGCGCTTCGGCACCGTCGTCTCCGAGTCCGGCAGCAGCTACACCTGGTGCGAGAACGCGCACGAGCTGCGCCTGACGCCCTGGCACAACGACCCCGTCACCGACGACGGCGGCGAGGCCCTGTACCTGCGCGACGAGGAAAGCGGCCAGGTGTGGCAGCCGGCCGCGCTGCCCTTCCCGGGCGATGGCGCCCCGGACGGCACGGTGCCGCCCCACTTGGCGCGGCACGGCTTCGGCTACAGCGTGTTCGAGCACGACGAGGCGGGCATCCACAGCGAGCTCACGGTGTTCGTCGCCGTCGATGCGGCGGTGAAGCTCTCGCGCCTGGTGCTGCGCAACGACGGCGACCGGGTGCGCTTGCTGTCGGCTACCGCCTACGTCGAGTGGGTACTGGGCGACCGCCGTGCCAGGACGGGTGCGCACATCCACACCGAGGTGGCCGCCGACACGGGCGCGCTCTGTGCGCGCAACCGCTACAGCAATCACTTCGGCGACTGGGTCGGATTCCTCGACGTGGACGAGGGCGACCGGCTGGCCGGCACCGTCACCTGCGACCGGACCGAGTTCATCGGCCGCAACGGCTCGCTGCGCCGGCCCGCCGCCCTGCGCAACGCCCACCTGTCCGGGCGCACCGGTGTCGCGCTCGACCCCTGCGCCGCGATCCAGGTGCCCGTACAGCTGGCGCCGGGCGAGTCGCGCGAGATCACCTTCCGCCTCGGCATGGGCCGCAGCACCGACGAGGCCGCGCAGCTGGTGCGCCGGTTCCGCGGCAGCGTCGCGGTCCACCAGGCGCTGGACGAGGTGCGGGCCTATTGGCGGCAGCTGCTCGGCGCGGTGCAGGTGCGCACGCCCGACCCGGCGCTGAACCTGATGGCCAACGGCTGGCTCGTCTACCAGACGCTGGGCTGCCGCATCCTGGCGCGCAGCGGCTACTACCAGTCGGGCGGCGCGTTCGGGTTCCGCGACCAGCTGCAGGACGCGATGGCGCTCGTGCATGCGCGCCCGCGAGTCCTGCGCGCGCACCTGCTCACCTGCGCGAGCCGGCAGTTCGTCGAAGGCGACGTGCAGCACTGGTGGCACCCGCCCTCGGGCCACGGCGTGCGCACGCACATCTCCGACGACTACCTCTGGCTGCCGCTGGCGCTGTGCCGCTACGTGCAGGCCACCGGCGACCTGGACGTGCTGGGCGAGAGCGCGCCCTTCCTGGAGGGCCGGCCCCTGCCGGCCGAGGACGAGTCCTACTACGACCTGCCCGCGCGCTCCAGCCAGTCGGCCACCCTGTACGAGCATGCGGCGCGTGCGCTGGTGCACGGCCTGCGCTTCGGTGCGCACGGGCTGCCGCTGATGGGCGCCGGCGACTGGAACGACGGCATGAACCGGGTCGGCCACCAGGGGCGGGGCGAGAGCGTGTGGCTGGGCTTCTTCCTGTGCGAGGTGCTGCGCGAGTTCGCGCCGCTCGCGCGCCGCCATGGCGACGAGGCCTTGGCGCAACGTTGCGAGGACGAGCGCCGCCGGCTCGGCGAGCGGCTGGAAGCGTCGGCGTGGGACGGGCAGTGGTACCGCCGCGCCTGGTTTGACGACGGCACGCCGCTGGGCTCGCAGGACAACGTGGAGTGCAGCATCGACTCGATCGCGCAGAGCTGGGCGGTGCTCTCGGGCATCGGTAGCCCGGAGCGCACGCGGCAGGCGATGGACGCCGTCGCGGCGCGGCTGGTGCGGCCCGCGGCGCGGCTGGTGCAGCTGCTCGATCCGCCCTTCGACCGACAGGGGCCGAACCCGGGCTACATCGCCGGCTACGTGCCGGGTGTGCGCGAGAACGGCGGGCAGTACACGCACGCCGCCGTGTGGACCGCGATGGCCTTCGCGGCGCTCGGCGACCCGGCGCGGGCGTGGCAGGTGACGGAGCTCATCCTGCCGCCGCACCATGGCCGCACGGCCGAGGAAGTGGCCGTCTACAAGGTTGAGCCCTACGTGGCCGCCGCCGACGTCTACAGCGTGGCGCCGCACACCGGGCGGGGCGGCTGGACCTGGTACACCGGGTCGGCGGGCTGGATGTACCGGCTGCTCGTCGAATCGCTGCTGGGCTTGCGGCTGCACGTGGACGAGGACGGCGCGCGGCTGGGCATCGAGCCCTGCCTGCCTGCGCACTGGACCGGCTTCGGCGTGGACTATCGCTATCGCGAGACGACCTACCGGATCGAGATCGGCCTGCTGGACGACGACACCGAGCCGGCGTCCATCGAGCTGGATGGACAGGTTCTGCACACGTCGGCCCTGGCCCTGCTCGACGACGGCCTGACGCACCAGGTGCGAGTGCGTACCGCCCGTTCCCGCCGGGCCGCCGCCGTCGAAGGCGCGATGGAATGAAGACGGGTACAGGTACAGGTACAGGTACGGCCCAGGCCCCCGGGAGCCTGGACAGGGTGCTGCGCTACCACCAGCAGACCAAGCATCGCTTCTTCCGCTATGCGCCGGGGCCCGGCAGCCTCGACTGGGCGAACCAGCCCGATCCGTTCCGGCGCTACGAGGGCGCCGCGCTCGTCGCGTTGCCGCGCCTGCGGGCCGGCGACGCCCCGGCCTCGCCGCCCTACGAGGACCTGTTCCGGGGCGGTGGCGTCGCGCGCACGGCGCCGACTGCCGCCAGCCTTTCGCGCTTCCTCGAATGTTCACTCGCGATTTCGGCGTGGAAGCAGGCCGGAACGGTGCGCTGGGCGCTGCGTATCAACCCGTCGAGCGGCAACCTGCACCCGACCGAGGCGTACCTGCTCATCGACCGGATCGAAGGCGTCTTGCGGGCGCCGGGCCTCTACCACTACGCGCCCAGGGAGCATGCGCTGGAGCTGCGCGCCGAGTGGCCGCGCGCCGGCGTCAAGGCGCTGCTGCAGGGCTTTCCGCCCGGTGCGTTCCTTGTCGGCCTGTCCTCGGTGCACTGGCGCGAGGCGTGGAAGTACGGCGAGCGGGCGTTCCGCTACTGCCAGCACGACGTGGGGCATGCGCTCGGCAGCCTCCGGTTCGCGGCCCGGATGCTGGGCTGGCGCACGCTGCTGCTCAATGGGCAGGACGACGACACGGTGGCCTCGCTGCTGGGCATCGACCGGGACGAGGATTTCGCAGGCGCAGAGCACGAGCATCCCGACGCCCTTGTCGTGATCTGGCCCGATGCCGGCACGGGCCTGGCACTGCCCGAGCCGATTTCGTTGCCGCTGTGCCTGGACGGTGTGGTCACGCGTGACGTGCCGCCGCGTGTCTGGCACGGCAAAGCCAACCGGTTGAGCCAGGACGAACCGGTGAGATGGGCGGGCATCGAAGAGGTGGAAGCCGCCTGCTGGAAGTCGCAGCAGGAACGCAGCGTCGTCGAGCTGCGCCACGACACCGGCACGGTGCAGGCGGCGGCTGACGCGGGCAACGGCCCAGGCCTTCCCAGCGCCGCGCAGGTGATCCGCCAGCGCCGCAGCGCCACCGCCTTCGACGGCACCACCTCGATCCCGGCGGACCGTTTCTTCGCCATGCTCACGCGCACGCTGCCGCGGGTCGAGCACGACCTGGGCCACCGACCGGTGCCTTGGGATGCGCTGCCCTGGGCGCCGACGATCGACCTGGCCCTGTTCGTCCATCGGGTGGACGGCCTGGCGCCCGGGCTCTACATGCTCGCGCGGGATCCCGCCGGCGTGGAGCCGCTGCGGCGGGCGACCTACAAGGAATACGCCTGGAGCGTGCCGCCCGGCCGCACGGACGATCTGCCGCTGTTCCTGCTGCAGCAGGCCGACGTGCGCGACCTGGCGGCCCAGCTCTGCTGCGGCCAGCGGATCGCCGCCGACGGCGTGTTCTCGCTCGGAATGGTCACGCGCTTCGAGCCCAGCCTGCGACGTTGCGGAGCGTGGTTCTATCGACGGCTCTTCTGGGAGACGGGGCTGATCGGCCAGCTGCTCTACCTGGAGGCGGAAGCCGCCGGGCTGCGCGCGACGGGCATCGGCTGCTTCTTTGACGACCCGGTACACCAGGTCCTGGGTCTTGGCGACTTGACGTTCCAGTCGCTCTATCACTTCGCGATCGGGGCCGCCGTGGACGACTCGCGATTGACGGTCCTCCCGCCCTACGGCCGTGCAGGCGAATGAATGTCTTGGGCTTGGGCACGACCCCTTGTGGGCCTCTGAAATATCCCGTTTGAAAATGGCTGGAAACCTGCCTTCGGCGCAATCCGCAGGCGGGTTTTCCATTTTGAGCACGAGCGCGCCGTGCACGTAAAGGGCGCTCTGCCGCGGGAGCCCGGATTGCTGGAGTTGGTCCGAATGGAATTCCATCGAAAGGAGTAACTCCATGCTTTATCCCGAGCTTTTCAAACAACTCGAAGCGGTTCGCTGGGATATGGAAACGGATATTCCCTGGGAAAGCTTTGACGCTGCGCTGCTGGACGATGAACAGGCCCAGACCATCAAGATGAATGCGGTCACCGAGTGGGCGGCATTGCCGGCCACCGAAATGTTCCTGCGTGACAATCGCATGGACAGCGACTTTTCAGCCTTCATCAGCGTCTGGTTCTTCGAGGAGCAGAAGCATTCCCTGGTGCTGATCGAGTATTTGCGCCGCTTCCGGCCGGACCTGGTTCCCAGCGAGACCGAATTGCATGAGGTGCGCTTCGAATTCGACCCGGCGCCGCCCCTCGAAACGCTGATGCTGCATTTCTGCGGCGAGATCCGGCTCAACCACTGGTACCGGCGTGCCGCCGAATGGCATACCGAACCGGTCATCAAGAAGATCTACGAAACCCTGGCCAGGGACGAGGCGCGCCACGGCGGCGCCTACCTGCGCTACATGAAGCGTGCGCTGCTGAAGCACGGCGACACGGCCAGGCTCGCCTTCTCGAAGGTCGGTGTGCTCATGGCTTCGGCAAGGCGCACGGCGCAGGCGCTGCACCCGACCAATCTGCATGTCAATGAAAAGCTGTTCCCTCGTGACACGGTCCAGAGCCGGGTGCCCGATCCGGAATGGCTGGAACGCTGGCTCGACCAGCAAATCCAGTTCGATGCGGTCTGGGAGGACAAGGTGGTCAAGCGCATCCTGCACAACCTCAGTTTGCTCATGGAACAGGATTTTGCCAACGTGCAGGAGCTCAATCGTTTTCGCAAGGACATCTCACGAAGGCTTGAGCGGGTCCCGGCGCAATGATCGGTTTTTGTAGAAGTCCGGCGAGAGTTTAAGAAGTGGCAGGCTCAGACAAATTTCCCTGCACCGATTCGGCGGCTTTTGCGCAGAAATTTTCCGTGTCGCAAGAAACCATGCTTCGCGCAGACTGGTTGAATGCGTTCCGGCTATTTTCCTGCCAGAGAAAGGCCATTCCTGGCGAGGCTGCAAGCTGCATGAGCGGCTGCGCGTGTCGCCGTGCGGAGTGGCCACGGGCTTGTCCGCCGCGCCCACTTGGCGCCAAGGCGTCCTGACCCGCTCACGAGCAGGCGATCGCTGCGGGAAGGCCGGGCATGTCGTTTGACAAGTGGTTGCTGCTCCTCGGCGTGCTGCTGCTGACGATGGTGTTTGTCGGCACGCTGCTGGAGCGCTTGCCGCTGACCGGCGCCATGGTGTACCTGGCGTTGGGTTGGCTGCTGGGGCCCGCGGCCCTGGACGTGCTGCGTCCCGACCCGATGCGCTACGCCGGCACGCTGGAGCGGGTGAGCGAAGCGGCGTTGCTGATCTCGCTGTTCGCGGTCGGCCTGCGCCTCGGGGTGCCGCTGCGCGACCGCCGCTGGCGGCTGCCGATGCGACTGGCGTTCCTGTCGATGACGGCCATGGTGGCGCTGGTGGCGGCGCTGGGCATCCTGGCGCTGGGCCTGTCGCCGGGGGCCGCCATCCTGTTGGGCGCGATCCTGGCGCCGACCGACCCGGTGCTGGCCTCGGGCGTGCAATCGCAGCCCGGCGAGGACCCGGACCGCCTGGGCTTCAGCCTCGCCGGAGAAGGCGGGTTGAACGACGGCGCCGCCTTCCCGTTCGCGGTGCTGGGCCTGGGCCTGGGCCTGATGGGCGTCGGCGGGCGCGGGATCGATCTGGTGCACTGGCTGGCCGTCGAGGTCTTGTGGGCCACGCTGGGCGGCGCGGCCATCGGTGCCGCATGGGGTGCCGCCGTCGGGCGCCTGGTCGTCTACCTGCGCAGCCGCCACGGGCAGGCCATCGGCCTGGACGTCTTTCTCGGGCTGGGCCTCATCGGCGCTTCCTATGGGGTGGCCCAGTGGTGCGACGCCTCCGGCTTCCTGGCCGTGTTCGCCGCCGGCCTGGCCCTGCAGCGCGTGCGCGAGCGGCCACGGGCCGACACCCGCGCACTCGATGCCGCCAGCGACGCCAAGGGCCACGGCTATCGCACGCTGGCGACCCACTCCCACCATGCCAGCGCCACCATGCGGCACTCCGTGGAGGACTTCAACGAACAGGTCGAGAGGATCGCGGAGATGATCGTCGTGCTGGTGGTGGGGGCCATGCTGCCGTATGCCGCCCCGTTGCCAGCGCTCTGGTGGTTCGTGCCGCTGCTGCTGCTGGTGCTGCGTCCCCTGTCGGTACTCGTGGCCACCGTGGGCGAAGGCGTGAGCACCTGGCAGCGCGCGATGATGGGCTGGTTCGGCATCCGCGGGATCGGGTCGGTGTTCTATCTCGTGTGGGCCTTGCGCCAGGGCGTCGAGGACGCCACCGCGCAGGTGCTGGTGTCGCTGACGTTGTGGACCGTGGCGGCCTCGATCGTCGCCCACGGGTTGACCGCGCAACCCCTGATGCGGCGCTATGCCGCGCGCTGAATCCGGGGCGCTGCGCAGGGCTGGCGTGGCCCCGGGGCGGGCCTGGCGCATCGGCCGCAGGCGGTGCGGCGGCAGCGGGCGTGCCGCTTGCCTCCCTTGCATACCTTTCCCGCTGGAGCCGCCAGTGTCCGCTCCTATCCCGGCCGAACGGTCGCTGGCCCTTGAGGCTGCGGCGACCCCTCGCGCCTATCGCTGCCAATGCGGCCGCCAGCTCTACTTTCGCAACAGCCAATGCCTGGGCTGCAAGACGCCGCTGGGCTATGTCGCCGCCAGCGGCACGCTGCTTCCCCTGCAGCGGGGTCCGGCGAAGGACACGTGGCAGCGCCACGGGACCCCGGACCCGCACGCCGCCGTGTACCGGCGCTGCGCCAACTTCGCGTCGGCGGCCGGCTGCAACTGGCTCGTCAACGCCGACGGCGCGCGGGGCCGTGCGCGGCTGTGCGAGGCCTGCGCGCTCAACCTCGCCATTCCGGACCTGGAGCAGGCCGACAACCAGGTGCTGTGGCGGCGCATGGAAAAGGCCAAGCGCCGCCTGGTGTCCCAGCTCATCGGGCTCGGGCTGCCGGTGGCCTCCAGGCTCGACGAGGACCCGGAGCACGGGCTGGCGTACAGCTTCCCGCGATCCGTGCCCGGCAGGCCGCGCGTCATGACCGGGCACGCCGGCGGCATCATCACCATCAACCTCGAAGAGGCCGACGACCCCGTGCGGGAGCGAATCCGCGAAGAAATGGGGGAGTCCTACCGCACGCTGCTCGGCCACTTTCGCCACGAGGTCGGGCATTACTACTGGGACCGGCTGGTGGCCGGCACCGCCTGGCATGCACCCTGCCGCGCCCTGTTCGGCGACGAGCGGCTGAACTATGCCCAGGCCCTGAAGATGAACTACGAGCAGGGCCCGCCGCCGGACTGGCGCCGGCGCTTCGTGAGCAGCTACGCCAGCACGCACCCTTGGGAGGACTGGGCCGAAACCTGGGCGCACTACCTGCACATCAGGGACACCCTCGACACGGCCGTGAGCTTCGGGCTGCAGGCGCGCGCCGAGGACGTCGAAGCCCAGCCCTTCGTCCTCGACGACCTGTGGGATCCCGACGCCGCCGCCGCAGGCCGCTTCCTGGAGCTGCTGCACGCGTGGATCGACATCACGGGCGTGATGAACGAGATGTCCGCCGCCATGGGCCAGCAGGATTTCTATCCCTTCGTGCTGCCGCGCCCCGCGGTGGCCAAGCTCCATTTCATCCACTGCGTGGTGTCGGCGTCGGGTCGCGACGCGCCGGCCCCGGACGAGGACCGGTCGGTGGCGGCCACGGCCGCCGACGCGCACCGGCGCCGCGTGCGCGGGCCACAGACACGGGAGCACACCCATGGTGCGCATTGAGCTGCAGATCGAGCTGGGCTATGCGATCGACCCGCAGGGGGCGGACTTCGTGTTCAACATCCACCCGGCCCACACGCCTTGCCAGAAGGTGTCAGCCGAGCATCTCGCCGTGAGCCAGCCGGTCGCGGCGCAGGTGCAGACCGACCCGGGCACGGGCAACCGCTACCTACGGCTGCGGGCGCTGCCGGGGGAGCTGCGCGTGGCCTACACGGCCACCGTGGACCTGACGCACCACCACGCCGACCCCGCACAGCTGGCCGAGGTGCCCGTGCGCAGCCTGCCGTTGGCGGCGATGCACTACATCTACCCCAGCCGCTATTGCGAGTCGGACCGGCTCATGCGCCTGGCGATCAAGGAGTTCGGCAGCCTCTGGCAGGGGCATGGCCGGGTGCAGGCGATCATGAAGTGGGTGCAGCGGCACATCGCCTTCACGTCCAACGTCTCCAGCTCAAGGACCTCCGCGGTGGAGACCTTCATCGAGCAGGCCGGTGTCTGCCGCGACCTGACCCACCTGATGATCGCCCTGTGCCGCGCCCTCAACATCCCGGCACGGTTCGTGACCGGCACCGACTATGGCGCCGACCCGGCCCTGGGCCCGCCGGACTTCCATGCCTACGTCGAGGCGTACCTGGGGGACCGCTGGTACATCTTCGATGCCTCCGGCACCGGCATCCCCATGGGCTTCGTGCGCATCGGCACCGGCCGGGACGCGGCCGACGTCGCCTTCGCGACCATGTTCGGAGGCGTCAAGTCCCTGCATGCCCCGCTGGTCCGGGCCGTGGCCGTCGAGGACGTGCAGCAGGGCCTCGAACGGCCGCGCCATGGCGACTTCGCGCTTTCCACCGACGGCCGCTGCGACTGCGCGGATTAATCCCTGGCCTTTGCCCCGTGCCCAGCGCGAAAATGCCGCTGGGAAACATGGGGCGGCTGCCGAAATACGGAAAATGCCGGCTCCGTCCAGGCCTGAATCCTTGCAAGGCCCTACTGTCCTCGTCGTGCGGCCTTGCTGTTGAATGAAAAGAGAGTAGATTCAAGACGTCATCCGATTGCAAGGTGATTTCAGACCGGAATGCTGAGGGGCTAACCCCGTACCGAATCTGTCTTTTCTTTCTGTTGGATGGCTGGCAATCCGCCCTCGGAGCAATCCGTGGGCGGGTTTTTCATTCATGGGATTATCTGCCATGGCGGTGGAAATGGAAGCGGCCACGCGGCGGATGCCGGGTGGCCGTGAAGTGGGCTTGGAATGGGATATTGGGTCTGTGGGCCTGCTACCCGATTCTAGGTTTCAATTTCCGCTGGTTTCTGCCTGGAAAACGAGGGCCTTTGCCTGATGCCGAAGGGTGCGGAAAAGGCGCAGGGCCCCGGTGCCGGCCCGGCCCAGGGGCCGGCTGGCGTCAATGTTCCTTGCGCCGGCTGCTGCTGCGTCGCGGGGACTCCTCGTGGGATGCCGGCTCGGACAAGGTCTTTGTGGCGGCTTGCTGCATGTTTTCCATCATCTTGGCCGGCACCTGGCTCATGGCCGACACGTTGGTTTGGGCCAGGTCCATCAGGAATTGCATGTGGCTTTGCATCAACCCCTGCACCAGCCCGGCAAAGGCCTTGGATTGGCCGACGTCCGAAAGGCTGTTCTGGACCTGCTCGACCATTTTCTGGGGCTCTTCGCCCGATTTGCCGTTCGCCGTGCTCTTGGCCGCATGGATCACCATTTTCTGGGCATTTTGCAGCCAAAGCGTCACCATTTCCGGTGAGGCCGAGAAGCTGGTGAACAATTGCATATTCCTTTGCGTCAGGCGGATGTAGGGCTGCATGAAGGGGTGCAGCGTGTCGGGACTGATCATGGGAAAGGAAAGGTTTGTCATGGAGAATCCTTATAGGTTTTTAGTCTGAAGCAAATGACGCTCCTGCTTGGCTCTATGTCATGGAAATATTCCCAATAGTGGGATTGTCAAACGGCACCTCGCACATTGCCAGTGAACCGCCCCGGTTCTCGGAGGCTCCAACCCTTCACGGCGCAATAGCACCACGCCGGTCCAGTCCTCACCACCAGGCATGCGCGCTGCCTCTGTCGGTTTGGGCCCGAGCGCCCGCACTCGCGCAGCCACAGATGCCGGGACAAGAATCATTGCCGACCCGAGTCGACCTGATGACAGCGATGGATGATGCCGTCTCGCGCTGCGATACCTGCGCCATTCTCTGACTTGATGTCCCTCCTGTTCCTTCTTGTTTTGCCGTTCGCGGGCAGCGCCATTGCGGCGTTGCTGCCCACCAATGCACGCAACGCCGAATCGCTCTGGGCGGCGACCGTGGCGCTGGCCGTCGCGGTGCCGCTGGCGTTGCTGTACCCGGAGGTGGCTGGCGGCGCGGTGCTGAGCGAGCGGCTGTCGTGGCTGCCCGGTCTGGGCGTGGACGTCGTGGTGCGGCTCGACGGCTTCGCCTGGATGTTCGCGATGCTCGTCAGCGGCATGGGGCTGCTGGTGATCGTCTATGCGCGCTACTACCTCTCGCCCGAAGACCCCGCGGCCCGCTTCTACTCGCTGCTGCTGGGCTTCATGGGCGCGATGCTGGGAGTGGTGACCGCCGGCAACCTGATGCAGCTGGTGGTGTTCTGGGAACTCACCAGCGTCTTCTCCTTCCTGCTCATCGGCTACTGGTACCACCGCAAGGACGCGCGGCGCGGCGCGCGCATGGCCTTCACCGTGACGGCCACGGGCGGGCTGGCGATGCTGGCCGGGCTGCTGATCCTGGGCCACATCGTCGGCAGCCACGATCTCGACGCCGTGCTGGCCGCCGGCGACACGGTGCGCGCGCACCCGATGTACCCGCTCGCGCTCGGGCTGATCCTGCTGGGCGCGCTGACCAAGAGCGCGCAGTTCCCCTTCCACTTCTGGCTGCCGCACGCCATGGCCGCGCCCACGCCGGTGTCGGCCTACCTGCACTCGGCCACGATGGTCAAGGCCGGCGTGTTCCTGCTGGCGCGGCTGTGGCCGGTGCTCGCGGGCACCGACGCCTGGTTCTGGACCGTCGGCGGCGCGGGCCTGGCCACGCTGCTGCTGGGCGCCTACGCGGCCATGTTCCAGAACGACCTCAAGGGGCTGCTGGCCTACTCGACCATCAGTCACCTGGGGCTGATCACGCTGCTGCTGGGCCTCAACAGCCCGCTGGCCGCCGTGGCGGCGGTGTTCCACATGATGAACCACGCCACCTTCAAGGCCTCGCTGTTCATGTCGGTGGGCATCATCGACCACGAGACCGGCACCCGCGACATGCGGCGCCTGGACGGCCTGTACCGCAGCATGCCCGTCACCGGCACGCTGGCCATCGTGGCCTGCGCGGCCATGGCCGGCGTGCCGCTGCTCAACGGCTTCCTGTCCAAGGAGATGTTCTTCGCCGAGACCGTGTTCGTGAGCTCGCATCCGGGCGTGGAGGCCGCGCTGCCGCTGGCCGCGACGCTGGCCGGCGTGTTCGCCGTGGTGTATTCGCTGCGCTTCGGGCACGACGTCTTCTTCGGCCCGCCCGCGCGCAACCTGCCGCGCCGGCCGCACGAGCCGGTGCACTGGATGCGGCTGCCCATCGAACTGCTGGTGCTGGCCTGCGTGGTCGTGGGCACGCTGCCGGCCTGGTCGGTCGGCCCGATGCTGGCCACGGCGGCGCGGCCCGTGGTGGGCGGCACGCTGCCCGAGTACAGCCTGGCCGAGTGGCACGGCTTCAACACGCCGCTGCTGATGAGTCTGGTCGCCACGGCGGGTGGCCTGGTCGTCTATCTGCGCTACGCCGACGCCTTCAAGCGCCGCCGCGCCAAGGCTGCGCCGCTGATGCCCGTCAATAGCAAGCGGCTGTTCGAGTACGGCCTGGCCTGGGTGACCAGGCTGGCCTGGCGCGGGCGGCGCTGGGCCGGCACGCGGCGGCTGCAGCCGCAACTGTTCTGGATGCTGGTGATCACCGGCGCGGCCGCGCTGGGCTCGGTGCTGATCGTGCCGCTGGAGTGGGGCCACCGCCCGCGCGTTCCGGTCGCGCTGGAGTTCGTGCTGCTGTGGCTGATTGCCGGCGCCAGCGCCATCGGCGCGGCATGGCAGGCCAAGTTCCACCGCCTGGCGGCGTTGGGTATGCTGGGCATCGTGGGCCTAGCGCTGTGCATCACCTTCGCCTGGTTCTCCGCGCCCGACTTGGCGCTGACGCAACTTGCCGTCGAGGTGGTCATGCTGGTGCTGTTCCTGCTGGGGCTGCGCTGGCTGCCCCGGCGCGTGGAGAAGGACGATCCGCGCACCCTGGAGCGGGTAGCCCGGCGGCGGTGGTTCGACTTTGTGCTGGCGCTACTGCTGGGTGCCGGGCTGGCGGCGCTGTCCTACGCGCTGCTCACGCGCCGTGCGCCGTTGAGCATCTCGCCCTACTTCCTGGAGAACGCGCTGCCGCGCGGCGGTGGCACTAACGTGGTCAACGTGCTGCTGGTGGACTTCCGCGCCTTGGACACCTTGGGCGAGATCACCGTACTGGGCATCGTGGGCTTGACCGTGTTCGCGCTGCTGCGGCGCTTCCGTCCGCCGCAGGAAGTGATTCTCCAGCCCGTGCAGCAGTGGCTGGTCAGCGGCAACGTGCACAGCGACCTGAGTGGGCGGCCCAGTGCGGCGTTCGGAGAACAACGCTACCTGGAAGTGCCTGCGGTGCTGGTACGGCTGCTGCTGCCGGTGGCCGCGATGTTCGCCGTGCACCTGTTCCTGCGCGGGCACAACCAGCCCGGCGGCGGCTTCGTGGCCGGGTTGGTGGTGGCCATCTCCTTCATTGCTCAGTACATGGCCGACGGCACGCGCTGGGTGGAGGCGCGCATGCACCTGCGTCCGGCACGCTGGGTCGCTGTGGGCCTGTTGCTAGCGCTGTTCAGCGGGCTGGGCGCGCTGGCGCTGGGTCATCCGTTCCTGACCACGCACACTGCGCACTTCACGCTGCCACTCATCGGCGAGGTGCACCTGCCCAGCGCCGCCTTCTTCGACCTGGGCGTGTTCGCCGTGGTGGTGGGCTCAACCCTGCTGCTGCTCACCGCCATCGCGCACCTGTCGCTGCGCGTGCGGCGGCGGCCTGAAGACAACAACCCTAGCAAGGAGAGCGCCTGAGCTTCGCTTTGGCCATTACGCAGCGTAGCAAGCCGCCTCGTGCAGGCGGCGAAATACGCTGCGAGGCACTTTGATGATGTCGCGCTCGCAATGGGATGTTGACAAACCGATAGCGCACCACCAGTGGGCGCGCACGGCCGCCAGTGCATCGCTGAAGGTTGGAGCGGTCTTGACGTACCAGACAGCTTGGCGCATGGGCAGGCAGCCATTGCGCACGAGTCGGTTGGCCAGCAGCGTCACCAACGAGAACAGCCCTAGCAACTGAACCGCGCCGGGAATCTCGGAGGCTCGTTGGTGTGAGTCAGGCCGGGACGGCCGACTCGGCGAGTTGACGATGGTAGTTGGCCTCGGCTTCCGCGGGCGGGATGTTGCCGATGGGCTCCAGCAGCCGGTGGTGGTTAAACCAGGAGACCCAGGTCAGCGTTGCCAGCTCAACAGCTTCCTTGCTCTTCCAGGATGAGCGACGATGGATCACTTCGGCCTTGTACAACCCGTTGATCGTCTCGGGCAGTGCGTTGTCGTAGGAATCCCCAACGCTCCCAACCGAAGGTTCGATGCCTGCCTCCGCCAAGCGCTCGGTGTAGCGAATACTGACGTATTGCGCGAGCGAGCTGGTGGGCGCAACGCTGGGCGCCATCGAGACCAACGCGCGTCAGGAAGCATGGCTGCACCTTGTGGGCAAGGGCGCCAAGACCGGCAAGGAGGTCCTGCCGCCGCTGGCCCTCACGGCACTGGAGCGCTACCTGGTGCAGCGCGGGCTGTCCGTGACGCCCGCGCGCTGGGCGCCCGACACGCCGCTGGTGGGCCGCCTGGCCGATGAGGCCGGCGGCATCACGACGACGCGGCTGTGGGCCTTGATGCGGCGCTTCTTCGCCGCCGCCGCCAGCGTCATCGAGGCCGACAACCCGCAGTTGGCCGAGAAACTGCGCCGGGCCAGTCCGCACTGGACAAGACATACCCATGCCTCGCACGCACTTGAGCTTGGCGCCGAGCTCACCACCGTCAGGGATAACCTGCGGCACGCCTCGATCTCCACCACCTCGACCTACCTGCATGGCGACGACACCAAGCGCGCACGCGAGATGGCGGCGGCCTTCAGTACCCCGCAGAGCTGAGCAGCCCTGCGCGCGGCACCGTCAAAGCGCACCATTCTTGCGCCCGTGCACGCGGCACCTGTGTATACAAAATTTCCCAAGTGCTTGATGCGCAATGATTTTTTCAAGCAAAGCGCACCAAAATTGCGGAAAAGTACGAGACCCCCAGCTCACCCATGTCCATGCTCAGCATGATGTCCGCGACCAGGGCGCCGGGAACGCCTTGCGGGGCCATCTCGGCCACGGCCGCGATTGGCACGAAGCACGCCATGTTGCCCGGCTTGCGCAGCATCTTGCCGACGTTGGCCGCGTGCAGTTCCTCGCGCTGGATCATCTGGCGGGCGAGCTCTTCCAGGGCCACGGACTTGCCGGCCACTGCTTCGAGCAGTTCGCTCCAGGATCTCGTGAAGCAGGTCCGGTCGTCAGGGCGGCCCAGCGGCACCACGCCCGGCCCCTCCTCCAGTGCCGCAATGCGGGCCGACAGTCTCTATGGCGTGACGTGCAGCCCGGCTGCGGCGCGGGTGGTGCCCGGCGAGCAAGACGGCCCGGTAGAACATGGCTGCGAATCGAGGCCGCTGGCAAGGGCCGGCTGCGCTTGCAGCAGCGCGCCCAGGGCCTCATGCAGTCGCGTGAGGGCGGCGTGGTCCAGCGTGGTGCGGTAGCGGACGTGACGCCCCATGGGATGGCGGGCGTTGTCCAGCCAGCCTGTGACCCGCACGTCGAAGCTGTGCGGCCGGTCCGCAATGGGGGCGATGGTGAGCTGCTCACGGTACGAGCCCGACTGGATGAGCTGGCACTGCAGCACCGCCTCGGGGGCCGTGCAGGCGATGGTCGAAGACACTGGTCTTCCTCCTGTTTAGCCGCGTTCGACGGTAGGTCGGGGGCGGCAATCCGGATCAAATCCCCCGGGTCGATTCGCCGTCATGGCTGGCCGACCCCGGCCGCAGGCAAAAAACTATCACGCTGGAGCCCCGAAGCCCTGCTCGCGCTCCCGCATGGCGGCTGCCGCCCGAAGGGGCGGACCGCTGGCGCCGTCCGCCCCGCCCGGGTGGCGCAGGTGCGCGGACTACGGCAACTGGTACTCGTCCGGGCAACCCGCCGCGGTGAGCAGCACGTCGGTGGAGGAGTTCAGCGCGGTTTCGGCAGAGTCCTGCACGACGCTGATCACGAAGCCGATGGCCACCACCTGCATCGCTACGTCGGTGGAGATGCCGAACAGGCTCGTGGCCATCGGGATCAGCAGCAGCGAGCCGCCGGCCACGCCGGAGACGCCGGCGGCCGCCAGCGAGGAGACGATGCACAGCAGGAGCGCCGTCGGGATGTCCACCTGCATGCCCAGCGTGTGCGCCGCTGCCAGCGTCATCACGGAGATCGTGATCGCCGCGCCGGCCATGTTGATGGTGGCGCCCAGCGGGATCGAGATGGCGTAGGTGTCCTCGTGCAGCTTGAGCCGCCGGCACAGCTCCAGGTTGACCGGGATGTTGGCGGCCGAGCTGCGGGTGAAGAACGCCGTGATGCCGCTCTCGCGCAGGCACAGGAAGACCAGCGGGTAAGGGTTGCGGCGCGTCTTCCAGTAGACGATCAGCGGGTTCACCACGAGCGCGACGAACAGCATGCAGCCGATCATCACGGCCAGGAGCTGGCCGTAGCCGACCAGCGCGCCCAGGCCGGATTCGGCCAGCGTCGCCCCCACCAGCCCGAAGATGCCCAACGGCGCGAAGCGGATCACGACCTTGACCAGCGACGACACCGCGTCGGCGAGGTCGAACAGCATCTGGCGCGTGCCGGAGGTGGCATGGCGCAGCATGACGCCCAGCCCGATGGCCCAGGTCAGGATGCCGATGAAGTTGGCCTCCAGCAGCGCCTTGACCGGATTGCTCACCGCGCCGAGCAGCAGGTTCTTGAGCACGCCCAGGATGCCGCCGGGCGGCTCGCCAGCCACCGGCGGCGCGTTGAGCACCAGCGTGGTCGGGAACAGGAAGCTTGCGACGACGGCCACCAGCGCCGCGGCCAGGGTGCTGAGCAGGTAGAGCAGCAGGATCGGCCGCACATGCGTGGGCTGGCCCTTCTCGTGGCCGGCGATGGCCGCCGCCACGAGCACCAGCACCAGCACCGGCGCTACCGCCTTGAGCGCGGCGATGAAGAGGTCGCCCAGCAGCGCCGTCGCGCGCGCCGCGCCGGGTGCCAGCAGCGCCAGGGCGATGCCGCAGGCCAGGCCGATCGCGATCTGGGTCACGAGGCTGGTGCGTGCCAGGAATCTTGGAAGCGCCTGTACGGCCGTATTCATGAGTTGTCTCCTGTGGCGGGTGCCTGTGTGTATGCGCAAAGCAAAAGAGAGTCCGGTCGCGCTGCCGGACCTGCAAGCCCCGGGGGCAGGATGGGCGTGCGGGCCGCCGCGTCAGCACTCGATGAAGCTGACCGCGAGCCCGCCGCGCGAGGTTTCCTTGTACTTGTCGAGCATGTCGCGCCCGGTGTCGCGCATGGTGCGGATGGCCTGGTCGAGCGAGATCGCGTGCGCGCCGTCGCCGCGCAGCGCCAGTTGGGCGGCGTTGATGGCCTTGACCGACGCCATGGCATTGCGCTCGATGCACGGAACCTGCACCAGCCCGCCCACCGGGTCGCAGGTCAGCCCCAGGTTATGCTCCAGGCCGATCTCGGCGGCGTTCTCGACCTGCTCGGGCGTGCCCCCCATCACCTCGGTCAGCCCGGCCGCCGCCATCGCGCAGGCCGAGCCGACTTCCCCCTGGCAGCCGACTTCGGCACCCGAGATCGACGCGTTCTTCTTGAGCAGCGTACCGACCGCTGCCGCCGCGAGCAGGAAGTCCACCACGTGGCGCTCGTCGCTGCCGGGCTGGAACCGCATGTAGTAGTGCAGCACCGCGGGGATGATGCCGGCCGCGCCGTTGGTCGGCGCGGTGACAACGCGGCCGCCGCCAGCGTTCTCCTCGTTGACGGCCAGCGCGTAGAGGTTGACCCAGTCCAGCGCCGCGAAGGTCTGGCTGATGAGGTTGCCCGCGCGCTCACGCTCCTGCAGCCGGCGGTGCAGCGCCGCGGCGCGGCGGCGCACGTTGAGGCCTCCGGGCAGCATGCCCTCCTGCGTGATGCCGCGCGCCACGCAGCCCCGCATGGCGTCCCAGATCTGCCCGAGTACGGATCGCGTTTCGTCCTCGCTGCGCCACGCCAGCTCGTTGGCCAGCATCACCTCGCTGATGCGCAGCGAGTGCCGGCGGCAGATCGCCAGCAGCTCGGCGGCGCTGTCGAAGGGGTAACGCACCCTCATCTCGGCCGCGCCGGTGGCGCCGCTGCGGGCCTGCGCCTCGTTGACCACGAAACCGCCGCCGATCGAGTAGTAGGTGTCCTCGGCCAGTGCCACCCCGTCCTCGCTCCAGGCGCTCAGGCGCATCGCGTTGGGGTGGTGGGGCAGCGACACCGGCAGCAGCCGCAGGTCGCGCTCCCAGTCGAAGGCCACGGCATGCCGGCCGCCCAGCTGCAGCGTCCCGCTCCGGCGCACGTCGTCGACGATGGCGCCGATGCGATCGGGGTCCACGCGGTCGGGCCGCTCGCCGCTGAGACCGACGACGACGGCGCGGTCGGTGCCGTGGCCGATGCCGGTAGCCGCGAGTGAGCCGTACAGCTTCACCTGCACGCACCGCACCGCCGCCAGGCAGCCCTCGGTTTCGAGCCGCCGCGCGTAGTCGTGCGCCGCGCGCATCGGGCCGACGGTGTGGGAGCTCGAGGGGCCGACGCCGATCTTGAACAGGTCGAGTGCGCTGATGGACATGGAGGTGGCGGCTGGGTTCAGTTTGTCTTACACGTTGCCCGGCGGAGGGCCGATGGCGGCGCAGTATGGTTGGCAGAAGTGCGCGGTTCAAACGATGATTTCTTCCTTCCGGTTTAGGAAAACTGAAGCATGAACATCGGCGCACCGTCGCAAGTGCATGCTCGGCTGAAGGTGTTTCTGGCCGCGGCGCGGCACCTCTCGTTCACGGAGGCAGGCGCAGAGCTGCACATCACGACCGGCGCGGTGAGTCAGCAGATCAAGGCGCTGGAGGCCTGGCTGGGCTTCAAGCTGTTCAGGCGCCTGACGCGCCGCATCGAGCTCACCGACGAGGGCCGGCGCCTGCAGGGGGCGGTCGAGCCGGCCTACGCGGCGGTGGACCTGGCAATTGGCCGCCTGCGCGGCGGTGCGCTCAGCGGTGTGGTGCGGCTGCGATCACTCCCCTCCTTCCTCGCCACCTGGCTGCTGCCGCGCATGCCGCGGCTGATGCAGCGTTATCCGGGGATCGAGCTGCAGGTGGAAGCCGAGGACAGCACCCGGTCGCTGCGTGAGGGCGAGTTCGACCTGGCGATCGATCTCAATGACGGCGCGCTGCCCGGCTTCCAGAGCACCGTGCTGATCGAAGAGGAGATTTTTCCGGTTTGTGCACCGGCGCTGATGCATGGGCGGCCGCCGCTGGAGGCTCCCGACCGTCTCGAACACTATCCGCTATTGCACGACATGACCGCTTGGCGGGGCAGCGCGCCCTACGCCGAGTGGGAACGCTACCTTCGCGCCATCGGTGCGCCGCATGTCGACGTGCGGCGCGGCTACATGTTCAACCGCAACCAGATCACGATACAGGCCGCCATCGCCGGCATGGGCGTGGCGATCGCCCGGCGCACGCTGACCACCGACGAACTGGCCAGCGGTCAACTTGTTGCGCCATTTGCGCAGTCGGTGCGCACGGGCAAGCGCTACTGCTTGGTCTATGGCGCAGGCGCGCTGGACGACCGGCGGGTATTGGCGGTCCATGACTGGATCGTGGCGGAAGCCCGCGAGGCGCAACCACATGTGCGTGTGTAGGTACAGGTCAGGTTGCGGATATTGCGCAGTAGCTCACTTTGCGCACGCCAGGGCAGGCTCACTCCAGCAGCAAACGTGGAGAGCCTTTTTAAGCAACATACCCGAGCTCTATTTTTTACCCAGCCCTTCTCCTGCTCCGCCCTGTCTTGTCCTGACTCAACCTGAAACACGGCGCGTGCAGGAAGAACACGGCCGGGCCTCAGCTTGCCTTGAAGTAGTCACGGCCGTGAGGGAGGCCAGGGTTGGGCGGGAAGGCCGGATTTTTCCTCCCCACCTCTCCCCGCCAAAGACGCGCCGACAAAGACAAGGCTCGGCAGGAAAGCCGGCTTCCCTGACCATCACACGGCAGGGATAGAGATGCCATCAGCGCCGGGGCAGAAACTACCAGTATGTTGTTTATTTAGAAACGATTGCACCTATGCACACGCCGCTGCACGCATGTGGAGCTGCAAGCCGACTGCGGCCAAGCTCTATGGTTGCGCCAGCATGCATACACAGGGCTGCGCCTGGTGGTCGGCTGGTCTAGGGGCCTGGGCGGCAGAACGGGGTCACAGACAATCGAAGGTTCGACCCGCGCATTGACCTGATGGCCACCAGCTGCCGCCCCTACGCACCCGACCAGCTCATGCTGCTGCCAGCCTCGCTGCAGGACTGGCTCGCGCGCGAGATGGGGCTGGTCAAGCTCGGCACGGTGGCCATCGACGGCACCAAGGCCAACGCCAGCCGCCACAAGGCGATGAGCTATGAGCGCATGCAGCTGGCCGAGGCTGAGCTCAAGGCCCAGATCGATGCGCTGTTGCAGCGAGCCAAGAGCATCGATGAGGCCGAGGCCAACGAGCCCGAGCTCGACATTCCGGCCGAGATCCAGCGGCGCGAGGTGCGCTTGAAGGCCATCACGCAAGCCCGTGAGCGGCTGGAGCAGCGCCAGCGCGAGGCCAACACCGAGCGCGGGCGCAGCGATGACGACGACCGACGCCCGCGCGGCCCGGACGGCAAGCCCAAAGGCGGGCGTTACAAGCGCGACTTCGGCGTGCCCGAGCCCAAGGCGCAGGAGAACTTCACCGACCCCGACAGCCGCATCATGAAGCGCACCGGCGGTGGCTTCGATCCCAGCTACAACGCGCAAACGGCGGTGGACGACACGGCGCACATCATCACAAGCCGCCGAACTTGGCAACAACGCGGCGGACGGCGGTCAGTTGCTGCCTTGTGCTGCAAGCCATCGAGACCAACACCGCTTCACTGCCTGAGCAAGACCTGGCCGATGCGGGCTATCGCAGCGAAGAGAACTTCAAGCAGCTCCAGGGCCCGACCACCGAGTGGGTGATCGCGCTTGGACGCGAGGGCAAGCAGCACGCCGAGCTCAATCTCGAGACCGATCCGCACACGGCCGCCATGTCGGCCAAGCTGCAAAGCGATGAAGGAAAAACCGCCTACCGGCGGCGCAAATGGATCGCAGAGCCACCCGACGGCTGGATCAAGAGCGTGCTCGGGTTCAGGCAGTTCAGCCTGCGCGGCCTGCATCGGGTGCAGGCCGAGTGGAAGCTCGTGTGCATGGCGCTGAACCTGCGCCGTATGAGCACGATGAGCGCCTCATGAAGGGCTCCACAGCCTCCAATGCCCTCCAACGTCACCGCAGCAATCCTTCACCGGCCGCCGTCAGACACAGCCTAGATCATACCCACCGCGATACCGTGGCAGACCTTGAACATCGGCACGCTGGGTAGTCTCAGAAAACTCTGCCGCCCAGGCTCCTAGGGGTTTGCCATGACTGATGACAGTATTGTCAACACTCTTGTTGACACCTATGGCGACGACACCTAGATTGCATCCACAGCCTTCGCTGCTTGTTGGACACGACACCGCCCTAGGCTGCCCTCCCGACCACCCCAGACGCGCTCCACACCCCGCCAGAGACCTCCCCAGAGGGCGCGCTGACCATTGGAGACATCGATGCAAGCCAACACGGCGACGCTCGCCAACCCCGCGCTCCAGCCCACCAAGGTGCGCTGGAAGATCTTCCTGATGATGTTGTTCCTCATCTCGATCAACTACATCGATCGGGCTTCGCTGTCGGTGGCCATGCCGCTGATCGCCAAGGAGTTCGACATCGGCCCCGCCACCCAAGGCCTGCTGCTGAGCTCCTTCTTCTGGACCTATGCGCTGATGCAGATCCCTGGCGGCATGCTGGCCGACCGCTTCGGCCCGCGCGTGACCATTGCCGGCGCCACGCTGGGCTGGGGCTTCTTCCAGGCCATCGCCGCGGCGTGCACCGGCTGGGTCAGCCTGCTGGTGACGCGCCTGGGCCTGGGCGCCGCGGAGGCGCCGATCTACCCGGCCGGCGGCAAGCTCAACGGCATCTGGATGACGCAGAACGAGCGCGGTCGCGGCGCGACGCTGCTCGACGGCGGCGCCCCCCTGGGTGCCGCGCTGGGCGCGATCCTGATCTCGGCGCTGATCGCCGCGCTGGGCTCGTGGCGGCTGGCCTTCGTCATCGCCGGTGTCGGCACCGTCGTGGCGGGACTTTTCGCCTGGAGTTACATCCGCAACCACCCGCGCGAGCATCCCGGCGTGAACGAGGCCGAGGCCCGCTACATCGAGGCCGCCCACGCCGAGGACCAGGCCAACGCACCCCAGGGTGCCAGCGGCCGCGTGCTGGACTTCTTCCGCTACCGCTCGGTGTGGGGCATGTTCTTCGGCTGGATGTGCTTCAACGCCCTGTTCTACGGCCTGCTGACCTGGATGCCCAACTACCTCTCCAAGGTGCACGGCTTCGACATCAAGCAGATGGGCGGCGCCGTCTTCATCATGTTCTTCTCGGGCTTCGTGGGCGAGATGGTGGGCGGCTGGATCGCCGACAAGTGGCGCGCCGCCGGGGCCTCGCAGGGCAAGGTGCTGCGCACGCTGTTCGGCATCGCCTCCGTGATCGCCACGGTCTCCATCTACATGGTGGCGCAGATCAAGGACCCGGTGACGGTGGTCGTGCTGCTGTCGGTGACGCTGTTCTTCCTGCGCTGGTGCGGCCTGTTCTGGTGCATCCCGTCGATCCTGGGCACGCGCGAGCGCGTGGGCTTCCTGGGCGGCACCATGAACCTGGGCGGCAACTGCGCGGGCATCGGCGTGCCCATCATCGTCGGGCTGATCGTGCAGGCCACGGGCTCGTACTTCATGGCACTGATGCTCTTCGCGGCGGCCGGCGCGGGCCTGTTCGTGTGCTCGACGCTGCTGATCGACTACAGCAAGAAGCTCCCGGTCTGATCGAAGGAGCCGCCACCATGAAACCACTCCTTCTCCAGGCCACCTTCGTGCTGGCCGCGGGCCTGGCGGCGGCACCGCTGCGGGCCCAGGCGGCCCCGGCGGACATCCCCGCCGCGGTGCCCGAGGCCGTCGGCGTCGATTCAGGCCGGCTGGTCCAGCTCTCCGAGTGGATCCGCCGGGACAAGCTCGACGTGCGCAGCCTGCTCGTGGTCAAGGACGGCAAGCTCGTCTTCGAGCGCTACGCCAGCGGCGTGGACCGCGACAGCAACCACGAGCTGTACTCGGTGACCAAGTTCGTGAGCGCGCTGCTGGTGGGCACCCTGGTGGGTGACGGCAAGCTGGCCGACACCGACCCGGTCGCGCCGCGCCTGGCCGCCGCGCGTCCCGACCTAACGCCGGCGCTGGCCGACAAGAAGGCCATCGAGCTGCGCCACCTGATGTCCATGTCCAGCGGGCTGTCCTACAAGCTGGTCGAGGGCACCGACACGCTGTACTACGGCGTCAAGGACCGTCTGGCCGTCGCGGCGGGCGCCGGCGTGCGCAGCGCGCCGGGCAGCGACTTCGACTACATCGACGTCAACCCGGTGCTGGTGGGCGCCACCGTGGCGCAGGCCGCCGCCCAGGCCGAGGACCGCTACGCCCGCTCGCGCCTGTTCGAGCCGCTGGGCATGGCGCACTACCGCTGGGACGGCGCGGACGGCCGCGGCGCCGTCTCGGGCGGCTGGGGCCTGCGCCTGCGCTCCATCGACATGGCCAAGCTCGGCCAGCTGATGCTGCAGCGGGGCCGCTGGAACGGCCACCAGGTCGTGCCCGAGAGCTGGGTGCAGCGCATGACCATGCCCTCGGGCCCCGCGACGGACTACGGCTACTACACCTGGGTCAACAACATCGTGAAGTCCGAGCACGAGTTCGGCGCGATGGGCTTCAAGGGCCAGTTCATCACCGTGCTGCCGCAGCACAACGCCGTGGTGGTGATGAACAGCATCATGTCCACCGACGGCGGGCTGCGCGATGCGAAGTACCTGCAGCTGTACCGGCGCATGGTCAACGAGTTCGTGCTCCCCGCGCTGCGCCCGGCCGCCCCGGCCGTGGCGTCGGCCGAGCGCGAGGCCGCGCTGCGCCGCGAGCTGGAGCTCGCACGGCAGACCCAGGGCGTCCCCGGCACGGCACTGGCCTTCAACGACAACCCCGAGCACTGAGCCGCCCCAGGCATGCGCGCGGCCTGCAAGGGCTGCGCGCCACCGAGGAGACAAGACCCCATGAATCGACTGCAACCCGTGCGGCGCGTCCTGGCGCTGGCCGCCACGCTCTTCATCGCCGCGGCGGCTCACGCCCAGACCGCGCCCACCGATTTCCCCGAAGCCGCGCCGGAGGCGGTGGGCATCGACTCGGCCAAGCTGGTCGAGCTGTCGCAGTGGCTGCGCCATGAAAAGCTCGACGTGCGCAGCCTGCTCGTCGTCAAGGACGGCAAGCTGGTCTTCGAGCGCTACGGCGACCAGCTCCAGCGCGGCCACAACTACGAGCTCTACTCCATCACCAAGAGCGTGAGCTCGCTGCTGGCGGGCATACTGGTGCAGGAGGGCAAGCTGTCGCTGGACGACCGGGCCGCCGACGTGGTGGGCCGCTGGCGTCCGGCCGTGGCGGCGGGCTTCGCCGACAAGCGCGAGGTCCGGCTGCGCCACCTGCTGAGCATGTCCAGCGGCCTGCACTACGACTTCAAGCCCAAGGACGATCCGATCTACTACGGCGCGCCCGACCGGCTGCAGCTCGCCGCCGGCACCCGGCAGAAGGAGCCGCCCGGGCGCAGCTTCGAGTACACCGACATCAACCCGGTGATCACCGCGGCCATGCTCAGCGCCAGCGCCGGCATGCCCGTCGAGCAGTACGCGCGCCGCAGGCTGTTCGAGCCGCTGGGCATGACGAATGCCGCCTGGGAGCGCGCCGACGCCACCGGGCTCGTTTCCAGCGGCTGGGGCCTGCGCCTGCGTCCCATGGACATGGCCAAGATCGGCCAGCTGGTGATGGACCAGGGCCGCTGGCAGGGCCGCCAGCTCGTGCCGCAGGCGTGGGTCCGGCAGATGACCACGCCGCAGGCGGCACCGGATTTCGGCCATTACTGGTGGGTCAACCACATCGTGCGCAGCGAACCCGAGGTGGACGCCATGGGCTTCAAGGGCCAGTTCATCGCCGTGCTGCCCCAGCGCCGCACGGTGGTGGTCATGACCAGCCTGCTGTCCATCGACGGCGGGCTGCGTGACGCCGACAACGTCAAGACCTTCAGGCGCATCGTCAACGACTACGTGCTGCCCGCCATCGACCGTGGCGCGCAGGACGCCGCCGGCCGCGGCGACGCGCTGCGCAAGGAGCTCGACCAGGCCCGCGCCACGCAGGGCGTGCCCGGCAGCACCGCCGACCCTACCGACACGCCGCGGCTGTGAGCCGCGCCCGCACCGCCACAGGACCCATCGCCATGACCCAACGCCACCGCATCGGGGTGCTGACCCCCTCCTCCAACACCGCGCTGGAGCCGCTGACCAGCGAGATGGTCTCGCGCGTTCCCGGCGCCTCCGCGCACTTCGCGCGCTTCACGGTGACGGAGATCTCGCTGCGCGACGCCGCGCTGCGCCAGTTCGACGACACGAAGATCCTCGAAGCCGCGCGGCTGCTGGCCGATGCGCGCGTGGACGTGATCTGCTGGAGCGGCACCTCCGCCGGCTGGCTCGGCTTCGACACCGACGAGACGCTGTGCCGGCGCATCACCGAAGCCACCGGCATTCCCGCCACCACCTCGGTGCTGGCACTCAACGAAGCCTTGCGCCTGCGCGGCGCACGCACGCTGGGCCTGGTGACGCCCTACGTGCCCGAGGTGCAGCAGCGCATCGTCGAGAACTATGCCGCCATCGGCATCGACTGCGTGGCCGAGCGTCACCTCGGCCTGCAGGTGAACTTCAGCTTCGCCGAGGTCACGCCCGAGACGCTGGGCGCGCTGGTGCGCGAGGTGGCGGCGCTGCGTCCCGATGCCATCACGACCTTCTGCACGAATCTGCGCGCGGCGCAGCTGGCCCGTGGCCTGGAAGCCGAGACCGGCGTGCCGCTCTACGACACCGTCGCCACCGTGGTGTGGAAGGCGTTGCAGCTGGCCGGCGCCGACCCCCGCGCGCTGCAGGGCTGGGGCAGCCTGTTCGAGGAGCAGCCGCTGCGCCGTGCCGCCTGAAGCCACCGAGACCTCTTTCTTGTGACCGATACCATGGACTCCCAACCCTTCGACCTCGTGGTCCGCAACGCGCGGGTCGCCACGGCCAGCGACACCTTCGACGCCGACATCGGCATCCGCGCCGGCCGCATCGTCCAGCTCGGCCTGGAGTTGCCGCGCGGCATGCGCGAGATCGATGCCGCCGGCCGCACCGTCACGCCCGGCGGCGTGGACGCGCACTGCCACCTCGACCAGCCGATGGAGGCGCCGGTGCGCATGGCCGACGACTTCGACAGCGGCACGCGCGCCGCGGCCTGCGGCGGCACCACCACCGTGATCCCGTTCGCGGCGCAGCAAAAGGGCCAGTCACTGCGCGCCGCGGTGCAGGACTACCACCATCGCGCCGAAGGCCGCGCCCACGTGGACCACGCCTTCCACCTGATCGTGAGCGACCCCACGCCGCAGGTGCTGGCCGAGGAGCTGCCGCAGCTCATCGCCGAGGGCTACACCTCGTTCAAGATCTACATGACCTACGACGACCTCAAGCTCGACGACGGCCAGATCCTGGACGTGCTGGAAGTCGCGCGGCGCCACGACGCCATGGCCATGATCCATGCCGAGAACGCCGACTGCATCGAGTGGCTGAGCAAGCGGCTGGAAGCCGGTGGCCGCACCGCGCCGCGCTTTCACGCGCACGCACGGCCGTTGCTGGTGGAGCGCGAGGCCACGCATCGCGCCATCGCGCTGTCGGAGCTGGTGGACGTGCCCATCATGATCGTGCATGTCTCCGGCCGCGAAGCGGTGGAGCAGATCCGCTGGGCGCGCGCGCATGGGCTGAACGTGTTCGCCGAGACCTGCCCGCAGTACCTGTTCCTCACGGCCGAGGACCTCGGCATCGACGACAGCTACCTGGGCGCGCGCTGCGTGTGCAGCCCGCCGCCGCGCAACCGCGACAACCAGCAGGTGATCTGGAACGGCCTGGCCGACGGGCTGTTCACCATCTTCTCCTCCGACCACGCGCCCTTCAACTTCGAAGGGACGCAGGGCAAGAGGCCCAATGGCGAGGAGGTGGCGTTCCGCCACATTCCCAACGGCATCCCCGGCATCGAAACCCGGCTGCCGCTGCTGTACTCCGAGGGCGTGCTCAAGGGCCGCATCACCCTCAACCGCTTCGTCGAGCTCACGTCCACCAACCCGGCCAAGGCCTACGGGCTGCACCCGCGCAAGGGCACCATCGCCGTGGGCAGCGATGCCGACCTGGTGGTGTGGCAGCACGGTCCGCGCACCCTGCGCAACGAAGCGCTGCACCACGCCGTGGACTACACGCCCTACGAGGGCATCGAGCTGCAGGCCTGGCCGGCGCTGACGCTGGCCGGCGGCGAGGTGGTGTGGGACGGCCGGGACTTCCATCCCCGTCCCGGCGCGGGCCGCTTCCTGCGCCGCGGCCGGCCCAGCCTGCTGCCGGCACGGCCCGACGCGGCCTGATGCGAAGTCCTTGTCCCCGTCCCGAGGAGTCCGTCATGAACCTCTTGCTCATCAACCCCAACACCTCGCAAAGCGTCTCCGACCTGATCGCGGCGGAGGCGCAGCGCGCGGCCGCGCCGGACACGCGCATCAGCGTGCTCACCGCGCCCTTCGGCGTGGCCTACATCGAGACGCGCTTCGAGTCGCTGATCGGCGCCTACGCCGCCGCCACGCTGGCCGCGGAGCACTGGCGCGAGCACGACGCCATCGTGGTGGCCGCCTTCGGCGACCCGGGCATCGCCGGCCTGCGCGAGGCGCTGGACATCCCGGTCGTCGGCCTGACCGAGGCGGCGCTGATGAGCGCCTGCCTGCTGGGCCAGCGCTTTTCCATCATCGCCATCTCGGCCCGCATCCAGGCGTGGTACCGCGAGACGGTGCAGGCCAACGGCCTCGCCGAGCGCCTGGCCAGCATCCGCAGCCTAGACCGGCCGCTGCAGGACATCGGCCGGGTGCAGGAAGACCATGCCGAGCGGCTGAAGGCGCTGTGCCTGTCGGCGGTGGAGGACGATGGCGCGGACGTGATCATCATCGCCGGCGCACCTCTGGCGGGCCTGGCGCGCTCGATCAAGTCGCGCATTCCCGTGCCGGTCGTCGATGGCGTTTCCAGCGCCGTGTGCCATGCGCAGAGCTTGGTGTCGCTGGTGCCGGTGCCTGCGCGCAGCGGCAGCTTCGCGCCGCCCCCGCTCAAGCCCAGCCAAGGCCTCAGCGAGGCCATGGTCCGCCTGCTGGCCGGAACGGACCGCAGGTGAAACTCGTCTGCTGCGCCTGCGCGAGCCCGCGGACCCCCACTTTAGAATCCAGCGCAATGCCTTCCAAAGCCACTGCACGCGCCGACGCCGCCGCGGCGCGTGAACACACGCTCGACGAGATCGTCGACAAGATCTCGGCGGCCATCCTGGAACATCGCCTGCTGCCCGGCACCAAGCTCGGCGAGGACCGCCTGGCCACCATCTTCGGCACCAGCCGCGCCCGGATCCGCGAGGTGCTGGCGCGGCTGGCGCACGACCAGGTCGTGGAGCTGGTGCCGCAGCGTGGCGCCTTCGTCGCCAAGCCGACCCGCGAGCAGGCGCAGGACGTGTTCGAGGCGCGCCGGCTCATCGAGCCCGGTGTGCTGCGCCGGCTCGTGGCCACCATCGACGACGTGAAGCAGCAGCGCCTGCGCCGACACCTCGACCTGGAAGCCGACGCGCGCCGCCGCGAGGACAAGCGCGCCATCGTGCGCCTGTCCGGCGAGTTCCACGTGTTGCTGGCCGAGCTTGCCGGCAACTCGGCGCTGCTGCGCAGCATGCGCGAACTCTCCACGCTGACCTGCCTGATCATTTCCCTCTACGACGCGCCCACTGCCACCAGTTGCCGCGCCGACGAACACGAGGAGATCGTGGCCGCGATCAAACGTGGCGACGTGGAGGCAGCGCAGTCGTTGATGCTGCATCATTTGGATCACATCGAGAGCAGCCTCGACCTCGAAGGCGGCAACAGCGAAGCCGATCTCGAAAGCATCTTCGCCTGAAAGGGGCCGCATGAGACTGTTCCGTCACGGCCATCGCCGGGCCGCCTGACGAGTTGCGATTGCCCGAGGGCTCGCAGGCAACGGATTGGGAAATGGAACTGGCGATCGTGATCGGCAGCACTTGCCGCCAAGTCCCGCAGGCGCAGGCGCAGGCGCAAGTGGCTGGCTATTGCTTGGCCAACGACCTGTCCGAGCGCAGCTGGCAGACCCAGCGCAACGGCCAGTGGACCAAGGGCAAGAGCTTCGACGGTTTGAGGATCGTTTCACCACCGGAAATGGCCACTTCACATCGCATGCGCCCATGAAACTAGGCACCCGCCTTGCTATTGCGCCTCTGCACTGGCAATGAGAAGTTGCCCGCCTCGCTGTGCCCGGAGTGCACCTTGGAATTGTCTGTTTCGGCCTGCCTGATCGTTGCCGTCGTGCTGCGGAGCGTGCTTGCGCCCGAAGGTCTGGCCGCGGTCTTCGACAACGCCTTGAACGTCATCACCCGCAACTTCGGCTGGTTCCATCCGTGGGTGGTGTTGGCCCTCGTGGGAGCGGCCATCGCGTTGGCGGGAGGCCGCCATGGACGGCTTCGGCTTGGCGGCGAGGACGAGAAGTCGGAGTTCTCCCGCGGCGCCTGGTTTTCCATGCTCTTCGCTGCGGGCATGGGAAACGGCCTGGTGTTTTGGGGTGTAGCCAAGCCGATCTTCCACTACGGCGAGCTGCCGCTGCCGGGTGTTGCCGCACGCACGATCGTCGCGCCGTGGCGCGGGGGGCGCACGAACTGGACAGCGCATGAACGCCACGAACGCGCCCTGGGGCGTCGACTCGAGAACCTGTCGGTCGAATTGCCCAGCAGGCCACCGGAGAAGCCATGAACGTGTGGGAGATCCTGGCTGCGCTTGGCCGAAGCTACCTGTTTGTGCTTGCGGCCCTGCTGCCCATCCTCAATCCGGCGGCGACGGCACCGATCTTCCTGGGCATGACCGAAGGGGCGAGTGTCTCCACCCGGCGGCTGCTGGCGCGCCGCATCGCGCGCAACACGTTCTTGCTGCTGGTGGGCTCGATGCTGGTGGGCTCGTACGTGCTCGACTTCTTCGGCATTTCGCTGCCCATCGTCCGTGTGGGTGGCGGCCTGATCGTCGCCACTGCTGCCTGGAGGCTGTTGTCGTCCACGCAGCAGCCGCTGGACCAAGGGACCGGCATTGCCGAAGCCTTCACGGCTGAGCAGGCGAGCCGCCAAGCCTTCTACCCGCTGACCTTTCCCATCAGCTGCGGCCCGGGGTCCATCGCGACGGCAATCACCGTCGGCGTGACGCTGCCTAATCCGCGCATGACACTTTCGCTGGCGAGCCTGTCAGGAGGCGTGCTTGCACTGGCCTCCGTCGGCGTGTTGATGTACTTCGCATTCCGCTACGCGCAGCACCTCCTGCGGCCGCTGGGCGAGGCGGGCACGGTGGTGTTCTTGCGGCTGTCGGCCTTCATCCTGCTGTGCCTGGGCGTGCAGATCGTCTGGGTTGGAGCCAGCGAACTGCTGCTGGAGGTGATGACTCGAGCTGGGCAGACCGGGCCGTGAACGCGCGGTGCAGGCCGCCGGTCCAGCTGCTCGCTCACGGCCCCAAGGCGTTACACATGTGGATTCTCCCGGGCGACTCGGCTCCGCCGGCCGCTCAACACCTGCGGCTGCAAGAGCTGACTTTTTCCAAGAAGAACACCCATGACCGCATCTGCCACCAATCTCCTGGCGCTGCTCGACGGCGCGCCGCCCTTCCTCTTCTTCACCGGCAAGGGGGGCGTGGGCAAGACCTCGCTGTCGTGCGCCTGCGCGCTCTCGCTCACCGACGCGGGCCGGCGGGTGCTGCTGGTAAGCACCGACCCGGCCTCCAACCTCGACGAGATGCTCGCCACGCCGCTGGACAACCACCCCCGCCCGGTGCCCGGCGCGGCAGACCTGCAGGCCATGAACATCGACCCGGAGGCTGCGGCCGAGGCGTACCGGCTGCGCGTGATCGGCCAGATGGCGCCTGGGAGCACCGAGGCCGAGCGCGCCACGGTGCGCGAGCAGCTCTCGGGCGCGTGCACCACGGAGATCGCGGCCTTCGACGAGTTCGTGGCGCTGCTCGCCGACGGCGCACAGGGGTTCGACCACGTCATCTTCGACACGGCCCCCACCGGCCATACCTTGCGGCTGCTGAGCCTGCCCAAGGCCTGGAGCGGCTTCCTGGAGGGCAACGATCGCGGCGCCTCGTGCCTGGGCCCGCATTCGGGACTGAAGATGCAGGAGGCACGGTTTCGGCAGGCGCTGCAGGCCCTGGCCGACGCGCAGCGCACGCGCGTGGTGCTGGTGACTCGGCCGGACGCGCCGGCGCTCAAGGAAGCCGCACGCACGCGCGCCGAACTGGTGGCGCTGGGCTTGGCCAACCAGTGGCTGGCCATCAACGGCGCGCTCATGGAGGACGCCGGCCACGATGCCGTGGCCGCGGCGCTGCAGGCCCAGCAGCGGGCCGCGCTCGACGCCATGCCCGAGAACCTGCGTACCCTGCCTCGCAGCCTCGTGCCGCTGCGGGGCTTCGACATGGTGGGCCTGCCGGCGCTGCGCGCGCTGCTGGACGACGCTGCCGCGCCGCCGCCGCAGGCGGCCGCGCCGGCGGCCATGGCGGGCGTGCAGCCGCTGGGCGCCCTGGTGGACGAGCTCGCGCGCGCGCCTCACGCGCTGATCATGGTCATGGGCAAGGGCGGCGTGGGCAAGACCACCATCGCCGCAGCGCTGGCCGTGGCCCTGGCCGAGCGCGGCAAGTCGGTGCACCTCTCGACCACCGACCCGGCCGCGCACCTGGCCGCGACGCTGGAGGACGGCAGCGTGCCGGGCCTGCAGGTGGACCGCATCGACCCGCACGCCGAGACGCAGCGCTACATCGACAAGATCATGGCCTCCAAGGGCCGAGGCCTGGACGAGGCGGCGCGCGCGCTGATGCTGGAGGACCTGCGCTCGCCCTGCACCGAGGAGGTGGCGGTGTTCCATGCCTTCTCGCGCATCGTCTCGGAGGCGCGCAGCGCCTTCGTGATCCTGGACACCGCGCCCACGGGCCACACGCTGCTGCTCATGGACGCCACGGGCGCCTACCACCGGCAGATGGTGCGCGACTTCGAGGGCGCGGCCAGCACCCGCGTGGTCACGCCGCTGATGCGGCTGCAGGACCCGAGCTACACCCGCATCGTGCTGGTGACGCTGCCCGAGACCACGCCGGTGTCGGAGGCCGCGGCGCTGCAGGAGGACCTGCGCCGCGCGCGCATCGAGCCCTTTGCCTGGGTCGTCAACCGCAGCCTGGCCGCCTCGGGCACGGCCTCGCCGGTGCTGCGCAGCCGCATCGCGGGCGAGCACGCGCAGATGCAGCGCGTGGCCGGTAGCCTGGCGCAGCGGGCGTTCGTGGTGCCGTGGTGCCCCGAGCCCCCCATCGGCATCGATGCGCTCGAGCAGCTAGCCAGCGAGCAGAGCTGAGCCCGCGACGGCACGGCCCGTGCCATGCCGCAAGACGACAAGAGAGAACCAAGCCCCATGACCGACGTCACGATCTTCCACAACCCCGCCTGCGCTACCTCCCGCAACACGCTGGCCCTCATCCGCCACGCCGGCATCGAGCCCACCATCGTCGAGTACCTGAAGACCCCGCCCAGCAAGGAGCAGCTGCGCGAGCTGGTGGCCGCCACGGGCCAGGGCGTGCGCGCGCTGCTGCGCGAGAAAGGCACCCCCTACGCGGAGTTGGGCCTTGCCGACCCGAAATGGAACGACGAGCAGCTGCTGGACTTCATCGTGCAGCACCCCATCCTCATGAACCGTCCGGTGGTCGTCACGCCGCTGGGCACCAAGCTGTGCCGGCCGTCTGAAGGCGTGCTGGAGCTGTTGCCGGTGGGCCAGTTGGCGCCCTTCACCAAGTCGGATGGCGAGGTCGTGCACGACAGCGGGGTGCGGCGCGGCTGCTGATGGCATGGATCTCGTCCGGGCGCCGGCCGCGCTCGGGTGCGATGCGGCCGCTGTAGACCGCGCGCTGCACCTGGTGCACCGACTCGCCGCGGGAGGGCAGCGTGTGATCTCGCGCCGGAAGTCCTCCACGGCCAGGTCAGGTAGTCGCACAGGAACACCGTGCGAAGCAGCCGTCCCGGATTCTTGGTTGCCAAGACAACGGTTGTGTACGACGGTCCTCTTCACGCTTGCCAGACGTGGTGCTATGGCTTGATGTCGAGCTTGTCGATCAACTGCTTGAACGTCGCGCTGTCGCGTGCGATCAGCGCCTTGAACGCCGCTTCGTCGAGGTAGCCCTCGCCCATGTTCTGCTTGGCCATCGCCTCCTTCATGGCGGGCTCCTGCAGCGTCTTGGCCATCGCGGAGCGCAACGCCGCAATGACCTCGGGCGGCGTGTTCTTCGGTGCAGCCAGGCCGCGCCAGCCGCCCACCGCCAGGTCGATCTTGCGCTCCTTGAGCGTGGGCACCTGGTCCCAGTTGCCGCCAATGCGCTGGTCGGCCATCACGGCCAGCGGCCGGACCTTGCCTTCGGCCACATAGGTGGCCACCTCCACGGGGGTCACCGCCACGGCCTCGATATGGCCGCCCAGCAGGTCCATCACGGCGGGTGATGCACCACGATACGGCACATGGCTCAAACGCGTGCCGGTCTTGTCCTCCAGGGCCGCAGCGGCCAGGTGGCCCAGCGATCCGGAACCCGCATTGCCCACGCGAACCGTGCCGGCGCTGCGGCGCGCACCCGCGATGAAGTCCTCGATGGTCTTGTACGGCGAGTCGTTGCGCACCGCGATGGTGGCTGGATCGGCATTGAGGCGCACGATCGGCACCAGGTCGGCGGCCGTGAACTTCACCAGGCCCATGTGGGGGATCATGGTGAGCTCCACCGTGATGATGGCCAGCTTGTAGCCGTCAGGCCTGGCATTGACCAGCTCGGCCCAGCCGACGCCGCCACTGGCGCCGGCCTTGTTCACCACCACGAAGCTCTGGGGCAGGTGCTTGCGGGCCGATTCGGCCAGCGCGCGCGCCAGCACGTCGGTTCCCCCGCCTGCGGCGAAGGGCACGATCAGTTCAATGGGCTTGGCCGGGTATCCGCCCGATTGCGCTGCGGCAGGCAGGGCCGCACAGGCCCAGGCGCCCGCCAGCATGCCGCAGAGCGTGCGGCGGCTGAGTAAGGTATGGCCGTCCATCTCTGTTCCCTGTCGACGAGGTTTGGTATCCAGGCTCAATCCAAGTGGATGTTGGCCGTCTTGATCACACCGGCCCAGAGCTTTTGCTCGCTGCGCACGAAATCGGCGAACTGCTGGGACGTCATCGGCATCGGCTGGATACCGAGCTCCTCCAGCTTGGTGCGGGTGTCGCCGTGGTGCAGCGCGGTCACGAGGTCGCGGTTGAGCCGCTCCACGAGTGCGGTGGGCAGCTTGGCCGGGCCGACGAGGCCTTGCCAGGCATAGGCCTCGAAGCCGGGCAGCCCGGCCTCGGCCATGGTCGGCACGTCGGGCAGCAGCGGCAGGCGCTGGGGCGTGGCCACGGCCAGCACGCGCAGCTTGCCGCTCTTGATCATCGACAGGCTCGGCGGCAGGTCCACGAACATCGAGTCCACCTGGCCTGCCATGAGGTCCTGCAGCGCCGGCGCCGAGCCCTTGTACGGCACGTGCAGGATGTTGGCGCCCGTGCGCTGCTTGAACATCTCCAGGGCCACGTGCAGCGGCGATCCCGGCCCGGAGGAGGCGGAGGACACGCCGCCGGGCTTTTGCCGCACCAGCGCCATGAACTCCTGGAGGTTCTTGGCCGGGAAGTTGGGCGTGACCGCCAGCACCAGCGGCATCTTTCCCAGGCCGCCGATGAAGGTGAAGTCCTTCTCGGCGTTGTAGGTGAGGCTGGCGTACATCGCCGGGTTGAACGCCAGCGTTCCGGAATCCGCGGTCCCGACCGTGTAGCCGTCCGGTGCCGAGCGGGCGATCGCGGTGGCGCCGATGATGCTGGCCGCGCCGGGCTTGTTCTCGATGATGACGGGCTGGCCCATGTCGCGACTCATCTTGTCGGCCAGGCGCCGGGCCATCACGTCGGTCGTGCCGCCGGGCGCGTACGGCACCACCCACTTCACGGGCTGCGCCGGAAAGGTCTGCGCCTGGGCGCTGACGCTGCAGGCCAACACGCCGGTGGCCAGCACGCCGGCCAGGTGGGTCTTGAGGCTCATCGTTGTCTCCTTGTGGTCGAGTTGTGGTGGCGGCGCGCGGCTCAGCGGGAGGCCACGATCCATTCGTGGGCCGGGTCGTTGCGGAACGCCCAGCGCCGCTCGGGGCCGGCCATGGTGTTGAGGTAGTACAGGTCGTAGCCGTGGGGCGCCACGCAGGGGTGGTAGCCGCGCGGCACCAGCACCGTGTCGCGGTGCTCGACCGCCATCGCCTCGTCCAGGCTGCGGTCGTCCGTGTAGACGCGCTGGAACGCGAAGCCCTGCTCCGGCCGGAGCTGGTGGTAGTAGGTTTCCTCCAGCGACGTCTCCTGCTCGCTGGCGCTGTCGTGCTTGTGCGGCGGGTAGCTCGAGGAGTGGCCGGCCGGGGTGAGCACCTCCACCACCAGCAGTCGCTCGGCCGGCTCGGACTCGGGCAGGATGTCGCAGACATGGCGCGTGTTGCTGCCCTGCCCGCGCACGCTGCGCCTCATCTGCGTCGGCTCGATCACGCGCTCGGCATAACGGCCGCTGGCCGGTGCGCTGCTCAAGCCCAGCTCCGCCGGGCCGCGCGCCGCGATGCGCACCGACCGGCCCGGCGGCACGTACACGGCCGTGGGACTGACCGGGTCGAACACCGAGGCACGGCTGCCCAGCGCGCTGTAAGTCCGGTCACCCAGCTGCACATCCACGGTTCCGGTGAGCACCGTGATGCACAGCTCCGTGCTGCCTGTCGTGAAGCTCTCCACGTCGCCACCGGACAGGCGCAGTGCCCGGAAGCCGACATAGCGCCAGTGCGCGGACTGCGGCGTCACCTCGGCCACCACGCGGCCGCTCTTGTTGGCCTTGACGAGCAGGCTCATGCCGTCACCTCCTCGGCGCACAGGGCCTGGGCACCGCGGCTGGCGCGCCAGCCCTCGATCAGCCGCAGGAAGTTGGCACCGACCTGGCGCCGGAACTCGGCGTCGTCGATTTGCCCCTGCAGCCACGCCAGGCTGGGCTGGGCCCACACCGAGCGTCCGATCATGAAGCCCTTGGCGATGGGCGAACGGGCCTGGGCAAAGGCTGCCAGCAGCTGCTCCAGCGGCTGCGACAGCCCCAGGATCACGGCGCCGCGGCAGTACGGGTCTTGCTGCTGCACCAGGGTGTCCAGGGCCCGCCAGTTCGCAGCCGACATGGCCGGCACCTTCCACCATTCGGGCTTGAGGCCCAGCGCGTACAGGCGGCGGATGGCCCGCACGACCGCTTCCCCGGTGTCGTCGGTGCTCAGCATGTCCGTGGGCGGGATCACCTCCAGCAGCAGCTCATGGCCGCTGGAGCGGGTGGCTTCCCAGACCTGCTGCAGCCACTCTTCCTGCTCGGCGCGCAGCGCCGGCGCGTCGTCGGGGTGGTAGAACACCAAGCACTTGACGACCTGCTCCTGCGGCCAATGCACCAGCTCGGACGCCAGCGAGTGGGTACCGTCAAAGCGCAGCGGCCGCGAGCCCGGGCGCTCAATGGGGCGCCCCACCCACCAGCCCCGTCCCGTGGCATCGTGCAGCGCGGCCTCGCCCAGCCGTCCGTCGATGAGCACGCCGAGCCGGCCTTGGCAGCGCGGGTCCTGCCCGACGTCGGCAACCACCTGGGTGATGAGCTTCTTGAGCTGCGGGATGCAAGCCGCGTCAGTTTTCGCCTGGCGGGCGAGCTCCTCGAACTGGGACCGGTGGTCGTAGGCCAGCACCATCAGCTCCGGCCACTGCGCCCGGCGGGCGGTGACCCGGTGCAGGTGCGACAGCACCGGGTCCCGGTCGGGCCGGGGATGGCGATGTCCGCTGAACCAGTGCTCCAGCTCCGCAAGGGTAGGCATGGCCGGCGCGCAGCCATGGCGCGAGACGACGATGGCGCCACAGGCGTTGGCAATGCGGGCCGAGGTCTGGAAGTCCTTGCCGGTCAGCAGCCCGTACAGCAGTCCCGAGGCAAAGGCATCCCCGGCGCCGAGCACGTTGAGCACCTCCACCCGCTCGCCCAGCACCGTGAGCGCGTCGTCGAGCGCGGCGGGAATGGTGCCCTGGATGATGCTGCAGCCCAGCGGCCCGCGCTTGACCACCAGCACGGCGGCGGTGCACTCCCGTACCCGGCGCAGGCAGGCCATCAGGTCGCCGTCCACACCGCCGGCGATCATCCACTCCTCCTCGGTGCCGATGATCAGCTCGAAGGCGCCAAGCTGCGCCTGCAGGTGCTGGCTGACGGCCTGGCTGCCGACGTAGCGGGTCTCGCCGTCGCCCTTGGAGGTCAGTCCCCACAGCACGGGGCGATAGTCGATGTCCAGCACCCGCACCACGCCATGGCGGCCCGCGATCTCCAGCGCGCGGCGGCTGGCCTCCAGCACGGTGGACGTGCTCAGGTGCGTGCCGGTGATGACGAGGCTGCGGCACCGGGCCAGGAAGTCCTCGCTGAGGGCCTGCGCGTCGATGGCCATGTCGGCACAGTTCTCGCGCACGAACAGCAGCGGGAAGGTGTCCTGGTCCTTGATGCCCAGCATCACCATGCCTGTGAGGCGCTGCGGGTCGGTCTGCACCTGGCTGACGTCACAGCCCTCGCGCTGCAGCGTGCGCAGCAGGAAGCGGCCGTTTTGCTCATCGCCCACGCGCGAGACCATGGCCGAGCGCAGCCCGAGCCGGGCCGTGCCGAAGGCCATGTTCGCCGACGAGCCCCCCAGGTACTTGGCGAACGTGGTGGCGTCCTCCAGGCTGCAGCCGTACTGCTGCGCGTACAGGTCGACGGCCAGCCGGCCAAGGCAGGCAACATCGAAGGCTCGGTCACTTGGGAAAGGCAAGGTGCTCATGGCGTCACTGGAGAGGTTGGCTTGGCGAACCGGCCGCTGGCGCAAGCCGCTGCCGGTGGCCCGTATCGAGCCTGGAATGGAACATAATTTCTAAAAATTGGAAAGTAGAAAATGCCCGTGAGTCGTGAAGACCGAGCAGCGCCGCCGTTCGCCAGCGCGGAGCAGTTCCTGGCTGCCGTGCACGACGGCTACGAGGGATTGAGCCGCCAGCTCAAGACCATTGCCCGGCACGTGGAGAAGAGTCGCGAGCAGATCGCCCTGGAGGGCATCCAGGAAACGGCGCGCCAGTGCGAGGTGCAGCCGTCCGCCGTCGTGCGCTTTGCCAAGCACTTCGGCTTCTCGGGCTACTCCGAGATGCAGGCGCTCTTTCGCAGCAGTGCCGCACAGCAACTGGCGCCCAACCGCGACTACCAGCACCGCATCCGCGATCTGGTGCAGAGCGACCCCGGCGCCATGTCCGCGGCGCTCATCGCGCACCAGGTGATCCAGGGCAGTGTCGACAGCCTCCAGGCGCTCGAACGCGGCTTGTCGGATGAACGTTTCGACGAGGCGGTGGCGCTGATGCTGGAGGCGCCCGCGTTGTGGCTGGCCGCATCCCGGCGGTCATTCCCCGTCGGTGCCTACCTGGCCTATGCGCTTCAGCACACGGGAAAGCCCGTGCACTGGCTCAGTGGCCTGGGACACATGCACCTCGGGCAACTGCACGCGCTGGCCCAGGGCGACGTGCTGGTCGCCGTCTCGTTCGAGCCCTACGCCAGCGAGACGCTGGAGATCGTGCGCTCGGCGCAGCAGCGAGGGGCCAGGGTATTGGCCATCACCGACAGCAAGCTCAGCCCGATAGCAACCAATGCGGCCGTGACGCTGCTGGTGCAGGACGCCGCGACGTTCGGCTTTCGCTCACTGACCAGCACGCTGTGCCTGGCACAGTCGCTGTTCCTGGGGCTGGCGTACCGGATGGAGTTGGCCTACGGCAGGCAGCCCGCTGCGCCGGTGAACGGACAACACCAGGGCCAAAACAGCTGACCCGATGGGCCCCCCGCCCCTTTCGCGATTCTCGGCGGTCAGCCTCGATGGCGACGGCACGCTGCTCGACAGCGAGCCGCCGGCATGGGCAGCCATCGTGCACGAAGCACTTGCGCTGGGCGTCGGACCAGTCCGTGCTGGCGGACCTGCACACCTTGAAGGGGTTGCCAGCGGTTGAGCCTGTCTGTCATGCAGTTGCCCATAAACCCCGCCTGACGTCGTATTCATCGACCCCGGCTGCAGCACATCGGCGCACGATCGCCCGCGCGAGGAGGAGCCCGGGATGACACACGCACTGGCGGCAAGCATCGTCCTGCGTCTGCACGGCATCGCCGCGGTCCTGCTGAGCGCGGTGATGTTGGTCCTGCTGGCAGGGACTGCACCCGTGCGCGGCGGTGCGCAGGCGCAGGCGCAGGCGCAGGCGCTGCACGATCCCGACCTCAGCGTCGTCATCCCGCCGGGGCGCATGGCGGTGGTGGGCACGGGCGCCGACCGGGTGTTCCAGTACACCCATAACACCTTCAACGGCGGCTCGGGGCCGCTCGTGATCCAGCCCGAGTACAACGCCTCTTCCGGTGCCTACCTGGGCACGCAGTACGTCTATGCCTTCGAGGCCGGCAAGTGGACCCTGGCGCGGCGCGTCCGCGTCGCTGGCGGCTTCATCTTTCATGAGGCCCACGGGCACTTCCATTTCCCGTTTGCCCGCTTTGGCCTCTATGCCGTCGGCAGCGACGGCCGCCCGGGACGCCCGGTGGCCAGCAGCGCAAAGATCGGCTTCTGCATCCACGATTCCTTCATCTACGCGCCCGAGCTGCCCCACGCCGGCGAGCTGGGCAACCTGGGCTCGTGCGCCGACCCGACGTCGCTGCAGGGCTTGAACATTGGCGCCGTGGACGAGTACGACAGGAGCGACCCGGGGCAGTCCATCTCCCTGGCCGGCGTGCCCGATGGCACCTACTGGCTGCGCGCCGTGGTGGACCCGGACAACTTCCTGGCCGAGAACGACGAGAGCAACAACGAAACCGACGTGCTGGTCCGCATCAGCGGCAACACCGTCACGGAGCTGAGGCAGGTCGTACCCAAACTGCCGCCACCACCGGCCATCCGGCTGGCTTCCCCTGCGGACCTGAGCCAGGTCACCGGCACGGTCACGCTCAAGGCCGGCACCGTCGCCGGCAGCAGCGTGCAGTTCCTGCTTGATGGGCGGCCCCTGGGTCGGCGCGTGGCCGCGCCCTTCACCCTGGCCTGGAACACGGCCACCGTGCCCGACGGCGTGCACTGGCTGGCGGTGCAGACCACTGCCCCGACCTCGGGTCGCACCGGCACCTCGCCCGTGGCGCGGGTGAAGGTCGCCAACGGCGGCACCGTGGCGCCGAGCGTCACGCTCACCAGTCCCGAAGCCGGCGCCACCTTGTCTGCCGTCACGGCACTGGGCGCCTCGGTGGCGTCGTCGTCGCGCATCACCGGCGTGCAGTTCTATGTGGACGGCGCTCCCGTGGGCGCGCGCCTGACCGCCGCACCTTACCTGCTGTACTGGGACAGCCGCACCGCGTCCGACGGCAGTCATGAGATCGCCGCACGGGCCACCGATGCCTACGGGCTCACGGGCACCTCACCCGCCGTACGCGTGACGGTGGACAACTCGCGACCACCCAATGCCATCCGCATCGACGCCCTGGCGTCGCGCGACGGCAGCGACGCCATGACGACGCCGCCGTTCTCGACCACGGACAAGTCGGACCTGCTGGTCGCCTTCGTTGCCTACGATGGTCCGCGCGACATCAGGCAGGCCGCCCGCGTGAGCGGCGCCGGCCTGGCCTGGCGCCTCGTGATGCGCGCCAACACCCAACTCGGCACCTCCGAAATCTGGGCCGCCAAGGCGAGCTTCGTGCTGAGCCGGGTGACCGTCACCGCGCGGCCCATGGCCACCGGGTATCACGGCGCGCTGGTCGTGATCGCGTTCAGCAATGCAGCGGGGACCGGCGTCACCGGCCGGGCCGGTGCGCCGGAAGGCGCCCCGGAGATCTACCTGCCGGGTATTTCGGCCGGCAACTGGGTGTTCGCCGTGGGCAACGACTGGGACCGGGCCACGAGCCGGGTGCCCGTGGCTGGGCAGATCCTCCTGCACCAACGGGTGGACAGCACGGTCGGCGACACGTTCTGGGTCCAGGCGACTGCCACGCCGTCCACGGCCAATGCCCTGGTCACGATCCGTGACGAAGCACCGACGACGGACCAGTGGAACTACGCCGCGGTGGAGATCGTGGCGACGCGGCCGTAGCGTCGGCACGCAAGCGGGCAGCGTTGTCCGCGATCGTTCCAAGGAGGCTACGGCGCTTGGCCAGCGCAACTGCCGCAGCCCGCCGGTGTGTCTGCCCATGCGGCAAACTGAGCGCGACAACTGCACAAGAAACGGAACGCCATGTCGTCCGAGGAAGAGAACAAGGCCGTCGTCATCCGCTACGTGGATGCGTTCAACCGTGGAGACCTGCAAGCGCTTCGCGGCCTGCTGGCCGACGACGCTGAAATCCAGGGCGTCATGGGCAAGGGCCTGTTCGAGAAGGTCGAGCCCGTCTGGCGCCAGCTCATCGAGGGCTACGGCATGCAACTGCGCATCGAGGAACTCGTGGCCGAAGGGCGCATCGTGGCCGCCAGGTACACCGAGACCGGCACCTTCACCAGGCCGGCCTTCGGGCATGAGCCCACGGGCAAGTCCTACGAGCTGGTGGCGATGGAGTTCTTCGAGATCGAGGGCGGCAAGATCAAGCGCCGCTGGGGTGCCCGGGACTCCGCTTCGCAACTGCGGCAGCTCGGTGTGCCTGCGGCATGACAGCGCAACGCTCGCCCGGCACCGATAGGCAGCACATGTAGCGCAGCGCAGTGGCCACGACCTGAGCGGCACTGCCCTGCCCCATAGCGCGCACTGCGAAGTCTCAGATCGCCTCCTCCTGGCGCGCAGCGGCCAGTGCCTGCAAGTCGCCATACGTGGTGGCGACGCCGCCGCACAGGATCACGAGCACATTGGATGCGCCCTGCAGTGCAGGAACGCGGCGCTGCACGGCGGCCGCTACCGCAGCGCCGCAAGCGGGCTCGACGACGATGCGGTGCTCGTCCGCGATGTCCAGGCAGGCCCGTACCGCCTCGTCGTCGGTGACGGTCGTGGCAATGACTTCGTGCTGTTTCGTCCACTCGAATGCACGCTCGCACACGCGCCGGGCACCCAGCGACGTGGCCACGCTCGTGATGGCCTCCAGCGTCACCAACTGGCCAGCGTCCACCGCAGCGTTGAGCGAGTGCGCGCCCAGCGTCTCCACGGCAACCAGCGGCACGTCCTGCCAGCCCACGGCGTGCATGCCCTGCAGCACGCCGCACATCAGGCCGCCACCGCCCACGGACAGCACCACGGCGTCGGGCCTGGGGCCCTGCGTTGCGGCCTCCGCGATCATGGAGGCGTGGCCTTCCCACAGCAGGGGATCGTCGAACGGATGGATGAAGGCGTCCATGGGCTGCCGCAGCGCCGTCAGGTGCTCGTTGGCCTCCATCCAGCTCTTGCCGTGAACCACGACTTCCGCCCCCTGGCGCCGCATCAGGCTCTTGGGCCACTCGCGCGTGGACTCCGGCACCACGACCAGCACCGGCAGGCCCAGCCGCCGCCCCGCATACGCCACGGCCAGTCCCGCATTGCCGCCGGAGGACGACAGCAGGCGTCGAGCGCCACGCGCAGCGTGCACCTCGCAGGCATGCCCGACACCGCGCAGCTTGAACGAGCCGCTGGGCTGCAGGGCCTCCAGCTTCAGCCAGACGCGCTGGCCGGGGTGGCTGAAGGGATCGGATTCGACGAGCGGGGTGTGCAGATGGATGGGCATGGGCGCTGGAGAAGACGTCGCAGCCCGGACAAGTCTTCAACCTCGCACGCCGGGCAAGCAACCGATTTTCTCAAGACAGCGTACCCGGCCCAAGGCCAGCGGCGCTGCCCTGGCCCCTGCAACCGACCTGGGAACAGTGGGAGCAGCGTCGGAACGCGCCCATCGTCGGCCTTGGGTGCCCGCAACCGACCTTTGCCGCGGTCCTCGCCCTGCCGGGTTGCCTGCCGGCCGGCATGCGGCTCGTGATCCTGGAACGTCGCGGGTGACGAGCCTGGCCCACACAAGCCTTGCAGGGGACCGCCCCTGGAGCAGTTGCTGGCTGAACTGCACAGTGGCGCTCAATGCGGCGCCAGCGATGGGCAGGCCCGAGCCGCGACTCATGACGCCGCCGCTTCCTGCCGGACGAACGTGCCCAGCAGCGCCAGCATCGCCAGCACCAGCACCACGCCGTCAAAGGCCTGGGCGATGGCGAGGATCTCCCCGCCCTGGGCCAAGCGCCAGCCGGCCACGATCGCCGGCACCCCCATGGCGAGGTAGGACACGATGAACAGTACCGACAGCACGCCGGCACGCTGGTGCGCGGCCAGCGGGCCCACCAAGGTGCGCAGCGCGCCCTGGAATGCCGTGCCGAAGCCTGCACCCGCGATGGCGGTACCGACGAGGAACAGCGCCACGGAGTGCGTCGCCAGCGCCGCCATGACCACGGCCAGCCCGGCGGGCAGCACGCTGGTGCCGATGCGCAGCAGCCGCTGCGCGGAGCGCTGCTGCAGCGCTAGCACCGCCAGCGCACCGCTGCCGGCCAGCACGAACAGCGCCAGCCCGCCCAGCAGGAAAGACGCCGACCCGGCCAGGCTGCGCAGCAGCGTCGGCCCGAGCGAGCCGTAGAAGCCCGCCACCGCCCAAGCCGCCACGACGGCCGGCGCAACCAACAGCAGCGGCTTGAGCACCGGCGCCGGCACGCTCAGTTGCGGCCGCAGCGAAGCCAGCGCCCCGGGACGCCGCTGCGCCGTCTCGCTTACGAACGCCACCGCCACGCCCTGCAGCACGAACACCGCGCCCATGACGGCGTAGACGAGATGCGTCGGCTGCGGCAGGTACTGCACCAGCGAGCCGGCCAGGATGCCGCCCAGCGCCGTGCCCAGCATGGGCGCCACGGCGTTGGCGACGGCGCCGCGCGTACGGTCCAGGTCCAGCAGCCCCGCGCCCACCGCGGCGACCGCAGCACCCGTGGACAGACCCTGCAGGACTCGGGCCAGCAGCAAATCGCCCACGTCGGTGGCCGAGGCGAAGACCAGCATGGTCAGCGCCTGCGCCGCAGCGGCCCCCATCAGCACCGGGCGCCGGCCCACATGGTCCGACAGCCGCCCGGCCACCAGCAGTGCCAGCAGCACCGCGATGGCATAGACCCCGAACACCACGGTCAGCATGGTCGCGGAGAAGCCCCACTGCGCCTGGTAGAGCGCGTACAGCGGGGTGGGCGCGCTGGAGCCGGCCAGGAAGCTCAGGGCGATCGAGGCCTTGAGCAGAAACGCCACATGGGGCGGCAGCCGCCTCGCTCTCGGCAAGGCCTGTAGAGGCGTGGATGTGGGGCTGGCGCAGCACATGGGGACTCCTGGCAGAGGGAATACAGGCAAACAGACCGATCTGTCTGTCTGCTTGAAGTGTACAGACCTGTCTGGTAAATTCAAGCCATGGCAACCAGACGCAATGCTGGACCCGAGCGCCGCTCGGCGCGCGAGCGGCTGTTGGCCGCGGCGGACGAGCTGTTCTACGAGGGCGGCATCCACACCGTGGGCATCGACCGCGTGATCGAGCGTGCCGGCGTGGCCAAGGCCTCGCTGTACGACTGCTTCGGCAGCAAGGACGAGCTCGTCCGCGCCTACCTGCAGGCCCGGCACGAAGCACGCAAGACACGCATCACGCAGCGCGTGGCGCACTGCGCCACCCCGCGGGAGAAGCTGCTGGGCGTGTTCGACGGACTGCGCGAGGCGATGGCGACGCCGGGCTTCCGGGGTTGTGCGTTCACGCGCGTCACTGCCGAAACGCAGCCCAGTACGGGGGTGAAGGCGGTGTGCGACGAGGCGCGCGGCTGGCTGCGCGAGCTGTTCACGTCGCTGGCGCGGGAAGCCGGCGTGGCCGATCCCGCCGCGCTGGCGCAGCAGCTCGCGCTGCTCTATGACGGCGCCCTGGCCGCCTCGCAGTTTGGTGCCGGCACCGAGGCTGCCGAAACGGCACGCGGCGCGGCGCAAGTGATGCTGGATGCGGCGCTTGCAGCCAGCCGGTCCGTTGACCTGACCCCGGAACGCCATGGCAGTACCCACCCCTGAGCGATCGCTGTACCTGGAAGACCTGGCCGTGGGCGACCGTTTCGAGAGCGGCACCCTCGTCGTGGACGTGGACGAGGTCAAGAGCTTCGCGGCCCGTTTCGATCCGCAGCCCTTTCATCTGGACGAGGCGGCGGCCCGAGACAGCGTGTTCGGCGGCTTGGCTGCCAGCGGCTGGCACACGGCGGCGCTGACGATGAGGCTGCTGGTGGAGAGCCTGCCCTTCGGCAATGGCGTCATCGGTGCCGGCACCGAGCTGGCCTGGCCTCGCCCCACGCGTCCCGGCGACATCCTGCGAGTGAGCACCACGGTGCAGGAGATCACGCCGTCACGCTCCAAGCCCGACCGGGGCATCGTGAGCTGCCTGACGGAAACCTTGAACCAGCGTGGCGAGTGCGTGCAGCGCACCACGGCACGGCTGCTGGTGTTCCGGCGGCCCGTGGTAACGGACGGCCACACTGAGCCGTGACTTTTGCAACTGCCCAGCGTGGGTGGACTGCCGCCGCTGAAGTTACCGTGGCAGTGATGCGGCGCCCGTGGCTGACATTTCTTCGAGCCCGTCGATCTCGGGGTGGACGGACTTTCCGTGCAAAAAGGTGCGCTTTTCCTGAAAAAGTCCATGCGCGACAAGCACTTATGAAATTCTGAATTACGGCTCAGCCATTTTTCGCGTGTAGATTGGTGCGCTTTGGCGGTGGGTGGGGCGCTATCGCCCGGCGCCGGAGAACGCGGTCGTGATCTGTTGGGCTCGCCGCTGCTCGTTGGCATGCAGGTACAGCGACGTGGTGGCCACCGAGGCGTGGCGCAGGTTGTCGCGCACGGTAGTGAGGTCAGCGCCGCGCTCCAGCGCATGGGTGGCGTGCGTGTGGCGCATCCAGTGCGGCGTGGCGCGGCGCAGCTTGGCCGCCAGCGCCGGGTTCACCTCGTCGATCACGCTCGCCGCCGTGGCGAAGAAGCGCTTCATCGCCACCCACAGCCTCGTGGCTGTGATGCCGGCCTCGCCGTGCAGGCTGGCCAGCAGCGGTGTCGCGGGTGGCCACTTCGCAGCGTCCAGCGGCAACCGTCGCTGCACCAAGTAGCGCTCCAGCGCCGTGCGCGAGACGGCCGGCAGCACGACCTTGCCGGCCTTCGATCCCTTGCCCAGCACGTGCAGCCAGGCGGCGCCTTGGGCGTCGATCTCGACGTTGCCCAGCACCGCCTGCACCAGCTCGCTCGCGCGCAGCCCCGTGGCGTAGGCGAAGTCCAGCACGAAGCGCATGCGCTGCGCGGCCGCCGCCTCCCAGCCGTAGGACCACTCCAGCCCCTCGGCCACGGTGCGCACGAGGGTCCACTCGCCGTCGGAGAACACCCGCGTCGTGTCCATCGCTGCGGCTCGCGTGCCGCGCACGCGCACGCCGGCAAACGGGTTGGCCAGCACGTAGCGCTTGTCGATGAGCCAGCGGAACAGCGCCGTGAGCACCGACAGCGCGTAGGCCGCCGAGCGGGCCGAGAGCGGCCCCGTGAAGGGCCGCCACTGCGCCGAGGTGCGCGGCGCCGACGGGCCGATCCAGCGTGCCTTGGGGGTGGGATGGCGCAGGAACGCCCGGTAGGCCACGGCGTCCTCGGTGGCCAGCGACGACAGCGCCACGCCGCGCTCCACGATGGCCCAAAGCATCAGCCGCTCGGCCTCCTTGCGGTACGCGCGCCGCGTGGCCGGCGCCTCGTGCAACGACAGCCAGGCCTGCACGGCCTCGTAGTCGTTGTCGGCGCGCAGCGAGCACGAAGCCCGCGGCGCGCGGTACAGCCCCAGGGTGCCGTTGACCTCGCACGGCACGGCGATGCGCTCCCACGGCGAGAGGCCGCTGCCGGGTGCTGCGACCACCAGCGCGCGGGCACGTTCGGTCAGCAGTGGGTGTGCTGCGAAGAAGGCCTCGATGTGACGCGCCATGGCCTGTCCCAGGCCGTCGATACCCACCCACCAGCGCTTCCTGCGCGGCACGCGCAGCGTCAGCTCGGCCAGCGTGCGTATGCCGTTGTTGCGAAGCACCGCGGCGATGCGTGCGGGCAGCCAGCGCGCGACGTCATCGCCGATGAGCGGCTCGGGCACGGGCGCCCCGCGCAGCGCCTCGATGGCCAGTGCGACCACGCGAGCCGCATCCGCGCCCTTGCGCGCCGCCCCGGCAAAGAGCCGTGCCAGGTCGTCGCGTTGTCGGCTGGTTGCGAACGCAGCCATCTGGCGACGCACGGCGCCGATCACCGAGCGCGAGGAGCCGCCGGCGGCGCGGCGATCGGGGATGAAGCGCTCGACGGCCTGGCGCGAGGACAGGCCCTCGTGCCAGGCGCGCAGCGCGGACAGCGCCGCGGCGTCAGGCAGCTGCAGTGCAGCCTGGGTCATCGGGCCGGCATCAAGTTTGAGTTTTTGGCGTCGATAGTGGGATAAGAAGGATTATCCCCCCGCAGTAGATACGCGAGGGCTACGTCGGGACCAGGCCGCACGTGGGCTGCGGTGGCGGGAGGCCTTGGTCAGCCGGTTCGCAAGCGGGTCGCGGCGCTGTTGTCGTGCAGCAGCGCCTGAGCGAACCGCTCCACGCCGAAGCGCATCGTGCCGCGGAAGTTGATGTGCCCGAAGTTCGCCGGCCCGATCCGCCGCAGCCAGTCGTCGTCGATGCGCACGCCCTCGCGCCGCAGCTTCTCCACCTCCTCGTGCATGCGCGCGGTGTTCCACGCCAGCACGACATTGGTCAGCAGCGCGTGCGCGCCGGAGATGGCGCGCATCTCGTCGGGGCGCCGGCCGCGCTCGGGGGCAATGCGGCCGCTGTAGACGGCGCGCTGGAGCTGGTGCACGGACTCGCCTCGTGAGAGCAGCATGTGGATCTCGCGCCGGAAGTCCACCACCGTCAGGTAGTCGCACAGGAACACCGTGCGCAGCAGCCGCCCCAGGTGCTCGGCGGCGCGGTGCAGCGGGTCGCCCTGCGCCGCGGAGCCCAGGCGCTGCAGCATCTGCGCCGCCGACACCCGGCCGCTGCGGATCGATGCCGCCACGCGCAGCAGCTCGGGCCAGCCCCGCTCGATGGCCTTGAGCGACACCCGCCGCTCGGTGATGCGGTCGAGCTCCTCGGGGATGTTGAACGGGCGTGGCAGGTAGAGCTTGCGCTCGGCCAGGTCCTTCAGGCGCGGACACAGGTCGAAACCCAGCAGCTTGGCCACCGCCATGGCAACGTTGGTGTAGCCGTGCGTGTCCACAGCGAGCAAGGACAGCCGCAGGCGATCCTCGATACGGTTGTGCTGCTCCACGCCCTCGATGGCCACGCCGGCCTGGCGCTCGTTGAGGACGATGGGCTGGTCGTAGACGATGCCCCAGCGGTCACGCAGGTGCGTGTAGATGCCCGCTGCGTAGGTGCGCCTGCGCGGATCGACACGGGCGCTCCACAGGTGCCGGGAGGCATCGAGCGCGAGCATGTCGGCAGAGGCCTTGTCGCCGTTGCCCCACAGTGCCGCAAGCGGGATGCTGGACTGGTATCCGGCCACGCGCTCGTTGGCCCGGCGCAGCCGGCCGCTGCCCTCCATGGCGCGCATGGCCGAAATGATCTGCGCGGGCTCCAGGCCCGGGATCATGTGCGCGACGCCCCGGGCATCGAGGTCCGTGCCATGCACCAGCAGCGCGCCGTACATCGCGGTGAGCTCGGCCGGCGATGCCGCCCGGTGTCCGAGCAGCGCCTCGCTGAAGTTGGTGGCCGCGTCTACCTCCAGGATGACGTCGGGCAGCTGCACATCGCCGATGCGCCGGTAGAGGGCTTCGCGCGTGCGCACGGGCTCGCCGTCGTCGGGCAGCGCGGCCAGCGCCGGCAGGTGCAGCATGCCGTCTGCGCCGATCTCCACCTTGCCGCGCCGCAGCGCCAGGACCAGCGCCTGCATGCCGGCATGGATGTTGGCCACCAGCGGCATGAGCAGGCTGTCGAAGGAGACCGGCACGCCCAGCAGCTCGACGTGCTTCCTGTGCTGCTGCTGCCACTGCTGCGCCGGGATGAGCATCTGCTCCCGGCCCTGGAAGCTCAGCGAGTGGTCGATCCACACCGAGCCGCGGCGCAGGCTGCGTCGCAGCGCGAGCATCGTGCTGGCTTCGAATGCCCGCCAGCCGGCCTTAGGGTCGGCGTCGTGGACGAGGCTCCTCCATGCCGCACCCACGTCGGGCAGCTCGCCGGGCGCTGCAGCCTTGTCCTGTGCGCGCTGGCGCAACGCTTGCCAGGCCTGCCATTGCGCGAAGCCGGCATCCTTGTCGCCGCCACGGAACTCCAGATCGGCCAGGACCGCAAGGCAGGCGTGTACCCGGGTGGAATCCTCGGCCAGCGCTTGTCGTACCCGGGACGCGAAGCTCACCGGCGAGCCGTCGCCGATGCCGGCCAGCAGCTCGCGGGCTTCGAGCACGCGACTGCGCCAGTCCCTGGTGTCGTCGTGCAGCAAGGCCCTGGCCTGCACCGCCTGGCGCAGCGCATCCGCGCTCTCCCGGGCGTGCCGTGTGCGGGCCCGCTCGGCGGCCGTGCGCGCGAGCTGCCGGGTACGCCGGCCACTCAGGTGCAGCGCGGCATCGGTGAGCTCCAGCAGCGTCACGTGAAGGAAGCATGCCACCTCGACAAGTTGCGTGGTGGTGTGGAGCGCGCGCGACTTGTACGGACGGCGGGCGCGCACCTGGCGTGCGTAGGCCTGCTGCCTCTGCAGCATGACGCCCGAAAGGTCCCATTGGTGCACGCGCAATGACTTGAGGTACCGTACCTTCTCCATGGTCTCGGCCAGCGTCGTGGGGCTGTGGCGCCGCGGCGGCGTCTTGAGCCACTCGAGATGCGTGACATCGGTGCCGGGCCGCAAGGCATAGACCACGACAAGCAGCCGCGCGGCGTCGGCGTGCCCGACGGCCTGCGCGATGGTGATCGCGACCTGCGCCTCGGTCTTGGCGAAGGCATCGCGCGCCCAGTCGAGCAGCCGTCGCGACGAAGGGATCACGATGCGCTGGCCGAAGAGCCACTGCCGGGCTGCCTGCACCAGGTCATCGGTGTGCGCAGCAGCCTGGGCCTGCACCTCCAGCATCGCCACCACCTCGCGCTCCTGATCGGGGCCGAGCTCCGTCAGACCGAGGTAGTCCCTGGCCCAGCGCTGATGGGCAAACAGCGTCTGCTTGCGCTTGTAGATGGAGCGCAGGCTCGCGATGGATGGTGCCGCGACGCCCAGCGCCTCGGCGGCATAGCGCAGCAGGTTGCGCGGCAGCATGGTGAAGCCGTCCAGCGACCGGCCAGCCACCCGCATGAACATCACCAGCAGCGCGGCAGCCAGCCGGTGTTCCTCGCGGAACTGCTCCTGCAGCGCCTGCACGTCGGCCTTCGACAACGTGAAGAAGTGCTCCCGGTCGAAATCGCTCAGCCGGGACGGCAGAGCATCGCAGCCGACGAAACGATCAGCGAAAGCGGACATGGCTGCCCCGGCGCGTGAGGAGGGACGCTGACTCTACTGGCGGTCCCGTGCCGTGTCCCTCGCATCGCCTACACCGATGCCATCAGCCCAGGGTTTACCCTGCCGCAACAGGAGCGCGGAGCAAAGCGCACCTTTTTGCACGGAAAGTCCGTCCACCCCATCTCCTGGGTGCTCCGAGCCTGACCGCCCGACATGGCGCCGTCCGGCGCCTCGGTTGGCGTGGTTGCCCGGGGCGTTACGGGGCTGGTAGTCGCCATCGTCACGGCCAATGGCAGCTGCAGCGCCCAGCCCGTGCCGGCCGCTGCTGCCACCAGGGCCAACACCAGCGCCAGCGCGCGCAACTTCGATTTCGAGTCCATGGCCTTCTCCTTGAGGTATGCGGTGGTGCGCCGATGCAGCCGCGGCTGCCTCCTGCACCGATCGCGTCAGGCTGAGTGGCCGCCGACACTGCAACGGTTCAAGAAGATGGCCGGCGCTGGCCGCTAAGCTCGCCGCACGGCATCCCGGCGCGGCTTCGCAGCGCCGCACGACACCGAACCGGCAGCGCTGCGCGACCCAGGTGAAATGAGCCCGGCTCTCGTGCTCAAGGACCCGTGCATCCTGGAGTTCCTGGGGCTGCAGGAGCGCTTTGCTGGAGCTGGACCAGACCGGCATCCACGTGGCCGAGTCCCTTACCGGGCTGCCGCCGCGGCAGCTGCTCGAGCAAAAGCTCCATGAAGCGGTTGCGCTGTCCGGGGCACGCCTGGAAAGGCGCGCAGCTGGCGCATTGCCGCGGCAGAAGGATGCGTCGTGACAGCTGCTGCCGCGACCGATCAACGACGAAAAGCTCCACCCGCAGTGTTCCGGAAGTTGAGCTTGCACTCGAACTCACATCATGGCGACCGGCGCACAGACCGGGGACAATAGCCAGCTTGCACACCGCTGGCACGCCAGGACGTCGTCCGCCAATTTGCCTTCAAGCCATGCCTGCCATGCTGCGCAACACGCTGCTGTCGCTGCGCGATGTCGCCGTCACCGCCGGGCCGTTCGTGCTGCTCGGACTGGCCCTGCTCGCTCTCGCCTACTGGATCCTCGATCCGACGCCGCCGCGCCGCGTCACGCTCGCCACCGGCGTCGCGCAGGGCGCCTACGCCGAGTTCGGCCGCCGTTATGCCGCGATCCTGCAGGAGCACGGCATCACCGTCGAGCTGCGCCCGACACAGGGCGCCGCGGAGAATGCCGCCTTGCTGCACGACGCCGACTCCGGCGTGGACATCGGGTTCGCGCAAGGCGGTGCTACGGCAGCGGCCGACGACGGCCTGGTGTCGCTGGGCAGCATGTTCTACGAGCCGATCTGGCTGTTCTACCGGGAGGACTCGGCGCGACGCCTGCTCGCGGCACCCATGTCCGCCGCCATCCGTACCGCCCGACCCAACGCGGCTCGGCCGGCCAGTCCTGCCCTGACCAGCCTCGCGCAACTTGGTGGCTGGAGGCTCAACGTCGGTGCGCCCGGCAGTGGCGTGCCGCCCTTGATGGAGCGACTGCTCGAAGCCAACGGGCTCGGGCCCGGGGCCCTCACGCTATCGCGCCAGCCGCTCACGCCGGCCGTCGTCGAGCTGCTCGACGGCCGGCTCGATGCCATCGTCCTCGCGTCGGCACCGGAGTCCCAGATGGTGCAGATGCTGCTGCGCACACCGGGCATCCAGCTCGCGAACTTCGTCCACGGCGAGGCCTATGCGCGGCGCTTTCCCTTCATGAGCCACGTCGTGCTGCCGCGCGGCGTGGCCGACCTGGCCGCCGACGTGCCGCCGCGGGACATCCACCTCATCGCGCCCACGGCCACGCTGGTCGCGCGCGAGTCGCTGCATCCCGCGCTCATGCAGCTTTTCGTGCAGGCCGCGCAGCAGGTGCATGGGCAGGCCGGCTGGTTCCAGCGCAAGGGCGAGTTCCCGGGGCCGCTCAATACCGAGCGCCCGATCGCGGCCGAGGCCCAGCGCTTCTACAGGGACGGGCCGCCATGGCTGCAGCGCTACGTGCCGTTCTGGCTCGCGAACCTTTTCGACCGCATGTGGGTGGCGTTGGTGGCCATCATCGCGGTGCTGCTGCCGCTGTCGCGCGTCGTTCCTCCGCTGTACGAATTCCGCGTCCGCTCTCGTGTCTTCCGCTGGTACGGGCAGCTGCGCGCGATCGAGGAGGCTGGCGACAGGCGCCCCATCGAGGAGCTGCTGCGCGAGCTCGAGGACATTGAGTCACGCGCCGGTCGTGTCCAGCTGCCCCTGGCCTACGCCGACGAGCTGTACGCCTTGCGCACCCACATCCAGCTGGTGCGCCGGCGGCTGCAGGAACGGCCCCGGAACGCCCGGAAGGACGATGCGGCACTGCCGGCGCTGTCCGCGCACTGAGCGCGCGCAGCGGCGCGGCGATTCACGAGCGCGGCTTGGGCACCGAACCGGGCGCATCGCATAGGCACCTCGTGCCTGGGCCGCCCGAGCGTCGGTTCACCGCGGTGCGCCCGTGGCTCCTGATGGGCCATGGCCTTCATGTACCCGGGTGGCAGGCCGGCGTCGGCGGACGAAGGAGTCGAGTTGGCGTCCATGATGCGGCTGATGAACCGCGCAGACCGGCGTTGCCGAGGCAGCCCTCAGAACCTGCGGGTTCCCGGCCAAGGCGAGGACGGCGGCGTTACCGGCCTGGCGGTCGTGGCAGGGCTGCTGCTGCGCCCGAACAGGCCCAGGCGCTGGGCTTCCAGGGCGGCTTCCGCGCGCGAGCTGACATTGAGCTTGCGGTAGATCTGCTTGACGTAGTCGGCAATCGTGTGGCGGGAGAGGTTGAGCTGCACGCCGATCTCCGGCAGCGTGAAGCCCTTGGCCACGCGCAGCAGCACGTCGCGCTCGCGCTCGGTGAGCTTGACGTGGGGTGTCAGGTCGGCGTCGGGCCTGGGCAGCGCGGCGAAGTACGCCATGACCCGGCGTGCGATGGATGGCGACAGCGGCGGCTCGCCCTGGCTGATGCGCCGCAGCTGCTCGGCGATGTGCTCGCGCGGCTGCTCCTTGAGGATGTAGCCATAGGCGCCGGCCTGCAGCGCAGGGAAGATGTGCTCGTCGTCTTCATGGATGCTCACGACCACCGACTGGGCCTGCGGCTGCTGCTCGCGCAGCGCGGCGACGACATCGACGCCCGAGCCGTCGGGCAGCCCCAGGTCGACAAGCGCCAAGTCGAACTCCACCACGGAGACCAGGCCCAGGGCGTCATGCACCCGTGCGCTTTCCGAGATGCGGGCCGCGGGAAACAGCTCGCTGGCCAGGCACTTCAGCCAGGTGCGTATTTGCGGCAAGTCTTCCAGGATGAGGATGTTTTCCACTGCAACTCCCATGCATTTGGTAGCGCACGCAGCGCTCTCGTGCCGCGCACATGCGTGGGACAAGCACATTGCCTGCCATGGTTGACCGTCTGCCGCCGTGCCGGTCTTGCCTGGGCTGCCGGGTTGGAGACGCTCGGGCAGCACATGCAGGCCCGCGCCCGGCTCGCAAGCGCCACATGGGCCCTGCGTTCATCCGCCCGCGGAGCGCCCGCTGCCATGGTGCTCCCGCCGCGTCATCGGCTCGCGCGTTGCACTGTCCGCAGTCGGTTGCACCGGCACACTGTCGGCGCTGCCGCTGGGCTGTTCCTGTAGGGCCTGGCGTTGGGTATGGCTATCTGAAGCCCTCCCTTGAAGTGAACGTGCGCGCGAGCGGACCCGCGCTGCGTTCGACCGCCGGGTAGAAATCGTGGTTCTCGTGCTTTATGCGCTCGTACAAGGTGCGCAGCACCTGGTTGGCCTGCGCCCGGAAACCCTCCGGGTCGGCGCGCACTTGGGAGGCCGTGTTCCACTGGCGCGCGAAGGCACCGTAGTCCGCTGCGATCGAGGCCATCTCGATCTGAAGCTGGCGTCCAAGGCGGGCGAGCTGAGGGTTGCTGGCCGCTTCGAGCGCAGGGTACAGCGTGTGATCTTCCGCGGCCAGGTGCAGCTTGATCACGGCGCTCATCGACACGATGAGTTGGGCAATCTGGTCGGCGTGCTCGGCGATTCCCGCATGCGCATGGCGCCGCAGCTTCGCGATGGAGTCCAGGATCTGGGTGTGCTGGTCCTTGAATCTGTCGATGTTCACAAACGGCTCGTCAATTGATGCACGGTGGATGCATCTTAAGTGGGCGCCTCGCCTCGCGCCGACGAAGCGGCGTGCGAGCAAGGCCTGCGCGCGGCGCTTGTCACGGGTTCGACCATTGGCCGGGAGTCACCAGGCGCTGCATCGCCTCGGGTCTGGGCGCAGCGCTCCGGCGTGGGCCTTGGCGGCAGGGCGCGGCGCTGGACCGAGCAGCCGCACGCCGCGCTACCTGGTTTCCTGCTGCACGGCACTCAAACGACCCGGGAGAACCGGCTGCGCTCCTTGGCAGCGCGCAGATGCCGATCGAACACCATGGCAATGGCCCGGACGAGGAACCAGCCCGAGGGCGTGACCTGGACATGGCCTTCGCCGATTTCGACGAGGCCTGATTGCGAGAGCGCCTGCATGGATGCCAGTTCAGCCGCGAAGTAGTCGTCCACGCGGATGCCGTGGGCGCGCTCGATGGCGCCGAACTCCAGGCGGCCCTGGCACATCAGGGCCATGATCACGTCGCGGCGCAGCCGGTCGTCACTGTCCAGGGCGTAGCCGCGCACCACCGGCAGCTCGTCCCGCGCGAGGCTCTCGTAGTACTGCGGCAGTGTCTTGGCGTTCTGGTAGTACGTCGCCCCGATGCGGCCGATGGCCGAGACACCGAGCGCGACGAGGTCGCAATCGGGCTGCGTGCTGTAGCCCTGGAAGTTGCGGTGCAGGCGGCCCTCGCGCTTGGCCCTGGCCAGGGCGTCTTCCGGCAGGGCAAAGTGGTCCATGCCAATGTAGTCGTAGCCGCGCGCCAGGAAGCCGCTGATGGCCTCGCCCAGCATGGCCACGCGCTGCGACGGGCTGGGAAGGTCGGCGCCGTCGATGCGGCGCTGGGGCTTGAAGCGCTCGGGCAAGTGCGCATAGGCATACAGCGCGATGCGGTCGGGTCGCAGCTCGCCGATCTGCTCCAGCGTGCGGGCGAAGCTCCGTGGCGTCTGCCTGGGCAGCCCGTAGATGAGGTCCGCGTTGATAGAGACGAAGCCCAGCGCGCGGGCACTGCGCATCAGGTCACGCACGCTGTCGAACGACTGCACGCGGTGCACGGCCTCCTGGACATCGGGATCGAAGTCCTGCACGCCAAAGCTCAGCCGATTGAAGCCCAGGCCGCGCAGGTGTTCCAGCCGCGCTGGCGACACGGTGCGCGGGTCGACCTCGATGGAGATCTCCGAGTTCGCGGTGAAGTGGAAACGCTCGCCCAGCGCCTTCATCAGCCGGGCGAGCTCGGCGTCCGACAGGAACGTCGGCGAGCCGCCTCCAAAGTGAAGCTGCGACACGGGGCGTCCCGGGCCCAGCGAACCCGCCACCAGGGCGAGTTCCTTTTCCAGGGCGTCGAGGTATTCGGCGGCACGCTCGTGGTGCCTGGTGATGATCTTGTTGCACGCGCAGTAGTAGCACAGCGCCTCGCAAAAGGGGATGTGCACGTACAGCGACAGCGGCGCCGTGGCGCTGCCCGCGCCAAGGTCCAGGATCGCTTGCACCGCCTGGGCAGGGCCGAACGCTTCCGAGAAGCGGTCGGCTGTCGGATACGAGGTGTACCGAGGGCCCGGGGTATCGAACTGGCGCAGCAGGTCCTCGGTCAGCACTGATCGAGCGTCCATGGGTCGAGCGGCAACGGTAGACATGGCCGCATGTTCCCCTGCGCCCCCATCCGGCATCTTGACATTGGTCAAGCGCAAGTCACCCGGCATGGAGCGACCCAGGCCAGGCAAGGGCTGAATGGCCAGGACACGGGTCGTGGCAACGTCTGGCCACTGGGCATCCGCCCGTTTTCCAGCCCGCTCGGCAGCAAACGGCAACGCGTAGCCCGCAGTCGCAGCAGGCTGGCGTTTCTTGAACTGGTTCAAGGAACCGGGCAGGTCGGCTTCCTACATTAGGTGCATCCGAAATACACCTTCAACCAACCACCACGGAGCCCTGATGACCCAGCCCACCTCCGGTACGACGATCGACGTTCGCACCATCCCCCCTCGCGAGCGCCATCCCCTCATCTTCCAGACCTTCGGTGCGCTCGGCGATGCCCAGTCCATGGACATCGTCAACGACCACGATCCCCGGCCGCTGTACTACCAGCTGCAGGCCGAGCAGCCCGGGCTCTTCACCTGGGCCTACCTGCAGACCGGCCCCGAGGTGTGGCAAGTGCGCATCACCAGGCACACCCGGCCCCGCAGCGACGGTCGCTGCTGCGGCTCCTGTGGCGGCGCGTGAACGTGTCCGCAGCCTCCACCCATTTCAGGATCAATCATGAAGACCAACAGCAGGCTGTGGCGATGGCTCGGCCTCATCTTCGTCCTGTCCTTCGGGGCTCTCGGGTACCTCGGATGGCAGATCTATCTCTTTGCACCCCCCATCCCGAAGTCGGTCGCCACCGCGCAAGGTGACGTTCTCTTCACCGGCGAGCAGATCCAGCGCGGCCAGCAGGCCTGGATGGCCGCGGGCGGCCAGCAGCTGGGCACCGTCTGGGGCCACGGCAGCTACGTCGCGCCGGACTGGTCGGCCGACTGGCTGCACCGCGAGGCCGTGGCGCTGCAGAAGATACGCGCCGCGCAGCACAGCGGCGGCCAGGCCCTTGGCGATGACGCCAGGGCGGTGGTGGACGCGCAGGTTCGCACCGAGATGCGCCGCAACACCTATGACGAGGCCAGCGGTGCCGTGAAGGTGTCGAGCGAGCGCGCGCAGGCCATCCGCGAGGTCGCCAGCCACTACGAGGCGCTCTTCGGCAGCGACGCATCGCTGGCCGCGCTGCGCGAGCAGTACGCGATGGTCGAGGGCGCGCTGCCCGAGCAGGCCGACCGGCAGGCGCTGGCCGCCTTCTTCTTCTGGTCGTCGTGGGCCGCCAGCACGGACCGCCCGGGCGAGACGGGCCTGTCCTACACCAGCAACTGGCCGCACGAGCCGCTGGTGGGCAACACGATGTCGACGTCGGCGGCGATGTGGTCGATGGTGAGCATCATCCTGCTGCTGGCGGGCATCGCCGCGATGCTGTGGCTGCACGGCCGCGACCAGCACGAGGAGGAGGCCCAGCCGCCCAAGGCCGACCCGTTCCTGGGCCTCAAGGCCACGCCCTCGATGAAGGCCACGCGCAAGTACTTCTTCGTGGTCATCGGCCTGATGCTGCTGCAGATCGCCATGGGCGCCATCACCGCGCACTACGCGGTGGAGGGCCAGGCCTTCTTCGGCATCCCGCTGGCCGAGGTACTGCCCTACGTCACCAGCCGCACCATCCACACGCAGGTCGGCATTTTCTGGATCGCCACGGCATGGCTCGCCACGGGCCTGTACATCGCGCCGCTGCTCTCGGGCCGCGAGCCCAGGTTGCAGAAGCTCGGTGTGGATGCGCTGTTCTGGGCGCTCATCGTCGTGGTGCTGGGCTCGACCCTCACCGGCTGGCTGGGCACGCTCCAGCACCGGGGCACGGACTTCTCGTTCTGGCTGGGCAACCAGGGGCTGGAGTTCACCAGCATGGGCCGCGTATGGCAGCTGCTGCTGTTCGTGGGCCTGCTGTTCTGGGTGTTTCTGCTGGGCCGCGCCCTGTGGCCGGCGCTCAAGCGGCCGTCGGAGAGCCGCGGCCTCATCGCCATGGTGTTCCTGTCGGCGACCTGCATCGGCGGCTTCTACGCCACGTCGCTGACCTGGGGCCAGCACACCCACTACTCCATGATCGAGTACTGGCGCTGGTGGCTGGTGCACCTGTGGGTCGAGGGCTTCTTCGAGGTGTTCGCCACTGCCGTCATCGCCCTGATCTTCACCAACCTGGGCCTGGTGCGCCCGGCCAGCGCCAACCGCGCCATCGTGGCCGAAACCATCGTGTTTCTCTTCGGCGGCATCCTGGGCACGCTGCACCACCTGTACTTCACCGGCACGCCGACCTCCGTGATCGCCGTGGGCGCCGTGTTCTCGGCCCTGGAAGTCGTGCCCCTCACCCTCATCGGGCTGGAGGCGATGCAGACGTACCGCCGCTCGCGCTCGGTGCCCTGGCTCGATGCCTACAAGTGGCCCATCCTGTGCTTCGTCGCCGTGGGCTTCTGGAACACGGTGGGCGCGGGCCTGCTGGGCTTCGCCATCAACCCGCCCGCGGCGCTGTACTACGTGCAGGGCTTGAACATGACGGCGGCCCATGGCCACGCGGCGCTGTTCGGCGTCTACGGCATGCTGGGCATCGGGCTGATGCTGTTCTGCCTGCGCGGGCTCTTCGAGCGCTCGCTGCATGCGGACCGGCTGCTCAAGCCCGCCTTCTGGGGCCTCAACGCGGGCCTGGCGATGATGGTGTTCCTGTCGCTGCTGCCCGCGGGCGTCTACCAGGCCTGGGCCAGCATCAGCAAGGGCCTGTGGTACGCCCGTTCGCCGGAAGTCATCCACTCCACCGTGATGGAAACCCTGGTGTGGCTGCGCGTGCCCGGTGACGTCGTGTTCGCCGCGGGCAGCGTGTGCCTGGCGCTGTACGCCTGGCGTCTGCTGCGGCCGGCGGCCAGGCGCGGGGCGCCGGTGCCGCCCCTGCCCGTGGCCGCGGTCGAGCGGTAGGTCCGCAAGGGAGGGCCCCAGCCCTCCTTTTTCACATCAGAACCAGGAACACACCGGGCAACCCGCCATGAAGCTCACCGCCTTCACCGACTACAGCCTGCGCGTGCTGATGTACCTGGCCGCGAACTCGGGCCGCAAGTCCACCATCGCGGAAATCGCCACCGCCTTCGGCATCTCCGAGCACCATCTCGTCAAGGTCGTGCACTTCCTGGGCAGGCAGGGCTGGATTGCCACCATCCGGGGCAAGGGCGGCGGCATGACGCTGGCCATGCAGCCCGGGGACATCCGCCTCGGGCAGGTCGTGCGCGACACGGAAGGCAGCGCGGTGCCTGCGGAGTGCTTCGAGGCGGGTGGCGGCCACTGCATCGTTTCGGGCTGCTGCGGGCTCCAGGATGTGCTCGCGCAAGCCGTGCAGGCGTTTCACGGGGTCCTGGACCGCTACACGCTGGCCGACGTGATGGCCAACCGCCCTGCCCTGGTGCAGGCCCTGGAGTTCCACCGCTCGCTGCCCGAGTCGACTGTCCCGGTCACCTGAGCCGCATGTGGCTTGTCGTATAGAGCGATGGCCGGATCGTCACCGTAGTCGGCCTGCACGTAGACGACCCAGGCCCCGCGCTGGTGAGCGATCGCGCGCAGACGCTCTTCGCGCTCGCGAAACTCCGGCGTGGAGGCCTCGTCGCCGAAGTCCTCGACTCCGAAGACCTGTCGCATCTCGATCTCCGACTTGCCTTTCATCAGGATCGGGCAACACCTGACCCACTCGATCGCTTCCTGCATCGACTCCACTTCCCAGATCCAGAAGCCGGCGATCAGCGCCTTGGCCTCGGCGGCGGGACCGTCGGTCACGGTGCGCTGGCTGCCGGAAGCACGCACGCGCACACCCTTGGACCGTCCTGGGCGCAGGAGTGCTGCATGCGCGGCGTTGGCACCGCTTGCCGAGAGCGCGTGCTGCCGCTGCAGCGGCTGCGCTACGTGGCCCTGTCGCACGTCGAGGCCGACGAGTGCGGCGCCATGAACGAGTTCCTGGCCGTCGCCCCGCAGGCCCAGCCGCTGTGCGGCCGCATCGCGGCGATGGTATCGATGGAGGATCTCGCCGACCGGCCGCCGCGGGCGCTGGCCGATGGCGAGGACCTGACGCTGGGCCGCCACACCGTACGCTGGTTCGGCACGCCGCACACGCCCCACGGCTGGGAATGCGGGCTGATGATGGACACAAGCACGCGCACCTTCTTCTGCGGCGACCTCTTCACCCAGCCGGGCAGCGGCGGGCCGGCGCGCAGCGAAGCCGACATCCTGGGCCCGAGCGAGGCGTTCCGGCAGGTGCTGGACGACTTCGCCCATGCGCCGCAGACCGCGGCGACGCTGCAGCGGCTCGCGGCTGAGCGGCCGCGCACGCTGGCGTGCATGCACGGTAGTGCCTGGCACGGCGACGGCGGCGCCCTGCTGCGCGAGCTGGCCCGCTGCGTGACAGGCACCGCGCAGTAGGCCCGCCTGGCACCCAACCCGCGGCGTATGGCGGCCGGGCCGGCGTTGCCACCATCATGCGGCTCCGGACGCCAACGCCGTCGTCGGGCACCGCAGCGATCACTACCCGGCCAGCCGGTAGTCAGGCGGGCCCCGTGTCGACGAACGCCAGCAAGGGCCCGGGGCTGGGCGCTGTGGCTGCGCTCGTCCCACGGCTTGCTTCGATCGGTGCCGGTGTGCCCGAGTGTGTGGTGCTTGCGATGAATATCGCGGCTCAGCGGAGCAGCGCCTGTACCTCGCAGTTCACCGTGCTGGCCTTGAACGGAAAGCTCAAGCTGGAATCGGTGCTGCGTGATTGGCGCCCCAGATTGCAGCCGGCGGAGAGGTTGCGCGTGGCCGCCCACGTGAGCCCTACGCTGGACAGGCGGGTCGTATCGCTGCCTTGGAGGTTCTGCACTCCCCCCGAGGCGTCCACCGACGGGTTGACCAGCTTGCGCTTGCTGTAGCGGACCTTGGCATTGACGCTGACCTTGGCCGTCACACTCCAGGTGCCATCCACCATGGCCGAGTTGGTGACCCTCGAGCCGGCCTGTGCCAGGTCCGTCACGTCGGTACCGACGAAGCGATCGCTGTCGTCCGCGTCGCGCAGCAGCGAGGTGGTGAACGCGAGCTTGCCCGTGGGCTGCCATTGCCAGCGCAGCAGTCCGTTGAGGCCCGAGAAATCGCGCCGGCTGGCCAACTCGTAACGGCGCTGCTCGTAGGCGATGCGGCCGTCGAGCCGGCTCGCACCGGAGACGCTCCAGTCGCCGGTGAACTCCATGCCGCGGCTGGTGTACTCGTCGGGCAACGCCTGTGCCGTCGTCCTGACGCGCGGATACGGATACTTGCCTCGGGCACCGACCGCCGCGGCGCCCACGGTCAGACGGTCGCTGGGCCGCCAACGAACCCCGGCGCGCAAGCCGCGCCGCTCGTTGTCGCGGAAGCGGTAGGCCGGCGCGGAATACTCGGTCTTGCGGGCGTTGTAGGCCACGAACGGCTGCAGCGTGCTGCGCACCGTGCCGCGCTGCACGCTGGCATTGAAGGTTCTCTCGCGCTGGATGTTGCGCTCGTGCAGGGCGGACGCGGCAAAGGGCGAACCGTACGAGGCCAGCGACTTGTCGGTGCCGGCCTTCACCTGGCCGGAAAACCGCCCCACGGTTTCCCAGTCCAGCCCAGCAGTGGCGCCATGGCCCGTATTGTCGAGCTCCTGCAGGCGGCCAAAACGTTGCTGACGCACCGCAATATCCGTGAATATCCGCTGGCGCCCGAGAGGCTTGTCCAGGCCGGCCAATGCGGATCGGGTTGTGAAGGAATCCGATTGCGGCCCCAATGTCTGCGGCAAACGAAATATGTTGGAATCGTGGCTGCGCGATACGGCAGCCCCCAGATAATATGGGCTCGTCTGAGCCTGCGCCGCAGCCGCCAGCAGCAAGAAAACTCCTCCTGCGCACCACAGGCGCACGCCTTGCATTGACGCCATCACTGCAAACCTCCAACAGTAATTTCCGATGCCGCTCTCAAGCCGGGTCAGCGATTCTCGATCCACGCCCCTATTGGCAAGCCTTGCCTGGAAAATGGCTCATGAAGTGGCGTGTCATCGTATTGCAGGCCGGGGTGTTTGCTTCAGGCCGTCTCGATTTCGCCACGCTGATCGTTAACCGGTGCACGCGCCCCTAAAAGCGGAACAGCGATTTCGCCAAGCACGACGCTGATCCATACGGAATTCAAGCAGCCCGGTTAATTTCTGATTCATTGGAAACCAGCGCAGTCTTGTGCGGCGCCGGGAAAAAGCGCCCGCCGGCGGCAAGTGGTTCAGGCCAGGCAGGCCTGGGGCGGCATCACGGCAAGCCGGTTGGGCGATCCTCCCGTGCCCGATGCAGCCCACTCCAACGCGGCCCCTCCCGAGTCAGGGCTGGCGGCGCCGCTGCCCAGCGGGGGGGGCGCGTCACGTCTGTTGAGCAATCCAATTGCCTTGCTCTCACGGGCACGCCGAGCAGGCCTGACATGCCGTTGCTCGCTGGCCAGCGAAAGAAGCGCCGGTCGTTGCGGAGCCGGCGGCGATGGGAAAGATTGATCATTGAGGCGCAGCAGTGGCCTCAGGCCCTGCCGGCGACGATACCGATGTCGCTACCCGCGTTTGCGCCACCCTCCTCTTCAGGCGCCAGCCTAAACCCGACCTTGAGCGTGACCTGGTAGTGGCTGATGCGGCCATCCACCACATGGCCCCGCGTTTCCACGACCTCGAACCAGTCGATGTGGCGCAGCGTGAGCGCAGCGGTCTCGATGGCGTTGCGGATGGCATCGTCAGTGCCGGCGGTGGATGAGCCCACCAAGTCGATGAGCTTGTAGACGTGGTTCGACATGCGTTGTTCTCCTGGCCGCGGGATTGGTCTACGGCAGCCTTGCGAAGGCAGGCACCGGCGAGTCGCGGTCACCCATCAGGGCAAGCTGCCTGCCGGTTCCGGCGGCATCCGCCTCAAGTGCGCAGCAGCGGTCGGCGGTGTGCATTTCCGGCTGCTGGTGGCGCACGAGATCGACCGCCCGGGGCTGGTACTGCGCAACGCCGACGTGACGGTCACCGCCGCTCGCGTGCGCCATCCGCCCATCGAACAGGCTTACGCCTTTCGCTTCGACACGGCCGACCGCTCGATCGTCGTCTCGGGCGACACCACGTACTCGCCCGAGTTGATCGAGTTGTCCCGAGGCGCCGACGTGCTGATCCACGAGATCCTGTACGAGCCCGGCATCGACCGGCTGCTGGCGCGCGTGCCCAACGCGGTGACGCTGCGCAAGCACATGATGGACAGCCACACCGTGCCCGAGGACGTGGGCCGCGTGGCCACCGCCGCCGGCGTGAAGACGCTGGTGCTGTCGCGTTTCGTACCCGGTGACGACGACTCGATCACCGACGCGATGTGGACCGACGGGGTGCGCCGGCACTACGGCGGGCCTGTCGTCGTCGGACGTGATCTGATGGAGATCTGAAGGCAGGGTCGCAACGTGCCCTGCAGTCGGCGCCGAAGAAGCAAGCTGGTCTGCATCGAGTCGTATGCGCCACGCTTGCCTGCCCGGCGCAGTGCCTTGGAGGTGTCGAGCTGTGGCAGATGTCTTCCATGACCGGCATGCGAGAGGGCGAACCAAGACCGGTTGGCTCGACGCGCACCACACGTTCTCGTTTGGCAGCTTCAATGACCCGACCAGAATGGGCTTCCGTGCCCTGCGGGTCATCAACGAGGACGTGATCGCCGGCGGCTCCGGATTCCCAAAGCATGCGCACGACCACTTCGACATCCTGACGTTCATGCTGGCCGGTACGCTCGAGCATTCCGACTCTGCCGGCCATCGGGAACTGCTGCATGCGGGCGACGTGCAGTTCATCAGCGCCGGCTCCGGCATTCGCCACGCCGAGCGCAATCCGTCGCCGGACGTGCCGACCCATCTCTTCCAGATCGGGTTGCATGCCGACGCCAACGGCGCGCCACCGCGCTACCAACTGCTGCGCGGAGCCCTCCAGCCTGGATCGACTCGGCCCCGTCTGATCGTAGGCCCTGGTGAACTCGAGGAGACACTGCACCTTCGGGCGCCGGTACGGATCTGGGCCAGTCGGGCCGGACCAAGGACCCAGTGTGCATATACCCTGACGCCAGGACGATTCGGCTGGCTGCAACTGCTCGAAGGCATCGTGGAAGTAGACGCGGAGGCAGGGGCCACGACGCTGGAACTGCGTGGCGGCAATGCGCTGCAACTGGCCACGGTTCGCCACCTCGTCATCAAGCCCATGACGGCGGCCGCTTGGCTGTGGTTCGACCTTCCATAAGGCGCTCGCAGTCCGATAGGCAAGACAGGGCAAGGCAAGCAAGGCCGCCTTTTGCTCCACCGTTTCCACCGCGTTCATCAAACCGGCAGAGCATTCAAGGCTCTCGGATAAGCGCACTAATCTGAGGTTCCTATTCGAGTACCGATTCAGGCCGACCGCAACGCTGTGGCGGCTTCCCCAAGTGCGGCAAGGACTTGCAGCAAGATGGTTCGGCCGCGTTTGGGGGCCGGAAAGCTGCCCACGTGAGGTGTCCTGACAAGAGTGGACAGCGACTTTTAAGCCGCCCGCGCCCCTTCGTTGTGGAAATGTTGTCGCGCAAAGACCGCTGGCGCCACGTTGCCCAGCCGGCTATGGCGGCGCTGGCGGTTGT
>NZ_JABBFW010000016.1 GCF_012927045.1 Azohydromonas caseinilytica | reverse complement strand
CGGCCTTGACGTAGCCCTGGCTGGTCTGCACGCCCTGCACCCGCCCGCCCTGGATATCGAGCCCCGTGACCTCGCAGTTCTCGATCAGGTCCACCCCGAGGCGGCTGGCCGCGCGCGCGAAGCCCCGCGCCACGGCGTCGTGGTGGGCGATGCCCGCCCTGGGCTGCCAGCTCGCGCCCAGCACGGGGTAGCGGGCGCGGCGGCTGCAGTCGAGCTGCGGGATCTTCTCCTGCACCTCCGCGGCGGTGAGCACCTGCGCGTCGATGCCTTGCAGCCGGTTGGCGTTCACCCGGCGCTCGATGTCGCGCATGTCCTGCAGCGTGTGGCCCAGGTTGAAGACGCCGCGCTGGCTGAACATGACGTTGAAGTTGAGGTCCTCGGTCAGGCCCTCCCACAGCTTCATGGCGTGCTCGTAGATCAGCGCGGCCTCGTCCCAGAGGTAGTTGGAGCGCACGATGGTGGTGTTGCGCGCGGTGTTGCCCCCGCCGAGGTAGCCCTTCTCCAGCACGGCGATGCGCCCGACCTTGTGGTTCTTGGCCAGGTAGTAGGCCGTGGCCAGGCCGTGGCCGCCGCCGCCGATGATCACCACGTCGTAGCCGGGCTGCAGCTGGGCCCGGCGCCATGCCGGCTCCCAGGTCTTGTGGTGGCGCAGGCCATGCTTGAACAGGCTCCACCACGAGTAGGTCTGGCCTTGCATCTTGTTGACTCCTCGGAAGGTCCGAATGGGAGCCATTCTTTGGTGGCGGGGCGTGCGGCGATTGTTGACGCGCGACCTGTACTTGTCGGCTTGCGACAGGCCGGCGATGTCGTTTGCGGACAAGCCTCAGGGTGGCCGAGAGGTGCTTGGGATAATCCCTGTGCGGAGTGAGTGCGGCGGGTGCGGCCTCATCCAGGGTCCACGTGGGGGAGAGCGGCCCGATGACCTGGCACGCCAAGGCGTTGCAGACCTCCTACCTCACGCCGCCCGGCGCCTGCGCGCCGGCATCCCGGGCGTGCGCGTCATCGGCGCGACGCTGGTGCCGGCACTGGGCAGAACCGCCCCCGGGCATGGGCACGAGGAGCAGGACCGCAAGCAGCGGGCGCTCAATGACTTCATCCGCAATGCCGGCCTGTTCGATGCGGTGCTGGACTTCGAGGCGGCCACGCTGGATGCGGCCACGGGCGGCATGACAGCCGAGCTCGTGCCGGATGGAACGGTGGGCGGGCCGGGCGACCGGCTGCATCCGAATCGGGCGGGGTATCTGGCGATGGCGTCGGCCATCAACCCGGACCTGCTGCTGCCCGCAGCTTGAGTTCAGCTTTCGGCGTCGGCCAACTCGGGCAATTCCAGCGGGCTGCCCGAGGTCGCCGTCACCCGCCCCCGGCGCAATGAGCTGGCCGGATAACCGAACACCTCCTTGAAGCGCCTTGAAAAACTGGCGCAGTCGCTGAAGCCGGTTTCCAGCGCGATCTGCGAGAGCTGCAGCCGCGTGTTTTCGGTGAGCCAGTGCGCATGCCGCAGCCGCAACCGGACCGAGAACTCGTGCGGCCCCATGCCGATGGCCTGGCGAAAGCGCCGCTCCAGATGCCGCAGGCTCATGTTCACGCCCTGCGCCACCTCGCGCAGCGGGATCGGGCTGCTCAGGCTCTGCTCCATCAGCCAGATGGCCTGGCGCACGCGCTGGTCGTCGGTGCGCTCGGCAAAGCTGGGCTGGGGCTGCGGCGTGCGTGCAGGCAAGGCGCCCTCCTCGAGCATGATGCGCAGCGCCTTGCTGGCCGCAGCCTTGCCGCAATGGCGCTCGATCAGCCACGCCGCCAGGTGCACTACGCTCGTGCCGCCGGCGCAGGTGAGGCGGTCGCGGTCCACCACGAACATCTCGTGCGACTCGGCCTGCAGCTCGGGAAAGTCCCGCACGAAGTCCTGGTGGTGGAACCAGCTTACGCAGCAGCGCCGCTGCTGCATCAGCCCGGCGCGGGCCAGCACGAAGGAGCCCGTGCACAGGCCCACCAGCGGCACCGCACGCGAGGCCGCCAGGCGCAGGAAGTCGCCCATGGCGCGCGGCAGCTTCTTCGTGCCCTGCAGCAGCCCGCCCACGACCACGATGTAGTCGAAGGCGGCCGGGTCCCCGAAGCGCGCGGTGGGCATCAGCTCGATGCCGTTGCTCGCCTCCACCGGGCGCAGCTCCTCGGCCAGCACGCTCCAGTGGCAGTGGATCGGGCGGCTGCGGTCGCCGTCGTCGGCAGCCAGGCGCAGCGCGTCCACGAAGCCGGAGAAGGCGACCATGGTGAAGCCAGGCATCAGCACGAAGCCGACGTTCAGGGCCGGACGCTTGGGCGGCGCGGCCTTGCGAGACGGCTGCCGGTCTCCTTCGCCAGGCGCGCCGACGTGCGCCGGCGCGTCGGCTGGTCCGGCCTCAGCACTCGACGATGTTGACCGCGAGTCCGCCACGGGCCGTCTCCTTGTACTTGGTCAGCATGTCGGCACCGGTCTCGCGCATGGTCTTGATGACCTTGTCCAGGCTGACGTGGTGCGTGCCGTCGCCGCGCAGCGCCATGCGCGCGGCGTTGATGGCCTTGACCGAGGCGATGGCGTTGCGCTCGATGCACGGAATCTGCACCAGCCCGCCCACGGGGTCGCAAGTCAGGCCCAGGTGGTGCTCCATGCCGATCTCCGCGGCGTTCTCCACCTGCGCCGGCGTGCCGCCCATCACCGCGCACAGCGCGCCCGCGGCCATCGAGCAGGCCACGCCCACCTCGCCCTGGCAGCCGACCTCGGCGCCGGAGATGCTGGCGTTCTCCTTGTAGAGGATGCCGATGGCCCCGGCCGTGAGCAGGAAGTCGATCACGCCCTTGGCGCTGGCGCCGGGCACGAAGCGCGTGTAGTAGTGCAGCACCGCCGGCACGATGCCCGCGGCGCCGTTGGTGGGCGCCGTCACCACGCGCCCGCCCGCGGCGTTCTCCTCGTTGACGGCCAGCGCGTACAGGTTGACCCAGTCCATCACCAGCAGCGGGTCGCCCACGGCGGCCTCGGCGCGCGCGAGCAGGTGCCGGTGCAGCGCCGGGGCGCGGCGCTTGACCTTGAAGCCCCCGGGCAGCACGCCCTCGGTGGCGCAGCCGCGCGTCACGCAGGCCTGCATCACTTCCCAGATGCGGGTGAGCCCGGCATCGATCTCCTCATCGGTGCGCCAGTGGCGCTCGTTGCGGCGCATCAGCTCCGCGATGCTGCAGCGCAGGTCGCGCGTGAGCATCAGCACGTCCGCACCGGTGCGGAAGGGATAAGGGAGCGCCGGCGCATCGGCCACCAGCACCGGCTTGAGGCTCCCGTCCTCGGCCGCCTCCTGGCCGACGACGAAGCCGCCGCCCACCGAGTAGTACTCGCGCCGGTCCAGCTCCACGCCGGCGGCGTTGTACGCGGTGCACTGCATGCCGTTGGCATGGAAGGGCAGCGTCTTGCGGCGGTGCAGCAGCAGGTCGCGCCGCTCGTCGAAGGCGATCTCGTGCACGCCGCCCAGGCGCAGCCGGCCCGCGGCGCGGGTCTGCTCCAGCAGCGCCGGCACGGCATCCACGTCGACGGTGTCGGGCTCATGGCCCTGCAGGCCCAGCAGCACGGCCTTGTCGCTGCCGTGGCCGCGGCCGGTGGCGCCCAGCGAGCCGAAGAGCTGCACCTCGACGCGGGCGCAACGCTCCAGCACCTGCAGCGACTGCAGCCGCTGCACGAACAGCCGCGCTGCGCGCATCGGCCCCACCGTGTGCGAGCTGGACGGCCCGATACCGATCTTGAACAAGTCGAAGACGCTGATGCTCATGCAGACTCCTGGAAATTCTTGAGATGGAGGCACAACGGCGCGCTCATCGCAGCACCACCGTGCGCTGGCCGTTGATGAATACCCTGTGCTCCAGCACGCTCTTGAGCGCGCGCGACAGCACGGTGCATTCGAGCTGGCGCCCCACGTTGAGCAGGTCCTCGGGAGCGTGGGCGTGGTCCACGCGCTCGGTGGCCTGGTCGATGATCGGGCCCTCGTCGAGGTCCGGCGTCGCGAAGTGCGCCGTGGCGCCGATGAGCTTCACGCCGCGCTCGAAGGCCTGGTGATAAGGCTTGGCACCCTTGAAGGCGGGCAGGAAACCGTGGTGGATGTTGATGACGCGACCAGCCAGGCGCCGGCACAGGTCATCCGACAGGACCTGCATGTAGCGCGCCAGCACCACCAGGTCGGCCTGGCTGGACTGCACGATGTCCAGCAGCCGCGACTCCTGCGTCGCCTTGGTCTGGGGCGTCACCGGCAGGCAGGTGTAGGGCAGGCCATGGGCCTCGACCATGGCGCGCAGGTCCTCGTGGTTGGAGACGATGGCCACGGGCTGCATGGGCAGCTCGCCGCGCTTCCATGCCGCCAGCAGCTCCAGCAGGCAGTGGTCCAGCTTCGACACCATCAGCAGCACGCGCAGGGGCTGCGCCAAGTCGTGCAGTTGCCACTCCAGGGCATCGAGCGTCGGCGCCAGCACGGCGAATTCCTCGCGCAGGCGGCCGAGATCGGAAGCATGGGCATTGCGGCGATGGAACACCGCGCGCAGGAAGAAGCGCGCGGTCAGGGTGTCGTCGTAGACGGCGAACTGCTCGACGTAGGCGCCGTGCCCGGCCAGGAAGGCCGCCACGGCCGCCACTTGGCCCGGGGCGCTGCGGCAGGCCACGGTGAGCGTATAGCGGCGCTGTTGCGGGGATTCAGAGGTCATGGGCCACCTTGCGTGTAGATGGGGACCGGCTGCGGTCCGTGACCTCCAATGTCCGCAAGGCGGCGCGCCGCGGCTTGTCTGCTTGCGACATCCGCTTGCCTGATGGCGCCTGGGCCGACTTGCGCCGTCACCGGGTTTGTCCCCGGGTCGCAGTACCGCTACTTGCTTGAACCCTAAAGTATTCAGACCTAAACTGATTTGCATCGGCCCCAGGGCCGCAACCCGGAGCGGAGGCGCGGCGGATGAAGATCGTGTGCATTGGCGGCGGTCCGGCGGGCCTGTACTTCGGGCTGCTGATGAAGCGGCTCAATCCGGCGCATGACATCAGCGTCATCGAGCGCAACCGGCCCTATGACACCTTCGGCTGGGGCGTGGTGTTCTCTGACGCCACTATGGAACACATGCGGCGCTGGGACGGCCCCAGCGCGGACGCCATCCAGGAGGCTTTCAACCACTGGGACGACATCGAGCTGCGCTTCAAGGGCCGGCGCCTGCGCAGCGGCGGCCACGGCTTCGTCGGCATCGCGCGCAAGCGGCTGCTCAACATCCTGCAGGCGCGCTGCGAGGAGGTGGGCGTCAAGCTGGTCTTCGAGCGGGAGGTCGAATCGGACGCCGAGTTCGCGGACGCCGACCTGATCATCGCCAGCGACGGCATCAATTCGCGCATCCGCGCGCGCCATGCGCAGGTGTTCCAGCCGGACATCGTGACGCGCCCGAACCGGTACATCTGGCTGGGCACGCGCCGGCTCTACGACGCCTTCACCTTCGACTTCGTGCGCACCGAGCACGGCTGGTTCCAGGCGCACATCTACAAGTTCGACCGCGACACTTCGACCTTCATCGTCGAGTGTCCGGAAGCCGTGTGGCGCGCGCATGGGTTGGACCGGGCCGACACGGCGCAGTCCATCGCCTTCTGCGAGCGGCTGTTTGCCGACAACCTGCAGGGCGAGAAGTTGATGTCCAACGCGCGGCACCTGCGCGGCTCGGCCTGGCTCAACTTCCAGCGCATCGTGTGCGCGCAATGGTGGCTGCGCAACGAGCACGGCAGCCACGTGGCACTGATGGGCGACGCCGTGCACACGGCGCACTTCGCCATCGGCTCGGGCACCAAGCTGGCGTTGGAAGACGCCATTGAGCTCACGCGCCAGTTCCAGTTGCTGGGCGACACGCCGGAGCACATTCCCGCAGCGCTGCAGGCCTGGCAGGAGGCGCGGCGCATCGAGACGCTGCGGCTGCAGAACGCGGCCTGGAACGCGATGGAGTGGTTCGAGGTCTGCGGCGAGCGCTACTGCGAGCACCTGCAGCCCGAGCAGTTCATGTACTCGCTGCTGACGCGCAGCCAGCGCATCAGCCACGAGAACCTGCGCCTGCGCGACCGGGCCTGGCTCGAAGGCTACGAGCGCTGGTTCGCGGCGCGTGCCGGCGTGGACCGCGACCCCACGTTGCCCGCGGTGCCGCCCATGTTCACGCCGTTCAAGGTGCGCTCCGTGACCTTGAAGAACCGCGTCATCGTCTCGCCCATGGCGCAGTACTCCTGCGTGGATGGCGTACCGGGCGACTACCACCTGGTGCACCTGGGCGCGCGCGCCCTGGGCGGCGCGGCGCTGGTGTGCGCGGAGATGACCTGCACCAGCCCTGACGCGCGCATCACGCCGGGTTGCCCGGGCCTGTGGAACGACGAGCAAGGCGTGGCCTGGCAGCGCATCGTGGACTGGGTGCACGCGAACAGCGACGCCAGGATCGCCATGCAGCTGGGCCATTCCGGCGCCAAGGGCTCCACGCGCCGCGCCTGGGACGGCATCGACCTGCCGCTGCCCGCCGACGGCCCGGAGCCGAACTGGCCGCTGCTCAGCGCCTCGCCGCAGCAGTACCTGGCGGGCGGGAGCGCTTGGTCGCGCGCCATGACGCGCGAGGACATGGACCGGGTGCGCGACGATTTCGTCGCCGCCGCGCGTCGCGCCGCGCAGGCCGGCTTCGATTGGCTGGAGCTGCACTGCGCGCACGGCTACCTGCTGTCCTCCTTCCTGTCGCCGCTGACGAACCGCCGCGAGGACGAGTACGGCGGCTCGCTGGCGAACCGCCTGCGCTACCCGCTGGAGGTGTTCCGCGCCGTGCGCGCGGTGTGGCCGGCGCACCTGCCGATGTCGGTGCGCATCTCGGCGCACGACTGGGTGCCCGGCGGCAACACGCCGGCGGAGGCCGTGGACATCGCCAAGGCCTTCAAGGCGGCGGGGGCGGACCTGATCGACGTGTCCTCGGGGCAGGTGAGCAAGGACGAGCAGGTGACCTTCGGGCGCATGTTCCAGACGCCCTTTGCCGACCGGGTACGGCAGGAAGCGGGCATCGCCACCATCGCCGTGGGCGCCATCAGCGAGGCGGACCATGTGAATTCCATCATCGCCGCCGGCCGTGCCGACCTTTGCGCCGTGGCGCGCCCGCACCTGGCGAACCCGGCCTGGACGCTGCTGGAGGCCGCGAAGATCGGCTTCACCGAGGTGGCCTGGCCGAAGCAGTACCTGGCGGGCAAACGGCAGCTGGAGAACAACCTGGCGCGCGAGAAGGTGCAGGCGGCGCAGGGCGCGGCGGTCAAGGCCTGAGCATGGCGAACTCCTCGCTTCCCTTGGCGGGCCGCCACGCGCTGGTCACCGGCGCGGGCCGCGGCATCGGCGCCGCCATCGCGCGCCGGCTGGCCGACGAGGGCGCGACGCTGACGCTGCTGGGGCGCCATCCCGAGCCGCTGGAGGCGCTGGCGGCCGAACTGCCGCCCGGCGCGTGCGCGCAGGTGCTCGTGTGCGACGTGGCCGATGCGCAGGCCGTGGCGCGGGCATGGCAGACGCTGGAGCGGCGCGGCGACGCGGTGCAGATCCTGGTCAACAACGCTGGCCAGGCCGCCAGCGCGCCTTTCACCCGCACCAGCGACGAGCTGTGGCAGCGCATGCTGGCCGTCAACCTCAACGGCAGCTTCCACTGCATGCGCGCGGCGCTGCCGGGGATGCTGGCGGCGGGATGGGGCCGCATCGTCAACGTCGCCAGCACCGCGGGGCAGCGCGGCTATGCCTATGTCGCGGCCTACGCGGCGGCCAAGCATGGCGTGATCGGGCTGACGCGCTCGCTGGCGCTGGAAGTGGCGGCCAAGGGCATCACCGTCAATGCGGTGTGCCCCGGCTTCACCGAGACGGACCTGCTGCGCGACAGCATCGGCAACGTGGTGGCGGCCACCGGCCGCGACGCCGGGGCCGCGCGCGCCGAGTTCACGCGCCACAACCCGCAGGGCCGCCTGGTGCAGCCGGAAGAAGTAGCGGACGCGGTGGCCTGGCTGTGCACGCCGGCGGCGGGCAGCATCAACGGGCAGTCGATTTCCGTCAGCGGCGGGGAGGTGATGTGAGCGCCTCCGCCCGGCCGCTCCGAAGGAGGCGCTCCGTCCCTCTTGGAGGGACCGCGCGCAGCGCGAGGGAGTCCCAATGAGCAAGGCCCACACGCGTAGCTTCAGGCTGGTGCAGTCGCTGGGCGAGGAGGGCATCGGCCGCGAGGCGCGCGCCGTGCCGGACGACCACTCCGCCGTGCGGCTGTGGCTGCGGCTGCTGTCGTGCAGCACGCAGATCGAGCAGGAGATCCGGCTGCGGCTGCGCCAGCGCTTCGGCACCACGCTGCCGCGCTTCGACTACCTCGCGCAACTGGAGCGCCATCCGGAAGGGCTGCGCATGAGCGCGCTGTCGCGCTACCTGATGGTCACCGGCGGCAACGTCACCGGGCTCACGGACCAGCTCGTGGCCGACGGCCATGTGGAGCGCGTGCCCGATCCGCAGGACCGGCGCTCGCTGATCGTGCGGCTGACCCCGGCCGGCCGCGAACACTTCCTGGCCATGGCGGCCGAGCACGAGGGCTGGCTGGCCGAGATGTTCGGCGGCTTCGAGCCTGCGCACCGCGACACGCTCTACGAGCTGCTGGGCCGGTTGCGCGTGCATCTGGCGCACCGCGGCGCGGCCGAGGCCCACGACACCCCGGCCGGTGCCGGTACACGCAAGGAGCGGCAATGAGCAAACCCGTGGACCGGGCCCTGGCGGCGGGCAACCGGCAGCGGCTGGCGGACTACCAGGCGAGCCACTTTCTGTGGCACGTGGCGGGCGGTGTCGCGACCGTCACGCTGAACCGGCCCGAGCGCAAGAACCCGCTGACCTTCGACTCCTACGCCGAGCTGCGCGACCTGTTCGGCCGGCTGAAATACGCCAGCGACGTGCATGCCGTGGTGATCGCGGGCGCGGGCGGCAACTTCTGCTCCGGCGGCGACGTGCACGAGATCATCGGCCCGCTGGTGGACCTGCCCGTGCCGGAGCTGCTGCGCTTCACGCGCATGACGGGGGATCTGGTCAAGGCCATGCGTGCCTGCCCGCAGCCCATCGTCGCCGCGGTGGACGGCGTGTGCGCCGGCGCCGGGGCGATCCTGGCCATGGCCAGCGACCTGCGCCTGGGCACGGCGCGCGCGAAGACGGCCTTCCTGTTCAACCGCGTCGGCCTGGCCGGCTGCGACATGGGTGCCTGCGCGCTGTTGCCGCGCCTCATCGGCCAGGGCCGCGCCAGCGAACTGCTCTACACCGGCCGCACGCTGGGCGGCGAGGAGGCCGAGCGCTGGGGCTTCTTCAACCGGCTGGTGGCGCCGGAAGCGCTGCTGGACGAGGCGCAGGCGCTGGCGCGCGGCCTGGCGGCGGGACCGGCATTCGCCAACGGCATCACCAAGACCATGCTGCACCAGGAGTGGTCCATGGGCATCGACCAGGCCATCGAGGCCGAGGCGCAGGCGCAGGCGATCTGCATGCTCACGCAGGATTTCAAGCGCGCCTATGAAGCCTTCGTGGCGCGCGAGAAGCCGGCGTTCCGGGGCGATTGAAGGAGGCGTCATGGCCGACACCCGCTACCTGGACTGGCCCTTCTTCGAGCCGCGGCACCGTGCGCTGGCGCGCGAGCTGGAGGCCTGGGCGGCACAGCAGCTGCCGCACGCGCATGGCGAGGACGTGGATGCCGAATGCCGTGCGCTGGTGGCGGCGCTGGGCGAGGCTGGCTGGCTGCGGCATGCGGTGGGCGGCCGGGCCTGGGGCGGGGCCGCGGACGCCATCGACACCCGCGCCATCTGCCTGCTGCGCGAGACACTGGCGCGCCACAACGCCCTGGCCGACTTTGCCTTCGCCATGCAGGGCCTGGGCTCGGGCGCCATCAGCCTGGCCGGCACCGAGGCGCAGAAGGCGCGCTGGCTGCCGGCGGTGGCGGCCGGGCAGGCCATCGCGGCCTTCGCGCTGTCGGAGCCCGAGGCCGGCTCCGACGTGGCGGCGCTCTCCTGCGCGGCGCGGGCCGAGGGCGATGCCTATGTGCTCGATGGCGAGAAGACCTGGATCTCCAACGGCGGCATCGCCGATTTCTACGTGGTGTTCGCGCGCAGCGGCGAAGCGCCCGGGGCGCGCGGCATCTCGGCCTTCATCGTCGAGGCCGGCACGCCCGGTCTCCACATTGCCGAGCGCATCGACGTGATGGCGCCGCACCCGCTGGCGCGGCTGCGTTTCGAGGCTTGCCGCGTGCCGGCCGCGCAGCGCCTGGGCGCGCCCGGCGAGGGCTTCAAGCTGGCCATGCGCACGCTGGACGTGTTCCGCACCTCGGTGGCCGCCGCGGCGCTGGGCTTCGCGCGCCGCGCGCTGGACGAGGCGCTGCAGCGCGCCACCACGCGGCGCATGTTCGGCGGCGTGCTGGCGGACCTGCAGCTCACGCAGTCGAAGCTGGCGCAGATGGCCACCACCATCGACAGCGCCGCGCTGCTGACCTACCGCGCCGCCTGGCAGCGCGACCAGGGATCGCCCGTCACGCGCGAGGCCGCCATGGCCAAGATGGTCGCGACCGAGGGCGCGCAGCAGGTCATCGACGCCGCGCTGCAGCTCTGGGGCGGCCTGGGCGTGAAGAGCGGGATGCCGGTGGAGCGGCTGTACCGCGAGATCCGCGCCCTGCGCATCTACGAAGGCGCCACCGAGGTGCAGCAATTGATCATTGCCCGCGAGCTGTTGCGGGACGTGAAGCCGGCCTCGGCGTCCTGAGCGTCCATCACCAAGGGAGGCCCTCCATGCCCAGCGCCCACATCGACACGTTCGCCCGCGACCGGCTGCCGCCACCGCAGCTGATGCCGGAGTTCCTGTTCGAGCTGCCGGAATTAAAGTTCCAGTCGCAACTGAACTGCGCCCACGAGCTGCTGGACCGCCATGTGGCTGAAGGGCATGGCGACCGGGTCTGCATCCGCGCCCCCGGTGTCACTTGGACCTACCGCGAGCTGCAGGACAAGGCCGAGCGCATCGCCAACGTGCTGGTGCGCGACCTGGGCCTGGTGCCGGGCAACCGCGTGCTGCTGCGCGCACCCAACAACCCGATGCTGGCGGCCTGCTGGTTCGCGGTGATGAAGGCCGGCGGCATCGCCGTCGCCACCATGCCGCTGCTGCGTGCCAAGGAGCTCAAGACCGTGCTCGACATCGCGCAGTGCAGCCACGCCCTGTGCGACGCCGCGCTGGCCGGCGAGCTGGAGCAGGCCGCGCGGGCCTGTCCGCAACTGCGCCAGGTGCGCTACTTCAACAGCGCCGAGCCGCATGGCCTGGAGCAGGCGATGAAGCGCCAGCCCTCAGGCTTCCGCAACGTGGACACCGCCGCGGACGACACCTGCCTGCTGGGCTTCACCTCCGGCACCACCGGCGTGCCCAAGGCCACCATGCATTTCCACCGCGACCTGATCGCCGTGTGCCGCTGCTGGCCGCCGCATGTGCTGCGGGCGCGGCCCGACGACGTCTTCATCGGCAGCCCCCCGCTGGCCTTCACCTTCGGGCTGGGCGGGCTGCTGCTGTTTCCGCTGTCCATCGGCGCCAGCACCGTGCTGCTGGAAAAGGCCACGCCGCCGCAGCTGCTGGAGGGCGTGCGCGACTTCGGCGCCACGGTGCTGTTCACTGCGCCGACCTCGTACCGCGCGCTGGCGCCGCATGGCGCACTGCTGCGCGGTACGCGGCTGCGCAAGTGCGTCTCGGCCGGCGAGGCCCTGCCCGCGGCCACGCGCACGCTGTGGCGCGAGGCCACCGGCATCGAGATCATCGACGGCATCGGCACCACCGAGCTGCTGCACATCTTCATCTCGGCCGACGAGGTTCAGGCCCGCCCCGGCTACACCGGCGTGGCGGTGCCGGGCTACCGCGCCGAGATCGTTGATGACGACGACCAGCCCGTGCCGCCGGGCACGGTGGGCCGGCTGCGCGTGAAGGGACCGACGGGCTGCCGCTACTTGGCCGACGAGCGCCAGGCCAGCTACGTGCGCGACGGCTGGAACTACACCGGCGACGCCTACGAGATGGACGCGGAAGGCTATTTCCGCTTCCACGCCCGCACCGACGACATGATCATCAGCGCCGGCTACAACATCGCCGCGCCGGAGGTGGAGGAGGCGCTGCTGCAGCATCCGGCCGTCGCCGAATGCGGCGTGATCGGTGTGCCCGACGCGGAGCGCGGCCAGCTGGTCAAGGCTTTCATCGTGCTGCGTCCGGGGCACCTGGGCGATGCCGCGATGGTCAAGGCGCTGCAGGACTTCGTGAAGCAGGCCATCGCGCCCTACAAGTACCCGCGCGCCATGGAGTTTCTGGATGCGCTGCCGCGTACGGCCACGGGGAAGTTGCAGCGGTTCAGGTTGAAGGCGGATTGAATCGGCACTCGGTTTCTTTCCGCGCTGTTCAAAGAAGTGTTCCGTTCGTCCTGAGGTATCGAAGGATGAACGGCCCCCACCGTGCGGCCGCCATCGCAGCGTTGCGGGTTCACCCTTCGATATTTCAGGGCGAACGGAGCTGGCCAGGCGCGGCGTCGTGAATAACCCAGCGATTTCATTGCGAAAAGGAGCCTTCGATGCCCGCAATCCTCCCCCCCGGCTGGCCCCGACCCAAGGGCTACGCCAACGGCGTGGCCGCCCATGGCCGGCAGGTGTTCGTCGCCGGCATGGTCGGCTGGGACGCGCAGCAGCGCTTCCACAGCGACGACTTCGCGCAGCAGGCCGTGCAGGCGCTGCGCAACGTGGTGGCCGTGCTGGAGGCCGGCGGCGCGCGGCCGGCGCACATCGCGCGCATGACCTGGTACGTCACCGACAAGCGCGAGTACCTGGCGGCGCTGCCGGCCATCGGCGCCGCCTTCCGCGAGCTCATCGGCCACTACGACATCGCCATGACGGCGGTGCAGGTCGTGGCGCTGATCGAGGACCGCGCCAAGGTGGAGATCGAGGTCACGGCGGTGGTCCCGGATTGAACAGTTTCGGCGCCCGCTGTTCCGGATTGACGCGGCCGGCGCGTGTTTCATTTTGAACACTCGGGCTACTACCAGTTGCAGCATCCCCATAGCAACTTTGATAGTTCGTCAGCGCTTTTCCACGGCGCCTTGCGCATTTCCACCACAAAGGAGACAAAGGATGAGCCAGCAACCCAAGCAGGCGGCCCCGCGCCGCCGTTTCCTGAAGAATGCCGCGGCGGCGTCGGTGGGGGCGGGGGCGCTGGCGGCGCCGATGGTGTCGGTGGCGCAGACCACGACGCTGCGCTTCCAGAGCACCTGGCCGGCCAAGGACATCTTCCACGAGTACGCGCAGGACTTCGCCAAGAAGGTCAACGACATGGCGGGCAACCGCCTCAAGATCGAGGTGCTGCCCGCGGGCGCGGTGGTGCCGGCCTTCCAGATGCTTGACGCGGTGAGCAAGGGCACGCTCGACGGCGGCCATGGCGTGATCGCCTACTGGTACGGCAAGAACTCGGCGCTGGCCCTGTGGGGCTCGGGCCCGGCCTTCGGCATGGACCCCAACATGGTGCTGGCCTGGCACCACTACGGCGGCGGCAAGGCGCTGGTGGAGGAGATCTACAAGAGCCTCAACCTCGACGTGGTGTCGTTCATGTACGGCCCGATGCCCACGCAACCGCTGGGCTGGTTCAAGAAGCCCGTGGCGCGCGTGGAGGACATGAAGGGCCTGAAGTTCCGCACGGTGGGCCTGGCGGTGGACGTGTTCACCGAGCTGGGCACGGCCGTGAACCCGCTGCCCGGCGGCGAGATCGTGCCGGCGCTGGACCGCGGCCTGATCGACGCGGCCGAGTTCAACAACGCCTCTTCCGACCGCGTGCTGGGCTTCCCCGACGTGGCCAAGAACTGCATGCTGCAGAGCTTCCACCAGAGCGGCGAGCAGTTCGAGATCCTGTTCAACGGCGCCAAGTACAAGGCGCTGCCCGCCGAGCTCAAGTCCATCATCGACTACGCCGTGCAGGCCGCCAGCGCCGACATGAGCTGGAAGGCCATCGAGCGCAACTCGCGCGACTACGAGGAGCTCAAGAAGGCCGGCGTGAAGTTCTACAAGACGCCCGACGCCATCCTGCGCGCGCAGCTCGCCGCGTGGGACAAGGTCACCGAGAAGAAGGCCGCCGAGAACCCGATGTTCAAGCGCGTGCTGGACTCGCAGCGCGCCTTCGCGCAGCGCGCGGGCCAGTGGCAGGCCGATTACCTGGTCGATTTCAAGATGGCCTACAACCACTACTTCGGCCGCGGCACGGGCCAGACCAAGAAGGGCTGACCGCCTGAAAGTCTGAGTACAGGGCGCCTACCGCAGGCGCCCTTTTCTTGTTCGCACGCATCGCGCGCACGGGAGTTCGCATGCAGAAGGCGTTGCTGGCGGTGGACCGGTTTTCCACCTTCATAGGCAAGCTGTTCGCCTGGACGGCGGCGGGGCTGACGCTGCTGATCAGCTGGGAGGTGTTCAGCCGTTACGCGCTCAACCGGCCCCATGCCTGGGTGCTGGACGCGCAGATCATGCTCTACGGCACGCTGTTCATGATGGCCGGCGCCTACACGCTGTCCAAGAACGGCCATGTGCGCGGCGACGTGCTCTACGGCTTCTTCAGGCCGCGCACGCAGGCCGCCATCGACCTGGTGCTGTACCTGATCTTCTTCCTGCCCGGCGTGGTGGCGCTGACCTGGGCCGGCTGGCAGTTCGCGCAGGAGTCGCTGGCCATCCGCGAGCAGACCTTCTCGGCCGACGCGCTGCCGCTGTACCCGTTCAAGTTCGTCATCCCGCTGTCGGGCGCGATCCTGCTGCTGCAGGGGCTGGTGGAGATCGTGCGCTGCGTCATCTGCCTGCGCCAGGGCCGCTGGCCCGCGCGCGACGGCGACGTGGAGGAGGTGGACGTGGACAAGCTGCGCCAGATGGTCAGCGCCCAGCCGGTCGAGGACCCTGATGCCGCGCGCATCGTGCCGCCGGCGCAGCGCCAGGAGGGTGCGTGATGAAGCTGCGCAAGGAACTCTGGTTCGGCTTCGGCCTGATGGCGATCATCATCGCCGGGGCCGTGGGGATGCTGCTGGGCGCGGAGCAGATCACCAACGGCCACATCGGGCTGCTGATGCTGTCGCTGGTGGTGGTGGCGATCATGCTGGGCTTTCCCACCGCCTTCACGCTCATGGGCATGGGCATGCTCTTCACCTGGCTGGCCTACGAGCGCGACACGGCCAAGACGCTGGACCTGATGGTGCAGTCGGCCTACAAGGTGATGGGCAACGACGTGCTCATCTCGATCCCGCTGTTCGTGTTCATGGGCTACCTGGTCGAGCGCGCCAACCTGATCGAGAAGCTGTTCAAGAGCCTGCACCTGGCGCTGGCGCGGCTGCCCGGCGCGCTGGCGGTGGCCACGCTGGTGACCTGCACGCTCTTCGCCACGGCCACCGGCATCGTCGGTGCGGTGGTCACGCTCATGGGGCTGCTGGCGCTGCCGGCCATGCTGCGCGCGGGCTACTCGGTGCAGCTCTCCGCCGGCGCCATCACCGCCGGCGGTTGCCTGGGCATCCTGATTCCGCCCTCGGTGCTGCTCATCGTCTACGGCGCCACCGCCGGGGTGTCGGTGGTGCAGCTGTATGCGGGCGCCTTCTTCCCCGGGCTGATGCTGGCCGGGCTGTACGTGGTCTACACCATCGTGCTGGCCAAGCTGCGGCCGGCAGTGGCGCCGCCGCTGTCGGCGGCCGAGCGTGCGGTGGTGCTGCCCGCGCCGCTGCAGCAGGCCGGCGCCACGCCGCCGCGCCACGTGCTGCCGGGGCTGCTGGCCGCCCTCAAAGGCCGGCGCAACCACGGCGTGCCGGCGGCTTACCTGCTGCGCCAGGCCTTCGTCGCGATGCTGCCGGTGCTGGTATTCGCGGTGGCGGCGTTGTGGAGCTACGAGCTGGTGACGCGCCCGCAGCCGGTGGACGACACGCCGGGACTGGTGGAGATCGGCAGCGGCGGCGCGCCGGCGGACGCGCCCGGCGGCCTGGCCGAGCCGCCGGCCGCGGGCGGGTTGCAGGAGCCGCCCGTCGAGGGTGGCCTGCAGGAACCTCCGGGCTCCTCGGGCCTAGCCGAGCCGCCGGGCAGCGCCGGCGTGCAGGAGCCCGGTGCCGCAACGCCCGCGGCGCCGGGTGGCGAAGCCGCCGCCGAAGCGGCACCGGGCGGCGCCGAGGCCGGGGCCGCGCAGCCCGCACCGCGCGGCTACTGGACGGCGCTGGGCGTGTGCGCCGTGGCGCTCGCCGCCTTCTACGCCGTGCTGAGCTTCGCGCGACTGGAGGTGTTCAAGATGCTGCTGGGCAGCTTCTTCCCGCTGCTGATCCTGATCCTGGCGGTGCTGGGCTCCATCGTGTTCGGGCTGGCCACGCCCACCGAGGCGGCGGCGGTGGGCGCGCTGGGGGGCTTCCTGCTGGCGGCGGCTTACCGGCAGCTCAACCTGGAGATGGTCAAGGAGTCCGTCTACCTCACGGCCAAGACCAGCGCCATGGTGTGCTGGCTGTTCGTGGGCTCGGCCATCTTCTCCGCGGCCTTCGCGCTGCTGGGCGGGCAGGAGCTGGTGGAGCGCTGGGTGCTGGGCATGAACCTGAGCCGCACCGAGTTCCTGATCCTGTCCCAGGTGATCATCTTCATCCTGGGCTGGCCGCTGGAGTGGACCGAGATCATCGTGATCTTCATGCCCATCTTCATCCCGCTGCTGGACAACTTCGGCGTCGATCCGCTGTTTTTCGGCCTGCTGGTGGCGATGAACCTGCAGACGGCCTTCCTGAGCCCGCCGGTGGCGATGAGCGCCTTCTACCTCAAGGGCGTGGCGCCGCGGCACGTGACGCTGAACCAGATCTTTGCCGGGATGCTGCCTTTCATGGGCATCCAGATCGTGGCCATCGTGCTGCTGTACCTGTTCCCCGGCATCGGCCTGTGGCTGCCGCAGCAGCTCTACGGGCGCTGAGCGGGGCCGCATCGGCGTGAGCTGGCGGGCGGCTTGCAGGCCGCGCCGCCGGCCTCACATCAGAGACGGGAAGCCCGGCCGGCCCGCGATGCGGACCGTGCCGGGGCCGCAATGCGACTGCTGCCGGCATATGTATATAAACACAGTACCCTGTCGGCACATCCTGCTCTACCGAGAAGTTCCGCGATGTGCAACCTGGCCGATCTCCCCTGCGTGGTCGCCGAACCGCGCCGCTCCACTGACCCACCCGCCGCGCCGCTGTCGGGTTTCGAGGCGCGCTGCCTGCTCAAGCGCATTGCCGTGCTGCGCGAGCAGGCCCAGCTGGCCGTGCTGGGTGCCGACGCGGCACGCGAGGCCATGCCGGCCGAGAGCCTGAAAGGCATCTGCCGGGCGCTGCACGAGGCGGAGCTGCAGATCGCCCAGGCGGAAGACCTGGCGGCGCGGGAGCTGGCTTGAAGCCCGGGGACGGCTGCCGGCGCGGTGCCGCCTCACCCTGATCGCTGCAGCCGCCGCTCCAGCCAGTCGAACAGCGCCTGCACCACCAGCGCCAGCAGCGCTGCCGGCACTGCGCCGGCCAAGGTCTGGGTGTGGTCGTTTACGGCCAGGCCCGAGACGATGCGTTCGCCCAGCCCGCCCGCGCCGACGAAGGCAGCCACGGTGGCGGTGCCCACGTTGATGACCGCGGCGGTCTTGATGCCGGCCAGCAGCGTCGGCAGTGCCAGCGGCAGCTCCACCAGGCGCAGCAGCTGTCCGCGCCGCAGGCCCAGCGCCGCGCCGGCCAGGGTGAGTCCTGGCGATACCGACGCCAGTCCGGCGTGCGTGTTGCGCACGATGGGCAGCAGCGCGTAGACGAACAGTGCCAGCAGTGCCGGCACGAAGCCGATGGTGCCCAGCAACGCGATCAGGAAGGCCAGCAGCGCCAGCGAGGGCACGGTCTGAAGCACGCCTACCGCGCCCATCACCACGCCGGCGAAGCGCCGGTGCCGGTGCGCCAGCACGCCCAGCGGCACGCCCACCAGTACCGCCAGCGCCAGCGAGCCGAACACCATCGCCAGGTGCTGGCGCAGCAACCGCCCCAGGTCCGGCGCGAGCAGCCGCTGCAGGAAGCCGGGCGCTGACGGTGTCGCCGGCGGCGCCGCGGTCGGGGCGGATGCGGCGGCCGGGCTGCCGGTGCGGTCCAGGAACTCGCGCGCCACGTCGGCGAAGGCGCGGCCATCGAGCTCGGCCGCGGCGTTCATGGCCGTCATCGCGGCGGCATCGATGCGCCCGGCCAGCATTGCCAGCGGGCGTTCGTCCAGCGTCGCGCGCATCAGCAGCACCGCGTCGTAGCGCGGAAAGAAGTTCCGGTCGTCGCGCAGCACGCGCAGGCGCAGCCGCGCGATCTGCGCATCGGTGGTGTAGACGTCGATCACGTCCACCTGGCCGCGCGCCAGCGCCTGGTAGGCCAGGCCATGGTCCAGCCCGCTGCCGGGCTGCAGGGGCAGGGCATAGGCGCGCTGCAGGCTTGGCCAGCCATCGGCGCGCTGCAGGAATTCGTGCGAGAGCCCCAGTCGCAGCGCCCGCGCCTGCGCCGTGGGCAGCCGCGCCAGCGCCGAGATCGAATCCACGCCCAGCCGCGCCGCGGTGTCCTCGCGCATGGCCAGGGCGTAGGTGTTGTTGAAGCCCAAGGGCACGGCCGCCTTCAGCCCGTGCGGCGCGAGCCGGGCATTGAGCGCCGCCAGCGTGGGGGCCGGCGTGTCGAGCTTGAGCAGCTCGCGCGCGATGGTGCCGGTGTATTCCGGGTAGACGGCGATGGCGCCGCTGGCCAGCGCCTGCTCCAGGATCGCGGTGTTGCCCAGCCCCTGCCGGTGCTCGGCGGCGATGCCGGCGCGCCGCAGCGTCTGCGTGACGATCTCGCCCAGCAGGTAGCTCTCGGTGAAGCGCTTGGAGCCGACCACGACCGGGCTGCCGGCCGGCTCCGCGGGCGGGGAGGCCGCGAGCGCCGGCAGTCCCGAACTCCAGCCGGCCGCACCGGCCAGCAGCGCCAGCAGCCCGTGCCGCAGGCGGCGGCACCAGACCGCGGCCGGCGCCGCGATCAACTGGCGCCGGAGCTGGCGCCCTGGTTCAGCAGGTGTTGCTGCACCGCCTGCGGGTCCGTGCCGGCCGATTTCACGGCTTCTTCCAGCTGCGTGCGCGTGATCCCGAAGTAGTCGATCCAGCGGCCCACGGCCGCGTCGTCGTTCAGGTCGATGGTGCCGCCGGGCGGCGTGGGGGTTGATTGGGCGTCCATGGCCGGTTACGGCAAGCGCCATGCCTCTGGGCGGCCCCCGGCCCGCCGAGGCCCCTCCGGAATCCGGAAAAATGGTTTGCCGCAACTGGATTCCTCGCAAGGGGCGCAGTGCACGCGGTAGATGGGACCCCGCCTGGCTCAATTTCAGCTTTGAACCTCCATTTTCACTTGGCGTGTGGCGGGTGAAACAATGGTTCCAACTCTTGATTTCCGGCTGGCATACCAAGTCGCAATAAGCCCTGAGCGCCGCGGTCGATATCGACGACCACGACCAGATCCTCACTCACACGGCAAGACGCCATGGCGATCTCAAATGGTTTTCGGCCAGCCCCGTGCCCAAGCCCGCCAACTGGGCGTTGTTGCTGGCCGGGCTGGGGTTGGTGGGCTGGCGCTGGAAAAACCGCACTATTACCAACTGAACATCAGGGTAAATCGATGGTCCGAAGGAATGCCGGCACTGTTGTAGCACCTCACGCTGGCCGTGAAATCAGCCCCGCCGGTTCCCCAACTGCCCACCTTGCAATAGTCGGCGTCCTCGGTGCCGTAAGCCGTCACCTGCACGTGACCTCCCGCTCCCCAACTGCCGCTACCGGCAAACAGGGCACCGCCGCCCACCCCCCTGCAGGTCACCACATAACTGCCGACTCCAGTTCTGGTAACCCGGTTGGCGGCGGCTCTGCCAACGGCGTTGTAGGAATAGGTGCCGCTGGGCGTGTAGGGCACGTTGACGGCGGCCGTCGGGTTGTGCGCCCAGACGTAGCACATCGTGGAGCTCCCGCGCCCCGGGTCCGCGGCCGCGGGCGAAACCCAGGCTGCCGCGGTCATGGCCAGCGCACATGTCGCACAAATTCGCAGAGGTATCTTCATGGCTTCTCTCCAGCCGTGGAAAATAATGGCGCGCCCATTCCAATTGACAGGCGCGGCACAGGCCAAAGGAAATCGACGCAAAATTGATCGATGGCTTCAATGTGAAGCGGGCATCACCTCCTTTCAGTTTCCTGAAAACGCTTCCTTCCAACGCGAAGCAAAACCTGTCGCCGCCTCATGGCGACGCCGCACCCGCCCTGCGCTTGTGCGCGGGCGTATGCCGCTGGTCATGCGGTGTGCCGTGATGTGCTTGTGAAGACGCGTCTTCTTCAAAGCACTTTATGCACTCTTCGATGAATGAATACTTGATGCCTTGCCGAAATACAGCGCCCGATTGGCGCCGGTTATGGCTGCGCGTGTACCTGCAAAAAAATTAGGCGGGTTGGTCGCGAGTTCAAGTGACCAAAGTTTGAATTTGAAAACAGACGCCACTTTCGCGATCTGTTGCGCGGGTGGGCGCGGGTCACCGGGACTGAATTGCACGGCCCGCACCATTTGTGCGGCTATTTCCATCCGGGGCGCGGTGATTCGCCGAAAAGCCCTGCGCGCTCATTTGAGCCCTTCGACGAGCTCAGGACGGGCTCCGTCGAAGGGCGGGTACCGGGTCGCCGTTCATGGAGCGCCTGCGAGCCGGTCTGGGTTGGCGTGGCGCGTGGGCCGGCGTCGGCGTCCCCCGGCTCACTGTCCGCCCCAGCCGCTCAATCCCAGCGCCAGGTCCACACCAGGTCCACGCCGGTGGTTTCGCCGGTGAGCAGCCGCAGCGTGAAACGCTGGGCGATCTTGTAGACCAGGTCGAAGCCGCCGCCGGTGGCGTCCAGGCTCTGGCGGTAGCCGACGTAGAAGCGCTCCGAGAGCTGCTTGCCGAAGCCCACCACCGCGTCCGAGAGGCCCCCCGAGGCACCGCGCGAGAAGGACAGCGCGTCCAGCCCCAGGCGCTGCGCCAGCCCGGGGCCGCCGCTGCCCTTGTTGCCCGCCAGCAGCGCCAGCGCGGCACGCTGCAGCAGCGCGGTCTGGTCGCCGGCCAGGTCGGTGGAGGCCTTGCCCAGCGTCAGCCACGACAGCTTGTCGATGTCCGACAGCTCCGGCGTGGACACCAGCGCGACGCGCGGGTTCTGCGCCGTGCCGGTGACGCCCACGCCCACCTTCACCTCCTCCAGGTCGGTGCGCAGCGCCTCGATGTCCAGCGCCGGGTTCGCCACCGGGCCGCTGAAGGTGATCAGGCCGCGCGTGATGTCGAGCTTGGCGCCGTAGGCATCGAACACGCCCTTCACCGTGCTCACCGTGCCCACCACCGCGATCTGGTCGCGCGGCGCCGTCACGCGCAGCTCGCCGGCCAGCAGCGTGTTGATGCCCTTGCCGCGCACGCGCAGGTTGGAGCCCAGGTCCACGCGCAGGTCCAGGTTCATCTTCATCGGCGACTGCGGCTGGCCGCTGCCCTTGGCGGCGGTGCGCACGGCCTCGGGGTCGTCCACGATGACCACGTCCTCGGACAGCGCCGGGGCGGAGCTCTGGCCGAGGTCGATCAGGCCCTCGTCCACCTTGAAGCCGCCCTGCAGCGCCAGCGCGCGGCCCTGCAGCCGGGCCTGGGCCCGGCCGCTGAGCTCGATGCGCCGGTCCACCCGGCCCAGCGCCTGGAAGCGGTCCGCCACCAGCGCCACGTTCACGTCCGGCTCGGCGCCCAGGCGCAGGCCGCCCTCCAGCCGTGCCGTGCCCGGGCCGGCATGCAGCACCGCCTGCTGGATGCGCACCTGCTCGCCCTCCAGCGCCACGCGCAGCACGCCGTCGCGGATGCGCACGCCCTCGACGAAGTTGCTCACCGCCAGCTGGTCGCCGCTGAGCACGCCGGCCACCTCGGGCGCGCCGACGCGGCCGGTGACGCGCGCCCGCGCCTCCACCGTGCCGCCCAGGCGCCAGCCCACCGGCAGCCAGGGGTCCCACACGCCCAGGTCGGCCACGCGCAGCTGCAGGTTGCCCTGCAGCGGCGTCTGCGCGCCGGGCCAGACCTCGCCCGGCGCGGTGGTGGCTGTGGCACCGGCGGAGAGCACGCCGATCTGTTGCCCGGCCACGCCGGCGGCGGCGTTCCAGGTGTTGCCGTTGCCCCGCACCGACAGCTGCAGCGCGCTCAGGCCCATGGGCCGGCGCGCGCCGCCCGCGGCCAGGCTGAGGTCGCCGCCGCGGCGCTCGATGAGCACGTCGGCATTGAGCACCGGCACGGTACGCAGCACGGCCCGGCCCTGGATCTGCAGGTCGCCCTGCCAGCCCATGTCCGGCTGCAGCCGCGCCAGCAGCGGCGCCACCGTCAGCGGCTCCAGCGCCAGCGCGGCGTCGATCAGCGCCGGCGCGCCGCCCACGCCGGCCTGCCAGCGGACCTGCTCCCAGCTCAGGCCTGCGCCCAGCACCCGGGCCCGGCCGGGCTGCATGGCGAAGCGCGCCGGCTGGCTGCCCTGCGCCAGGCGGAATTCCAGGCCCACGTCGCCGGTTTGCAGCAAGGCGTCGCCGCCACCGCCGCGCCGGGCCTCCAGCCGCTGCAGCCGGCCCTGCCAGCCCGCCAGCGTCGCGGGCAGCGTGCCGCTGCCAGCTTGCAGCAGGGCGCCCTGGGCTTCGAGCTGCAGCTGCGTGCGCGCGCCGCCGGGCATGTCCGGCGGCGGGGGCTGCAGCAGGTCGGTCCACTCCGGCGGCTTGGCCGCGATGTCGGCCTGCAGCGCCAGCCGGTGCGCACGGGTGCTGCCGTCCAGGCGCAGGTTCAGCGCCGGGATGCGCTGCAGTTGTTCCGGGCTCACCAGCCCCAGGTCGGCCAGCGCCAGGTTCAGCTCCAGCGGCGCGTCGCCCACCGTCGCCAGGCGCCAGCGCGCCTCGCCGCTGCGCAGGCGCCCGCCCGGCCAGGCCAGGCCGGTGGCGCTGGCCTGGCCCTGGGTGCGCAGCGCCGGCCAGCGGCCGTCCAGGCCGAGCTCGGCCTGCAGCGCGCCGGCCAGGGCCGGGCCGCGGGCCGGGGCGGCCGCGGTGACGGCGCCGTTGGGCCGCGCGCTGCGCGAGGCCGCCGCCGTGCGGGGCGCGGACGCGGCTGGCTCGCTCGGCAGCAAGGCCGCCAGCGGCGCCAGGCGCTGTAGGGCCGGCGCGTCCACCTTGGCCTGCCAGCGGTCCGCGCCCGGATTGCGCGCCAGCAGGCCCTCGGCGCGGGCCGTGTTGCCGGCGACTTCGGTATTGAGCGCCACCTGCAGCCCGGCGTTGGTGCCGCGCAGCGTGGTCTCGCCCTGCAGCGGCACCTCGGCCAGCAGGCTGAGCGGCACGCTGACGCGGGCCTGGCCCTGCAGCGTGGCCAGCCAGGCCAGCAGGTCCCCGGCCGGACCGGCGCCGGGCAGCGTCAGGGCGGCCTCGGCGCGGGCCGCGAGCCGGCTGGGCAGGCGGCGCAGCGGCGCGCCGGCCACCGGCCACCAGGGGCGCAGGTCCAGCTCGTCCATGCTGGCCTTGGTTTCGAGCTGCCAGGGCGCGCCGGTGGCGTCCTGGCGCAGCCGGCCCTGGGCCGACACGCGCGCGGCGCCGGCGCTGGCCTCCAGCCGGCGCAGCTCCAGCAGCGTGGCCGCGGCCTGCGCCTGCCAGCCGGCGTCGAGCTGCAGCTTCAAGGGCTGGCTGCCGCCCGGGGCGACGATGGCGCCGCCCAGCTCCCCTGTGAGGTCGATGCGGCGCGGGGGGACTGCCGTCGCTGTGCTGCCGGGTGCCGAGGCCGCGGAAGCCGGTGAGGCGCCGGCCGCCGGCGCAGCGGCGGCGGGCAGGAAGCCGCGGCCGGTGGCATCGAGCTGGCCGGCCAGCGTCAGCTCCGGGGCGCGCGCGTCGAGCCGGGCCGGGCGCAGCTCGGCGAGCGTGGCCCGCACGCTCCAGCCGTCGCCCTCGGCGCGGCCCTGGGCGCTGAGGCGGCCGGCCGGCGCCTGGGCGCTGCCCAGCAGGGCCTGCAGATCGTCGAGCTGCAGCCGGCTCGGGTTGGCCGGGTCCACCAGGGCGCTGAGCCGGATGTCGCGCACCGGCACCTGGCCGGCGTTCCAGGGGCCGGACCGGGCGTTGTCCAGCGCCAGCCGTAACTGCAGCCGGTCCTGTGCGCCGGGCTCGATGTCGGCCCGGCCGTTGAGCGCGGTGCGTGGCGCCCCGGCCGCCAGCACCGACAGGTCCAGCCCCTGCACGCGCGCCTGCAGCCGTGCCAGCGGGAAGGCGGCGAAGGGCGTGAGCGTGGCGGAGGCGCTGAGCGTCTGCGCCGGCTCGGTGCGGGCGTGCAGGGCGGCTTCCAGTCCGAGCTGCGCCAGCGGTCCGCGCAGCTGCAGCGCCGCGCCCCAGGGCGGCAGGTTGCCGGTGGCGGGCTGCGCCAGCGTCAGGTCGGCCCGCACCGGCATCGGCGCGTCGGCGCCGACCTGGGCCCGGCCGCTGACTTGCAGCGGCCCGCGGCGCAGCGAGAAGTCCTCGATGCGGTGCTGCTGTCCGAGCGATTCGCCCACGTGCAGCGCGGCCTGGATCTGCCGCAAGGGCTCGCCGGCCAGCGCGGCTGCATGGAACTCGCCGATGCGCAGCGCGCCGATGTCCAGCGCCACCGGCAGCCTCAACTGCTGCGGCGGGGGCGACTTCGGCGGCGGCGGCTCCTGCGGTGCCGGCAGCGTCAGGAAGGCCTGGCGCGCCGTGAGCGTGTCGAAGCCCACCTGCGCGTACTGGCCCCAAAGGCGCAGGCGGCTGACGCGCAGGTCGGTCCAGGCCACGTCCACGAGGCGGATCTCGCCGCCCTGGCCCCAGCGCACGCTCAGCGCTTCGGCGCCGAAGTCGCCCAGCAGCGTGCCGCGCGGGTTCGTGACCGTCACGCCCGGCAGCCGCTGCAGTGCCCAGACCGTGCCCTGCTCGCTGCGCAGCACCCACCACGCGAAGCCCGCCACGGCCAAGACCAGCGCGAGCAGCAGCAGCGCGACCGCCAGCAGCGCGCGGCGCAGGCGGCGCGGACGTTTGGGCGGTGGTGGCGGCGGGGCCGCGGCGTCGGTGGGGGCGGGCGGGGTCAGGGTGGCCATGTCTGGGGCTCAGGGCAATGGAATAGGTGAGAGACGGGCAGGCAAGGGGAGAGCTCTGGCCAAGCCGGCGGTTGGTTGTGATGCCCGGTACGGAAGGGTTTTGTCGGAGCCTGAAGGCGGGGATGACGAGGTAGCCATCAAAGCAAAGCAGCTCACGGGCGACATCCGACAACATCCCCTGGAGGGCTCTGCACCGTTGCGGGCACGACGGCGCTTCTTCCGCTGTCAAAAACTTACCCCCGCCGTCACGTGCAACCTGAAGCGCTGCTCCTCCACGCCGTAGGCCAGGTCCACGCGCAGCGGGCCGACCGGGCTGCGGTAGTGCAGGCCCACGCCCACGCCCACGACGGGGTCCAGCTCGGAGAAGCGCTCGGCGGCGTTGCCGGCGTCGATGAAGACGGCGCCCAACAGCGCCGGGAAGCGCCGCGTGATCGGGTGCGCCACCTCGGCGCTGGCCGTCAGCAGCGAGCGCCCGCTGGTGACCACGCCGTTGACCACCGGCCCCAGGCTGCGGTAGGCGTAGCCGCGCACCGACTCCTCGCCGCCGGCGCGGAACAGCAGCGGGTCGGGCACGCCCACGCTCTCGCGCGCGAACACCTGCCCCACGTCCAGCCGCAGCCGGGACTGCCAGCCATCGCCGAAGGGGCGGAAATACAGCATGCGGGTGTAGAGGCGGCCGAAGGGGCCGCTGTCCTCCTGGTTGCCGCGGGCGTAGCCCAGCGCGGTCTGCAGGATCACGGCCTGGCCGCGCGTGGGCAGCAGCCGGCTGTCCACGTGGCGCCAGGTCCAGTCGGCGTTGCCGGTGAGCGACTGCGCCTCGCGCCGGCCCAGCGGCGAGTCCACGCGCGAGTGCTGCAGTTCGGCGTAGTAGGTGCGCTCCAGCCGATTGCGGTCCTGCGTGCGGCCCACGCGCAGCCGCGCGGAAGTACGGTCCTCGTCCTCGCCGGTCCAGCGCTCGACGTTGCCGGCCACCAGGTCGTGCCACAGGCGCGGGCGCGCGTAGGAGCGCAGGTCGAACTCCCAGAGCTTGCGCTGGTTGCCCACCTCGAGGTTGTTGCGCGCGGTCCAGTGCAGCCCGAAGGGCTGGCGGTGCATGTGCTCCAGTGTGAAGCGCGGCCCGGTGTCGCTGCTGTAGCCCAGGCCCAGCGTGGCGTTCTGCAGGCGCTGCTCGCGCACGCGCACCGTCACCGGCGTGGCCTCGGCCTGCGCCGGGTCGGTGCCGATGGTCACGGCCGCGCCCTCGTACAGGCCGCTCAGGCGCAGCCGGTCCTGGTACTCCAGCAATTGCTGTTGGCTGTATGGGGTGCCGGGCGCGAAGTCGGCCAGGTTGCGGATGCTCTCCTCACCGTAGCGCTGCACGCCCTCGATGCGGATCTCGCCCAGCCGGAACAGCGGGCCGCTGTCGGCCTGGGCGACGAGCGAGGCGCGCTGCTCGGCCTGGCGCACGCGCGCCTGCGTCTCCCGCCAGTCCGCGGCCGGGTAGCCGTTGGCCTGCAGCTGCGCCAGCGCGGTGTTCTTGGCGCCGGTCCAGTCGTCCTGGCGGAAGGGCTCGCCGGGCTTGAGCGCCCATTGCTCGCGCACCCGGTCACGCAGCTTCGCGGCCTGGGCGTCGCCGCTTTCGGCGCGGCGGCGCAGCTCGCCGTGGACGTCCACCGCCACGCTGTCGATGAGCGTGCGCGGCCCCGGCTCCACGCGGATGACGACGCGCGGCAGGCGGTCCCCTTGCGCCGGCGTGAGCGAGGCCTCGACCGTGGCGTTGAAGTAGCCCTCGGTGCGCAGCAGCGCCTTGGCCTGCTGCGGCGCCGCCGCGACCAGCCGCTCCAGTTCCGCCTCGGTCAGGCCCTGCTCGGCCGGCACGGTGCGAAAGCGCTGCAGGTCCAGGTTGTCGGCCACCAGCGCGCGCAGTCCCCCCGGCGCCTCGACCTCGATGTCATAGCGCGGCGGCCCCTCGGCCGGCGGCTCGCCGCGCGCCTCGGCCTGCTCCTGGTCGCCTCCGGGCTTGAGCAGGGCGCAACCGCTGACGAGCGCGGCCAGCGCCAGGGTGAAGGCCAGGGCGAAAGGGCGGAGGGCGGGCATCAAGGACATGGACATCTGCACAGGTCGCCACAGAGGGCAAACACCGTACCCCCGGCGGGGCCCGGCTTCCACGGGGCGCGCCTGGGGGTGCGGCGCAAACCGGCCGGCAATGGGTGCGAATCACGGGCCGCGCGCTTGCTCGCCGTGAAGTCGAACCGACGCCATTCCCGGCGGCGTACGCGCTGCCTTCAAGCCATGTCCTCCGCCTCCTTTCCCGACTCTGCCGCCCCGGCTCCTTCTTCCGGCCCGCCCCACCCCGCGAATCGCCTGGCCCGGGAAACCAGCCCCTACCTGCTGCAGCACGCGCACAACCCGGTGGACTGGTATCCGTGGGGCCCGGAAGCCTTCGCGCGGGCGCGCGAACTGGACCGGCCGATCCTGCTGTCGGTGGGCTACGCCACCTGCCACTGGTGCCACGTGATGGAGCGCGAGTCCTTCGAGGACGAGGCCGTCGCGCGCCAGCTCGCCGAGGGTTTCATCGCCATCAAGGTGGACCGCGAGGAGCTGCCCGACGTGGACCATGTCTACATGCGCGCGCTGCAGGCCATCACCGGGCGCGGCGGCTGGCCGATGAACATGTTCCTCACGCCCGATCTGAAACCCTTCTTCGGCGGCACCTACTTCCCGCCCCGGCCGCGGCCGGGCTTTTCCAGCTTCTCGGAAGTGCTCACGGCCGTGCGCGAGGCCTGGGAGCGCGAGCGCGCGCAGATCGAGGAGCAGGCGCAGGCGCTGCACGAGCACCTGGACAGCGGGCTGGAGTCCGCGTTGGCGGTGCCGCACACCCCGGGCGCGCGGCTGCATGCGCAGGCGCTGGACGAGCTGCTGCGGCGCTTCGACCCGGTGCACGGCGGCTTCGGCCGAGCCCCGAAGTTCCCGCAGGCGCCGCTGCTGCAATACCTGCTGAGCGTGGCCGCCACCGGCGAGGCGCCCGCGCGCGAGATGCTGCTGTTCACCCTGCAGCGCATGGCCGAGGGCGGCGTCTACGACCAGCTGGGCGGCGGCTTCGCGCGCTACTCGACCGACGAGCGCTGGCAGGTGCCGCACTTCGAAAAGATGCTCTACGACAACGCGCAGCTCGCGCGCGTGTACGCCGGGGCCTGGCGGCTGTGCGGGGAGTCGCGGCTGCGCTTCGTGGCCGAGGACACGCTGGCGTACCTGCTGCGCGAGATGCATCCGGCCGCCGCACCCGCGGCCTTTTCATCGGCGCAGGACGCCGATACCGAGGGCGAGGAAGGGCGCTTCCACGTCTGGACCCTGGCGCAGTTGCGCGAGGCGCTGGGCGCGGACGCCGACATGGCGGCGCGCCTCCATGGCGCCACCGACGAGGGCAACTGGGAGGAGGGCGAGGCGGGCCGCAACGTGCTGGAGCGGCGCGACCCCGAGGCCGCGCGCGCCGCGCTGGGACTGGACGAGGCGGCCTTCGCGGCCTGGGAGCGCTCGGTGCGGGAACGCCTCTACGCCGCGCGCTCCCGGCGCGTGTGGCCGCTGACCGACGACAAGGTCCTGGCCGACTGGAACGGCCTGGCGCTGCGGGCCCTGGCCGAGGCCGGGCGGCTGCTGGGACGCGCTGACTTCGTCCAGGCTGCCGAGGCGCTTGCGCGCTTCCTGCTGCAGGCGCTGGTGCAGGGTGACCGCGTGCACCATGCCTGGCGCAACGGCACGCTGCGCGGCGAGAGCTACCTGTCGGACCAGGCGCAGCTCGGCCTGGGCCTGCTGGAGCTGCATGCCGCCAACGGCGCGCCGGAGTGGTTCGCGCACGCGCAGCGCCTGGCCGATGGCCTCATGCGGCGCCATCACGACCCGGCGCGGGGTTTCTTCGACAACGAGGCCGGGCCCGCGCTGCCGCTGCGCGCGCGCGACATCCAGGACGGCGCCGTGCCGTCGGGCACGGCCGCGGCCTGCGAGCTGCTGCTGCGCCTGGCCGGCCCGTGCGGGCGGACCGAGTGGCGCGACGCTGCCGTCGAGGCGCTGCAGCGCCTGGGCCCGGTGCTGGCGCAGTCGCCGCTGGCGGTGCCGGCGCTGCTGCACGCGCAGCTGCTGGCCGAGCGCGGCGCGGACCTGGCCGTGCCGGCACCGGGCGGCGCGGCGCTGTGGGAGGCGGCGCGCTCCAGCTTGGCGCCGCTGGTCACGCTCGTACGCGGCGGGGCGGACACGGGGCCGCTGCTGCAGGGGCGGCGCGGCGGCGAGGCCTACCTGTGCCGCGACGGTGCGTGTGCCCTGCCGGCCACGACGGTGGAAGAGCTGCAGCGGCAGTTGGGCGAGCTGCACGCGGGACTGGCGGGAGCGGTCGAGGGTGGGTGACGGCAATGGCCTGAGCGCCTGGAAACCGCTAGGCAGGGCTCGCGCGTGCGCTTCGGGGCAGCGGCGCGGTCGCGGATTTGATGCTGCTCAAATCAGTGCAATTGGCAGCCCTTGAACATACCGGCGGACCGGCCCTGCAGGTATTTGAGTATTTCAGGGCTGGTTCATGGGGCCCGGCAGAATCAACCGACTGCTGAAAGGCCATAGGCATTTCCATGCAAGGTTCAATCCGAATTTTTCAAGGAACCAATCATGCCGACTTACAAAGACGTCACTGACACGCAGAAGATCGAGAAGGAAATTGAGAAGGAGCTTCAAGAAACGGAAAAAGCCCTGGATGTCCTGCAATTGATCAAGAACTTGTGCTGGGAAACCGACACCACGCCGGACCCCATGTCGCAATGGCTCAGCCTTTTGAGCCAGCACGTTCCCAAGGTGCAGAAATGGAAGGGGAGCGCGGATTTGATCGAGATTTATCCCTGCGGCACCACCGGTAGGGGCAGAAGCGACCGTTTGTTGTTCCAGGTCGGTGCGACCGAAGTGAAGGTGGTGCAGGCCTACGAAAGTGAACACTAGGGCGTGTTAGGCGCCTTCGGCGCGGACAAAAAAATGGCGGGGAGCCAGCCCTGCCCAATCACCGCATCGATCCCGGGGAGTGCTTGCCCGGCGGCTTGGTAGCGCCCCATGACCGAGGCTTGCCGGCCTGGTACGAGGGGCCTCACGGCTGTCACCCCGCTGCGTGGACCCGCCGAAGCGCCGCGTCGAGCTTCGCTGGACTGTTTCCCGCAGATTTACAACCGTCTCACTCAAGCGGCAGGGAATGGGGACTGCGTTTCCTGTCGGTTCCCGATGTTTCGGCCCCGCGGCGTTTACCGGGCGGTGAGGAAGGAATGCAGGGCGTGGAAGCAGGCAGGCGGCGGCGGGTCTGACCGCAGCCGCCGCCTGTCCAGGGGGATGAAGGCACTCTTGGCGCGCTGCACCGGCACGGCAGCCCGGCGCGCGCGGCCGTGATGCCGGCGGCGCCGGGTTCAGCGCGAGCCGGTGGGCGCGCCGCCGCTGCGCGGCGGGAAGGGGCCGCTGGGCACCGTGCCGCCGGACGCCGGCCCGCCGGGCACGGTACCGCCGGGCAGGGTGCCGCCCGGGACGGTGCCGACGGTGCCGGGCAGCGTGCCCGCCGGCGGGGCGACACCGGCCGGCGCAGCGCCCGTGCTGCCCGGGGCCGGGGGCAGGCCCACGCTGGGCGGCGCGGCCGGGGTCCCGGTCGCGGTGGTGGCTCCACTGACGCTGCTTGGGGCCGGCGCCGCGGGAGCGGGCATGCCGGGCGCGGCATTGCCGGGCAGGGGCCCGGTTGGCGAACCGACGCTGCCCGGGACGGTGGCGGCCGGCGCGCTGGCAGCGCCGGGCGGGCCGGGGACGGCTGCGGCGCCACCCGGCGGCACGGCTGCCGTCTGCGCCTGTGTGAACGAGGCGGCGCCGGCCACCAGGGCCGTGACGGTCCAGCGAAGGAGCGGGGCGGAGGACATGGCGATTTCCAGTGCAGGGTGCCGAGGGAAGCCGCCGCGCCGTGCGGCGGGGAACCCCAAACGCAGCAAGCACGGCGCCTGCCTGAGCATTTTTCGGGGCCCGGGCTTCAGCGCTGCGCCGTGCTGGTCGGAACGGCCAGGACGGGCCGGCGCGTGGCATCGAGCGCGACGCGCAGCTTTTCCAGCGCCAAACGCAACCCCAGTCCCAGCCGGTCCAGGAGGTCGCGCAGCACGGGCAGGTCGGTGGGCAGTGCCGTGGGCAGGCCGGTGAGCGTGCCGGTGTCCTGCGGCGCGCCGGCGCGGGCGGGCGGGTGCGCCTGCGTCAGCCGCAGCGGCAGCCCGGTGTTGCGCACCACGTAGCCGTCGCGCGCCGCCCAGACCACCGCGGGACCGCCGTCGGCCCGCTCCAGCGCGCCGGCCGCACGCCGCATCGGCGTGGGCTGCGACGGCAGCGCGTCGTCTTCCGTCGGCCGCGGCTCGACCAGCACGGCGGGCCCGGCCGGCAGGGCAAGCGCCAGCGTCAACAAGGTCTGACTTGCTTGCATCTGTGCGCTCCTTCCATGCGACGGCTTGCGGTCGCGGGTGCATGCGGCATCCCCGGTGCCCGCCACGGCCCGGGCTGATCACGGGGTGAGCCCGGAAGACGTCGATGCCGGCCGCGGCGCCAAGGCGACCGGCGCGGACCCGTGACGGCTGTCATGCGGCTGTGACATGCCTGGCGCGCACCGACCAGCCGGCCACCACGCCAAGCCCGCACAGCATCAGCAGCACGCCGGCCGGCTCGGGCACCGGTGCCGCTGCGCCCAGCCGCACGACGTTGCTGCTGCCCGATGCGGTAACCGACACGCTGACGAAGCTGGTGGTGGACGTTGCCGTGTCGTTGATGAAGGACAGGCTGAAGGCCGACTGGTAGAGGCGCTCCCCCGGGTTCTCCCGGCTGCTGATGGTCAATGTCTGCTGTTGGACATGATCCAAATCCGTGTAGCCGCTCCAGTAGCCGTGGATTTCTTCCAACTGCTCGAACCCCGGGTCCAGGGTTTTTTCCAGGCGCATGCTCAAGTCGCCGGTCCAGATGACCTGGGTATGGGGCGTCACGCCAAAGATACTGCCGGGACCCGAGGGGCCGACGGAGGCGTAAAGATCGGTGTGGGCCCGCTGGTCCGGGTTGCCGGCATTGAGCGAGGACACCTGGGCGTTGAGATTGAAACTGCGGTCGTGGATGGAGCCACCCATATCCGTAGCGGCCCGGCCGGTCGGGCCGACCACTTGGCTGGACAGCGGAATGAAGGATTTGAAGCCGTCAAATATATTGTCCGTGACGCGCATGAGCTGGCCGGGTGCGCGGCTGCCCATGTATTCGTATTTGGAATAGGCGCCCGCGCCGGAACTCCAGTTACTGTCAGGCTTCAACGAGAAATCCAGGTGCGGCGTGATGCCGTCGTTGGGATCGAGATCTATCAGCGTGTAGCCGAAATTCTCGATCCGGAGATCGGCCCGGATATCGGCCCGCACGGGCTGGACCAGCGCGCAGGCCAAGGCGGCGGCCAAGCTGAGAATCGACTTGCGCATCATGCGGCTCCCGAGGTGGAGATAAGAACGGCAGACTGCTTTCTGGCGCGCAGCGTGGCGGCCAGGACGCCCGCGCCGCACAGCATCAGCCACGGCGTGCCGGGTTCGGGGATGGGTGCGGGCCGGAAGGATTGGCCCCAGGTATGGAGCACGAGATCCATGTAACCGCCCTGTGTTTCCGCCGTGTTGTTGATGAATGAAGTCTGCAGGTCCCAAGCCTGGCTGACGCGGTCAACCTGGTATTTCCGGGTCGAAACCTGGGCGTAAAAACGGTCAACCACCTGGTTGGCGCCGTCGCGCAATTCCAGGCTCATTTGGGAGAAAGCCTGCTCGAAGCGGTTGCGGCGCCGGCCCAGCGTGTTTTCCACTTCCAGCAGCACGCTGCCGGTCCAGATCACCTGGGTATAGGGCGTGACCGACAGGACCGGAAATCCCTCGGAATCATCGGTACGGCGTACCGGCAGCGCACCCACGTCGAATTCGCTGGCCTGTGTCTGCGAGGCCAGGGTATTGGAGCCGCGGCCCTGCGCGCCGGCCGTGAAGGTATGGTCGGTGACGGAGCCGGACATGTGGCCCCCCACCATGGCCTCCTCGGACGCCACCTCGCGGCGGACCTCCGGAAATACCGCGAAGGACGTGCTCCAGGTGAAACCGGACTGTGTGTATTGGCCCAGGCCGAGGGAGGGTCCGGCGTAGGCCCGACCGCTCAGGATCGAAGCCGCCTGCGTGCCGAAAGGGGTGAAACTAAGGGCCGGCGCAATGCCGTCATGGGGATTCAGATCGACCAGCGTGTAACCAAAATGGGACAGTTGCGCACTGCCCAGGACGTCGGCCCAGGAAGGATTTCCGGCCAATGCCACCGCCGCGGCCACGAGGCTGCCAAACTTCAATCGCATCACGGTTCTCCAGAAACCCGGATTTTCGGGAAACCGGATGCTAGAGCGCAGCGCTGAATATCTGGAATGCCCTCTTCACGCGCGCGCGGCAACGGGGGCTCATTGAAGAATTGTCACCAGCCGTCAACAAGTGCTGAATATTCAAAACGTGGTGAAACCCACAGGGCAAAGAAATTCTGATAATGGTTTTCCCGGACGTCGGGCCGGGGCTCTTGGTTAACCCGCAGATAACGCGGGAATTTCCATGGGCTTGAGCTGGCGCAAGATCGCCGCTCCTGAAGCGGCGCAAGACTGCGCGCCATGAAAACGCTGGCCCGTGGATTTCGCAGGGATTTTCCCGGGGCTTGGCCGCCGTGCCCCCGGTGCGTGCCGGCCGTGAAAAAGTGCACCATCAAACCTGTTGGCGGGTACAGGGCCGCAGACCAGCGTGCCCGCCTTTTTTACGGAGACAGCGCCGGGCCGCAGAGCCCGTGCGCCGGGGTCGGGAGACCCCCACACAAGACCATAACCATGAACGATCTTGCCGTCCTTTCGTTCGATTGCACCGAACTGCGCCGCCGCCTGAGCGAGCTGCACGAGCAGCAGCCGCCGGCCGATCCCGCCACCCCGTCCATCCGCATCGGCATCGAGGATGCCGAAGGCGCGCTGGTGCACGTGGTCGAGGCTTCCCGCCTCGTGGAGGCGGTCAAGGTGTTCGAGGTGCTGGGCGACTACGGGCTGGAACCCCGCAACGGCCGCCACCGCACGCAGGACGGGCGGCGGCTGACGCGGCTCTACAGCGCGGCGCGCCCGGCCTGAGCCCCGCGGCTCAGCCCTCGTCGCGCACGCGCACGCTGGGCAGGCTGAATTCCTTGCCGATCACGGCACGCGCGTACAGGTATTCGCGCAGCCGGGTTTCGCCCAGCTCGTCCATGTCCACATGGCCGTCGGCGTCGCAGGGAAAAGCCTGGACGCGCCGCGGCTCCCTCAGGGATTCGAAACACAGCTCGTAGCCGCTCTGATCAAGCTGGAGACCGTTCATGGCGGTTTCTCTTTCACGCCCCGCTCGCGCGGCGCGCCGGTGAAGGGCTGACGGGCCGTCCCTCACGGCCCTGGATGGCGGCGGCCAGCTTCGAATTCCAACCGCCGGCCAGGGCATGGTGGAACGGGCCTGAACAGGCCGCCAGATACGAAGGTCACGGGGGCGCAGGACATTGCTCCTGCCCCGATTGGGGGAGGGCTCGCGAAATTCCCGCGCCGTGCCGGGAGTTATTGCCGCTCACATCCCGGCGTAATTCGGTCCGCCGCCGCCCTCGGGCGTGACCCAGGTGATGTTCTGGCCCGGGTCCTTGATGTCGCAGGTCTTGCAGTGCAGGCAGTTCTGCGCGTTGACCTGCAGCCGCTCGTCGCCGTCCTCGGCCTTGACGAACTCGTACACGCCGGCCGGGCAGTAGCGCGCCTCCGGGCCGGCATAGGTGGCGAGGTTGACGGCCAGCGGCGCGCGTGCGTCCTTGAGCCGCAGGTGCGAGGGCTGGTCCTCGCCGTGGTTGGTGTTGCTGATGAAGACGCTGGAGAGGCGGTCGAAGGTGAGCTGGCCGTCGGGCTTGGGATAGGCGATGGGCGCGAACTCGCCGGCCGGGCGCAGCGCGAAGTGGTCGGGCCGGTCGCGGCGCAGGGTCCACGGCGGCGTGTTCACCCCCAGCTTGGGCAGCAGCCACTGCTCGACGCCGGTCATGAGCGCGCCCACGCGCAGGCCCTTCTTGAACCAGGCCTTGAAGTTGCGCGAGGCATGCAGCTCCTCGTGCAGCCAGCTCTTCCCGAAGGCCTCGGGGTAGGCGGCCAGCTCGTCATGGCTGCGGCCGGCGCGCAGGGCCTCGAACGCGGCCTCGGCGGCGAGCATGCCGGTCTTGAGCGCGGCGTGGCTGCCCTTGATGCGCGCGGCGTTGAGCGTGCCGGCGTCGCAGCCCACCAGCGCGCCGCCCGGGAAGACGAGCTTGGGCAGGCTCAGCAGCCCGCCGGCGACGATGGCGCGCGCGCCGTAGCCGATGCGCCGCCCGCCCTCCAGGTGGGCGCGGATGGCCGGGTGCGTCTTCCAGCGCTGCATCTCCTCGAAGGGGCTGAGCCAGGGGTTGGCGTAGTCCAGCCCGGTGACGAAGCCCAACGTCACACGGTTGCCCTCCAGGTGGTAGAGGAAGCCGCCGCCGTAGGTATCGGGCTGCATCGGCCAGCCGGCGGTGTGCACCACGCGCCCGGGCTGCGCCTTCTGCGGCGGCACCTCCCACAGCTCCTTGATGCCCAGGGCGTGGCTCTGCGGGTCGCGCCCTTCGTCGAGCCGGTACTTGGCGATGAGCTGCTTGCCCAGGTGGCCGCGCGCGCCCTCGGCAAAGATGGTGTAGCGGGCGTTGAGCTCCATGCCGAGCTGGAACTCGGCCGTGGGCTCGCCGTCCTTGCCCAGGCCGACGTGGCCGGTGGCCACGCCGCGCACGGCGCCCTGGCCGTCGTACAGCACCTCCGCGGCGGCGAAGCCCGGGAACACCTCCACGCCCAGGCCTTCCGCCTGCTCGGCCAGCCACTTCACCACGCTGCCCAGAGCAACGACGTAGCAGCCGTGGTTGTGGAAATTGCGGGGCACCAGCCAGTCGGGCGTGCGGTGCGCGGCCTCGGCGGTGAGGAACAGCACGTCGTCACCGGTCACGCTCTGGTGCAGCGGCGCGCCCTGGGCTTGCCAGTCGGGCAGCAGCTCGGTGAGGGCGCGCGGGTCCATCACCGCGCCGGAGAGGATGTGCGCGCCGGCCTCGGAGCCCTTCTCCAGCACCGCCACCGACACCTCGCTGCCCGCGGCCTGCGCCAGCTGCTTGAGGCGGATGGCCGTGGCCAGCCCGGCCGGGCCGGCGCCGACGATCACCACGTCGTAATCCATGGCCTCGCGCGGGCCGTATTGCTCGATGAGGTGGGGAGGGGTCATGGGTGGCTCCGATGTTGTGTTCAAGCTGTGGTCGGCGTTGCCGTGGCGGTGTCCGCCGCCCATCGAGGACGGCATATCTGGTGCTCTTCCGTAAGCTGTTTCGTTCCGCATACCACTCCGTCATCCCCGCGCAGGCGGGGACCCAGGCGGTCCCACATCACAGCGCAAGAGCCCATGCAGGCATCGCGATGTCCAGGTCTTCGGTGCGCCGCCGGGTCTACTTCGGCCAGCTCGGGGACCGCCTGGGTTCCCGCCTGCGCGGGAATGACGAGTAGGGTGCGAGCCGCGTCGGCTTGCGGGATGCCGGGGCTACGTCAACGCCCCGGGCTGCTTTCGGCCCTCATGGGCATGACAACCATTCGTTCGTTCGAGTCGAGCCGGGAGTTGAGCTCGCATCCACTCACTCCCACTCCACCGCCGCCGCCAGCATGTAGCCCGCGCCGTAGACGGTCTTGATGACCTTGGGGTTCTGCGGGTCGGCTTCGAGCTTGCGGCGCAGCCGCGAGATGCGCACGTCGATGCTGCGGTCCAGCGGCGAGAGCTCGCGGCTGCCCATGAGCTGCTCGCGCGTGAGGATCTGGTGCGGCCGCTCCAGGAAGGCGCGCAGCACCTGCGCCTCGGCCGTGCCCAGCAGCGTCTCGGTGCCGTCGGGCCCGCGCAGCAGGTTGGCGGCGCAGTCCAGGCTCCAGCCGGCAAAGCGCGCGTGGCGGCGCTGCAGCGGCGCGGCGCCCGGCACGCCGGCGCCGCGCCGGCGCAGGATGCTGCGCACGCGCGCCACCAGCTCGCGCGGCTCGAAGGGTTTCACCACGTAGTCGTCGCCGCCGCCTTCGAGCGCCATGACACGGTCCACCGTGTGGCCGCGGCCGGTGAGGATGAGCACGCCGCAGCTGCAGCGCCGCGCGATCTCGCGCACCAGCTCGATGCCGTCCATGTCGGGCAGGCCCAGGTCCACGATGCACAGGTCGGGCTTTTCGCTGCGCAGCCGGCGCAGCACGCTGCCGCCGTCGCCGAAGGTTTCGGTCATGAAGCCGAAGTCCTGCAGCGCCATCACCACCAGGCGTGACACCTCGGCGTCGTCCTCGACGACGTAGACCAGCGCGGACGGGGCCTCAGCCATGCGCGGCTCCGAGTGCCCGTGGGGCCGAACTCAGCGCCGGCACCTGGCGAGCCAGGAAATCGGCGAGCTGGCGCTTGGTGAAGGGCTTGCAGAGCATGGGCACCTCGCCGGCGGCGGGCTGCTCGCCGGGCACGAAGCCGCTCATCAGCGCCACGCGCGGTACGCCGCGCGAGAGCGCCTGGCGCGCCACCTCGCGCCCGTCCACGCCGCCGGGCATGACCACGTCGGACAGCAGCAGCTCGATGCGCGGCGCGTGCTCCAGGATCTGCAGCGCCTCGGCGCCGTTCTCGGCCTCCAGCACCGCGAAGCCCAGATCCAGCAGCGCGCGGCGCACCACCTTGCGCACCTCGGCGTCGTCCTCCACCAGCAGCGCCAGCGCCATGGGCGGGTCGGCGCGGTGGCCCGCGTCGCAGCAGCTGTCGGCCAGCAGGCTCGCCACCGCGCTCTGCGCCACCGGCAGCCACAGCGACACCGTGGTGCCCGCGCCCGGGGCGCTGTCGATGGCGATGGCCCCCTCCGACTGGCGCACGAAGCCGTAGACCATCGACATGCCCAGCCCCGTGCCGGCGCCCGGGCGCTTGGTGGTGAAGAAGGGCTCGAACACGCGCGAGCGCGTGGCGGCGTCCATGCCGTGGCCGTCGTCGCGCACGTCGATGCGGATGTAATGGCCCGGCTTGGCCTGCAGCTCGTAGGCGCGCGCGGCCGAGAGCGTGTCGGCGCGCACGCTGACCGACACGCGCGTGGCCTGCGCGTCGCGGGAGTTGAGAACCAGGTTGACCAGCGCGTCCTGCAGGTGGCTGGCATCGACCCAGGCCCACAGCGGCAGCTCGCCGCTGTCGGCCTGCAGCTCCAGCCCCTCGGGCAGCGAGCGGCGCAGCAGGTTGATGACGGTGCCCACCAGCGGGCCGACCTCGGCGGCCTGCGCCTCCAGCGGCTGGCGCCGCGCGAAGCCCAGCAGCGCGCGGATGAGCTCGGCGCCGCGCCGCGCCGCGGCCAGCGCCGGGTCGATGAACTCCGTGACGGCCTCGTCGTCGCGCAGCTCGCGCAAAGCGCCGAGGTTGCCGATGATCACGGTGAGCATGTTGTTGAAGTCGTGCGCCAGCCCGCCGGTGAGCTGGCCCAGCGCCTCCATCTTCTGCGCCTGCGACAGCAGTTCCTGCGCGCGGCGCAGCTCCGAGACGTCGAAGGTCAGCTCGAAGCAGCCGATCACGGTGCCGTCGGCGGCCTTCTCCGGGATCAGCGTGGTGCGCGCCATGCGCACGCGCCCGTCCACGCAGTGCGCCTCGTACTCGTAGCTGACGGGCTCGCCGGCGAAGGCGCGCGCCACGTTCGGGCGGATGCTCGCGTAGGTTTCGCGGCCCAGGTACTCGCGCGCGCTGATCTGGTCCAGCCGCGCCGGGTCCAGCCCGAACCACTCCCGGTAGCCGCGGTTGATGTAGCGGTAGGCCTTCTTGGCGTCGAAGTAGGCGATGAGCGCGGGCAGGCTGTCGGTGATGAGCCGCATCTGCGCCTCGCTCAGCCGCAGCTCGCTGGTGCGCTCGGCCACGCGGCGCTCCAGCTCCGCGGCCTGCTCCAGCGCCTGCGCCTCGGCGCGCTTCTGTGCCGTGATGTCGGAGTACAGCGTGATGAAGCCGATGCCCGGCACCGGCACGCCGCGCACGCGCAGCACCTGGCCGTTGGGGCGCACGCGCTCGAACTCGTGCGGCTCCAGGCGCCGCGCCATGGCCACGCGCTCGGCCACCTGCGCTTCCACGTCGCCCGGCCCGTACTCGCCGCGCGCGGCGTTGAAGCGGATGAAGTCCTCGAAGGACGCGCCCGCATGCACCAGCTCGGCTGGGAAGTCGAGCAGCCTGGTGAAAGCCTGGTTCCAGGCCAGCAGGCGCAGCTCGCCGTCGATGAGGCTAAAGCCCTGGTCGATGAGGTCGAGCGCGGCCTGCAGCGAAGCGTGGTGCTTCAGCCGTTCGTCTGCCGTTTCCAGGGGCGCCACCATCAGGACCTTCCGCGACCATGCATCCCCAAATTCTAGGAGGCCGGCCTCCCGCCAAAAGGGGATGCAAACATTCGTCATATTTGCTGGGCCAGCCTGCAAAAGTCGTCCGCCATCCTCTCGTCCGTCGTCGCCGCGGCCCTGGCCGCTTTGAGGCGCCTGGAGGAGAACACAGAGATGGCACGGATCAATCCCTATTCGCTGGGTCTGGACAAGAACGCGGCCAACCACGTCGCGCTCTCGCCGCTGAGCTTCATCGAGCGCGCGGCGCTGGTGTACCCGCAGCGCACGGCCGTGGTCTACGGCGCGCGGCGCCAGGACTGGCGCGAGACCTACGCGCGCTGCCGCCGCCTGGCCGGCGCGCTGGCCAGGCGCGGCATCGGCCCCGGCGACACCGTGGCGGCGATGCTGCCCAACGTGCCGGCGATGTTCGAGGCGCATTTCGGCGTGCCCATGTGCGGCGCCGTGCTCAACACGCTCAACACCCGGCTCGACGCCGAGGCCATCGCCTTCATGCTCCAGCACGGCGAGGCCAAGGTGCTGCTCACCGACCGCGAGTTCGCGCCGGTGGTGGCGCGCGCGCTGCAGCACCTGGGCGACAAGCGCCCGCTGGTGATCGAGGTCGAGGACGAGACCGCGCCCGCCGGCGCGCGGCTGGGCGAGATCACGTATGAGGAGCTGCTGGCCGAGGGCGACGAGGACTTCGCCTGGCAGCTGCCCGCCGACGAGTGGGACGCCATCGCGCTGAACTACACCTCCGGCACCACCGGCAATCCCAAGGGCGTGGTCACGCACCACCGCGGCGCCTACCTCAACGCCGCCAACAACGTCATCGCCTGGAGCCTGCCGCACCACCCGGTGTACCTGTGGACGCTGCCGATGTTCCACTGCAACGGCTGGTGCTTCCCCTGGACCATGGCGCTCATCGCCGGCACCAGCGTGTGCCTGCGCAAGGTCGATCCGGCGCTGATCTGGCCGCTGATGCGCGAGCACGGCGTGACGCACCTGTGCGGCGCGCCCATCGTCTACAGCATGCTCATCAACGCCCCGGCCGAGCTGCGCCAGGGTCTCGACCGCGTGGTGCGCGGGCTCATCGCGGGCGCGCCGCCGCCGGCGGTGGTCATCGAGGGCTGCGAGGCCGCGGGCATAGCGATCACCCACGTGTACGGGCTGACCGAGGTCTACGGCCCCGCCGCCGTGTGCGCCCAGCAGGAACATTGGGCGGCACTGCCGGCGCAGGAGCGCGCGCGCCTGAACGGGCGCCAGGGCGTGGCCTACCCGCTGCAGCAGGCCGTGGTGGTGCTCAACCCCGACACGCTGCAGCCCGTGCCCGCCGACGGCGAGACCATGGGCGAGATCTGCTTCCGCGGCAACGTGGTGATGAAGGGCTACCTCAAGAATCCCGCGGCCACCGAGGAGGCTTTTGCCGGCGGCTGGTTCCACACCGGCGACCTGGCCGTGGTGCACCCCGACGGCTACGTCAAGATCAAGGACCGCTCCAAGGACATCATCATCTCGGGCGGCGAGAACATCAGCTCCATCGAGGTCGAGGACGTGCTGCACCGCCACCCCGACGTGATGCTGGCCTCGGTCGTGGCGCTGCCCGACGAGAAGTGGGGCGAGGTGCCCTGCGCCTTCGTGGAGCTCAAGCCCGGCGCGCCCACCGTCACCGAGGCCGAGCTCATCGAGTTCTGCCGCGGCCACCTCGCGCGCTTCAAGGTGCCCAAGCGCATCGTGTTCGCCGAGGTGCCCAAGACCTCCACCGGAAAGATCCAGAAGTTCCTGCTGCGCCAGCGCGCCAAGTCGGCCAGCGCCATCGAATAAGGCTCGGGCAAGGCTCGCATCGGATGATTGCGGGCGCAGCGAATCTTTCTGATTTCTTACTCTGGAGGGGAATATCCATGTCCACGGACATCTACAGGCGGGTCGAGAACGACCCCAAGTTCAAGGAGCTGGTAGCCAGGCGCAGCCGGCTGGCCATCACGCTCTCGGCCATCGTGCTGGTGTCGTACTACGCCTTCATGGCAGTGGTTGCCTTCGCACCCGATGTGTTCGGCAAGCCGTTGTGGGAAGGCAGCGCCCTGACCATCGGCGGCCCCATCGGCGCGCTGCTGATCATCGTGTCGTGGCTGCTGACGGGCCTCTACGTGTCGCGCGCCAACGGCGAGTTCGACCGCATGACGCAAGAGATCGTGGAGCGCAACGCATGAAGCGCCTGCAACGCATTCCGGGCGCGCTGGCGCTCCTGGGCGCCTCGGCCGGCGCATGGGCCGGCGACGCCATCGGCGAGGCGCAGAAGCAGCCGCTCAACGTCACGGCCATCGCGATGTTCGTCGTGTTCGTGCTGATGACGCTGGGCATCACCTGGTGGGCCGCGCGGCGCACGCGCTCGGCGGCGGACTTCTACACCGCCGGCGGCGGCATCACGGGCTTCCAGAACGGGCTGGCCATCGCGGGCGACTACATGTCGGCCGCGACGCTGCTGGGCCTGAGCTCGATGGTGTTCATGCGCGGCTTCGACGGCTTCGTCTACATCATCAGCTTCTTCGTGGGCTGGCCGGTGATCCTGTTCCTGCTGGCCGAGCGGCTGCGCAACCTGGGCCGCTTCACCTTTGCCGACATCGCCTCGTACCGGCTCGACCAGACGCGCATCCGCACCTTCGCGGCCTTCGGCTCGCTCACGGTGGTGATCTTCTACCTGATCGTGCAGATGGTCGGCGCGGGGCAGCTTATCAAGCTGCTGTTCGGCCTGGACTACGCCGTGGCGGTGGCCATCGTGGGCGTGCTGATGGTGGTGTACGTCACCTTCGGCGGCATGATCGCCACGACCTGGGTGCAGATCGTCAAGGCGGTGATGCTGCTCGCGGGCGGGCTGATCATGCTGGCGCTGGCGATGGGCCGCTTCGGCTTCAGCATCGAGACGCTGGCCGCGCAGGCCGTGGCGGCGCACAAGAGCGGCGCGGCCATCATGCGCCCAGGCAGCCTGCTGGCCGACCCGGTGACGGCCGTGTCGCTGTCGCTGGGCCTGGTGTTCGGCACCGCCGCGCTGCCGCACATCATGATGCGCTTTTTCACGGTGCCCAACGCCAAGGAGGCGCGCAAGTCGGTCTTCGTGGCCAGCGGCTTCATCGGGTTGTTCTTCCTGGTGGTGTGCCTGCTGGGCCTGGCGGCCATCGTGATCGTGGGCCAGGACCCGCAGTTCTTCGAGGGCGGCAAGGTCGGCGGCGCCATCATCGGCGGCAACAACATGCCGGTGATGCACCTGGCCAAGGCCGTGGGCGGCGACCTGCTGCTGGGCTTCCTGTCGGCGGTTGCGTTCGCCACCATCCTGGCGGTGGTGTCGGGCCTGGCCCTGGCCGGCGCCTCGGCCATCGCGCATGACATCTACGCCCGCGTCATCCGCGGCGGCAAGGCCACCGAGGAGGAGGAGATGAAGGTCTCCAAGCGCGTGTCGCTGCTGCTGGGCGTGCTGGCCGTGGTGCTGGGCATCGCTTTCGAGAAGCAGAACGTGGCCTTCCTGGTGGGCCTGACCTTCGGCATCGCGGCCTCGGCCAATTTCCCGGTGCTGGTGCTGTCGATCTACTGGAAGGGCCTGACCACGCGCGGCGCGCTGGTGGGCGGCGTCATCGGCCTGGTCTCGGCCGTGGCCTTCGTGGTGCTGTCCAAGGCGGTGTGGGTGGTGGTGCTGGGCAACCCGGCGCCGATCTTCCCGTACGAGCAGCCCGCGCTGTTCTCCATGCCGCTGGCCTTCTTCTTCACCTGGCTGTTCTCCGTCACCGACAAGAGCGCCCGGGCCCAGAAGGAGATTGCCAGCTTCCGCGACCAGTACGTGCGCGCGCAGACCGGCATCGGCGCGGCTGCGGCCAGCGCGCACTGAGTCCCGTAATGCTTCCTTTGTGAAGTGACCCGTTCGCCCTGAGGTATCGAAGGGCGGACGGGGGCCTGCAAGAGTGATCAAGAGGAGTTGACGATGTCCACCTACAGCGCACCCCTGCGCGACATGCTGTTCACGATGAAGGTCGTGGGCGACCTGGAGGCGACCTGCGCCCTGCCGGGCTTCGAGGAGTGCTCGCCCGACCTGGTCGAGTCCATCCTGGAAGAGGCGGGCAAGTTCGCCGCGGGCGTGCTCGACCCGATCAACCGTGCCGGCGACGTGCAGGGCGCGCGCTGGAAGGACGGCGTCGTCAACGCGGCCGACGGCTTCAAGGAGGCCTACGCCAGCTTCTGCGAGACCGGCTGGAACGGCATGCCCGCCTCCACCGAGTTCGGCGGCCAGGGCCTGCCCACGCTGGTGTCCACCGCGGTGCTGGAGATGTGGAAGGCCACCAACCACGCCTTCAGCCTGTGCCAGATGCTCACGCTGGGCGCGGTCGAGGCCATCTCGCACCACGGCAGCCAGGAGCTGAAAGCACGCTTCCTGCCCAACATGGTCGCCGGCCGCTGGACCGGCACCATGAACATCACCGAGCCGCAGGCCGGCTCGGACCTGTCGGTCATCCGCTCGCGCGCGGTGCCCGAAGGGGACCACTACCGCGTCAGCGGCAACAAGATTTTCATCACCTGGGGCGAGCACGACCTCGCCGAGAACATCGTCCACCTGGTGCTGGCGCGGCTGCCGGACGCGCCCGCGGGCGTGAAGGGCCTGTCGCTGTTCCTGTGCCCGAAATTCCTGGTCAACGAGGACGGCTCGCTGGGCGAGCGCAACGACCTGCTGTGCACCTCGCTGGAGCACAAGCTGGGCATCCACGGCAGCCCGACGGCGGCCATGAGCTTCGGCGAGAAGGGCGGCGCCATCGGCTACCTGGTGGGAGAGCCCGGCCACGGCCTGGCCTGCATGTTCACGATGATGAACCACGCGCGCCTGAACGTCGGCCTGGAGGGGCTGGGCGTGTCCGAGCGCGCCTACCAGCATGCCCGCGCCTACGCGCTGGAGCGGGTGCAGGGCCGCACCGCCACGGGCAGCAAGACCATCATCGGCCACCCCGACGTGCGCCGCATGCTCATGGACAGCAAGGCCAAGATCGAGGCCATGCGCGCGCTGGCCTACTACGCCGCCAGCCAGATGGACCGCGCCCATGCCCATCCCGACGCTGAGCTGCGCGCGCAGAGCCAGGCGCTGGTGGACCTGCTCACGCCGGTGGTCAAGGGCTGGTGCACCGACAACGCGCTGGGCATCGCCTCCGACGGCGTGCAGGTGCATGGCGGCATGGGCTTCGTGGAGGAAACGGGCGCGGCGCAGTACCTGCGCGACGCGCGCATCACCACCATCTACGAGGGCACCACCGGCATCCAGGCCAATGACCTGATCGGCCGCAAGATCGCGCGCGAGGGCGGCAAGACCATCCGCGCGCTGATCGCCCGCATGGACGCCGACAGCCGCCGCCTGCTCGACAGCCGGGACGCGAGCCTGTCGCAGATCGGCCTGGCGTTGCACGGCGCCGTGGGCGTGCTGGTGGACGGCGTGGACTGGCTGCTGGCGAACTACGGCGAGCATCCGGAGCGCTGCGCCGCCGGCGCGGTGCCTTTCCTGCGCCTGGCGGGCACGGTCATCGGCGGCTGGCTCTCGGCGCGCACCGCCGAGGCGGCCGCCGCGCAGCTGGCGGCGGGCGAGGGCGATGCCGCCTTCCTGGGCGCCAAGGTGCAGACCGTGCGCCACTACGCCGCACATGTGCTGGTGCAGGCCGGCGCGCTGCGCGACACCGTGGTCGGCGGCGCCGACACCACGCTGAGCCTGGCCGACGACCAGTTCTGAAGCCGTCATGGGCTTCGCCCGGGCCCCTGAGCGGGCCCGGTGCGCGAGCCGCAACCGACGCTCCGGCCGGAGCGCGCCTGACCCCGGGAAATGTTTCATGAACGAGCTCAACGGCTACGACATCGAGGACCTGCATCCCGGCATGCAGGCCACCTACTCCAAGACCATCACCGAGGCCGACATCGTGCTGTTCGCCGCCGTGTCCGGCGACAACAACGCGGTGCACACCAACGAGGAGTTCGCGCAGAGTACGCGCTTCGGCGGCCGCATCGCGCATGGCTTTCTCACCGCCAGCGTGATCTCGGCCGCGGTGGCAAACCGGCTGCCCGGCCCCGGCGCGGTGTACCTGGGGCAGCAGATGCGCTTTCGCGCGCCGGTGCGCCCGGGCGACACGGTGCATGCCACGGTGAAGGTGCTGTCGGTGGACCTGGCGAAGGCCCGCGCGGTGCTGGCCACCGAGTGCCGGGTCAGGGACACCGTGGTCATCGATGGCGAAGCCACGGTGATGACCACCTCCGCGGCGGCGCGACAGGCCGCCGCCCAGGCCACCCAGGCTGCCGCTGCCGGCGGCGGCGTGGTGGCCGCTTGAGTCGAGAAAAGGAAGTGCAATGAAGGTTCTGGTGGGCGTGAAGCGCGTCGTTGACTACAACGTCAAGGTGCGCGTGAAGAGCGACGGCACGGGCATGGACCTCGCCGGCGTGAAGATGAGCATGAACCCCTTCGACGAGATCGCCGTCGAAGAAGCGGTCCGGCTTAAGGAAAAGGGCGTCGCCACGGAGATCATCGCCGTGTCCTGCGGCGTCACGCAGTGCCAGGAGACGCTGCGCACCGCCCTGGCCATCGGCGCGGACCGCGCCATCCTGGTGGAAACCGATGCCGAGCTGCAGCCGCTGGCTGTCGCCAAGCTCCTCAAGGCCCTGGTGGACAAGGAACAGCCGGGCCTGGTGATCCTGGGCAAGCAGGCCATCGATGACGACTGCAACCAGACCGGCCAGATGCTCGCCGCGCTGGCGGACCTGCCGCAGGCCACCTTCGCCTCCAAGGTCGAAGTGGCGGACGGCAAGGCCCAGGTCACGCGTGAAGTGGACGGTGGTCTCGAAACGGTCTCCGTGACGCTGCCGGCGGTGGTGACCACCGACCTGCGGCTGAACGAGCCGCGCTACGTGACGCTGCCCAACATCATGAAGGCCAAGAAGAAGCCGCTGGAGACCGTCAAGCCGGCCGACCTGGGCGTGGACGTGAGCCCGCGCATCAAGACCGTCAAGGTCAGCGAGCCGCCCAAGCGCGGCGCCGGCGTGAAGGTGCCCGACGTGGCCACCCTCGTGGAGAAGCTCAAGAACGAAGCCAAGGTGATCTGACATGGCCGCCCTCGTCATTGCCGAACACGACAACGCGACCCTCAAGGCCGCGACCCTCAACACCGTCACCGCCGCGCTGGCTTGCGGCGGCGAGGTCCACGTGCTGGTGGCCGGCGAGAACGCCGGCTCAGCAGCGCACGCCGCCGCGCAGGTGCAGGGCGTGAGCAAGGTGCTGCACGCCGACTCGCCCGCGCTCGCCACGCAGCTGGCCGAGAACGTCGCGGCGCAGGTGCTGGCCGTGGCCCCGGCCTACAGCCACATCCTGTTCCCCAGCACCGCCAACGGCCGCAACGCCGCCCCGCGCGTGGCCGCCAGGCTCGACGTGGCGCAACTGAGCGACATCACCAAGGTGGACAGCCCGGACACCTTCGAGCGCCCGATCTACGCCGGCAACGCCATCGCCACGGTGCAGAGCGGCGACGCGGTGAAGGTCATCACCGTGCGCACCACCGGCTTCGACGCCGCGCCGGCCACGGGCGGCAGCGCGGCCGTGGAAACCATCGCCGCGGTGGCTGACAGCGGCCAGAGCGCCTTCGTCGGCCGCGAGCTGACCAAGAGCGACCGGCCCGAGTTGACCGCCGCCAAGATCATCGTCTCGGGCGGCCGGGCCCTGGGCTCGGCGGAGAAGTTCACCGAAGTGCTCACGCCGCTGGCCGACAAGCTCGGCGCCGCGCTGGGTGCCTCGCGCGCGGCGGTGGACGCCGGTTACGCGCCCAACGACTGGCAGGTGGGCCAGACCGGCAAGATCGTGGCGCCCACGCTCTACATCGCCTGCGGCATCTCGGGCGCGATCCAGCACCTGGCCGGGATGAAGGACTCCAAGGTGATCGTGGCGATCAACAAGGACCCGGAGGCGCCGATCTTCTCGGTGGCCGACTACGGCCTGGAGGCCGACGTCTTCGAGGCCGTGCCGGCGCTGACCGGCGCGCTGTAAACCTCGCGCTGCTGTTGGCCGGCCGCACACCGCGCCACCAGCCTCTTCGTCGCCATGCCTGCCGTCGCGGGCCTGGCGACGTTTTTTTTTGCAGCTCCCCCATCCGAAGAAGCCTGGTTTGTTGATCTGGCCCCAGGCGGGCCACGGCGGCATGGGCAAGAGTGGCCTTGGCGGGCCTACACCGCCAGCGCACCGCTGCCCAGCCAGCGATGCGGTCACAACCGTTCTCATTGGAGAGGAGACAGCACGATGCAAAGAAGACAGTGGCTTGGCGCAGCGCTGGCGTTGGCCAGCGGCATGGCGGCGGCGCAGGCCTGGCCGGGCAAGCCGGTTCGGCTGGTGGTGCCCTTTGCCGTGGGGGGTACCACGGACATCATCGCGCGCACCGTCGCGCCGGCGCTGAGCAAGGCCCTGGGCCAGTCGGTGGTCGTGGAGAACAAGGCCGGCAGCGGCGGCGTGGTGGGTGCGACCGAGACGGCGCGCGCCGTGCCCGACGGCTACGCGCTCGGCATCGCTACCGTGTCCACCACGGCTTCCAACCCGGCCATCAATCCCAAGGTCAGCTACGACCCCGTCAGCGACTTCACGCCGATCGTCAACATCGCGGCCACGCCCAACGTCATCGCCGTGCACCCCGGCTTCCCGGCGCGCGACTACAAGGGCTTCGTCGCCGAGCTCAAGAAGAATCCCGGCAAGTACGCCTACGCCACCTCCGGCACGGGCGGCATCGCGCACCTGCAGACCGAGCTGTGGAAGGACCTGGCCGGCGTGTCGATCACGCATGTGCCCTACCGGGGCGGTGGTCCGGCGCTCAACGACGTGGTCGCCGGGCAGGTGGCCATCATCTTCGACAACCTGCCCTCGGCCATGCCGTTCATCAAGGAGGGCCGCCTGGTGCCCATCGTGCTGGCGGCGCCGCAGCGCCTGGCGCAGATGCCCGAGGTGCCGACCTTCAAGGAGATCGGCCTGGAGCCGGTCAACCGCATGGCCTATTACGGCATCGTCGGCCCCAAGGGGCTGCCGGCCGAGGTGGTCAAGAAGGTGCATGCCGCCACGCTGCAGGCGCTGGTCGAGCCCGCGGTGCGCCAGCGCATCGAGGACACCGGCTCGCTCGTGATCGGCAACAAGCCCCAGGAGTTCGCCGCGCAGATCAAGGCCGAGCTGCAGGTCTACAAGGACGTGGTGCAGCGGCAGAAGCTGGCGCTGGAGTGAGCCGCGCCAGGGCCCGAGCGGCCCGCGCGCTGGCATGCGCAACGCTCATGCCAGCGCGGCGCGGAAGTCATCCCGGCGCCGGCGTCCACGGGCTGCAATGGGGCCGGTGCCGTGCGGGTCTCGCTGCCATTCCGGCCGCAGCGCACGGCACCACGACGCTGGAGTCGCGATGCAAAGCCTTGTCGCCTGCCTGCCACCCGCACCTGCCGCCGGGAGCGAAACGCCCGCCATCCGTGCGGGCCTGAGCTACCTGTGTCCCACGGACGCGCGCCCTTGCGCCTACGCCTACCCGCCGCCGCCCGGCACGCCCTGGGAAAGCGGCGAGTACGAGTCGCCGGCCGTGCCCATCGCCGATGCGCGCCGGGCACCGATGCCGCCGACGCTGGACCAGGAGGGTTTTGAATTGCATGCCGCGCCCACGTCGGTGCGCGACTTCCTCGACGACGAGATGGTGCGGCGCCGCTACTACCCGGAGGCCGTGGACCTGGCGCTGGCCGTCACGGGCGCGCGCCGTGGGTATGTCTTCGACCACCTGGTGCGCCGGCGCGAGGCGCAGCGTCCGGGCCTGAGCTTCGGCCGGGGCCTGCAGGACGGGCGCCCCGGCGCCAATGGCCGCATCCACAACGACTACACCGAGGCCTCGGGCCGGCGCCGGCTGGAGCTTGTCATCGCCGATGCGCGCGAGCGCGCCGGGGTGGGGCGCTTCGCCATCATCAACCTCTGGCGCTCCATCAAGGCGCCGGTGCTCGACACGCCGCTGGCGCTGTGCGATGCCCGCAGCATCGACGCGCGCGACCTGGTCGTGGCCGAGGTGCGCTACCCGCGCCGCAGCGGCGAGATCTACCTGGTGACGCGCTCGCCCCGGCACCGCTGGTGCTACTTCCCGGCCATGGACCGGCACGAGGCGCTGGTGTTCAAGCAGTACGACTCGCAGGTCAGCGGCGTCGCGCGCTTCACCCCGCATGCCGCCTTCGACTACCCGGACACGCCGCCCGACGCGCCGCTGCGCGAGAGCATCGAGCTGCGCTGCCTGGTCGTGTACGAGTGAGGCACATCGCCATGCGAAGCATTGCGGACGCACCCGTGGGCATCGAGCTCTGGTTCGATTTCGCCAGCCCCTACGCCTACCTCAGCGTGATGCGCATCGAGGAGGCCGCGGCACGGCGCGGGCTGGCCGTGGCCTGGAAGCCGTTCCTTCTAGGGCCGATCTTCAGCGCCCAGGGCTGGGAAAGCTCGCCCTTCGTGCTGCAGAAGCAGAAGGGCGCCTACGTCTGGAAGGACCTGGCGCGGCAATGCCGCAAGCACGGCCTGCCCTGGCGCCAACCGAGCGCCTTTCCGCGCGGGTCGGTGCTGCCGGCGCGCGTGGCGCTGTGGGGAGGCGGCGCGCCCTGGGTGGCGGAGTTCTGCCGGCAGGCCATGCGGCTCAACTTCGCCGAGGACCGCGACATCGACACTGTCGAGGCCGTGGGCGGCGTGCTGGCCGCGCTCGGCCTGGATGCCGACGCCGCCATCGCGCAGGCCTGCGCCGAGGCCCACAAGCCGCTGCTGCGCCGGCAGACCGAGGCCGCCCGGGCACAGGGCATCTTCGGCGCGCCGACCTTCATGGTCCGCAGCAAGATGTTCTGGGGCAATGACCGGCTGGAGGACGCGCTGGACTTCGCCGCCGGGCTGGCCGCGCCCGGCCCGGCGCGGGCGTAGCGCGTTCCAGGCGCACGGGGCAGGGCGGGAGAATCGGGCATGTCCGTTCCCCTGGTGCGCCTGTTCTCGCTGGACCTGCTCAAAGGCTTCATTGCCGTGGGCCGGCGCATGAGCATCACGCTGGCGGCCGAGGACCTGTGCCTGACGCAGTCGGCCGTCAGCCGCCAGATCCATGCGCTGGAGGAGCAGCTGGGCGTGAAGCTGTTCGAGCGCCGGCATCGCGGCGTGGCCTTCACGCCGGAGGGCGAGCGGCTGTTCCGCGCGGCCGACGGCGCGGTCCAGCAACTGCAGGACCTGGCGGCGGAGATCCGCCACGGCGGCGAGCGCCGCCCCGTCACGGTGACGGCGAGCATCGGCGTCACCGCGCTGTGGCTGCTGCCGCGCCTGGGCTCGCTGCAGCATGCGCATCCCCGGCTCGATGTGCGGCTGTCGGCCAGCAACCAGTTCAGCGACCTGCGCGCCGGCGACATCGACCTGGCCATCCGTTACTGCCCAGAGGCGCAGGCGCCCGCCAGCGCCACGCGGCTGTTCGGCGAGAGCATCGTGCCGGTGGCGCATCCCTCGCTCGGCGCCGACCTGGGCCGCCCGGGCGAGGCCCTGGCACGGCTGCCGCTGCTGGAGTTCGACGATCCGCGTCCCTGGCTGCAGTGGCGCCACTGGCTCGACAGCTCCGAATGGCAGCGGGCGAGCCGGCGCGGCATCCTGCGCTTCAACCAGTACGACCAGGTGATCTACGCCGCCCTGGCCGGCCAGGGCGTGGCGCTGGGCCGGCTGGAGTTGATCCTGCCGCTGCTCCAGGGCGGGCAACTGTCGCTGGTGCGCGGCACGCGGCCGGCGCAGGCGAGCCCCAACGCCTACTGGCTGCTGCAGGCCGAGGCGCGGCCGCGCGAGGATGTGCGGCGCGTGGCGGCGTGGATCGGCGAGGAGGCGGCCCGGGTGAGGGAAGCGGCGGCCCGGCTGGGGGTGGAGTGAGGCAAGTTCCTTGCCCCTCACGCCCGCAGCAACCGCCGCAGCGGATCACCACGCCCTTGCAGCGCCCGCCGGAGCGCCAGCAACGGCCTGCCGTCGGGCCGTTGCTCGCGCGACAGGTCGATCTCGCAGGCCGTGGCGACATCCTTGCGCGTGCCGGTCAGGAAGTAGTCCGCCGCCTCGGTGACGCGATGGCACTGCCCGGGGGTAAGGACCAGGTCCGGGCTGGGCCGCGAGGCCTGCCGGGACTCCAGCGTGATCCACAGCGTGCCGCCGGCGCAGGTGATGCGCGCGCCGGGACGCAGGCTCAGGCGCTGGCACGAGTCGTTCAGGTGCAGGGTGAAACGCATGGCGGGCTCCCGAAGGTGGCGATCCCATTCTGGAAAGGCCCGTCCGCCCGTGGCATGAGCATTCGGGCGCCATGGCATGCGCGCCGCGCATGCCCGGCCCCGCATCGCGGCCGGACAATGGCCCGCTTCCATACCCGCTGTCGAGGACACGCGATGAACAGCCTGGGCACCGTTCTGATCACCGGGGGCAGCCGCGGCATCGGCGCCGCCACCGCGCGCCTGGTGGCGGCCGGCGGCTACGACGTTTGCTTTACCTATGCCTCCCGGCACGAGGCGGCGCAGGGCGTGGTGGCCGAGGTCCAGGCCCTGGGCCGCCAGGCGGCCGCGCTGCAGGCCGATGCCGGCGACACGGCTGCCGCCGATGGGTTGCTGCAACGCATTCCCGCCTCGCTCCCGCCCCTGGTGGGCCTGGTCAACAACGCCGGCATCACCGGGCCGCTGGGCCCGTTCCTGCAGGCCAGCCCGGCCACCATGCGCCAGGTGCTGGAAGTCAACGTGCTGGGCCTGATGCTGCTGACGCAGCAGGTCGCGCGGCGCTGGCGCGACGAAGGGCGCGGCGGCAGCATCGTCAACGTCTCGTCCATCGCGGCCACGCTGGGCGCGCCGGGCGAGTACGTGCACTACGCGGCGTCCAAGGCGGCGGTGGAGGGCTTCACCGTCGGGCTGGCCAAGGAGCTGGCCGGGGACGGCATCCGCGTCAACGCCGTGTCGCCGGGCACCACGCTCACGGACATCCATGCCGCCGCCGGCGAGCCCGGGCGGCCGCAGCGCGTGGCGGCGCGCATCCCGATGCGCCGTCCCGGCGAGGCCCACGAGATCGCCGAGGCCATCGTGTGGCTGCTGTCGCAGCGCTCGTCCTACGTGACGGGCTCGGTGCTGAAGGTCGCGGGCGGGCTGTGATCCGCTACGTCCTGGCGGCCGTGCCGTTGCCCGCATAGGCCGCCAGCATCTGCGCGATGTCCGGGTCGCGCGCGAACTCCTCGGCGAAGAAGCTCACGAAGCTGTTGACCTTGAGTGACGGGCGGCGCGTGGGCTGGAACACCACGTTCAGCGGCAGCGACGGCGGCTGGAAGCCGGTGAGGATGGGCTGCACCCGCCCGGCGCGCAGGTCGTCGCCGTAGACCCACAGCAGCGCGTAGCCGATGCCGATGCCCTCCAGGACGGACTGGCGGATGGCCTCCGAGCTGTTGGACTCGAAGTTGCCGTGCACCCGCACCGTGTGCGGGCGGCCCTCGGCATCCTGGTAGTCCCATTCGTTGAGCTTGGCCAGCCCGGTGTAGACGAGGCAGTTGTGCTGCCGCAGCTCCTCGGGCGTTTGCGGCTCGCCGTGCCGCGCCAGGTAGGCCGGCGCCGCCAGCGTGGCGCGGTGCGCGGTGCCGATGCGCCGGGCGATGAGCCGGCTGTCCTTGAGCTCGCCCACGCGGAAGGCCACGTCGATGCCGGCCGACACCAGGTCGATGAAGCTGTCGTCGAGCTGCAGCTCCACGCGCAGGCGCGGATGCCGCGCGTAGAAGGCCGGCAGCCGCGGAATGATGTGCAGCCGCCCGAAGGCCACCGGCGCCGCCACCCGCAGCGCGCCGCTGATCTCCTGCTCGCTGCGGTGCACCTCGGCGCGCGCCTCCTCCAGCGTGTCCAGCACTTGGCGGCAGCGCTCGTAGTAGAGCTGGCCGGCCTCGGTCAGCGAGTGGCTGCGGCTGGAGCGCACCAGCAGCCGCGTGCCCAGCTGCGCCTCCAGCGCCTGCACCTGCTTGCTGACGGCGGACTGCGTGGTGCGCCCCTCGCGCGCCACCACCGAGAAATTGCCGCTCTCCACGACGCGGACGAAGGTTTCAAGCAATTGCAGCCGGTCCATGCGCTCAACTCTTCCTGGGGGGAATAGATGGTATCGCCAGGAGGGGCTACTCCCTGGTGCCGGGCATAGACACAATCCCGTTACACGACCTGCAAGTCGTCCTGTTTCCCGCTCCACCAGACCAAGGAAAGACCGCCATGAATGCTCCCCTGCCTCAAGCCGCCGTTCGTGAAGTTGCGAGCCGAGAGCCCTTGCTGTTCCAGCCCGGGCGCATCGGCGACATCGACATCGCGAACCGCGTGGTGATGGCGCCGCTGACGCGCAGCCGCGCCGACGAGGCGGCCGGCGACATCCCGGGCAGCGCCATGAACGTCGAGTACTACCGCCAGCGCGCCAACGCGGGCCTGATCATCAGCGAGGGCACGCCGGTGTCGCCCGTCGGCAAGGGCTACATGGCCACGCCGGGCATCTACTCCGACGCGCAGGTCGAGGGCTGGAAGGCGATCACCCAGGCCGTGCACGAGGCCGGCTCCAAGATCGTGGCCCAGATCTGGCACGTGGGCCGCGTCACGCACCCGGGCCTCATCGGCGGCGCGCAGCCCGTGGCGCCCTCGGCGGTGCAGCCCAAGGGCGTGGCCTACACCCATCGCGGCAAGGTCGAGCTGCCGGTGCCGCACGCGCTCACGGTCGAGGAAATCGCCGAGGTGGTGCAGCAGTTCCGCCGCGGTGCGGCCAACGCCCTCCGCGCCGGCTTCGACGGCGTGGAGATCCACGGCGCCAACGGTTACCTCATCGACCAGTTCCTGCGCGACGGCGCCAACCGGCGCACCGATGCCTACGGCGGCTCGGTCCAGAACCGCGTGCGCTTCGCGCTGGAGGTGGTGGATGCCGTGGTGGCCGAGATCGGCGCGGGCCGCGTGGGCATCCGGCTGTCGCCGGTCACGCCGGCCAACGACCTCAGCGACAGCAACCCGCAGGCGGTGTTCGGCCACCTGGTGGAGGAGCTGAACCGGCGCGGCATCGCCTTCATCCACTTCGTCGAGGGCGCCACCGGCGGCGCGCGCGACCTGCCCGGCTTCGACTACGCCTGGGCGCGCCGCAGCTTCAAGGGCGCGTACATCGCCAACAACGGCTATGACCGCGACAGCGCCATCGAGGCCGTCGCCTCCGGCCATGCCGATGCCGTGGCCTTCGGCCGCGCCTACATTGCCAACCCCGACCTGGTGCAGCGCTTCAAGCTCGGCGCCGCGCTGAACACGCCCAATCCGCAGACCTTCTACGTGCCGGGCCCGGTGGGCTACATCGACTACCCGGCGCTGGAGCAGTCGGCGCGGGAGGAGACGGCCGCGGCTTGATCTCGCTCTCTGGTTGCCAGCCAAGCAATCCGTTCGTCCGGAGGTATCGAAGGATGAACGGCCCTCACCATGGTGCTGCCATCGCAGCCTGACGGATTCGCACTTCGATACCTCAGTGCGAACGGTTCATTTCACGACCGGAAAGAACGGAGCCCGCCCATGAAAGCCGTGGCCTACCTCGAAGCCGGCGCCATCGAGCGCGCCGATGCCCTGCTCGACGTCGAGCTGCCCATGCCGCAGCCCGGCCCGCGCGACCTGCGCGTGCGCGTGGCCGCCGTGTCGGTGAACCCGGTGGACACCAAGATCCGCAAGAGCCGCCAGCCGCAGCCGCAGCGCCCGGAGGTGCTGGGCTGGGACGCGGTGGGCATCGTCGATGCCGTCGGTGCGCAGGTGGAAGGTTTCAGTGTCGGCGACCGCGTGTTCTACGCCGGCGCCATCGACCGCCCGGGCACCAACGCCGAATACCACCTCGTCGATGCGCGCATCGTGGGCCGGGCGCCGGTGAAGCTGTCGGACGCCGAGGCCGCCGCGCTGCCGTTGACCGCCATCACGGCCTGGGAGCTGCTGTTCGACCGCCTGGGCGTGCCGCAGGGCGGCGGCGAGGGCCAGGCGCTGCTGGTCATCGGCGGCGCCGGCGGCGTGGGCTCGATGCTGATCCAGCTGGCGCGCCAGCTCACGCGGCTGACCGTGATCGCCACCGCCAGCCGGCCCGAGACCCAGGCCTGGTGCCGCGAGCTGGGCGCGCACCACGTCATCGACCACGCGCAGGCCTTCGCGCCGCAGCTCGCCGCCATCGGCTGGCCGCAGGTGCCGCTGGTGGCCTCGCTGACGCAGAGCGATGAGCACTGGGCCGCCATCGTCGAGGCCACCGCCCCGCAGGGCCGCATCGCGCTCATCGACGATCCGGTGCAGCCGCTGGACGTGATGGCGCTCAAGCGCAAGAGCCTGTCGCTGCACTGGGAGCTGATGTTCACGCGCTCGCTGTTCCAGACGCCCGACATGGCGGCGCAGGGCGCGCTGCTGGACGAGGTCGCGAAGCTGGTCGATGAGGGCCGGCTGCGCACGACGGTGACGCAGACGCTGCAGCCCATTAACGCGGCCAACGTGCGGCAGGCGCATGCGTTGATCGAGAGCGGCCGCGCGCGCGGCAAGGTGACGATCCAGGGCTGGTGAGCCGGCCGGGCGGAGCGGGTCCGTTAAGGTGCTCCCGACGAAAGGAGCACCTGATGACCGACTACTTCCCCCTGGGCGCCAGCGGCCTGCGCGTGCCGCGCCTGTGGCTGGGCGCCATGATGTTCGGCGACCAGACCGACGAGGCCAGCGCGCGCGAGATCGTCGCCGCCACGCGCGACGCCGGGCTCAATGCCATCGACGTGGCGGACAACTACGCCGGCGGCGAGTCCGAGCGCCTGGTGGGGCGGCTCATCGCCGCCGACCGTGCGCGCTGGATCGTCGCCACCAAGGTGGCCAACCCCATCGGGACCGAGCCCAACGACCGCGGCCTGTCGCGGCGCTGGCTGCTGGCCGAGGTGGACCACAGCCTGCGCCGCCTGGGCACCGACTGGATCGACCTCTGGTACATGCACCGCGACGACGAGGTCACGCCCATCGAGGAGACGCTCGCCACGCTGGCGCGGCTGATCGAGCTGGGCAAGATCCGCTACTGGGGCGTGTCCAACTTCCGCGCCTGGCGCATCGCGCGCGTGGTGGAGACGGCGCGGCGCATGGGCGTGCCGCCGCCCATCGCCTGCCAGCCGCCCTACAGCGCCGTGACACGGCTGATCGAGACGGAATTGCTGCCCTGCTGCGCCCAGTACGGCGTGGGCGTGGTGGCCTACAGCCCGCTGGCGCGCGGTGTGCTCTCCGGCAAGTACCAGCCCGGCGCCGTGGCCGAGGCCGGCACGCGCGCGGGTCGGGGCGACAGGCGCATCCTGCAGACCGAGTTCCGCCCGGAATCGCTGGAGGTGGCGCAGCGCATCAGGGCGCATGCGCAGTCGCGCGGACTGAGCCCGACGCAGTTCGCGATCGCCTGGGCGCTCAACAACCGGCTGGTCCACGGCGTCATCGGCGGCCCGCGCACGCCGGAACAGTGGCAGGACTACCTCGCGGCGCTGGACGTGCACCTCACGGCCGAGGATGAAGCCTTCGTGGATGGCCTGGTGCCGCCGGGCTACGCCTCCACGCACGGCTACAACGACCCGATCTATCCGATCACGGGGCGGGTGGCGCGCGGCTGATTCAGGCGGGAGGCAAGCCCTCGGCTTCGGACATGAATCGGTTCGCTTCCGACTTCATGCCCGTGGAGATGGCAGTCCAGGTTCTTTCCGGGAAATTGGGCGGCAACTGGGTTTGGACCTCGTGCAGCGCGTCGTCCACGCCTTCCACCAGGGCCTGCATCGCTTCCCAAACCGCCGGGCCGCCATTTTTCAGCGCGAGTTGCCGCCAGTGGCGGGCTTCGATGGTGTGGAAGTATTTGTGAGGGTTCTTGGAGCGCAGTGTCATGGCGAGCCCAGCCCTGTGCCGCTTGAACTGGCTGGGCGCGTCGCCGAAATAAGGCCACATCGACAAGACGTCGTGCAGCGGCGTCATCCTGTAGTGGTCGCCCTGCTCCAAATATATTGAGAAATTCTTGGCATGGCCGTCCGTGGCGGCCAGCAGGAAGAAAGTCAGTTGAGTGAGCAGGAAAAAGGCGGGATCGTCCTTGTCCCGGCTGCCCTGCAGAAGCTGCAGGCATTTGGCCATGCCCGGACCACCCTCTGCTTCATATTTCTGGCTGGGCGCAAATCCGAGGGCCTGGCAAAAATCCTCCTGCGGCAGACGGGCAATCCAGGTGCCGTCGTCTTGCCATTCGCGGTCGAATCGCTCGACGATCAGGACAGTTTGTTCACCGAAGGTTTCCATGGACGTTGACGCCATGGGCAAACCCAATGCTTCAAGGATCTTTGCGCACAGCCATTCGTTTTGTACGGAATCCGAGGCATCGACCCGCCTGGACCCGCCGATCAGGCCCAGCGGCAGTTTGAAGATATGGGTACTCGGTGTGGCGCCATGAGGGCGGCACCAGGCGCCCTGCCAGCGGGTCAGCGCCGTCTTTTCCTGGGCGCCGGCCATCGAGATGCGGAACAGGTCATCGTCCTCCATGCCTTCAGGAGTGAGCTCCGAGGGAACGGCCTGCAGCAGATCCACGATGTCTTGCTCGGACAGGTGCTCGCATTCGACTCGTTTCCAGTCTTCAGGACTTTCGCCCGGTGGCAGCAACTGGACGGCGCCAACACAGTCGCGCCCAATGGCTTCAAGCAGGTCAAAAACTTCTGCGGTTGGTGTCTTGAAGCGCCTGCCCAGGCGCTGGCGTATTTTTTCGCTGTCCGGCAATAAGTTGTCGAAATAATTTCTGACCAAGTCGCCCTTTATTTCCTTGGCACCGGTGAGGGGCAAGGACAGCGAGAGGGACCTGCAGCGGGATGATTTTTTCCAGGCTGCCTCATATCTGAAGACGTGAGTGCCTCGTTCCACCGTCCAGGTGCCGACGAGCTCCCCATTCATCCATGCGCCCAGTACCTGCGTCACCACGATCCTTTCCTGGAGCGAAGCATCAGCTTTCTTTTAGGAGTCGATGAGGTGGCTTTTTCAGGAGGTGAAGGGGCCGTGGCTTCAGCTTGACGAGGAATAACCATGCTTCGCGCCGATAATGGCGGCGTGGCGCTTTCCAAGGGAAGGTTGGCGGCGAGGGGTGTGCCGTGCGGTGGCGGGTCGTCGGTCTTGGTGCCGGCCTGGGCAGGAGGGCTTGGGATTTCTTCCTGCAGCATCATGGTGGCGTCCAGCACTGAAAGTATTTTCATCAGTTGCTCGACGCTGACAGCCGCGGGATTGGCCTCGATTTCCGCAATGCGTGCCTGGCTGACACCCAGCAAAACGCCCAATTGGGCCTGGGTCACTTGGCGGCTTTTTCGCAACGCCCGCAGGTGTTGGCGCCATTGGTCCGGAAAGCGAATGGGATAGCTGCGCTCTGCCATGGTCCATGATACAAGCCCAGGCTTGTAAACGTGAAATATAGGGCATGGCTTATGAACGCGCGCTACAAGCCTGGGCTTGTGAAAGCGGCCTGCGAGACCGGGCCGGGAAAACAATGTGTATCAAGCTGGCCCCTTGGCGCCCCTGACGCCGGGCCGTGGATGCGGTAGAGCAGCAGACGGCATCACGGCCATGTGCCCCGCGGAGGTTTTCCATGGCAAGCAACGGCTCCGGCACCGAAGAGTACGAACGCCTCGCGCGCGCCCTGCGCACGCTCAGCGGCTGCCACCGCGCGCTGCTGCGCGCCACGGACGAGCCCTCGCTGCTGCGCGAGGTCTGCCGCCTCGTGGTCGAGGAGGCCGGCTACCGGCTGGCGCGCATCGGGCGCGCCGAGCATGACGCGCAGCAGAGCGTGACGGTGCTGGCCCAGGCCGGGCTGGACCCCGAGGCGGCCGAGGTCGCGGCCCTGCGCTGGAGCGACACCGAGCAGGGCGGCAGCGCCACGGGCCAGGCCATCCGCAGCGGCCGGCCCTGCGTGATCCGCGACGCGCTGGACGAGCCGTTTCCGCCGCTGTGGCGCGACTTCTGCCGCCGCCACGGCATCGGCTCGCTGCTGTCGCTGCCGCTGCGCATCCAGGGCGAGGTCTTCGGCGCGCTGACCATCGCGGCGCCGGAGACGGACGCCTTCAACGGCTCCGAGCGCCAGGTGCTCGACGAGGTGGCCGACGACCTGGCCTTCGGCCTGGAGGTGCTGCGCCTGCGCCAGCACCGCGAGCAGGCCGAGGGCGAGCTGCGGCGCCTGCACCGCGCGCTGCGCACGCGCGCCTCGGTCAACCGCGCGCTGGCGCAGGCGCAGGACGAGACGGCGCTGCTGCACGAGCTCTGCCGCGTGGTGGTGGACGACTGCCGCTACGAGCTGGCCTGGATCGCCTACCTGGACGACGACGGCGGCCTGCGGCCCATGGCGCAGGCCGGCTGCGGCGAGGTGCAGATGGCGCCGCGCCGGCGCTGGGGCGCCACGGAGGCCGCGCGCGCGGTGGTGCGGCGGCTGCGCGGCGGCGGCCCGGTGATCCTGCGCGAGCTCGCGCGCAACGCCGCCTATCCCTTCCCGGAGGAGGCGCGCGAGCGCGGCTACGGCGCGGTGGTGGTGCTGCCGCTGAGCGTGGAGGGCGCGCTGGCGGGCTCGCTGCACATCGTGGCGCTGGACGCCGACGCCTTCGACGCCCAGGAAGTCGAGCTACTGCTGGCCACCACCGCCGACCTGGGCTATGGCCTGGGCGCGCTGCGCCAGCGCGTGCGCGCCGCGGCGGCGGAAGAGCGGCTGCGGCGCCTGGCGCTGACCGATGCCGTCACCGGGCTGCCCAACCGCGAGCGGCTGCGCGCGCTGCTGGAGGAGGCCATCGCCGCGGCGCGGCGCGAGCACCGGCCGCTGGCCTTCCTGCGCGTGGGCCTGGAGCATTTCCGCGACATCAACGAGACGCTGGGCAGCGCCGAGGTGGACGCCTTCGTGCACGCCGTGGCGCAGCGGCTGGAGCAGGCCGTGGGCGCGGCCGGGCAGCTGGGCCGGCTGCTGGAAGCCGAGTTCGCGGTGCTGCTGCCGCGCGCCGGCGCCGAGCCCGCCCGGGCCCTGGCGCACCGGCTGCTGACGGCGCTGTACGAGCCCATCGAGATCCAGGGCCTGCTGCTCGACGCGCGCGCCAGCGTGGGCCTGAGCCTGTTCCCCGGCCACGGCACCGACGCCGATGCGCTCATGCGCCGCGCCGGTATCGCGCTGACGCAGGCCCGCGGCTCGGGCAACTCGGTGGCGCTGTTCAAGGGCGGGCTGGACCGCGAGTGCGCGCGGCGCATGGCGCTCATGAGCGAGCTGCGCGGCGCCATCGAGCGCGACGAGCTCATGCTCTGGTGCCAGCCCAAGCTGCAGGTGAAGTCGGGCCGGGTCTGCGGCGCGGAGGCGCTGGTGCGCTGGAAGCATCCGCGCCTGGGGATGGTCAGCCCGGGCGACTTCATCAAGCACGCCGAGAACACCGGACTGATCACGCCGCTGACCTACTGGATGCTCGATGCCGCGCTGCGCCAGCTCTACGCCTGGCACGAGCAGGGCGAGTGGCAGCCGCTGTCCATCAACCTCTCGGCACGCGACCTGCACGACCCCAAGCTGCTGGAGCGCGTGGAAGGGGCGCTGGCCACCTGGGGCGCCGAGCCGGGGTGGATCGAGTTCGAGCTCACCGAGAGCGCGCTGATGCTGGACCCGACCGCGGCGCTGGAGACGCTCTCGCGGCTCAAGCGGCTGGAGCTGCGCCTGGCCATCGACGACTACGGCACCGGCTATTCCTCGCTGGCCTACCTGCGCCAGCTGCCGGTGGACACGCTCAAGATCGACCAGTCCTTCGTGCACGGCATGCAGCGCGACCAGGGCTGCGAGGCCATCGTGCACTCCACCATCGAGCTCGCGCACAGCCTGGGCCTGAGCGTGATCGCCGAGGGCGTGGAGGACCAGGCCACGCTCACCCGGCTCGATGCGCTGGCCTGCGACATGGCGCAGGGCTACTGCATCAGCCGCCCGCTGCCGGCCGAGGAGTTCAAGGGCTGGTGGATGCAGAAGGCGCGGCATTGAGCCGGCAGGGCGGGGTGCCTCGGCCCGGACATCGGCATGGCCGCAGTTGCGTGCTCACCCCGGCGCACGCTCCTCGGCATCCACCTTCGCCTCTGCGTGTGTCTGGGCCGCCACCGCCTCGGCCGGTGCCGGCGGCAGCGGCAGCTCGCACCAGAACTCGCTGCCCTGGCCGGGCTCGCTCCTCACGCCCAGCGTGCCGCCGTGCAGCTGCACCAGCCGCTTGACGATGGACAGGCCCAGCCCGATGCCGCCGCCGCCCTGCGCCGGCGCGCCCTCGGCGCGCGTGAAGGGCTCGAAGATGCGCCGGCGCTGCTGCGTGGTCATGCCCACGCCGGTGTCGGTGACGGTGAGCCGCCAGCGCCCGGGGCCCAGCGGCACGATGCCCAGCGCCACGCTGCCCGAGAGCGTGAAGCGCAGCGCGTTGGACAGCAGGTTGTGGAGGATCTGCGCCAGCCGCACGGGATCGCCCAGCACCGGCGCGCCGCTGGCCGCCGCGCCCATGTACAGCTCCAGCTTCAGGCCCTTGGCGCGGGCCTCGGCCTCGAACAGCCCGACGCACTCCTGCGCCACCGCCGCCAGCGTGAAGGGCACGCGCTCCAGCTCCAGGCGGCCGGCCTCCAGCCGCGCGTAATCGAGCAGGTCGTCCACCAGCGCCAGCAGCAGCCGGTTCGAGCGCTCCATGGCCTGCAGCTCCTTGCGCTGCGCCCCCAGCGGCGGCAGCGCCGCCGCCAGGCGCCGCGTCATGCCCAGCAGCCCGTGCAGCGGGGCGCGGATCTCCTGGCTGATGGTGGAAAGGAACTCGGTCTTCTCGCGGTTGGCGGTGGCCAGCTCCCGGATGGCCGCGCGGCGGCGGCGCAGCACCACGTAGGTCCACAGCGCCAGGGCGGCGATCACGGCATCGAGCGCCAGGGTACCCAGGCCGACCAGCCAGGCCGTCTGGCGCCAGGCGCGCAGCATCAGCGTCTCCGTGACGGTGGTGATCACGGCCAGCGGGTAATCGTCCAGCGCCTGCGCCACCGCCAGCCGGGCATCGGCCTCGCCGGGGTCAGCGGCGCGCAGCGTCTCGGTGTACAGGCTCACGCTGCGGCGTCCCTGCAGCAGCGCCTCGGTCAGCGCGCGCAGCGCCGGCCCGTCGCGGTAGGAGGCGGTCATGGCGCCGGGGCGCTGCGGGTGGCGCACCAGCAGCGTGCCGTCGCGGCGCAGCAGCAGGATGGCGGTGTGCTCGGGGCTGAGGTTGATGGAGCCGTAGAAGCGGTCGAAATACGCCACCTCCACGCCCGTGATCGCCAGCCCCAGCGTGTGCCCGGAGCGCGAGCGGATCTTGCGCGACAGGAAGAAGGTCCAGCGCCCGGTGTCGCGGCTGAGCACGGGGGCGGAAACGAAGGTCTCCAGCGCCGGCTGCGCCAGGTGCGCCTTGAAATAGTCGCGGTCGTGCACGTTGACATGCGGCGGCGGGAAGGCCTGGCTGTTGACCAGGATCTGCCCCTGCAGGTCCACCACCGCCACGTCGCCGGCCAGCCCGGCCTCGACGCGGCGCTCGCGCAGGAAATCGAACATGCGCCGCGTGCCGGCGATCTCGCGCAGCCGCGCCTCGCTGTCGCCGTCCTGCGCCTGCACCTGCTCCACCACGCTGCCCAGCGCGGTGTTGGCGGTGCGCACCACCTGCCGCGCATGCTCGGCCACGGTGGCCGAGTAGTTGTCCATGTACAGCCGCCAGGTGGCGAGCGCGTCCTCGCGCTGGCGCCACAGCATCAGCGCCGAGGTCAGGCTCAGCGCCAGCATCAGCACGCCACCGGCAACGAGCACCAGCATCTCGCGCAGCCGCTCGGGCTGCCGGGTGCTGCGCGGGGCGGGCAGGGCTTCGGTGCTGGACATGGGCAGAGCAAGACAGGGCGCCGAAGGCAACCCGGGAATAGGGAGGGGGCGGGCGGGGCGGCGCATCATAGCCACGGGGCTGGAGCGCGGATTGCCGCCGCACAAGCCGTTGACAACTTTTCGGACTAGGAGAAACCCTGATGTTGAAGCCGACCCTGGCCGCTTTGGCGCTGCTGCTGGCGGGAGGGGCCGCCCGGGCCAGCAACTGCGAGGAGATCCAGGCCGAGATCGCGGCCAAGTTCCGCGCCAACGGCATCGGCGGCACCCGGCTCGCCATCGTGGACATGGACGCCGACGTGCCCGGCCGCGTGGTGGGCCGCTGCGCCCAGGGCAGCAGGAAGATCGTGGTGGTGCAGGCCGGCGTGCCGGAAGCCGGCGCCGCGCCGCGCGAGGCCGCACCGCCCGCGCCGCGGCGCCGGGAGGTCATCACCGAGTGCCGGGACGGCACGGTGGTGCTCCGCGGGGACTGCCCGCGCTGAGCGCGGGCCGTCCCGACGCGGCAACCCCAGCAACACCGCGCCGGCCGCCCGCATGGGATGCTCGCCCGCATGAACCATCGGATGCTGTCTGGACGCCGCCGCGCGCTGGCCCGGCTCGCGGGCCTGGGCGCGGGCCTGCTCGCATCCGCCGCCCCGGCCCAGCCGGTCGCGGCGCTGCCGCTGCGCCCCATTCCCTCCAGCCGCGAGCGGCTGCCCGTGGTCGGGCTGGGCACCTGGATCACCTTCAACGTCGGGCGCGACGCCGAGCTGCGCGAGGAATGCACCCGCGTGGTGGAAGCCTTCCTGGCCGGCGGCGGCCGGCTCATCGACTCCTCGCCCATGTACGGCTCCGCGCAGGAGGTGGTGGGCCATACGCTGCGCACGCTGGGGGCGCGTGACCGCGTCTTCGCCGCCGACAAGGTCTGGACCGGCAGCGGCAAGGACGGGCCGGCGCAGGTCGAGACCTCGCGCGCTTATTGGGGCCTGCCGCGCCTGGACCTGCTGCAGGTGCACAACCTCCTGGCCTGGGAGGAGCATTTGCCCATGCTGCAGCGCATGAAGGCCGCCGGGCGGCTGCGCTACGTGGGCATCACCACCAGCGAGGGCCGGCGCCACGCCGAGTTCGAGCGCGTGATGGCGAGCCGGCCGCTGGACTTCGTGCAGTTCACCTACAACCCCGTGGACCGCGAGGCCGAGCAGCGGCTGCTGCCGCTGGCGGCCGAGCGCGGCATCGGCGTCATCGTCAACCGGCCCTTCCAGCAGGGCGAGCTGCTGCGGCGGCTGGCGCGCCACCCGGTGCCGGCCTGGGCCGCCTCGGAGCTGGGCGCCACCAGCTGGGCGCAGCTGGTGCTGAAGTTCATCGTGTCGCACCCGGCCGTGACCTGCGTGATCCCGGCCACGACCCAGGTGGCGCATGTGCGCGAGAACCTGGCCGCCGCCACCGGCCGGCTGCCCGACGCGGCGCTGCGCCAGCGCATCGCGGCCCACGTGCAGGCGCTGTGATGCCGGAGTGGTGGACCTACGCCCCGGCCGACTTCCAGCTCTTCTCGGCGCGCACCTACGCGCGGCTGGTGGAGGCCCACAACCGCGCGCTGTGGCCGGCGCAGTGGCTCGACCTGGCCTGCGGCGCGGTGCTGTGGCTGGCGCTGCTGCGGCGCGTGTCCTGGGCGGCGCGGGCCCTGGCGGCGCTGGCCGCGCTGTGGTGCATCGGCCTGGCCTGGGACTTCTTCCACCTGCGCTACGCGCAGATCCACTGGGGCGCGCCGGCCATGGCCGTGGGTTTCTCGTGGCAGGCGTTGCTGCTGGCGGTGCTGGCGCGGCGCAATGCCTTCCAGCCGTTGCCCGCGCCGCGCGCCCGTGCCGCGGCCCTGATGCTGCTGGCGCTGGCGCTCGTGGGCTGGCCGCTGCTGGCGCCGCTGACGGGCGCGTCGTGGTGGCGCGCCGAGGTGCCGGGCCTGATGCCCGCGCCCACCGTGCTGGCGATGCTGGCGCTGGCGCCGCTGGCCACGGCCCGCGCGCGGCGCTGGCTGCTGCCCTTGCCGCTGTTGTGGTGCGCGGTGGAGGCGCTGACGCTGGCGGCGCTGGGCTCGGCGGCCTGGCCGCTGCTGCCGCTGGCGGGGCTGGCGTGCCTGGTGGCGCCCACCGTGTGCAGCGCGCACCGGGCCGGGTGAGCCTGGCGCGGCCGGTGTTGTCAGGGCGCTTTGGGCTCGCGCAGCCACTGCGGCAGATCGCGCGCGCCATGCAGCACGCGCCAGACGTCGATGCGGTCCGCGCGCTCGACGTAGAACACCAGGTACGGATAGCGCTTGAGCGGCCAGCAGCGCAGGCCGGGCAGGTTCAGCTCGTGGGCCCAGCGCGGCGAGCCCGTGGCCGGATGGCGGCCGATGTGGGTGTAGGCCAGTTCCAGCGCATCGACGAAGCCCAACGCCGCCTCTTCGGCGCCTTCCGCGACATAGCCGTCCATGGCCGCCTCCACGTCGCGGCAGGCCTGGGCGCGAGGAATGACGGGCTTGAACCTCACTCGGGACCGGCCGGCTTGCGCGCCGGGCGGACCCGCTCGCGCAGCCCGTCGAAGTATTCCGGCGTGGCCGGCGCCGCCGGCTCGGACGCCGCGCCCGCGAGCAGCAGCGCGCGCAGCTGCTGCCGCTCCTGCTCCTTGCGGATGAGCTCGCGCACGTACTCGCTGCTGGTGCCGTAGCCGCGCTGGCTGACCTGCTCGTCGACGAAGGCCTTGAGGCTGTCAGGCAGGGAAATGTTCATGGTGCCCATCGGGGCAGGGTAGGCAGCCTGCCAAAATTTGGCAAGAACAGGGCCGGCCCGCCCGGGCGATGCCCTCCCACATCGAGAAGGAGCACGGACTTGCCTTCCCTTCACTTTCCGCGCCGCGCGCGCCACCGGTCATGAGCGGCGCCGACTTCCAGGACAGCGGCGCGCGGCCCGAGCGCATCGTCTGCCTGACCGAGGAGCCCACCGAGGTGCTGTACGCGCTGGGCGAGGAGCGGCGCATCGTGGGCATCTCCGGCTTCACGGTGCGCCCGCCGCGCGCGCGCCAGGACAAGCCGCGGGTGTCGGCCTTCACCAGCGCCAAGGTGGACCAGATCCTGGCGCTGCGCCCGGACCTGGCCATCGGCTTCTCCGACATGCAGGCCGACATCGCGCAGGCGCTCATCCGCGCCGGCGTGGAGGTGTGGATCGCCAACCACCGCAGCGTCGCCGGCATCCTGGGCTACGTGCGCCGGCTGGGCGCGCTGGTGGGCGCCTCGGCGCGGGCCGAGGCCTATGCGGCACAGCTCGAAGCACGCGTGGAGGCGGTGCGCGCCGCGGCGCGGCGGCTGCCGCGCCGGCCTCGCGTGTACTTCGAGGAATGGGACGAGCCGCAGATCAGCGCCATCCGCTGGGTCAGCGAGCTCGTGGGCATCGCCGGCGGCGACGACATCTTTCCCGAGCGCGCCGCGGCGCCGCTGGGGCGCGATCGCATCATTGCCGACCCGGGCGAGGTCATCGCGCGCCGGCCGGACCTGATCGTCGGCTCCTGGTGCGGGAAGAAGTTCCGCCCCGAGAAGGTGGCGGCGCGTCCGGGCTGGCAGGACGTGCCGGCGGTGCGCGACCGCGAGTTGCACGAGATCAAGTCGCCGCTGATCCTGCAGCCCGGCCCGGCCGCGCTCACCGACGGGCTGGACGCGCTGCACGCGCTCATCGCGCGCTGGGCCGCCGCCCGCGGCTGAGCCGCCGCCAGCGCGCGCGGCGTGCGTGCACTATTGCTCGAAGGCGCGCGGCGGCGGCGGCATCGGGGCTGAAATCGCGCCGATCCGCGCCGAAAGTGCGGGGTTCCGCTCCGCGCCGCTGCGCCGCCATGCCCGAAGAACAACGCCCCGTGCCCGCCTTGCCCTGCCTGCTGGTCGTCGATGACGACCCGGGCTCCATCCTGCTGCTGAGCCGGGTGCTCGAAGCCGAGGCCCGCATCGTCTTCGCCACCAGCGGCGAGGCCGCGCTGCAGCAGTTCCAGGCGCATCAGCCCGACCTGGTGCTGCTGGACGCGCACATGCCCGGGCTCAGCGGCTTCGACACCTGCCTGCGCCTCAAGGCCGATCCGCGCAGCGCCGACGTGCCGGTGATCTTCGTCACCGCCTTCACCGACACCGAGACCGAGACGCACGCGCTGGACATCGGCGCGGTGGACTTCATCCACAAGCCCATCAATCCGCCGGTGGTGCGCGCGCGCGTGCGCACGCACCTGGCGCTCAAGCAGAAGACGGACGCGCTGCGCCGGCTCTCGGTGGTGGACCCGCTCACCGGCATCGCCAACCGCCGCGCCTTCGACGACACGCTCAGGAAGGAGTGGCTGCGCGCCATGCGCCACCAGCACGCGATATCGCTGCTGATGATCGATATCGACCATTTCAAGCGCTACAACGACGCCCACGGCCACCGCGCCGGCGACGCCTGCCTGCGCCAGGTGGCCGAGCTCATTGCCGGGAGCACGCGCCGCAGCGGCGACCTGGCCGCGCGCTACGGCGGCGAGGAGTTCGCGGTGATCCTGCCCCATGCCGCTGCCGCGCGGGCGCAGGCCTTCGCCCAACGCCTGTGCGAGGCCGTGCGCGGGCGGGCCCTGCCGCACGGCGCCTCGCCGGTGGGGCCGTGCGTGACGGTGAGCATCGGCGCGGCCACGCTGCGCCGGCCCTGCGAGACGCCGGCCGGGTGCCGCGCGCCCTGCCGGGACTGCCCGCGTTTCGAGCGTTGCCTGGCGGCGCCGGAACACCTGGTCGAACTGGCGGACCGGGCGCTGTTCCAGGCCAAGCACGACGGACGCGCCCGCGTGGTGGCGCACGAGAACCTGATCGGCGGCGACGCCGGCTCCAGGGCCCGGGCCCTGGACTCCGCCGCTCCCTGACCCCGCCGCCCCGCACCCCAGCCTCCCACGCCATCCGTGCGCGCCGGGGCCGTCGCGGCGGCCTCCCATGCACATCTCCCGGCCACCGCATGCCCGAGCTTTCCACGCTTTACTCTTCGCCGCCTCCTTCGGCCGCTCCTGCCGGCGGCCGCCCGGCCGCGGCGCGGCGGCGCATGCTGTCATGGCTGCGCGCCGCGGCCACCGCCGCCGCGCTGCTGGCGCTGATCGCCATCGGCTCGGTGACGGCGCGGCAGCTCTCGGCGCTGGCCGAGTCCGACTGGTGGGAGCGCCACTCCCTGCAGGTGCAGCGCGACCTGGAGGAGTTCTCGGCGGCGCTGTTCGAGGCCGAATCGTCCCAGCGCGGCTACCTCATCACCGCCGACGACGGCCAGCTGGAGCAGCACCAGCGGGCGCAGCGCGAGGCGCGGCACCGCCTGGCGGCGCTCAAGCAGCTGACCCGCGACAGCCCGACGCAGCAGGCGCTGCTGGCCGGGCTGGAGCCGGCCTTCGAGGGGCGCCTGGCCGACATGGAGCGCGTGGTGCAGCTGCGGCGCCGGCGCGGCTTCGAGGCGGCGCGCGCCGAGTTGGAGCGCATCTCGACGCAGGGCCTGATGACGCAGATCCGCCACACGCTCGATGCCGCCGGCGCCGAGGAGCAGCGGCTGCTGGCGCAGCGCAGCGCTGCCAAGGCCGCCGATGCCGCAGACACGGTCTGGCTGCTGGCCGTGGGCGGGGCGCTGGCCACGCTGACGCTGCTGGGCGTGCTGGTGTTCTTCTGGCGCGAGGCGCGCCGGCGCCGCCGCTCCGAGGCGGCGCTGCAGGCGCAGCAGAACCAGCTCGAAGCGCTGGTGGCCGCACGCACCGCCGAGCTCGCGCGCAGCGAGGCGCGCCAGCGCCTGTTCACCGAGCAGGCGCCGGTGGCGCTGGCGATGTTCGACCGCGAGATGCGCTACCTGGCCGTGAGCCGGCGCTGGCTGCGCGACAACGCGCCCGGCGACGCCGATCTCATCGGCCGCTGCTTCTACGACCTGCTGCCGGCCGTGCCCGCGCACTGGCGCACCATCCACCAGCGCGCGCTGGCCGGGGAGGTGGTGACGACGGAGGGCGAGCGCATCACCCGCGCCGACGGCGAGCTGCGCTGGCTGCGCTGGGACGTGCGCCCCTGGCACGACGCGCAGGGCGCCGTGGGCGGCATCCTGATCTTCACCGAGGACATCACGGCGCGGCGCGAGGCCGAGCTGGCGCTGGCCGACACCCAGGAGCGGCTGCGCCGCTACAACAGCGACCTCGCGCGCGAGGTCGAGCTGCGCACGGCCGAGCTGTCGCAGCGCCAGCAGGAGCTGCAGGCGGCCAAGGAGGCGGCGGAGCAGGCCAGCCAGGCCAAGAGCGCCTTCCTCTCCACCATGAGCCACGAGATCCGCACGCCCATGAACGCCATCCTGGGCACGGCGCAGCTGCTGGAGCGCCAGGTGCAGGACCCGGAGCAGCAGCGCCTGGTGCGCACGCTGCGCCAGGCCGGGCGCGGGCTGCTGGCGCTCATCGACGACGTGCTGGACCTCTCGCGCATCGAGGCCGGCCATGCCGCCGTGGTGCGCGCGCCCTTTGCGCTGCGCGAGGTGCTGGACCCGCTGCTGGACGTGCTGGGCGCCAGCGCCGCGGGCAAGGGACTGGCGTTGGCGCTGGCGCCGCTGCCCGAGGGCGTGGACACGCTGGTGGGCGACGCCCAGGGCCTGAGCCAGGTGCTGACCAACCTGGTGGGCAACGCCGTCAAGTTCACCGACGTGGGCAGCGTGGTGCTGGGCGTGGCGGTGCACTCGCGCCAGCCCGGCTCGGTGAGCCTGCGCTTCTCGGTGCGCGACACCGGCATCGGCATCGCGGCCGAGCGCATCGACGGCATCTTCGAGGCCTTCGTGCAGGCCGATGCCTCCATCCACCGCCGCTACGGCGGCACCGGGCTGGGCCTGGCCATCTGCCGCCGCTTCGTGGACCTCATGGGCGGCGAGATCGGCGTGCACAGCCAGCCGGGCGTGGGCAGCGAGTTCTGGTTCGTGCTGCCCTTCGGCCTGGCGTCGCCGCAGTGCACGCGCCCGGCCGCCGCGCCGGCCGAGGTGGCCGAGGCCCCGCGCGCGGCGGCGCGCCTGGCGGGGCGGCGGCTGCTGCTGGTGGACGACAGCCCGGTCAACCTGGAGATCCTGCAACGGCTGCTGGAGCACGAGCGCGCCGAGGTCGTCACCGCCGCCGACGGGCTGCAGGCGCTGGAGCAGCTGCGCGCGCGGCCGCGCGATTTCGACGCCGTGCTGATGGACCTGCAGATGCCGCACATGGACGGGCTGCAGGCCACGGCCTGCATCCGCACCGACCCGGCCCTGGGGACACTGCCCGTGATCGCGCTGACCGCGGCCGTGCTGCCCAGCCAGCGCGAGCAGGCCATGGCGGTGGGCATGGACGACTTCCTGGTCAAGCCTTTCGAGCTCGACACCCTGGTGGCCGTGCTGCTGCGCTGCACCGGCGGCCCGGCCCGGCCGGAGCCGGTGGCGCCCGTACCGGCCCCGGCCACGGGCCAGGACACGGGTTTCCCGGTGGTGCCGGGCATCGACACCGCGCGCGCCGCGCGGCGCATGCTGGGCGACAAGGCGCTGTTCCTGCGCCTGCTGCACGGCCTGCGCGAGGATTTCGGCGCCGTGGTGGAGGCCTGCCGTGCCGACCTGGCGCGCGGCGAGGCCAAGGCGGCCGCGGCCCGGCTGCACAAGCTGCGCGGCATTGCCGGCAACCTGGCGGCCGAGGAGGTGGCGCGCCGCGCCGGCGAGCTGGAAAACCTGCTGCGCGAGGGCGCCGCGGCGCAAGCCGGGCCGGGGCTGCAGGCGCTGGAGGCGGCGCTGCGCGTGCTGCTCGGCGGCCTGCCGCCCCTGCCGCCGCGCGAGGTGCCGGCGGAGGGCGCCACCGCCGAGATCAGCCCGCAGGCCGTGCGCGAGCTGGTGACGGCGCTGGACGAGGGCGACCTGAGCGCGCTCAACGCCTTCGAAACCCTGCGCGGGGCACTGGCCGCGCGCCATGGCCCCGAGGCGGTGATGGACATGGCCCGCGCCGTGGACAACCTGCGCTTCCCGGCCGTGGCAGCGCAGCTGCGGGCCTGGTATCCGGGGGAGTGAGGCGGCTCCCTCACTCCTCTGCCGCGTAGCGCCGGATCGAGCCCAGCGCCTCCTCCAGCGCCACCTGCAGCGCCCCGATGCACACGCGCATCTCGGGCGTGCCGCAGCGCCGCTCGACCGCGTCGGCGCGGGCCTGCACCTCGGTCAGCGCCAGGCTGGCGGCGGCGCCCTTGAGCTTGTGCGCCAGCGCCCCGGCGGCGGTGGGGTCGGCCGTGGCCATGGCGTGCGCGCTGTCGGCGTACTCCTGGGCGAACAGGCGCAGGCAGTGCCGGTACAGCCCCAGGTCACCCCAGGCCGCCAGCCCCTGGCGCACCGACACGCCGGGCCAGTCGACGATGGCGTCGGCGCTCTGCGCATCGGCCGCTGCCGGTGAGGCAGCGCCAGTGGTCCGGACCACGGCCGGGGCCGACGTGGCGATGGCCGTGTCCCCGGGCACGTCGTCCGCCCCGCAGGCCGCGTCGGCGTCCGTGCCGGGCTCCTCGGTGCGGCGCGCGAGCCGGCGGATCAGCGCCAGGGAGGCGGGGATGTCGAAAGGCTTGGGGATGAAGCCGTCCATGCCGGCAACGGTGGCAGCGTCGCGCTCGTCGGGCATGGCGCCGGCGGTCAGCGCCACCACCGGCAGCCGGGCCAGGGCGGCATGGCTGCGGATCTGGCGCAGCGTCTCGTAGCCGTCCATGCCGGGCATCTGCACGTCCATCAGCACCAGGTCCACGGCATCGGCATGGGCCTGCAGCCACTGCAGCGCGTGTGGCCCGTCCTCGGCCAGCGCAACCTGCGCGCCCTCGCGGCTGAAGATGCGCTGCGCCACCTCGCGGTTGATGTCGCTGTCGTCCACCACCAGCAGGCGCAGCCCCTGCAGCGGCGCGCCGGCCGCCGGTACCGTCGCCTTCGTCTTCGCCTTCGCCGTCGTTGCCGCCGCCGCGCCGGGCCGCTGCCGCGCGCGGCGCACGGCGGCCTGCAGCATGGCCGGCGTCACCGGCTTGGTCAGCACCGCGTCGGCCAGGGCGCCGGCGCCGCCGGCATGGAGCAGCTGGCGCGTGGTGGAAACGGCGCTGGCGCGGGTCAGCGCCACCACCACGGGCGCCGGGGCCGTGCCCCTGCGGCGCAGGACGCGGGCCGCGGCCACCAGGTCCATGTCGGGACACTGCGCGTCGAGCAGCACCACGTCGGCGCGCGTGCCCGCCAGCACCTGTTCGGCCGGCAGGTCGTGGCGCAGCGCGCGCGCGCTCCAGCCCAGCAGCGCCGCACCCCGCAGCAGCGCCTCGCGCGTGGCCGGGTGGCCGGCGGCCAGCAACAGGTGCAGGCCGGCATCGGCCGCCGGCGGGGGCGCGGCCGCCGCGTCCCGTGCCAGGGCCACGGTGAACCAGAACTCGCTGCCCGCGCCGCTCTGGCTGCTCACACCCATGCAGCCGCCCATCAGGTTCACCAGGCGGCGGCAGATGGCCAGGCCCAGCCCGGTGCCGCCGTAGCGCCGCGTGGTCGAGGCATCGGCCTGGGTGAAGGGCGCGAACACCGCCTCCTGCTGCGCCGGGGTCAGCCCGATGCCGGTGTCGCGCACCGTGAAGCGCAGCATCACCCGCGGCGCGTCCTCGGCCTCGACGTCCACCTGCACCTCCACCTGCCCGCGCTCGGTGAACTTGATGGCGTTGCCCACCAGGTTGACCAGGATCTGTTCCAGCCGCAGCGCGTCGCCGCGCAACCCGTCCAGGCCCGGCGGGGGCGGGTGGATCACCAGCTCGATGTCCTTGGCGCCCGCGGTGGTGCTCATCACCGTGGCCAGGCCGTCGAACAGCTCGCCCAGGCGCAGCGGCGTCTCCTCCAGCTCCAGGCGGCCGGCCTCGACCTTCGAGTAGTCCAGGATGTCGTTGATGATCGCCAGCAGCGAGCGGCCGGCGTGGTGCACCTTGCGCACGAGCTCGCGCGCCTCGCCGGGCAGCTCGGTCTTCTCCAGCAGGTAGGCCAGGCCCAGCACCGCGTGCATGGGCGTGCGGATCTCGTGGCTCATGTTGGCCAGGAAGCGGCCCTTGGCCTGGTTGGCGGCCTCGGCCTCGCGCACGCGCAGCGCCAGCTCGGCATTGAGCCGGGTGCGCTCCTCCAGCAGCGCCTGCACCGCCATGCCGGCGCGCTCGCGCTCGGCCGTGGCCAGGCGCTGGCGCCGCACCGCGCGCTGGATCAGCGCCGTGGCCACCCCGGTGGTCAGCACCACCAGCAGCCCCAGCCCCGAGATGGTCAGCGCGTTGCCTTGCCAGTCCGACAGGTAGTCCGCGGTGGCCAGGCCGACGAAGGCGTAGAACGGGTACTTCTGCAGCCGCCGGTAGGCCACGCTGCGCTCGACGTCGTCCACGGGCGTGGTGGTGAGGTAGGTGCCGGCCTCGGGGTCGGCCTGCAGCCCGTTGAGCGCCTGCGGCGAGATGTTGCGCGTGCCCACGGCGTCGCGCGACGGCGGCTCGCGGTGCACCAGCGACAGGTCGGTGCTGCGCAGCGTCGCCGCGCCGCGCGGGCCCAGCGCGATGGACATGGTCTTGCTGAAGGCCGTGGTGGGCAGGCTGGCGTAGACCACGCCGGCGAAGCTGCCGTCGGGCCCGGCCAGGCGCCGCGCCAGCACGATCACCCACTGCTGCGAGGCGCGCGCGTACACCGGCCCGAACACGACCGGGGCGGCGGCGTCATGGTGGCGCGCGAGCTGGAACTGCTCGCGCTCGGCCAGGCTCAGCGGCGTGCGCCGCGTCACGGCCTCGCCGAAGCGCACGATGCCGTCGGCGCCGGTCACGCGCAGGCTGGCGAGCTCGGGCAGCAGCGCCTGCTGGTCGGCCAGGAACTGCTCGAAGCGCTCGGTGTTCACCGGGCCCTGCGCGGCCTGGGCGGTGTAGTGCGCGGCCACCGAGCGCAGCACGACGTCGGTGCGGTCGAACACGGCGCTGAGCTGGCGCTCCAGCAGCTCGGCCAGGTTCTGCGTGGCCACCAGCGCCCGCGCGCGGTACTGCTGCTTGTCGTGCCACAGCGCCATGGCCACCAGCAGCCCCACCAGCACGACGATGGTGAGCATGAACAGCGCATACGGCAGCCTCGACAGCGGCGGCAGCAGCTCCTGCGCCGGCGCGGAGGGCGGACCGTCCGAAACCGCCGGGGCCCCGGGGGGAGGTGCGAAGCGCTGGGCTGGCGTGACAAAGGACATGGGCCGCGGAGGGGGAGCGGATTAATTAACAAAGTGTAAGAGCCTGCGCTGCTCCTCCTGTCGCGGCGCCGCGTCGCTGCAAGGCCGGGCGGGCCCGGACACCGGGCGCGGACATGCTCCCGGCCGGGGACGGGGGACGGGGGACGGGGGACGGGGGACGGGGGACGGGGTGGCGCCCGGGCCAGCCCGACTTGTGCGGCGTGCGCGCCCTCAGACCTTCTTCAGCGCCCCGGCCTTGTGGATGGCCTTCTTGCCGGTCTTGGAGCTCCGGACCTCGTATTGCGGCTCATCCCTGGAGGCCTTGACGGTGTGGCCGCCGGCCTGGGCCTCGCCGGTGAGCCTGCGCGTCACCGTGCCGCGCGTGGGGCCCTGCGGCGTGTTCCATTCGACCTCGTCGCCTTTTTTCAGATCGGCCATGTGCGGCTCCCGGGCTGGGCAAGGCCCCTGGCGGGGCGGCTCGGGCCAGCGTCCGCCACGGCGCTATGAGCGCGCGCCGGAGCGCTGCTCGGCGGCGCGGGCGATGTCGGGCGGCAGGCGATTGAGCAGGAAGCGGATCGCCAGCGGCACCAGCACCAGGTCGTCCACCACGCCGATGATGGGCAGCGTGTCGGGCAGCAGGTCCACCGGCGACAACAGGTACAGCGCGATCAGCGCCGTGCCCCATTTCAGCCAGCCCGGCGACCCGGGATGGCGCAGCGCGAACCACAGCCGCCGCGCGTCGCCGCGCACCAGGCTCCACAACACGGTCAATCGCTTCCACATGTCTGAACTGCTCCATGAGGGCTCGAACGGCGGCCCCGGCACCGCAGGTGACGGCAGGCCGCCGCCAGGCAAGAGGAGTCGGCACCAGCGGTAACAGTTCCGTGCCGCCGCCGCTTTGCCGCCGGGGCAGTGTCGCCTCGGGTGAGATTCCGCACCGCGGGGGTGGCAATCGCCGTCGGCCCGCACGTGAGCACGCGAGGCATGGGCAGCGCCCTGGATCTTTCCCGGAGTGTGGCGGACCGGCCCGGGACGGGTTCCAGGCATCGAGCGCGGCAGCCGCGTACGGCGCTTGCCGTGCCCGGGAATTTGCTGCACCCGCGAGGAGGGCGTCATGGGCTTGCTTGATCAGTTGCTGGGCGGTGGCGTGGGCGATGCGGCAAAGGACCCGCAGGTCGCCGCGGTGCCGGAAGCGGTGCTGAGGCGGCTGCTGCCGGTGGTGCTGGGCCTGCTGGCGGACCGGCGCGGCCCCGGGGCGGCGGCCGTCGTGCCGCCGGGCGCGGTGCAGGCCCCGGTGGCGGCGCCGGCGCTCGGTGACCTGGGCGGGCTGGCGGGCCTGCTGGCGCGCTTCTCGCGCCACGGCCATGGTCCGCTCGCCAGCTCCTGGGTGCGCCGCGGCGCCAACGAGGCGCTGGCGCCGGAGATCGTGGCCGAGGTGCTCGGCGCGCAGGAGCTGGCGGCCATCGCCGCGCACGCCGGCGTGGGCGAGGAGGAGGCGCGCCACGGCCTGGCGGTGCTGCTGCCGGCGGTGGTGGACCACTTCACACCCACCGGCGAGCTGCCCGCGCGCGCGGAGCTGCTGACCCGCCTCACCGACTACGAGAAACGGCTGCCGCGCTGAGCGAGGCCACCCCGTCCTTCACGGCGAAGCGATTCCGTGCGGCGGGCAAAGCCCTGTTGCGGCCCGGGTGACTCGGCCGCGCCGCATTGGAGGCGCGGCGGCGGCGCGATGCTGGCGAGCGGCCCTTTGGCCGTGAGTGGTGTGGTTGACATGTTCATCGTTCCCGCGATCCGGCTCGCCTTGCCGGATGACGCTGCCGGCATCGCGCGCATGTCGCGCGAGTTCATCGAAGACGGGCTGGACTGGAGCTGGCGGCGCGAGCGCGTGCTGCGCGCGATGGCCGATCCGGCCGTCAACGTGGTCGTGGCCCACGACGGACGCACCCTCACGGGTTTCGGGATCATGGAATACGGCGATCTGCACGCGCACCTGGCGCTGCTGGCGGTGGCGCCGCCGTACCGGCAGCGGCGCGTGGGCTCGCGCCTGGTGGCTTGGCTGGAGCAGCCCGCGCGCATTGCCGGGCTGGAGAAGGTGCGCCTCGAAGCGCGGGCCGACAACCCGGGCGCGCTGCTGTTCTACCGCCGCCTGGGCTTCGAGGCCACCGGCCGGGCCGCCGGCTACTACGGCGGCGAGATCGACGCGGTCCGCTTCGAGAAGTCGCTGCGCCTGGGCTGAGCCCGCGCCGGCCCGCGGGCCGCGCTCAGCGCCGGTCGGAGCGCGCGCACAGGTGCACGACCAGCGCGAAAGCATTCATTGCCAGCCCCAGCACGCCCAGCATCACGAAGAAATTCCGGCCCGGGAGGTTCGATTCGGCCAGCAGCAGGATGCCGATCAGGTTCAGGCCCAGGCCGATGAGGGCCATGGCGATCGGATGCTTCTGGTGCAGTTTCCGGCTGGAGAGCAGCATGTCCATTCCTTCCACGACAGACCAGCCTCGTGGGCCGGTTTGGACGACGCCGTCGCGCACGGCGCGGGACCGAATCGCTCGTCCTGCCGCCCACTGTCAAACCTGTGGGCCGGCCACGCCAGCGGAAATTTCACCTAGCCGCTCCCGCAATATGGGGGCACCCGCCGCGGAACTTCATCCCGGCCATTGCCGGGGTTATGCCGGTGGTAGGGCCATTTGAATGGCCGCCGCGGTGGGTGCAAATTGGGGACGAATATGGCGGGATTTGTCGCCATGCCGGGCCTGCCCGAAAAGCGTCCGTGAGCTTGGGCGCCGCAATGCGCGGCCGGCAATGGTTCACACTGTTGAAATAAGAAATACGAGGCCGGGTTTACATAAGCTTGATTGGCGACCGGCGCCACGGCGGAGTACGACCACGCGCCGCAATCGGATGCGCAAATGCGGTTGCTCCGTGCCGGATCGAATGCCGGCGGTGTTTTGCCCGGGTCGTACGCAATATCGCGGCGGCGTGGCGATATTGCGCTCGGCGTACAGCGCGGCCCGGTACTTCAAATTCATCCGCCCGGCCCGGCATGCCGGCGCCGCGCGTTTGTCGCTCCTCGCCGCACGGCGCTTGTCAGCGCCCGGCGCGGGACCGGCTTCACGTTGCGGGCTTGTCCGGCGTGCGCTCGCTCCAGAGCACGCCGCCGGTGGCCCAGTCCTGGCGGGCGATGTCGTAGAAGACGACGTCCACGCCGTCGGGGCTGCCGCCGAGGACGCGCACGCAGGCCTGGGTGAGTTCGCGGGCCAGATCGGCCTTTTGCTGGGGGGTTCGGCCTTCGAAGAGTTCAACGCGGAGGGTGGGCATGGTGTGGTTCCTGGGGTTGTGATGTTTCAGTCGCGAAAGCCCGGCGACAGGCGTTCGGCGCGGCGCAGCAGGGCCGGCCATTCGGCGTCGCCGTCCCACTCGCTGCCGTCGCCGACCCACTGGCGGTAGGTGCGCTCGGCCAGTTCGGGGCTGGCCACCCGGATATCGGCACCCGCGGCCATGGCCTGCAGTTGCGCTTGCGCCGCGCGCTCCAGCAGGTGCATCAGCAGGAAGGCCTCGGCCACCGTGCGGCCCACGGTGAGCGTGCCGTGGTTCTCCAGGATCAGGCCGTCGAGCGTGCCGAGGCGGGCCACCAGCCGCTGCTGCTCCTCGCCGCCCAGCGCCAGGCCCTCGTAGGCATGGCGGCCCAGCCGGCCGTACAGCCGCATGGCCCATTGCGAGGTCGGCAGCAGCCCTTCGGGGCGCATCGCCAGCGCCACGCCCCAGGGCGCATGCAGGTGGATGACGCACTCCACGTCCGTGCGCGCGGCATGCACCGCGCCGTGGATGGCAAAGCCGCTGGGATTGACGCGGCGGCCGCTGCCGTCCACCACCCGCCCGTGCAGGTCCACCTTGACCAGGTTGGAGGCGCACACCTCCTCGAAGGCCAGCCCGAACTCGTTGAGCAGGTAGACGCCCGGCTCGCCGGGCACGGCGGCGGAGAGGTGGGTGTAGATGGTGTCGTCCCAGCCGGCCAGCGCGGCCAGGCGGTAGGCGGCGGCGAGATCGATGCGCACTTCGCGCTCGGTGCGCGGACGCCGGGAGGTGGTGGCGGCGCTCATGGCTTGACGAACTTCAACACGAACTGGTCCTTGGGCTGCAGCGGGTGCGGGATGTTGCGGTCGCGGGGGTCGGCGGGATTGCGCAGGAAGTCGCCCTGTCCCACCAGCTGGAACCCGGCGGCCTCGACCTCGCGGCGCAGGAAGGCCTCCTCGATGCGGTGCAGCGTGCCGGACTCGGAGATGCCCGTGCCCGGCCGCCCGGCGTGGTCGGCGATGACGTAGAAGCCGCCGGGCTTGAGGGCGCGGAAGATGGCGCGGTTCATGGCGCCGCGGTCCACGCCCAGGAAGCCCAGGTCGTGGTAGTTGAACATCAGCGTGACGAGGTCGAGCCGGCCCTGCGCCTCGGGCAGCACCGGGTCCTCGAAGTTGCGCACCACCGGCACGATGCGCGCGGCGGCGACGCCGGCGCCCAGCAGCCGCTGCTCCCGCTCGGCCAGCGCCACCGGCGAGGGAGGACGCGGCGGTGGCGCCGCGGCCGGCATGCCGTCGGTGGGCACGGACGCCGGCGGGCCGCCTTCGGGCACCGGGGGCGGCGTGCGCGCCGCCGCGCGCGGCGCGCTCTGCCCGTAGACCACGCCGCCGGGCCCGATGGCGCGCGCCAGCAGCTCGGTCGTGTAGCCGCCGGACGCGCTCAGGTCCAGCGCCACCATGCCCGGGCGCACGCCGATGAAGGCCAGCATCTCCCCGGGCTTGCGGCGCAGGTCGTTGCCGCGGTCGGCGGCGCTGCGTTCCGGGCTGGCCACGATGGCCGCGATGCGCTCGGCCGGCAGCGCCGCCCCGGACGGCGCCGGGGCCCGGTGCAGCGCGCAGGCGCCCAGCAACGACCCGGCGGCGGCCAGCAGGCCGGCGCGCCGCAGAACCCGGCGACAGCGGTGTGGAAGCATAGGGTCGCCCTCCTGGGGCAGCCGGACCGACACGGCCCTGCCTGCCCGTCCCGGGCCTTCGGCAGGCCGGCCCGGACAGCCTTCAGCCCAGCCCTCAGGGTGTGGACAGCGCCTTGATGGCCGTCTTGTCCTCCTCGTGGATCTGCTTGGCCTCGGCCTTCTGCGCCTTCTGCACGGCCTTCGCCTCCTTCTTGCAGGCACGCTCGGCGCTGCCATCGGCGGTGACCTCGCAGTCGGCCTTGTTGAGCTCGTGGTTGGCGTCGGCCAGGTCCTTGCGGGCCTCGTACTCGGCCTTGGACTGCGTTTTCAAGTCCTTGGCTTCCTGCTTCGAGATGGCCGGCGTTTCCTGCGCGGCCACGGGCAGGGCCTGGCCCGCGAGCGTGGCGGCAAACAGCGCGGCGATGAGGACTTTCATGGTCTCGGATTCCCTGGGTGAAACACCCTGCCCGCTTGGCAAGCGCCGTGCCCCGTGCCGCCCACCGCCATGCCCGCCCCACCCCGGCATTGCCCCGGGGCTGCGGGCCGGGAGCCCTTCCAATAATTTCGGCACCCGGGGATTTTCCCTTCGGGCTCTGCTGCAAGCCCTCAATCGCATACCAGGAGGTAACTCGAAGAAAACAAACCAAGCCGTCGTCTGAAAACCAACCGTGCCTGTGCCGGCATGCAATTTTCGAGAACGGACCGCGCAGGGCGCCACCTCGCAAAAGGGCGGCTGCCGACGTGGCGGGTGAAACCTTGCCTGCGCCACGCCCTGATGACAGGCCAGATATTCAGACTATTTGATTGAGGCGGCGACGCAGCTTTGAGTTGACAGTTTCAAGCCACAGGCGGCCAATCGGGCCGGTTCGGACTATTCAATGGCCGGGAGTACCCCTCTTCATTCCAGGGATGCGGCAAGAGTTATTGCGAGGAGATGCCATGTCCAAATTCGATTGCGAATCGTCACGGGTGTGGGGACCAGTCCGGCGCCATGCCGCCTGGGCGGCCGGCGCGGCCAGCCTGGCCGGCATGCTGGCCGTGTTGCCGGTCCAGGCGGAACTGGGCGAGCAGAGCCTGGGCGCCACGCAAGCCACGCCGGAGAGCACGGGCGTGTTCTACGTCTATCCCGGCCGGCCGCGCGTCTGGCTTTCCAGGCACGGCAACCTTTTGCGTTTCGAGGGGCCGCAGGGTTATGACCATATTGGCGTGGGCGAGCTCAGCGAGGGTTATGTGCTGTGCTACGGCTCCCGCCAGGCCTGGGACGTGGGCTATACCGAATCCGGTTTTGGTCCGTCCAGCGCGAGTTGCTCCGGCAGTTCCTGCACCATCATCCGCAACACCACCGACGGCCAGTTCCGGCTGCGCCAGGTGATCTGGAAGAACGAGATCGAGCGTGCCCTCAATGTCGAGATGACGCTGACCAAGCTGGGCCAGAGCCCCGCCTACGGCGTGATATTGAGGCGGCAGGTGGACCCGGATGTGGATGCCGGCGGCTCGCTGGGCTCGGGCAGTTTCGTCAATTGGTTTGGCGCCACCGAGCGCGAATCGGTATGGGCCTGGAATTCAAGATATGACACCAGCCGTGAGGGGCATGCCGTCACGCTGCGGCAGATCATCCGCTCGCCGGGTTACGTGCCCTACTGGGCCAAGGTGACCGCGCAGATTCTCGACACCAGTTGCAGCCCGGGGAACTTGGCCGAGAGCGGGCCGGTGCAGGGCGATTACGGCGCGACGCTGCAATACGACGTCGGCACCATGAACGCAGGCGCGGTGTTCACCGGCCGGGTGCAGTACCAGCGCAACTGAGGGTTCCACGCCGCAGGCGGACGCCGGGGCGCCGGTGGGCGCTCAAAGCGTGCTTCTTGCACGGGCGTCCGCCCGGCGCGGCGCCCCACCGCCCGGCCCGGGGCGGTGCCGTCCCGACAATGCGACGCCTTCAGACAAGAGCCGCCTTTTTTGTCCGCCGCCCCTCTTCCCCACGACGAAGCCGACCGGCTCGACGCCCTGCTCCAGCTCGACGTGCTCGACTCCGCCCCGGAGCAGGAGTTCGACGCGCTGGCGCGGGTCGCGGCGGCGGTGTGCGGCACGCCCATCGCCCTGGTCAGCCTCATCGACGCGCAGCGCCAGTGGTTCAAGGCCCGGGTCGGCCTGCCGGGCGTGGACCAGACGCCGCGCGAAGCCTCTTTCTGTGCCCATGCCCTCCTCGGCGAGGCCCTGCTGGAGGTGCACGACACGCACCGCGACCCGCGCTTTGCCGACAACCCGCTGGTCACGGGCGCGCCGCACCTGCGCTTCTACGCCGGCGTGCCGCTGCAATTGGCCAGCGGCGCGCGCGTGGGCACGCTGTGCGTGGCCGATTTGCAGCCGCGCCGGCTCGATGCCGTGCAGCGCGAGGTGCTGGCGCAACTGGCCACCGCCGCGGCGCGGGCGCTGGAGGGCCGCCGCGCCCTGATGGCCGAGCGCCGGCTGCGCGAGGCGGCCTGGCACGCGGCGGCGCTGGTGCACAACAGCGTGGATGCCATCGTCGCCCTGGCGCCGGACGGCACGGTCACGCACTGGAACGCGGCGGCGGCGCGGCTGTTCGGGACCACGGCCGAGCAGATGCGCGGCCAGCCCATCGCCCGGCTGGTGCCCGACGGATGCGAGCCGGCATGGGAAGACCCGGCGGCGCTGCTGGCGCGGCAGCCCGAGGGCCTGCAGTACGACACGGTGCGCCTGCACCGTGACGGCGGGCCCATCGACGTGTCGGTGAGCCTGGCGCCGATCCACGCGCCGGACGGGCGGCTGGTGGGCGCCACCAAGATCATTCGCGACATCCGCGCGCAGGTCCGCGCCGCGCAGGCGCTGAGCGACGAGCGCCGCCGCCTGGCCTGGATCATCGAGGGCACGGGCGCGGGCACCTGGGAATGGAACGTCCAGACCGGCGAAACCCGCTTCAATGCGCGCTGGGCCGAGATCATCGGCCGCACGTTGCGGGAGCTGGCGCCGGTGTCGATCCGGACCTGGTTCGAGCATGCGCATCCCGAGGACCTGGAGCGCTCGGCCGCGCTGCTGCAACGGCACTTCGAGGGCGAGAGCGACAGCTACGACTGCGAGCTGCGCATGCGCCACCGCGACGGGCACTGGGTGTGGGTGCATGACCGCGGCCGCGTCATGACGCGCAGCGCCGACGGCCGGCCGGAATGGATGTTCGGCACGCACGTGGACATCAGCGCGCGCAAGCGCCAGGAAGAGGCGCTGCGCCGCCTGGGCGCGGAGCTGGCCGAGCAGCACGAGCGGCTGCGCGTGACGCTCGATTCCATCGGCGATGCCGTCATCACCACCGACGCCGCCGCGCGCGTCACCTGGCTCAACCCGGTGGCCGAGCGCCTCACCGGTTGGCCGGCGGCGCGAGCGCGGGGGCGCGCGCTGGCGGAGGTGTTCCGGCTGGTGGGCGAGCACACGCGCGCGCCGCGGCCCTGCCCCGTGGCCGCCTGCCTGTACGGCGACCCGGTCCAGGGCCCGGTGGAGCCCGGCGTGCTGCTCGCGCAAAACGGCCGCGACTTCGCCGTGGAGGAGTCGGCTGCGCCCATCCGCCGCGAGGACGGCGCGGTGCTGGGCGCGGTGCTGGTGTTCCGCGACGTGACGGAGCAGCGCCGCATCGCCGGCGAGCTGCGCTACCGCGCCACGCACGACGCGCTCACCGGGCTGGTCAACCGCGAGGAGTTCGAGGCGCGGCTGCAGCGGCTGCTGGAGCGCGCGCAGCAGGAACGCAGCGAGCACGCGCTGCTGGTGCTGGACCTGGACCAGTTCAAGCTCGTCAACGACCGCTGCGGCCATGCCGCCGGCGACCGGCTGCTGCAGCAGGTGACCAAGCTGCTGCGGGAGACGCTGCGCGCGCGCGACACGCTGGCGCGCCTGGGTGGCGACGAGTTCGCCGTGATCCTGGAGCACTGCGACTGCGCCCACGCGCAGCAGCTGGCGCAGCAGATCTGCCAGCGCCTGAACGACTTCCGCTTCGTCAGCGAGGGCGAGCGGCTGCGCATCGGCGCCAGCATCGGCCTGGTGCCGGTGGATGAGCGCTGGCGCACGCTGGGTGCGGTGATGCAGGCGGCCGACAGCGCCTGCTACGCCGCCAAGGACGGCGGGCGCAACCGGGTGCATGTCTGGCTCGACAGCGACGAGACGCTGCGCGTGCGCCACGGCGAGATGCGGCTGGCGGCGCGGCTGGAGCAGGCGCTGGACGAGGACCGCTTCGTGCTGCACGCACAGCGCATCCAGGCTCTGGACGACGCCGGCGCCAAGCTGCATGCCGAGGTGCTGCTGCGGCTGCGCGAGCCCGATGGCAGCCTGGTGGCGCCGGGCGCCTTCCTGCCCGCGGCGGAGCGTTTCCATCTGGCCTCGCGCATCGACCGCTGGGTGCTGGCGCACACCATCGCGCTGCTGCAGGCGCAGCCCGACCTGGGCGGCATCGAGCTGCTGAGCGTCAACCTGTCGGGCCAGTCGATAGGCGACCGGGCTTTCCACCGCGAGGCCATCGCCGCGCTGACCGCGGCCGGGCCGGCGCTGTGCCGCTGCCTGTGCCTGGAGATCACGGAAACCGCGGCCGTGACCAACATGGCCGACGCGGTGCGCTTCATCGCGCAGGCGCATGCGCTGGGCCTGCGCATCGCGCTGGACGACTTCGGTGCCGGCGCCTCGTCCTTCGGCTACCTGACGTCGCTGCCCATCGACCTGCTCAAGATCGACGGCCAGTTCGTGCGCAGCCTGATGGACGACGCGCTGGACGACGTCACCGTGCGCTGCTTCCAGGAGGTGGCGCGCGTCATCGGCGTGCGCACCGTGGCCGAGTTCGTGGACCGGCCCGGGGTGCTGGCGCGGCTGCGCGAGATCGGCGTGGACTACGCCCAGGGCTACCTGCTGCACCGGCCCGAGCCGGCGGCGCAGCTGCTGCGCATGGCGGCATGGCCTGGATCAGGCCAAGCTTGAGGCGAATTGGTTTCCCACGGTGAACAGTCACGTCACTCACTGACCCTCAGCGTTTGGATTGTCCCGTACAAGGTGCAATGTGCGGTGTCGGCCCGGTTCAGCGCGCCGCGCCGGCCACCTGTCAGTGGCTTTCGAAGAGGTGGCGGTACTGAATGAAGCCGGTGCGGCTGGCGATGCGGTCGTAGAGCTGGCGCGCCTGGTGGTTGCCTTCCTGCGTCAGCCAGTGCACGCGCGAGGCGCCGGCGGCCTGTGCCTGGGCGTAGACATGCTCGATCAGCGCCCGGCCGATGCCTTGGCCGCGATGGCTCTCCAGCGTGAACAGGTCCTGCAGGTAGCAGTAGTCGCCGGCGCTCCAGCAGCTGCGGGGGTAGATGTAGTGCACCAGGCCGACGAGCCGGCCCTCGCTCTCGGCCACGGCGCAGTGCATCGGCTCTTTCGGGTCATGGAAGCGCGCCCAGGTCAGCTCGGTGACGGCAGCCGGAAGCTCGGCCGCGTAGAAGCGCTGGTAGCCCTGCCACAGCGGCAGCCACTGGTCGTAGTCCTGGGGCTGGGCGGATCGGATGTGCATTCGGTTCTCGGTCGGTGTGGGAAGGGCGCGGCGCCCATGCGCCGCGTACGCCGTCGGCCTCCTCGTCCCGGCAAGGGCGACACCCGGAGCCTATAACAACATACACGTCGCACTCTGTGACTTATCGACTTCGAATGCCCCCCTTCTCACGCGCCGAGTGCCGGGCCCCGACTTGTAAAGGGAACGAAGGACGTGAGGAAGAGGGAACGAGGTTCCTTGCCCCCAGAAAAGAAAGTGCAGCACTGTGGTCGGGTGTTTTACAGCATGCGTGTATGTTGTTGTACAACCCTGATCAGGCTTCCACCACGAGCGGGAACTCGCAGGCCAGCCCGTCCGGCCCGGCCACGAAGGGCCGCGTGACGGCCTCGCGCTCCGCGGCCGAGAGCCGGCGCCACAGGCCGTCGCGCGCATTGCCCGGGTCGCCCTCGACGTAGAGCTGCGTGGTGAGCAGTTCGCGCCCGAGCGCCCTGACCTTGAAGTGGATGTGCGGCGCGCGCCCCGCATAGGCCACCGGGCGGATGGTGTGGAAGTGGTAGCCGCCATCGGCGCCGGTGAGGACGCGGCCGAAGCCCTGGAAGGCCGGATCGGCCCGGTCGCCGTCGCCGGGATGGTGGTAATGGCCCTGGCCGTCGCACTGCCAGATCTCCACCACCGCGCCCGCCAGCGGCATGCCGGCGGTGTCGGTCACCGTGCCGCTGACCCAGCAGGGCTGGGCGCCCATGTAGCGGCGCGCGCCGTGGGCCAGCAGGTCGGCATCGGTGTCCTCGCCGAACCGTACCGGGTAGAACGGCCCCTCGGTCTGCGCCGGTGTGGGCCGCAGCCGCGCCGCGGCCCGGCCGGCGGGGGGCAGCGCCGTCACGGCCAGGCCCGCGGCCAGGCGCGCAAGGAGTTGGCGGCGCAGCGGAAGAGCGATCCGGGAGGTCATGGCAAGGCTCCTGAGGCAATGAGGCCGGGCGGCCGGAACCGGCGCGGTTTCAGCCCGGGCTGACCGGCGGCAAGCCGCGGCGGCTCGGGCCCTGGTCCACTGCGCCCTGCCGTGCGGCTTGGCTGTCATGCAAGCCCCCGACAATCCGGTGTTCGACAACAACAGTTTCCCGAGGGAGTTTTGCCATGCACGCCGCCCTGCCCGATGGCCCGCTCGACATCGTGGGCGATGTCCACGGCGAGCATGAGGCGCTGTGCGCGCTGCTGGCCGCGCTGGGGTATGACGCCGCGGGCACACACCCGCAAGGACGCCGCCTGGTGTTCGTGGGCGACCTGTGCGACCGCGGCCCGGACAGCCCCGGCGTGGTGGCGCGCGTGCGCGCACTGGTGCGCGCCGGCCGGGCCGTGGTGCTGCTGGGCAATCACGAGCTCAACCTGCTGCGCGGCCAGCGCAAGCAGGGCAGCGACTGGTTCTGGAACGAGGGCGCGCACCGCGACTTGCGCTTCGTGCCCTACGCCACGCTCAACAGCGAGGCCGAGCGCGCCGAGGTGTTGGCCTTTTTCGAGACGCTGCCGCTGGCGTTGTCGCGGGCGGACCTGCGCGTGGCCCATGCCGCCTGGGACACGGCCGCGGTGGCCCGGCTGGCGCAGCTGCAGGGCCAGGGCACGCGCGCCGAGCTGTTCGAGTGGCTGGACGACGCCACCGACGCCACGCTGCAGGCGCAGGGCTGGCGCGCCGCGGCCCGGGCCGAGAAGGCGTCCTGGCGCCACCGCCTGGGTGACCCGGCCGTGCCGGTGCCCATGCTGGAGGCCGTGGCGCGCTGCGACGAGGTGCGCCAGCGTGGCAACCCGCTGCGCGTGCTGACCTCGGGGCTGGAGCGCCGCGCCGGTGCGCCCTTCTTCCACAACGCCCAGTGGCGCTTCACCGAGCGCGTGCCCTGGTGGAATGGCTACGCCGAGGACACGCCGGTGGTGGTGGGGCATTTCTGGCGCCATTTCCCGCCGCTGCAGCGCGCGCACCTGGGCCGCGGCGGGCCCGACCTGTTCGAGGGGGTGCCGCACTTGGCCTGGCTGGGCGCGCGCGGCAAGGTGTTCTGCGTGGACTACTCGGTGGGCGGGCGCTGGCTGGAGCGCCGCGGCGAGGTGCCGTGCGGCCACACCCGGCTGGCGGCGCTGCGCTGGCCCGAGCGCACGCTGGTGCTCGACAGCGGCGAGACGGTGGAAACCACGGGTTTCGACAGCATGGCCACCGTGTGAGCGGCGGATGAAACTCCGGCCTGCCTTATCCGGCAAAAAAATACCGCAGCCGCTCTGAAATCCCGCTCTGAATCCGGCCCGGAATTCCGCTCAGAATTCCGAATAGGGCATCAATCCCAGGCCAACCTCGTCGCTGGGCAGTTTGCTGGGGGTTTCCAGGAAACGGTCCAGGATTTCAAAGAAGCGGTCGTAGAAGCGTGGCACGGTCACGGTTTCGCTGGCCACCTTGACCATGGAATCGTTGCCCACGGCAAAGGGCAGCGACACTGAGCCCAGCGCGCCCACGCCCACGCTGGCGGAATTGCTGCTCTTCTTCAGCTCGTAATGCTCTTGCACCGCGCTGACGAAGACGTTGCTGCGCCGCTCGGCGTCGGGCCGGGCATTGGCGGTGCACACGACCCGGATCTCCATTTCCACATGGTGGCCGCTGGGCACCTCGAAATTCTTGCGCCCGCGCATCTCGGTTTCCTGGACCGTGCTCACCACATAGCCCTGGCTCAGCAGCGCCTGCCGCGCCGCCTCGCAGGCCTGCGCCGGCTCCACCGCCACCGTGCGCGCAAAACGGTCGGTGGCGTCGAAGGTTTCGACCAGACGCCCGCTGGGCGGTTTGACCGAAGCGCAGCCCCACAGTTGCAGCAGAAATACCGCAGAAACAATGGCCTGGACGGCCCTGGAATATCTGGACAAAGGCATGCGGTGATTATCGGGGAGTGTTTTGACGGTCGCTTCATGGCCCGGCGTCGGGCGCCATGCGCCGCGCCGAGGCCGACATCAGCGCGCGCAGCCAGCGGTGCGCGGGCGAGCCCTGCGAGCGCTCGTGCCAGAGCTGGTAGAAGCGCATGGGCGGAAAGTCGAAGGGCGCCGGCACGATGGCCAGCGGCAGCAGCGCCGCGTAGTGCGCCGCGAAATGCCGCGCGGTGGTGAACACCAGGTCGGTGTCCACCAGCAGCTGCGGCGCCAGCTCGAAGTACGGCACCACCACGCGCGCGTCGCGCGCCAGGCGCAGGCCCGCCAGGTGCGTCTCCACCAGGCCGCGCTGCGCCGCCGAGTACGGCAGCGGCACCAGGTGGCGTGCGGCCAGGTACTGCTCGCGGGTCAGGCCGGTGGTCACGCGCGGGTCGTGGCGGCTGAGCAGGCACACCACCTCGTCCTGCAGCAGCAGCGACAGGTGCAGCGCGGGCGGCGGGCTGGGCCAGTTGCCCACCACCAGGTCCAGCTCGCCCTGCGCCAGCGCCTGCTCCACGTCCACCTCCGTCCCCAGCGGCTGCACCACCAGCCGCGCGCGCGGCGCCTCGCGGCAGAAGCGCGCCACCACCGCGCCCAGGAAGCCCGCGGCCATGAAGTCGGGTGAGCCGATGCGGAAGGTCTGCTGGCTGGCCGCCGGGTCGAACTGCTGCGGGCCGGCCAGCATGGCGTCGATCTCGCCCAGGGCGCGGCGCGCCTGGTCGCGCAGCAGCAGCGCGCGCTCGGTGGGCGCCATGCCGCCCTTCTCGCGCACCAGCAGCGGGTCGCCGAACAGCTCGCGCAGCCGCTTGAGCGCGATGCTCACCGCCGGCTGCGACTGCCCCAGCCGGATCGCGGCGCGCGAGACGTTGCGCTCGCTCACCAGCGTCACCAGCACGCGCAGCAGGTGGCTGTCCACGGGGTCGCGGCTCATCGGCGCTGAGACCTTTATTCGGTTTTCCGAATGGCGCTTATAGCAGCGCGCGTGCGCCGCGCCGGGCGGGCGCCTCCAGACTGCGCCCACCCTCACAAGGCGCCGTCCGAAGCGCCTTTACACACCGGCCGGCGACCCGGCCCCAGGAGACACCGCATGAACACTGCAAGCGTGGCCAACGCGCCGCCGAGCGCCGCCCCCGGCGAGCTCGACGGCATCTACCGCAAGATCCTCTGGCGGCTGATCCCGTTCCTCATGGTGCTGTGGGTCCTGGCCTGGATCGACCGCGTCAACATCGGCTTCGTCAAGCTCACCATGCTCGACGACCTGAAGTGGAGCGAGGCCGTCTACGGCCTGGGCGCGGGCATCTTCTTCCTGGGCTACTTCTTCTTCGAGGTGCCCAGCAACCTGCTGCTGCAGAAGATCGGCGCCAAGAAGACGCTCATGCGCATCACCATCGGCTGGGGGCTGACCAGCATCGTCATGATGTTCGTCACCACGCCGACGATGTTCTACGCGCTGCGCTTCCTGCTGGGCGTGTTCGAGGCCGGCTTCTACCCCGGCGTCATCCTGTATCTGACCTACTGGTTCCCGGACCGCCGCCGCGCCAAGGCCTTCGGCATGTTCATGTCGGCCTCCGCCCTGGCCGGCGTGCTGGGCGGGCCGCTGGCCGGCACGATCATGACCGGCCTGGACGGCGTGAACGGGTGGCAGGGCTGGCAGTGGGTGTTCCTGCTCGAAGGCATCCCCTCCGTGCTGGCCGGGCTCGTGACCTGGCTCTACCTGACCGACAAGCCCGCCGATGCGCGCTGGCTCACGCCGCGCGAACGCGAGCTGGTGCAGGCCGACCTGGAGCGCGACCAGCGCGCGCTGGGCCACCGCGAGCACAGCCTGCTGGCCTCGCTCAAGGACGGCCGCATCTGGCTGCTGATCCTGGTGTTCTTCTGCATCATCGCCGCCAACTCCTCGCTGACCTTCTACGGCCCGACGCTGGTCAAGGAAGTGGGCTTCACCAGCCCGGCGGCGGTGGGCTGGATCATGTCCGTCGCGTACCTGTTCGGCGCGGCCGGGATGATCCTCAACGGCTTCCATTCCGACCGCCACCAGGAGGCGCGGCTGCATTGCGGGCTGGCCGCGGCGCTGGGCGCGGTCTCGCTGCTGGCCGTGGCGCTGTTCCTGCCGCTGGGCGCGCTGCCCACGCTGGTGGCGCTGACGCTGGCCATCGTCGGCACCATGAGCGCCATCCCCGTGTTCTGGCAGATGCCCAACCGCGTGCTGGCCGGCACCGCCGCGGCCGGCGGCGTGGCGCTGATCAACTCCATCGCCAACCTCGCGGGCTTCGGCGCGCCCTACATGCTGGGCCTGATCAAGACCTCCACCGGCAGCCTCACCAGCGGGCTGTACATCGTGGCCGCCGTGGAGCTGTGCGCCACGCTGCTGATCCTGCGCTTCGTGCCCCGCTTCACCCAGGCGCCCCTGCCCCAGGCGCAGCCGGCCCATTGAGGCCCATCCGAACCCCAACACCCCGTTCGGGCTGAGCCTGTCGAAGCCTCTGGTCCAGTGGGCCTGCAGGCCCATCGACGAGCTCAGGGCGAACGGCAAAAGAGCGACCTACGCATCCCACACCATGAACCCGATGTCCCTGCAACAGATCAACGCCCTGGACCGCGCCGCCTTCGTCGCCGCGCTGGGCCGCAGCTTCGAGCATTCGCCCTGGGTGGCGGAGGCGGCCTGGGCCGGGCGGCCCTTCCGCGACCTGGACGAGCTGCACGCGGCCATGATGGCCGTGGTGCGGCAGGCGCCGCGCGCCACGCAGCTGGCCTTCCTGCGCGCCCACCCCGAGCTCGCCGGCAAGGAAGCCCAGGCCGGCACCATGACCGGCGAGTCCGTGTCCGAGCAGGCCAGCGCCGGGCTGGACGCGCTCAGCCCCGGGGATTTCAAGCGGCTGCGCCAGCTCAACGCCGCCTACCGGGCGCGGCACGGCTTCCCCTTCATCATCGCGGCCCGCCGCCACGGCAAGGCCGAGATCCTGGCCGAGCTGGAGCGCCGCACCGGGCTCGACAGCGAGGCCGAGCTGCAGGAGGCGCTGGCGCAGATCGCCGCCATCACCCGGCTGCGCGTGGACGCGCTGGCCCGCGCCGACTGAGCCCGGGAGACGCCATGGACGCTCATCAAGATCCCACGGCGCGCCGCCGTTTCCTGCGCACCGGCCTGGCCCTGGGTACGGCCACGCTGCCGGCGCTGGCCGGCGCGGCCGAGGCGCCGGCAGGCTTGGCCACGGCGCCGCGCTCGCAGGCCGGCGCGCCGCCGCGGCTGACGGTGCACGCCATCGACATGTTCCACGGCGCCACCGGCGCGGGGCTGCGGCTGTCCCTGTCGCGCTTCGACACGGCCAAGCGCGAGTGGCAGCACCTGCTGGACGCTGACACGGTGGCCGGCGGGCGCACCGCGCAACCGCTGCTCGACGGCGAGGCCTACCGCGCCGGGCGCTACGAGCTGCTGCTGCACCTGGGCGACTATTTCAGCCGCCTGGGCGCGAAGCTGCCGCAGCCGGCCTTCCTGACCGAGGTGCCGCTGCGCTTCGTGATCCGCGACGCCGCCGAGCGCGTGCACCTGCCGGTGCTGTTCTCGCCCTGGGGCTACTCGTACTACCGCGGCAGCTGAGGCTGCTGCGTCATCTCGACGTTCCGTTCGGGCTGAGCCCTTCGACAAGCTCAGGGCGAACGGGAAAGACTGTTCTGAAAGGAGTCCGCCATGGCCGGCATCTCGACCCATGTGCTCGACAACCACCACGGCCGCCCCGGCGCGGGCATGCGCATCGACTTCTCGGCCTGGCGCGACGGGCGCTGGGAACTCGTCAAGACCCTGCGCACCAATGCCGACGGCCGCACCGACGAGCCGGTGCTGCCGGCCGAGGCGGCCCGGCCCGGGCAGTACGAGCTGCTGTTCCACGTCGCGGAGTACTACGAGCGCCAGGGCCTGCGCCCGGCCGAGGCGCTGTTCGTGGACGCGACCGTGCCGGTGCGCTTCGCCATCGCCGACACCAGGCAGCATTACCACGTGCCGCTGCTGTGCACGCCGTGGAGCGCGTCCACCTACCGCGGCAGCTGAAAGGAGGAATCTCATTCATGACCCTGGACGACACCACCGCCATGCAACGCGCCATCGCCGCCTCGCGCGCGGCGCTGCAAGCCGGCAACCGCCCCTACGGCGCGGTGCTGCTCTCGCCCCAAGGCGAGCTGCTGCACGAGGCCGCCAACCGCCAGGTCACCGAAGGCGACTGCACCGCGCACGCCGAGATGGTGCTGGTGCGCGAGGCCACCGCCCGGCTGGGCGCCGCGGCCCTGCGCGGGGGCACCGTGTTCGCCAGCGGCGAGCCCTGCGCCATGTGCGCCGGCGCGCTGTTCTGGGCCGGCGTGCGGCGCATCGTCTACGCCGCTTCCAACCCGCTGATGGCCGGGCTGCTGGGCGGCGAGCTGCTGCCCGTGCGCTGCGCTGAAGTGCTGGCCGGCGCGCAGCCGCCGGTGCGCGTGGAGGGCCCGCTGCTGGAAGAGGCGGCAGCCGCGGTGCTGCGGCAGGCGGCGCGCGGCGCCTGATCCTGAGACCGGCGCCCTGCGGGCAAGCCCGCGCCGCCCGCCTGGGCGGGATGCATGCGGCCTGAACCGCGCCGGCTGGGGCGTGCCCACCGTGGGAACGTGACCAAGGTCCGTTTCCATGGGCCGGAGGTCGAAGGGAGACTGCAGCGCCCGGTGAGCTGCCCGCGACACCGGCCTGCGGCCGTAAGCCGCATGGCGCCGCGCGGGTGCAAGAGCCGCAGCGCCCGCGGTACTCCGGTGCCGCGGGCCGATGGCATCCGGCCCCCCCCTCCAACGCCGCTTCCGCACGAGGAGAGCTTCATGGCACGTCGCCCCATCCCTCCCAGCCCGCCCGCCGACGCCCCGGCGCCGGCCTCGAACGCCCAGCCCCGGCTCGGCATGGTCATGCGCTTCACGCCCCAGGCGGCCGCCACCGGTGTGCGGCGGCTGGAATCCGGCGGCTTCCGCGTTGCCTCGTCGCGAGACTTCAAAGACAGCCTGGCCGTGCCCAATGACTTCGGCGGCGCCGACGTGCAGTACTTCGAACGCTTCGGCATCGCCATCGTCCGGGGCGACAGCGAGCGGCTCAAGCCCGTGCTGCAGAAGTCGATGGAAGAACGCGTGCTCAGCGCCGTGCGCGCCGAACGCAGCTACCGGCCGCTGGGCATGGCCTCCCCGGCGTCCGGGCTCCAGGCCGAAGCCCTGTCAGCGCCGATGGCGGGCCCTCTGGCGCTGCCCGATTACCTGCGCGGCTACCGCGACGCCGTGGACCACTTGGTGGAACGGCTGCTGGCCGGCGACAGCGCCGACACCGCCGAGGCCGGGCCCTCGGTGGAGCGCTTCAGCGAGAACAGCGTCACCTGGGGCCTGCAGGCGATCAAGGCGCTACCCAGCTCGCTCAGCGGCGCGGGCATCAAGGTCGCCGTCCTGGACACGGGCTTCGACGACCAGCACCCCGACTTCCTGGGCCGGGCCGTGACCAAGAAGCTCTTCGCCAGCCACAGCTCCGAGGACGACGTGCACGGCCATGGCACCCATTGCATCGGCACCGCGTGCGGTCCGCTGCGGCCCAGCGGCGTGCCGCGCTACGGCGTGGCCTATGAAGCCGAGATCTATGCCGGCAAGGTGCTGGGCGATGACGGCTTCGGCACCGACCGCTCCGTCATCGCCGGCATGGATTGGGCGCTGGAGCAGGGCTGCCAGATCATCTCCATGTCGTTGGGCGCGGCCACCAGCGTCGGTGACCAGCCCAACGACGACTACGAGCAGATCGGGCAGGTCTGCCTCGATGCCGGCACGCTGGTGGTCGCCGCGGCGGGCAACGAGAGCGAGCGCCCGGGCCGCATCAACCCGGTGGGCTCGCCGGCGAACGCATCCACCATCCTGGCCGTCGGTGCCGTGGACAGCAGGTACCGGCCAGCGCCCTTTTCCTGCGGCGGCATCAACCCCGAGCAGGAGGTGGATCTGGCCGCGCCCGGCGTGGACGTTCTGTCCAGCGTGCCCGGCGGCGGCCATGCGCGCTGGGACGGCACCAGCATGGCCACGCCCCATGTCGCCGGCGTGGCCGCGCTGATCGCGCAATCCAATCCCACCTTCCGCGGCTGGGCGCTGTGGGCCAGGTTGCTGCAGCTGGTGCGGCCCCTGCGCCATCCCGCGCGGGACGTGGGCAAAGGCCTGCTGCAGGCCCCTCGACGCTAGACTGGCCGCGTCGTACCGAGGAACACGCCATGGGCTCCGAGCCGTCAGACCAGCTTGCCGTCACGATCCGCATCGAGCCCAAGGACGCGGGCCGCTTCGGCGCCATCGTCCAGCAGCTGGAGCGGCTGGGCGCCTCGGAGCTGGCGCCGCATCCCCGCCTGGGGATCATCAACTGCAACCTGCCTGCCGGGCAGCTGGAGGCCTCGCGCGAAGTCGAAGGCGTCGCCTCGGTACGGCAGGAGCGCAGCTACGGCGTGCGCTCGCATTGACGCCTCCGGCGTGCCTGTGGCGCGCCGGCCCGGGCCGCCGTGCTCAGCAGCGCATGTCCTCCAGCGCCGCCAACGCGCCGCGGTACAGCGCCCGGCGCTCGTACAGGCCGCTCATCGGCGACACCGGCTCGTGCAGCAGGAAGCGGGTGATGGCGTCGAACTGTAGCCGGTCGGCCAGCTCGTTGAGCCCGCGGCTGTGCCAGAGCCAGGCCGCCGCCCAGCACGCGTCGGCCGGCCGCGCCACCAGGTCGGGCTGCTCCTCGTAAGGGCGCTGCAGCGCCGTGCCGGCGGCGCAGTAGGTGGCGCGGCCCAGCAGCCGGATCAGGCCGCGGCCACGGTAGCGCCAGCCGTCGCCACTGGCGGCGTCACCGTTGCCATGGCAACCGGCGTGGACGGTGTTGGCCAGGGCCTGGGGCGCGCCCACCAGCGCCTCGGCGGTGCCGAGGTCGGGCACGCGCAAAGGCCAGGTCGCGCAGATGCGCTCGGGCGTGCGGTGCAGCATGCGCTCCTCCAGCACCACGAAGCCGCGGCTCTCGAAGGCGCACTGCGAGACGAAAGCCGCCACGCGCGCCGGCGTGTGGATCTCGAAACGCTCGCAGGCTTGGGCCAGCGGCCCGGCAAAGGCCTCGGCGACCCGGGGTGCGATGCCTGCCGCAATGAGCGTGGTGGAGTTCAGCATGTCGGGTCCTGGCCACACCGGACATCAGGCGCGTGCCGCCACGCCGCAAGCGCTACACGACCGCACGCACCGCCCGCGCGCAGTTTGCGCGCTGCAGCAAAGCCGGTCCGCACAAATCCGACATGCCGACGCGGATTCGTGACACCGCGCGGGCCGGGCCGGATCACCCTGTCGGCCGGGGCGGCGCGCTTGGCTATGCTCAAAGGCTGTCCAGCGACGGCGGCGCTCAGCGCGGGAGGCCCTGCGTGCCGTCCACTCATTCACTTTTCAGGAGACCTCCATGCAACGACGCGCACTCATGCGCGGCATCCCGGCCGCCCTGCTGCTGGGCCCGGCGCTGCTGCGGCCCGCACAGGCTCTCACCTCCACCGACGCCGCGGCCGGCATGCGCACCGCGCTGGAACGCGGCGCGGCCAGCGCGGTGGACCTGCTGGGCCGCCCCGATGGTTTCCTGGGCAACCCCAAGGTGCGCATCCCGCTGCCACCGGCGCTGGATCAGGCCGCCGGGGTGCTCAAGCTCATGGGCCAGCAGCGCCAGGTGGACGAGCTGGTCACGGCCATGAACCGCGCCGCCGAGGCGGCCGTGCCCGAAGCGCGCACGCTGCTGCTCGATGCCGTGAAGTCGATGTCGGTGGACGACGCGCTGGGCATCGTGCGCGGCGGCGACACCTCCGTGACCGAGTTCTTCGCCGCCAGGACCCGCCAGCCCCTGACGCAACGCTTCCTGCCCATCGTCACCCGGGCGACGGAGAAGGTGGCGCTGGCGCAGCGCTACAACGAGCTCGTGGGCCGGGCCGGCGCCATGGGGCTGGTGAAGGCGGAGGACGCCAACCTGGAGCGCCACGTCACGGCCAAGGCGGTGGACGGCCTGTATTTCATGATCGGCGAGGAAGAACGCAAGATCCGCAAGGACCCGCTGGGCACCGGCAGCGCCCTGCTGCAGAAGGTGTTCGGCCGGCCCTGAGCCGGGCTCCGGACAGCCAAGCGTGCAATCCGCCCAGCCAATGGCCGAAATTGCTGGGGAAAAGGCTTGACTTGGCACAGATCAAGTCCCAGCGGCTTCGGGCACATTGACCCCGCAAGCCGCAGTGCTCCACCACGTGACAAGCATCGGGCCGGCGCTGGCGCCGGGGTGGACGACAAGAGGACAAGAAGCAATGAGACTCGCCGACTTCAAGATTGGACAACGCCTGGGCACGTCGTTCTGCCTGGTCACGCTCATGACCGTGGCCTCGTCCGGGCTGGCCTTGTACAAGCTCTCGGAGATCGAGCGCAACATGGAGGTCGTTGTCAAGGAGAACAACGTCGCGGCGGCCTACAGCCGCACCATGAACGACGTGCTGCACAACGCCAACCGCATCCTGCCCACCCTGGTGCTGCTCAAGGACGGCGCCGAGAAGGAAAAGCTCAAGCAGGAGCTCACCGACATCCGGCAGATCTACGACATCTCGCGCACGGCGCTGGACGACCTGCCCAGCAGCGACGAGTTCAAGGCGCTGCTCAAGCGGCTCGACGAGGTGCGCGACGCCGTGCGGCCCATCAACAACCGCGTCTTCGAGCTGGTGCTGGCCGACCAGGGCGACGAGGCGATCGCGCTGCTGCAGCAGGAGGCGCGGCCCAAGACGCTGCAATGGCAGGCGCTGATCGAGGAAACCATGCGGCTGCAGGACGCCGCGAACTGGAAGAGCTTCGACGAGGCCACGGCCAGCTACGTGGCCGCGCGCAACATGCTCATCGGCTCCACGCTGGCGATGCTGGCGCTGTCGGCGCTGCTGGGCTGGCTGATCACGCGCTCCATCACGCGGCCGCTGCGCCGGGCCTGCGAGATCGCGCAGCATGTGGCCGGCGGCGACCTGACGGTGGACGTGCGCGCCGAGGGCCGTGACGAGACGGCGCAACTGCTCAGCGCGCTGAGCAACATGCAGGTCCAGCTCACCGCCACGGTGGGCAACGTGCGCAACAACGCCGAGGGCGTGGCCAGCGCCAGCGCGCAGATCGCGCAGGGCAACCAGGACCTGAGCCAGCGCACCGAGCAGCAGGCCTCCTCGCTGGAGCAGACGGCCTCGGCCATGGAAGAGCTGGGCAGCACCGTCAAGCACAACGCCGACAACGCCAGCCAGGCCAACCAGCTCGCGCAGGGCGCCTCCGACGTCGCCATCAAGGGCGGCACGGTGGTGGCGCAGGTGGTGGACACCATGCGCGGCATCAAGGAGAGCTCGCACAAGATCGCCGACATCATCGGCGTCATCGACAGCATCGCCTTCCAGACCAACATCCTGGCGCTCAACGCCGCCGTGGAGGCCGCGCGCGCCGGCGAGCACGGCCGCGGCTTCGCGGTGGTGGCCGGCGAGGTGCGCAGCCTGGCCCAGCGCAGCGCCACCGCGGCCAAGGAGATCAAGTCGCTGATCACCGACAGCGTGGACCGCGTGGACCATGGCTCGGGCCTGGCCGACCAGGCCGGCCGCACCATGGAAGAGGTCGTGGCCGCCATCAAGCGCGTCACCGACCTGATGGGCGAGATCAGCAGCGCCAGCGTCGAGCAGAGCAAGGGCGTGGCGCAGGTCGGCAACGCCATGACGCAGATGGACCACGCCACCCAGCAGAACGCCGCCCTGGTCGAGCAGAGCGCCGCCGCCGCCGAGAGCCTGCGCGAACAGGCGCAGCGGCTGCTGCGCGCGGTGGCGGCCTTCCGGCTGGAACAGGACCTCGGCACGCCGGCCGCGTCCAACGAGGCGTCCATCGGCAGCCCGTCCACGGCTGCGGATCACGGCACGGGATGGGACGGCGCCGAGCGGCGTGGGCCGGACCGTGCTCACAACGTCATGCGGCCGGACTTCAGCCGTGGCCAGGCCCAGGGCGACGACCCGGCCCTGCGCACCGGCACGCACGAGCGGAAGGCCTGACGCCCGCTTTCACCGGCGGCTGAAGCAAAAAAACGGCGCCCCTTGGGGCGCCGTTTCACATTAGGGCATCACGCGCCGGCGACGGCAGCCGCTGCGTCATGCCGGCGCCGCAAGGTGCCTCACTGCGCCTGCGCGCCGGCCTCGAACCAGCGCCGCAGCAGGTCGCGCTCGGCCTCGGTGATCTGCGTGGCGTTGTTCAGCGGCATGAGCTTCTGCACCACGGCCTGCTGGTACACGGCCTGCGCATGCGAGCGGATGAGCTCGGGCGTGTGCAGCGCCACGTTCTTGTTCTGCACCTGCGCGTTGTGGCAGAGCGTGCAGCGCTGCTCGATGACGGCCTGCACCTGCGCGAAGGACACCGGCGCCTTGGCCGCGGCCAGCGTGGCTTCGCTGCGCGGCGGCGGCGCCAGCCACAGCGCCAGGCCGGCCAGCGCCAGCGTGCCCACCACGGCGTGCTCCCACGGCGTGCGCTTGCCCAGCACATGCGCCTTGTGGCGCGACACGAAGCTGTGGCGGATGAGCGCGCCGGCGAGCATCAGCAGCACCAGCACCAGCCAGTTGTTCGTGCCCTGGTACAGCCAGCCGTAGTGGTTGGACAGCATCGCGATGAGCACCGGCAGCGTGAAGTAGGTGTTGTGCACGCTGCGCTGCTTGCCGCGCTGGCCGTGGATCGGGTCCACCGGCTGCCCCGCGCGCAGCTGCGCCACCACGGTACGCTGCCCCGGAATGATCCAGAAGAACACGTTGGCGCTCATTGTCGTGGCCAGCATCGCGCCCACCAGCAGGAAGGCCGCGCGCCCGGCGAAGAGCTGGCACGCCAGCCACGAGGCGAAGATGACGAACACGAACACGCAGGCCCCGACGATGGCGTCGCCGTTCTTCTTCTGCCCCAGCGTGCGGCAGATCGCGTCATAGATCAGCCAGAACGCCGCCAGGAAGCCCAGCGCCGCGGCGATGGCCGCGCCCGGTGACCAGTCGTACACGCTCTTGTCCACCAGGAAGGTGCCGGCGTTGAAGAGGTACAGCACCGTGAACAGCCCGAAGCCCGTGAGCCACGTGGAGTAGCTCTCCCAGTACGACCAGTGCAGGTTCTCGGGCAGCGGCAGCCACTTGGGCGCCACCATGTACTTGTTGGAGTGGTAGAAGCCGCCGCCGTGCACGGCCCACATCTCGCCGTCCACGCCCTTTTGCTTCAGGTCCCCGTGCGTGGGCGCACTGAGGCTGTTGTCGAGCATGACGAAGTAGAACGAGGCGCCGATCCAGGCGATGGCGGTGATGACGTGGGCCCAGCGCAGCAGCAGGTTGGCCCAGTCGATGAGGTACGAGACGTCCATGGGGGATATCGCAGGAAGCGCCGGCAGCGCGTGCCGCCGGCTCCTTCCCCTCACCACAGCGGGCTCTGTGAGGAGCGAAGGTCGCAACCTGATGCGGCGCTTCCCGGGGAAAGCAGCGGCACGGGCTCCGCGGCGACGCGATTGAAGTGCATACAGTTTAGTGCACGTGCCAGTCCCTGCCGCCCGGATGGAACGCGTGCGCCGGGCGCGGTCCCGCCCGGCCAGTGGCGGCGCCGAGCCGTGGCGCCCGCGGTTGCGCTGCGCCGCGCCGTCACCACCCTTGCCATTCGTCGTCCAGGGCGTCGTTGTGCTTCCTGAACCAGTCCACCAGGAAGTCCACCAGGGCCCGTGTCTTGGCCGAGAGGTGGTTGCGCGTCGGGAACACCGCATAGATGTCCGCGGCCGGCAGGCTCCAGTCCGGCAGGATGAGTTTCAGCTTGCCGGCCCTGATGTACGCGGCCGCATCCCACAGCGAACGCATCAGGATGCCGTGCCCATCCAGCGCCCAGCCCAGCGCGGTCTCGCCGTCATTGGTGCTCAACGGGCCGCGGACCTTCACGGTCTCGTGCCTGGCGCCATGGCTCAGGTGCCACGTCCCGAAGGTCTCGTCGCCTTCGCGGATGAAGATGCACGCGTGCTGCGAAAGATCACGCGGCGACATCGGTTCACCGGCGTGGGCCAGGTATGCCGGTGCGGCGAGCAGCAGGCGGCGGTTGCGCGCCAAGCGCCGCGCCGTGAGCCGCGCGTCGGGCAGGTCGCCAAACCGCAGTTGCAGGTCGAAGCCCTGCTCGACCAGATTGACGGGCTTGTCGCCCAGGTGCAGTTGCACCTCGACCTCCGCATAGCACCTGGCGAACGCGGACAGCGCCGGGGCCAGATGCCGGCGGCCAAAGCCCAAGGTGCCGCTGACCCGCAGCAGGCCCTTGGGCTGCGCCCGGCTACCCGCCACCGTGCGCTCCAGCGCCTCCAGCTCCGCCAGCACGCGCGCGCCCTCGACCAGGTAAGTCTCGCCTTCCGGCGTCAGGCTGAGGCGGCGCGTGGTGCGATGCAGCAACCGTACGCCCAGCCGCAGCTCCAGCGCCGCCAGGCGCTTGCTCACGGTCGAAGGCGTCACGCCCATCTCCTGCGCCGCGGCCGCCAGGCTGCCCTGCTTCACGACATGGCTGAAAAAAGTGAGGTCTGAAAACGCATCCATTAGTGAATCTGACGCACGAAAGAAGTTCGAGAGAAGAAATTGTGTGGCTTTAGTTCACGTATAGCATTTTGGGCATCGCTTCACCACCACACAGGAGACAAGCCATGCAACGCCGACGCGTCCTCGCCGCCCTCGCCCTGTCCGCGCTTGCCGCCGGCCCGGCCCTGGCGCAGACCTACCCCGAGCGCGCCGTCAAGCTGGTCGTGCCCTACGCGCCCGGCGGCAGCGCCGACATCGCCGCGCGGCTGATTTCGGACGAATGGGCCAAGGCGCTGGGCGGCACCATGTTCATTGAGAACAAGGCCGGTGCCGGCGGCAACCTGGGCGTGGACGCCGTGGCCAAGTCCAAGGCCGACGGCTACACCATCGGGCTGCAGACGGTGTCGCTGGCCATCAATCCGGCCCTGTTTCCGAAGATGCCCTACGACACGCTGAAGGACCTGGCGCCCATCGGCATGGTGGCCAGCTCCCAGCATGTGCTGGTGGTGAACAACAACCTGCCGGCCAAGAGCGTGAAGGAACTGCTGGCCCTGCTCAAGGCGCAACCGGCCAAGCACACCTACGGCTCGGCCGGCCCGGGCAGCACCTTCCACATGGCCGCCGAGCTGTTCAAGGGCGTGTCCGGGGCGACGATCACGCACATTCCCTACCGGGGCGGTGGCCCGGCTCTGGCCGACACGATCGGCGGGCAGGTGGACATGAGCTTCCCGGTGCTGTCCGCGGCGCAGCAGCAGGTGCAGTCCGGCAAGCTGCGCGCGCTGGGCGTTACCGGCTCCAGGCGTTCGACGCTGATGCCGGACGTACCCACCATCGCCGAGGCCGGACTGCCCGGCTACGCGTTCGAAACCTGGTTCATGGTGTTTGCGCCGGCGGGCACGCCCAAGCCCGTGATCGACAAGCTCAATGCGTCGCTCAACCAGGCACTGAACTCCTCCGCGCTGAAGGAGCGCATGGTGCGGGAGGGCTACGACCCGATTCCCTCCACGCCGGAGCAGGCCCGCGCCCGCCTCGAAAAGGAGATGCCGCAGTGGGCCAAGCTCATCAAGGAGCGCGGCATCACCGCGGAGTGACCGTTGACCCGGCCCCACGCCATTCCCGAAGCCGTTTCTTCATCCGACCCGATGACTGCCAAGACCCTCTACGACAAGCTGGTCGAGTCACACACCGTGGCCCGCCTGGACGAGCAGAACGTGCTGCTGTTCTGCGACCTGCACCTGATGAACGAGTACACCAGCCCGCAAGCCTTTGCCGGGCTGCATGAGCAGGGCCGCGGCGTGCCCGTGCCGGGCCAGAACGTGGCCGTGGTGAGCCACATCATCCCGACGCACCCAGGCACCGTGCGCGTGATCGCCGACCCGGCCTCCGCATTGCAGGCGAGCAACCTCAAGCGCAACTGCGAGCGCCACGGCATCCCGCTGTTCGACACCAACGACCACCTGCAAGGCATCGAGCACGTCGTCTCTCCCGAGCACGGCATGATCCGCCCGGGCATGGTGGTGATCTGCGGCGACAGCCACACCACCACCTACGGCGCGCTGGGCGCGCTCGGCTTCGGCATCGGCACCTCCGAGGTCGAGCATGTGCTGGCCACGCAGACGCTGGTGTATCGCCTGGCCCAGGCCATGCGCATTCGCATCGATGGCGAATTGCCTCTCGGTGCGACGGCCAAGGACCTGATCCTGATGATCATTGGCCGCATCGGCGCGCAGGGCGCGCGCGGCTTCGTGGTGGAGTTCCGCGGCAGCGCCATCGATGCCCTGTCCGTCGAGGCCCGCTTCACGCTGTGCAACATGGCGGTGGAGGCCGGCGCGCGCGGCGCACTGATCGCGCCCGACGCCAAGGCCATCGAGTACGTGCTGGAGCGGGCCGGCGACATCACGGGCGCCATGCGCGAACAGGCGCTGGCGTACTGGCAGACACTGCACAGCGATGCGGATGCGCGCTTCGACGTCGAGCACCAATTCGACGCCAGCGCCGTGGCGCCGCATGTCACCTGGGGCACCAGCCCGGACCAGGTCATCCCGGTGTCCGGCCGCGTGCCCAGCCCGCAGGCGCAGCCCGATGAGGTGCTGCGCCGCAGCACCGAACAGGCGCTGCGCTACGTGGCGCTGCGGCCCGGCACGCCACTGGAGGGCACGCCGGTGCAGCATGTCTTCATCGGCTCATGCACCAACGGGCGCATCGAGGACCTGCGTGCCGTGGCCGACGTCGTGCGCGGCCGCAGCGTGGCGCCGGGCGTGCGGGCGATGGTCGTGCCGGGCTCGGGCGCCGTGAAGGAGCAGGCCGAGGCCGAGGGCATTGCGGCGCTGCTGATCGGCGCCGGCTTCGAGTGGCGCAACCCCGGCTGCTCCATGTGCCTGGCGATGAACGACGACGTGCTCGATGCGGGCGTGCGCTGCGCCTCGACCACCAACCGCAATTTCGAAGGGCGCCAGGGCCGCGGCGCCATCACGCACCTGATGAGCCCCGCCATGGCCGCCGCGGCGGCCGTCACCGGCGCCATCACCGACGTTCGCAAACTGGAGCGCATCCATGGCTGACCAGCACCTGATCGAAGGCCGTGCCGCGGCCCTGCGCATCGAAAACCTCGACACCGACCAGATCATGCCCAAGCAGTTCCTGCGCGGCATCGACAAGTCGGGACTGGTGCCGGGCGTGCTCCACGACCTGCGCTTCGATGCAGCAGACCACCAGCGCCCCGGCTTCGTGCTCAACCGGCCGGAATACGCCGGCACCAGCATCCTGATAGCCGGGGCCAACTTTGGCTGCGGCTCCAGCCGCGAGCACGCCGTGTGGGGCCTGCAGCAGTACGGCATCCGGGCCGTGATCGCGCCGAGCTTCGGCGAGATCTTCTATTCCAACGCCATGAACAACGGGCTGCTGCTGGCCATGCTCACGCCGCAGGAGATTGCCGCGCTCATGGCGGACGCGGACGATCCGGCACGCAACACCGTGCGCATCGACCTGGAGACCATGACGGTGCGCAGTGCCCGTGTCGAGGCGCGCTTCACCTTGTCGGCGCGGCATCGCCGCATGCTCATGGAAGGGCTGGACGTCATCGGCCTGACACTGACGCAGCGCGCGCAGATCGAAGAGTTCGCGCAGCACCACTGGGCCCGGCATCCCTGGCTGAAGGATGTTGCCGCCACAACCAGGCGGCGGCTCGTGGCCGGCTGATTCCAGTTCGTGCTTGCCGGTGAAAGTGCCTGGTCAGGTCCGAGCAGGCCGATGCCGGGCAAGCGCCTGAACGAAGACCGGCGTCAGCAGCGGCCCTTCTTGGCTTGACCAGGCGGGCAGAAATTGCCGCCTCCGCCGCTGGGCCGGTCCGCCGGATCGACCACCACGGAGCCCGCAGGCGTGTACACGGCACAGCCATACAGGGAAGACAGCGCAAAAACCAAAGCCAGGAAGACTCGCATAGACATCGAGAGGCGATTGAACGACAGGACCGCCATCGTAGTCGCCAGCGGCCCGGCCGCTGCACCGGGCTGGTCAGGCCGTGCGGTTCAGAGCGTTGCCCACTCCTCGGCGTCCGCGTTCGCCGCCGCCTTGCCGGGCGTGGGCTGGGCCGCCCCGCGCCGGAAGTCGAGCCGCATCACGTTGTCCGCGCGGCCGGGGTCCGCACGCTCCGTGCCGCCCGAGGCCGCAGGCCCGGGCGCTACGGTTGCGGCGGCACCGGCCTGGGCCAGCTTGAACACCGCCACGGTATTCACCAGCTGATCGGCCTGCAGCTTCAGGCTTTGCGCCGCCGCGGCGCTTTCCTCGACCAGCGCGGCATTCTGTTGCGTGGCCTTGTCCATCTCGAAAACGGCCTCGCCGACCTGCGCCACACCCGAGCTCTGCTCCCTGCTGGCCGCGCTGATGTCGCTCATGAGGTTCGTCACCCGGCGAATGGAGGCGACCACCTCGTTCATCGTCGCCCCGGCGCGATCCACCAGCTCGGTGCCCTGCTCCACGCGCTCGACGCTGGTCTGGATGAGCTCCTTGATCTCCTTGGCCGCCTGTGCGCTGCGCTGCGCCAGGTTGCGCACCTCGCCGGCCACCACGGCGAAGCCCCGCCCCTGTTCACCCGCCCGGGCTGCCTCGACGGCCGCATTGAGCGCCAGGATGTTGGTCTGGAACGCGATGGCGTCGATCACGCTGATGATCTCGGCGATCTTGCGCGAGCTGGCGTTGATCTCCTGCATGGTGTCCACGACCTGGCTCACCACCTCGCCGCCCTGCACCGCGACCTGGGAAGCGCTCGCCGCCAGCTGGTTGCCCTGCACCGCGTTGTCGGCATTCTGCTTGACCGTGGCCGCCAGCTGCTCCATCGAGGCCGCGGTCTGCTCCAGCGCCGAGGCCTGCTCCTCGGTGCGGCTCGACAGATCGTTGTTGCCCTGCGAAATCTGGGCCGAGGCCGCGGCCACGCCTTCCGCATTGGCGCGCACGGTGGCGACGATGATGGCCAGGCTTTCCTGCATGCGCTTGAGCGCGGCCAACAGGCTGTCGCGGTCGCCGGTACGCAGTTCGATCGGCACGCTGAGGTCGCCGTCGGCGACGCGCTGCGCCAGCGCCGCGGCCTCGGCCGGCTCGCCGCCGAGCTGGCGCAGCACGCTGCGCACGATCAGGGTGCCCAGTGCCGCGGCCAGCACCACCGCGGCGGCCACGAGCGCGGTCGTCCACCAGAGCGCCGAGTGATACGTTGCGCGCGCAGCCGCCGCGGAGGCCTCGGAGGCCCTGTCGTTGATGTCCACTAGCTTGCCGATCTCGTCGGCCATGGCGTTGAAGGCGCTCCGCGAGGCGCCACGGTACAGCGCCTTGGTGTCCTCCATGCGTTCCTCGCCGGCGCGCGAGAGAGCAATGAGCTGCTCATGCAGCGCCAGATAAGCGTCGCGCCGCTTCTTGAACTCTTCGTAGCCGGCACGCTCCTCGGGCGAGGAGAGCAGGGCCTCGTAAGCCTTCTGCTTGTCCTGGAAGGCGGCCTTGCCCTCGTTGATCCGTGCCTCGACCGCGCTGCGCTCCGCGGCTTCCGAGGAGATCACGTGATCGGACTCCTGCCGGCGCAACTGGTTGGCCGTTGCGCGCAGCTCACCGAGCGCCTTGATGCTCGGCAGCTTGTCGTCCGCCAGCTCCTGCATGCGCTCGTTCACGCTGGAAAGCCGGCTCAGCGCAAAGCCGCCCACGCTCAGGGTCAACAGCACAAGAACCGCGAACGCCAGGCCAAGCTTGGTGCCCAGCTTCATTGACTTGGTACGCATGCAACGGCCTCCGAGAGGATGTTTTTGATCAGGGTTAACGAGTGTAACTATTGCATCAACCCGGCCGAGACAAATTCCCTCGCGTCAATCGGTGCTTACACCAGCATATTCATCTGCTGGCAACAGAGATGGAGTAGGCGGCCACCGGTCGAAGGACTCGACCCAGCGGACCCGTCTGCGTGCTGAACTGGAGTTGGAGCGAGGTCAGCCGCGGCTGCTGCCCGCAGCCTGCTGCAGGTGCGCGATGAGCGCGCGGGTGATGTGGCTGAGCGCCTGCGTGTCGCGGACCACGATGGCCATGTGCCGCTCGGCCCAGGCCTCTTTCAGATCGACGCCCTGCAGGCGCCCGGCCGCGACATGGGGCGCCAGCACGCCGGCTGGCAGCAGCGTGATGCCCAGCCGCGTCTCCACCAGCCGGCACATGGCATCGAAGCTGCTGACCTGGACGCGCTGCTGCAGCGCGCGGCCGCAGGCCTGGGCGCCCTGCTGCATCAGCGCCGACAGCGAGCTTTCGGCATGGGGGCCGACGAAGGGATAGGCCAGCGCGTCGGCGAAGCGCACGGCCTTGCGCCGTGCCAGCGGATGATCCCTGGGCACCCCCAGCATCAGCCGGTCGGTGCGGTAGGGCAGCGTGTCGAGCCCGGCCTGCGCCGCGGCGCTGGCGACGATGCCCAGGTCGGCGCTGCCATCGGCCACGGCGCGGGCCACGGCCTTGCCGGTGCGCTCCTCCAGCGAGACCTGCACGTCCGGATGGCGCGTGAGGAAGGCCTCCAGCTCCTCGGGCAGGAACTGCGTCAGCGCGGAAGCCACGGCATGCAGCCGGATGTGGCCTTTCATGCCACCGGCGTACTGGCCCAGTTCCTCGTCCATGCGCCGCACCAGCAGCAGCATCTGGCGCGCATGATGCAGCAGCGACTGCCCGGCCGGCGTCAGCGCCACGCCGCGCGGCTGGCGCACGAGCAGCGGCGTGCGCGCCAGCGCTTCGAGCTCGCCAATGCGCTTGCTCACGGCCGAGACCGCCAGGTGCTGGCGCTCGGCAGCGCGGGTCAGGTTGCCGCACTCGGCAACCGCGACGAAGAGCTCCAGGCTGGTCAGATCGTGGCGCATGGCCGCGAATGTGCCAGACGGCGAGCGCCGTCCGGACACTGCGACCGTGCGCCCGAAGCTCAGCCGATGGTCATCAGCGAGGCGTTGCCGCCGGCGGCCGCGGTGTTGATGCTGGTCGCCTTCTCAACCACCAGCCGCTCCAGCGGCACGTCAACTTCGCCCGGCTGCAGCCGCTCGATGCCGACGATGGGGCCGGGCCGCTCCGCCAGCCGGCGCCGGATGCCTTGCAGCTCCGAGGTGCTGCCGTGGAACAGCGCGGCGTCGAAGCTCACTTCCGGCGAGCCCCAGTCGCGGGCCAGCACGACGCTGCCCTGCACCTGCGCGGGCAGCTTCTCCAGCAGCGGGCCGCACTCCACCGGCCACACGCAGCGGCTGCCCACCGCCAGCACCGCGGCCAGCTGCATCAGGCGGTCGTCGTCGCTGCCGGCCAGGCTCAGCACGGCCTCGCGCGCGGCAATGCCGTAGACGTTCTTCTCGCCCGTCGGCCCGGGCAGCGTCTGCGAGGCGCCGCTGCGGGACTGCTGGTGGAAGCGCTGGCAGGCCTGCGCCAGCGGCAGCCTGGACTGGCTGCGCGCCCACTCCTGCAGCGCATGCAGCGCCGGCGGCATGTCCCGGCCATAAGGCCCCAGGTCCAGCGCGCCGCCCGGCTCGAACAGCCGCGTCATCACGTCGCCCGGGCGCTGGGACAGCAGCCGGTACAGGTACAGCGGGCCGCCGGCCTTGGGGCCGGTGCCGGACAGGCCTTCCCCGCCGAAGGGCTGCACGCCCACCACGGCGCCGACGATGTTGCGGTTCACGTAGATGTTGCCCGCGTGCGCCGCCTTCAGCACCCGGCCGATGGTCTCGTCGATGCGGGTGTGCAGGCCCAGCGTGAGGCCATAGCCCGTGGCGTTGATCTGCGCCAGCAGCGCGTCCAGATCGTCGCGCTGGTAACGGATCACGTGCAGCACCGGGCCGAACACCTCGCGCTGCAGCTCCGACAGCTGCTCCAGCTCGATCACCGTGGGCAGCATGAAGGTACCCCGCCGCAGCACGGCCGCGTCGCAGGCGCCGAGTTGGTGCACGCGGCGGCCCTTGGCGCGCATGCCTTCGACGTGCTTCTCGATGCCGGCCAGGGCCTCCGCATCGATCACCGGGCCCACGTCCACCGCGAGCCGGTCCGGGCTGCCGACGCGCCACTCGGCCATGGCGCCCAGCAGCATCTCGATCAGGCGGTCCGCCAAGTCCTCCTGCACGCACAGCACGCGCAGCGCCGAGCAGCGCTGGCCGGCGCTGTCGAAGGCGGAGGCCAGCACGTCGGCCACCACCTGCTCGGCCAGGGCCGAGGAGTCCACGATCATCGCGTTCTGGCCACCGGTCTCGGCGATCAGCGGGATGGGACGCCCGTTGGCATCGAGCCGGCCGGACACGGCGCGCTGCAGGATGCGCGCGACCTCGGTCGAGCCCGTGAACAGCACGCCGCGCACGCGCGCGTCGCCCACCAGGCGCGCGCCCACCACCTCGCCCGCGCCGGGCAGGAACTGCAGCACGTCGCGCGGCACGCCCGCGGCCCACAGCGCGCGCACGGCCTCGGCGGCGATCAGCGGCGTCTGCTCGGCCGGCTTGGCCAGCACCGGGTTGCCCGCGGCCAGCGCCGCCGACACCTGCCCCATGAAGATGGCCAGCGGGAAATTCCAGGGGCTGATGCACACCACCGGGCCGACCGGCACATGCGAGCCGGGCTGGAAATCGCTGCGGACCTGGCGCGCGTAGTAGCGCAGGAAGTCCACCGCCTCGCGCACCTCGGCAATGGCGTTGGCCGCCGTCTTGCCCGCCTCGCGGATGAGCAGGCCCATCAGGCGCGGCATGTCCTCTTCCAGCCGGTTCGCGGCGCGGTCGAGCATGTCGGCGCGCGCGGCCGGCGGCGTCGCCGCCCAGCGCGGCGCGGCCTCGGCGGCGTGGTCGAAGGCCAGGTCCACATGCTCGGCCGTGGCGTTCTGCACGTGGCCCACCACGTCGCCATGGTCGGCGGGGTTGCGCACCGCCTCGCGCGCGCCGGCCACCGTGCCGGCCGCCAGCAGCGGCTCGGCCGTCCAGGTTTCGGCGGCGCTGGCGCGCAGCGCGGCCTGCAACCGGGCCAGCTCATGCTCGTTGCTCAGGTCGATGCCACGCGAGTTCGGGCGCGTCGGGCCGTACAGCTCGCGCGGCGCCGGGATGGCCGGATGCGGCAGGCCGAAGCGGCCTTCCTTCTGCGCCAGCTCATCGGCCACGTCGATCGGGTCGCGCACCAGCTCGTCGATGGAGATGGAGGTGTCGGCAATGCGGTTGACGAAGGAGGTGTTGGCACCGTTCTCCAGCAGGCGCCGCACCAGGTAGGCCAGCAGCGTCTCGTGCGTGCCCACCGGCGCGTAGACGCGGCAGGGCCGGCCCAGCTTGCCCGCCCCGGTGCCCACCACCTGCTCATACAGCGGCTCGCCCATGCCGTGCAGGCACTGGAACTCGTACTGCCCCGGCTGGTAGCTCGCGGGGTCGGCCAGGTGGTAGATGGCCGCCAGCGTGTGCGCGTTGTGCGTGGCGAACTGCGGATACACCTGCTGCGGCGCGGAGAGCAGCTTGCGCGCGCAGGCAACGTAGGAGATGTCGGTGTGGTGCTTGCGCGTGTAGACCGGGTAGCCGTCCTGCCCGTCGAGCTGGGCGCGCTTGATCTCGGAGTCCCAGTACGCGCCCTTGACCAGGCGGATCATCAGCCGGCGATCGCTGCGGCGGGCCAGGTCGATGATGTAGTCGATCACGTAGGGGCAGCGCTTCTGGTAGGCCTGGATCACGAAGCCGATGCCGTTCCAGCCCTTGAGCGTCGGCTCGAAGCACAGCCGCTCCAGCAAGTCCAGCGAGATCTCCAGCCGATCCGCCTCCTCGGCGTCGATGTTGAGGCCGATGTCGTAGCGCTTGGCCAGCGCGGCCAGGCGCAGCAGCACCGGGTAGAGCTCGTCCATGACGCGGTCGTACTGCGCGCGGCTGTAGCGCGGGTGCAGCGCCGAGAGTTTTATCGAGATGCCAGGCCCTTCGTAGATGCCTCGCCCCGCTGACGCCTTGCCGATGGCATGGATGGCGCGCTCGTAGGACTGCAGGTAGCGCTGCGCGTCGTGCGCCGTCAGCGCCGCCTCGCCCAGCATGTCGTAGGAGTATCTGAAACCCTCGGCCTCGCGCACGCGGGCGTTGCCCAGCGCCTGCTCGATGGTTTCGCCGGTGACGAACTGCTCGCCCATCACTCGCATGGCCATGTCCACGCTCTTGCGGATCAGCGGCTCGCCGCCCACGGCCACCATGCGCCCCAGCGCGGCCGACAGCCCCGACTCGCTGTGCGTGGCCGTGAGCCGGCCCGTGATCAGCAGGCCCCAGGTGGCGGCGTTGACGAACAGCGACGGGCTCCTGCCCAGGTGCGCGTGCCACTGGCCGCGCGAGATCTTGTCGCGGATCAGCGCGTCGCGCGTCTCGCGGTCCGGAATGCGCAGCAGCGCCTCGGCCAGGCACATCAGCGCCACGCCCTCCTGCGACGACAGCGCGTACTCCTGCAGCAGCCCCTGCACCAGGCCGGCGCGGCCCGCGGAGGGCTTCCTGTCGCGCAGCGTCGAGGCGATGCGCGCGGCCAGCGCCTGCGTCTGCGCCTTCAGCGGCGCGGGCAGCCGCGCCAGCTCGGCCAGCATCGGCAGCGCCTCGACCTCCGGCTTGCGCCAGGCGGCCGTGATGGCCTCGCGCAACTCGGAGCCGAAGGCCACGGGATGCAGGAATTCCGCAAACGGGATCAGGGAGGTGGACGGGGTGTTCATGTCACGGGCGGGTAAAGCGCAATGACAAGACTGTGGATCAAATCACTCCGCATCTTTCACCGTAACCACGTCGCCACACCGAATATTCTTCGGCAGCCCACGGCCAACGGCCGGATGGCTGGTGGCTTGTTCGAGGCTCACATCCCGGACAGCGGGAGATGGGTGGAGTGCTTCACCTCCTCCATGACCGCGTAGGTGCGCGTCTCGCGCACGCCGGGCAGCAGCCACAGCACCGTGCCGGCGAAATGGCGGTAGGCCTCCATGTCGGCGCAGCGGATCTTGAGCAGGTAGTCGAAGCCGCCGGCGACCATGTGGCATTCCATGATCTGCTGGTGCACCTGCACCGCCGCCTTGAAGTGCTCGAAGATGTGCGGCGTGGTCTTGTCCAGCAGCACCTCGACGAACACCAGCATGCCCGCGCGCAGCTTGAGCGGATTGAGCCGGGCCTCGTAGCCCAGGATGTAGCCCTCGCGCGTGAGCCGCTGCACCCGCGCCAGCACGGCCGTGGGCGACAACGCCACCTCCTCGGCCAGCTTCAGATTGGTCATGCGGCCGTCCTCCTGCAGCGTCCTGAGGATCAGGAGGTCGATGCGGTCCAGCTCAGTGGTGTCGGGCATGTAGAGAGTTGTTCGCCTGAAGCTGCCGAATTTGAACAAAGATTCGGAAGCACCGGCCCTATCGTTGCGGTCCTTCGGTGAACTTGCCTGCCCGGACCCGAGTCCCCATGCCCTCAAGCGTTTCAGACTGCCGGCCGGCGCGCCGGGCCGCGGCCTCGGGCACGCTACGCGCCGCCCTTGCCGGCCGCCCCGTCCTGCGCGTCCGGCTGGGGCAGATGGCGCCGCAGCAGCTCGCAGGCCGCCATGATGTGCTCGTGCACCAGCCGGGCCGCCTCGTCCGCGTCGTCGCGGCGGCAGGCATCCACCAGCGCCTGGTGCTCGGTGTCGGCCGTGTCCCGGCCGCCGTCCCGGGTCAGCTGGATGTGCAGGTAGCGCTCGGTGCGGTTGTTGATGGATTGGATCAGGTTCATCAGGAACGGCCGCTGCGCGTCCTGGTACAGGCAGGAGTGGAAAGCCCAGTGCAGCTCGGCCCAGCGAAAAGGATCGTGCTCCTGCGCGAACTCGTCGCACAGCCGCTGCGCCCGCTCCAGCGTCGCCGGGGTCATCCTGGGCACCGACAGGCGCATCGCGTTCGACTCCAGCATCGCCCGCACCTCGTAGATCTGCACGATCTCGGACTCCGACAGGCTGTGCACCACCGCGCCGCGGTTGCGCTGGAACGCGACCAGGCCCTCGGCCTCCAGATGCTTCAGCGCCTCGCGCACCGGGATCTTGCTGACCTTGAACATCGCGGCCACCTCGTCCTGTCGGATCGGCTCGCCCTCGTGCAGTTGCCCCGTGACGATGGCGTTGCGCAGGTGCTTCGCAATGACATCCGAGATCGTGGGCGGCAGGCCCAGGTTCGGGACGTCGTTCAGGTCAAGAGGCACGGGGTTCACCTTGGAGCGGGAGTCGGAGGCGAAGCGTATACGAAATTCCCAGATGCCCCGAGCCTCCGGACTTCAACGTGCTCACGCACCGCTGCGGCGCCTTTGGTGGAGCACTTCACCAACTCGGCGCCAGCAAATGCTGCAAACCAGCACCTCGTTGGTGCGCATAGTGGTTTGCACCTAGGCACAAAACATGCGTCTACCGTATACGATCTTTCCTATACGCAGTCGTTGATGTCTTTGCAGCTCCCAAGCTCCCGCATGAAGCCTGTTTCCCTTCACGCCAACCGGGGTGTGCCGGTCAGCCGCATGGCCCGGCGCCAACCGCAGCCGCACTGAAGGGGCGTTTCGCATTACCGGGCCAGGCCACCTGCACCAGGCGCCTTGCCGCACCGAGGGCACCAAGCCCTTCCACCGTCTTGTCAACGCCAGCCGGCATTGGGCGCCGGCCGAATCGCCATGTTGCTCAACGAGACCTCCACTCCGCTGTCCTTCGCCAGCGCTGATCCGCACAGCCCCTGGGCCACCTACATCGCGCAGGTGGACCGGGTGGCGCCCTACCTGGGCCACCTGTCGAAGTGGATCGACACGCTCAAGCGCCCCAAGCGCGTGCTCATCGTGGACGTGCCCATCGAGATGGACGACGGCAGCGTGCGCCACTTCGAGGGCTACCGCGTGCAGCACAACCTCTCGCGCGGGCCCGGCAAGGGCGGCATCCGCTTCCACCCCGACGTGACGCTGGACGAGGTCATGGCGCTGTCGGCATGGATGACCATCAAGACCGCCGGCGTGGGCCTGCCCTTCGGCGGCGCCAAGGGCGGTGTCCGCGTCGATCCGTCGCAGCTTTCGGTCAAGGAGCTCGAGCGCATGACGCGCCGCTACACCAGCGAGATCGGCTTGATCATCGGCCCGCAGCGCGACATCCCGGCCCCGGACGTCAACACCAACGCCCAGGTCATGGCCTGGATGATGGACACCTATTCCATGAACACCGGCGCCACCGCCACCGGCGTGGTCACCGGCAAGCCCATCCACCTTGGCGGCTCATTGGGCCGGGTCAAGGCCACCGGCCGTGGCGTGTTCGTCACCGGGCGCGAGGCGGCGCGGCGCATCAACCTGCCGCTGGAGGGCGCGCGCGTGGCGGTGCAGGGCTTCGGCAACGTGGGATCGGTGGCGGCGCAACTGTTTGCCGAGGCCGGCACGCGCATCGTGGCCGTGCAAGACCACAGCGGCACCATCGTCAACCCGGCCGGCCTGGACGCGCTCAAGCTCGGCGAGCACGTCGCGCGCCACGGTGGCGTGCGCGGCTTCGAGGCTGCGGAGCCGGCCGACAGCGACGCGTTCTGGGACGTGGAGTGCGACATCCTCATCCCCGCCGCGCTCGAAGGCCAGATCGACAGCGCCCGCGCGCAGCGCATCAAGGCGCGGCTGGTGCTCGAAGGCGCCAACGGCCCCACGCTGCCCGAGGGCGACGATGTGCTGCAGGAGCGCGGCATCCTGGTCGTGCCCGACGTGATCTGCAACGCCGGCGGTGTGACGGTGAGCTACTTCGAGTGGGTGCAGGACTTCTCCAGCTTCTTCTGGACGGAAGAGGAGATCAACGTGCGCCTGGACAAGATCATGACCGACTCGCTGCGCTACATCTGGCAGACGGCGGACAAGCACCGCATCACGCTGCGCACCGCGACCTTCGCGGTGGCCTGCGAACGCATCCTCAGCGCGCGCGAGGAGCGCGGCCTTTACCCCTGAAGCGGCTGCGGCGGCGCCGCTTCAACCCATGTGGAACCGGCCGGCCGGCCGGTGTCCCACTTGTTTGAGAACTCAACGGAGAACCTTCATGAAACAGTTCACCCTCGGCGCGCGGCAGCTCCTCACCGCGCTCATGCCCGTCGCCCTGGCCGCCGCCTCCTTCGCCGCCCAGGCGCAGCAGGTCGTGAAGATCGGCTTCAGCAGCCCGCTGTCCGGTCCGCAGTCCGCCTATGGCGTGGACAACCGCGACAGCCTGCTGCTGGCCGTCAAGGAGCTCAACGCCAAGGGCATCCAGGTCGGCGGCCAGAAGGTCACTTTCGAGGTCGTGGCCGAGGACGACGCGGCCGACCCGCGCCAGGGCGTGGCCGTGGCGCAGAA
>NZ_JABBFW010000015.1 GCF_012927045.1 Azohydromonas caseinilytica | reverse complement strand
CGTTCGAGACACCAAAACAAGTCCAGCATCTCAGGACAGAGCCCAAAGACTCCACCCTCTTGTGTGAGACACCTTCCGTACCCGGGCCCGAACGCCCACGCTTATCGGCTGTATGTTTTTAAAGAGCAGCGACTTGATTCAAACCCGCCGCAGCATCCTGCGTCGCGTTTCGCTGTGTCGTTCAGCGAAGAATCGAATTCTGTCATCAGGAGAATCCCTTGTCAACTGCTTGGTCTTTTCAGATCAACGTCGCGGGGGATTTCCCGGCCTCGCTGCCAATGCCGCGTCAACTCCACGCACGGCACCCGGCAAAACTCCACGAAACCCGGCCCGAACCCCATGAGGCCTGAGACCGATATTCCAAGAGCGCTTTGCTTCAAACTCCCTTTCCACTCTCCTTGCGTTTCCAGCAAAGCAGCGAAAGTTCGTTGCGAGGGGCGTGACTGTACACAAGTCGGGGGTGATCCGCAAGAAGGGGATGGACTAAAGCTTTTCGGGTGACGCGACGGCCCAAGTCGGTTGCAATCACGCCCGCTTACGACGGCCTGGCGGCCAAGTGCCGGGGAGGCGCGTGCAGAGCGACCGGATATCCGTGGAAGGGCTCGCAGGTCCTGTGCACCGTTCCCAGACCGGTGCGTTGCTCGTTCCAGCCCGTGGCGCAGGTGCTGCGGAGCCCCTTGCGTCCGCGCCCGGCTTGCCGGCGATGCCCGCCCGTCACCGGCGCTTCCTTACCCTCCTCACTCAATACCGGAGCACGCACGAGCATGAAGAAACATTGGAGTCTGGGCGCCGCCCTGCTGTTCGGGGCGGCACTGTCCGCCAGCGCCACGACGACACCTGACGACCGGGGCACGGTGTCCGCGATCCGCCTGAGCCGGGCCCAGCCCGCCGCTACCGCGGCGCTGCTGCGCGGCGTGCCGGAAGCGCCGGCGGTGCGCAAGCCGTCCGCCGATTTCGGCCGGCTCGCGGCCGAGATGAACCGCCTCGGCAACAACGACACCCGTGTCGGCAGCAACGATGCCGGTGGCTTCAGCGACACCGGGAGCAGGACGGGCGCTGCCAACCCGGGCGTCTCGGGCAACAAGGCCCGTGGCGGCATGAGTTCCGGCGGCTGAACCAGACAGCGGCGGCGCAGCAGCGATCCAGTTATGCGCTTCTATAATGTTTGATGTGCATATTATTCAATTGCTTAATTGGGTGGAAACCCTAGGATTGAGCCCATCAAAGTCCAAAGCTCAATCAGAAAAGGTTCCACATGACCGCCATTACCGTCTCCGACTACCGCCGTACTGCCCCCCGCGGCGCCGTGATCGCCGCCGAGGTGTTCAGCTGGGTCCTGAACGGTCTGCGCGCGGTTCTGGCCCGCGCCAGCGACAAGCCGGCCGACAAGGCCCCCGCGCTGCGCGGCGCCTTCCCCGCCTGAGCAAGCGACGCGGCGTCTCCCGCCTTCCCTGAGCGACTGAAGGTCGCCGGGGCTTGGCACCGGCTCCCGCGGAGCCGCCATCAAAAGAGCCCGCGCGGGGCTCTTTGCTGACCATCGGGCCCGCCAGGGCCCGAAGTTTTTTGCGCTGCGGCTGCGCCGTCGGCGATCACGCCACCGGGATCGGGTCGGCCTCCAGCTGCTCGTTGAAGGCATTGAAGAAGGCGTGCTTACCAGCGCCCGGGTTGTCGCGCAGCGGGCGCACCGCCTCGACGGTCACCTCCTCCCGGTCACTGGCCAGCTCCCGCATCGTCTGCTCGATGAAGTCCCGCGGCGGCATCGCGCGCGGATCGCCGTTCTGGTGGATCAGGTCCGTGTCCACCCAGGGCGGCGCGATCTCCTGCACCCGCACCGAGGTCTTGCGCAGCATGAAGCGCTGCGACAGCGCATAGGCGTGCAGCGCCGCCTTCGTCGCCGAGTACACCGCGTTGCCCGCCAGCGGCACGTAGGCCAGCACCGAGGTGTTGTGCAGCACCACGGCGCGCGGCTGCCGCTTCAGGTGCCCGATCAGCGCCGAGGTCATGCGGACCGGGCCGAGCAGGTTGGTGTCGATGATGGCTTGCGCCACCGTGTCGTCGATCGCGGCCGAGGCATCGTCGAAGGGCATGATCCCGGCGTTGTTGACCAGCACGTTGAGCGCCGGAAAGCGCTCGATCAGCTCGGCCGCCACGCGCCGGATGCTGTCCACGCGGGTGATATCCAGCTCCACGGCCTGCATAAACAGGACATGTTGCGCCCGGACTTGCCGCGTGCTGGCGGCACGCGGTGCCGGGCCTGGCATGGGCACTCTCGTTCCGGGCACCGCCGCTGGGTCGGCCAGGGCCCCGCGCTTGCGTGTGGCAGCATGCCGCCGCTCAATCGCAGCGACGCCGCGAACAGGAGATGTCTTTGATTCCGTTCCAGGGCCCGGTGCTGGACCCGCACACGCTGCTGTTTTCCCTCTCCGCCCAGGGCTTCCTGATGGCGGCGGTGTTCCTGAGCTTCGCTCGGGCCATGCCCCTTTACCGCGCCGGTCTCGTGGCGTGGAGCAAGGCCATGGCGGCTGTCGGCGGCGCCTTCCTGCTCTACTTCTTCAGGGGCCAGGCCCCGCTGCTGCTGAGCTTCCTGCTGGCCAACGCGCTGGTCTTCGGCCTGGCCCACTGGGGCCATGTCGCGCATGCGCGGCTGTTCGAGGCGCCGCCGCGGCGCGCCTGGACGCTGGCCCTGTGGGCCTTCGGCATGAGCGGCGTGCTCGGCGCCTACTTCCTGGGCCTGCCGCGCCAGGCGGCGTTCATCACCATCTCGATCGCCTTCTCCGCGATGCTGGGCATGACGGCCGGGCTGCTGCTGCGCAGCCTGCGGCAGCGCCGCTCCGCCGCGATGCTGGCGGCCACGCTGGCCTACGCCGGGCTGTCCGTGGCCTTCGCGCTGCGGGCGTTGCTGGGCCTGGTGGGACCTGGTGAGCAGCTTCAGCCCAGCTCGCTGTCGTTGGCGCAGCTGTTCACGCTGGTGCCGGGGGCGATGCTGATCGTCTTCTGCTCGATCTGCTTCCTCACCATGGTCCACGAGCGCCACAAGGCCCGGGACCTCGACACCATGGTCGGACGTCTGCAAGCGCAGACCGGGCTGGTGGCGCAACGCACCGCCGAGCTGGAGGCCGCCAATGCGTCACTGGCGGAGCGGGCCCGCACCATCGCCGACCTCTACGACCACGCACCCTGCGGCTACGTCTCCCTCGACATCCACGGCTCGGTGCTGGAGCTCAACCGGACGCTGCTGCGCATGCTGGACCGCAGGCACGAGGAGCTTGCCGGCCAAGCCCTGGGCCAGTTCCTGACGCCCGAGAGCCGCCAGCGCTTCTACCGGGGCATGGCCGCCGTCATGCACAAGGAAAGGGTCATGGACCTGGAGCTGGACTTCGTGCTCAAGGACGGCCGCGACCTGCCCACGCTGTTCAGCGTCATGGTCGTGCGCGGCGGCACCGGCACCTCGTTGCGCGCCACGCTGCTGGACGCCAGCGAGCGCCGCCAACGCGAGCGGCAGATGCAGACCCTGCAGCAGGAGCTCGCGCATCGTGCCGAGCAGGCGGAGGCGGCCACACGCGCCAAGAGCGCTTTCCTGGCCACCATGAGCCACGAGCTGCGCACGCCGCTCAATGCCGTCATCGGCCTGAGCGAGCTGCTGCAGCGCAAGACGCTGCCCGCGGACGCGGCCGGCTTCATCGGCCACATCCGGCAGGCGGGCCAGCAGCTGCTGGAGCTGGTGGACGACGTGCTGGACCTCTCGCGCATCGAGGCCGGCGAGTTGCGGCTGGAGGCCCGGCCCTTCGAGCTGCGCCCGCTGCTCGACGCGGTGCGCGCGCTGGTGCAGCCCCAGGCCGATGCCAAGGGCCTGGAGCTGCGGTTCGACGTTCCCGTTTCGTTGCCGGCGCAGCTGCTGGGCGATGCCCTGCGGCTCAAGCAGGTGCTCATCAACCTCGTCGGCAATGCCGTGAAGTTCACTCCCGCGGGCCGCGTGGCGCTGAGCGTGCACGCGGTGGCGGCCGAGGGCACGCGCGTCACGCTGGGCTTCGACGTCGCGGACACCGGCATCGGCATCGCACCGGAGCATCAGGCCCGCATCTTCGAGCCCTTCACGCAGGCCGACGGCTCCACGACCCGGCGCTTCGGCGGCAGCGGCCTGGGCCTGTCCATCGTGCACAAGCTGGTGACGATGATGGGCGGCACGCTGCGGCTGCACAGCGTGCCGGGCGAGGGCAGCACCTTCAGCGTGACGCTGGGCTTCGAGCGGGTCGAGCCCCCCGCGCTGGCCCAGGACGCCGCCGGGGGCCCGGCATGAGCGCAGCGTGGTCCGGCCTCGGACTGCATCCGCTGCCGACACTCAGCGCGTCAGCCACTTCCCCAGCACCCGCGTGACGCGCGGCATCAGCACCCAGGTCATCAGCGACACGACTACCCCCGCCACCAGCAGGTGGCTCAGCAGCGGATGCGCCAGCGCCGGCCACCGCGCGAACAGCGGCGCCAGCAGCCACGGCACCAGCAGCGTCAGCGGGTAGATCGCCGACAGCGACACCAGGAACTGCTTCCACGGTTTCACCAGCGGCCGGCCGGCGCCGGGCGGCGTGCACCAGAACTCCAGCCCCGACACCGTCTCGACCGACTCTGGTTGCACCAGCAATGGCTGGACTCTCGCGATGAGCTCGCGCCGCGCCTCGGACTGCAGCCAATCCTCGGCATGGGGCAGGCTGTCGAAGCGCAGCGTCACCGTGTAGGCGTGGCCGCCGGCCGGCGGGCGGATCACGTTCACGCCGCGGTGCCCCGGCACGCGCGCGGACAGCGGCACGATGCGCTGCAGCCACTGCTCGTAGGCCGCCTGCGCCCCGGGCCGGACCTCGTGCCGGATCACGGCCGTCACCATGTCCGGGTGCACCGGCGCGCGGGCCTCGATCTCGGACAGCGCCGCGCGGCGCAGACCGGGCTGCGGAGGGTGGTTGCTCAGTGTGGCGTTCATGACGGGCCTTTCGCGGGGTCGGGGCGGGATGGCCGGGACGGTCTTCAAATCTGGGTGAACACCTCCGCCGCCGGCAGGCGCGACTTGGGCAGGCGGGCATTGAAGTCGCCCTCGCCGCGGTAGCCCAGCGCCACCAGCACCACGCTGGTGAGGCCGCGCTCGCGCAGGCCCAGCTCCTCGTCCAGCACCGTGGCGTCGAAGCCCTCCATCGGCGTGGCGTCCACGCCCAGCGCGCCGGCGCCCAGCAGCAGGCTGCCCAGGGCCAGGTAGACCTGCTTGTCCATCCAGTGCTGCAGGTCCTTGCGCTCATGGCGGTGCAGGCTGACGTAGCCGGCGCGGCCCTTGCGCTGGTTGTCGCGGGCGCCCTCCGCCTGGAAGCGGCCGTCGCGCTCCTCCTGGTCCAGCAGCCGCTCCAGGTGCGCGTCGTCGAGGTCCAGGCGCGAGGCCAGCACGATGACGTGCGAGGCGTCGAGGATCTTGGACGCGTTGTAGGCATAGCCGCCCTGCGCGGCCTTGGCGATGCGCTGGCGGCTCTCGGCGTCACCGGCGACCAGAAAATGCCAGGGCTGCGAGTTCACCGACGAGGGTGCGTGGCGCAGCAGTTCCTTGAGCTCGTCGATGGTGGCCTGCGGGATGCGGCGTTGCGCGTCGAAGGCCTTGGTCGTGTAGCGGTGGCGGGCGGTGGCGAGGACGTTCATGGCGGCTCCTGAAGCTGAAAGTTGTCCGGTTCGCCGCCGGCCTCGGGGCAGCGGCGGCATGGCTGCCATGGTGGCCGCGCGCCGTCCGGCGAAACAGCCGCCGCCGGGAGCAGGACTTTCACTCCAGGAGTGAAAATGAGTGCCACGCCTCCCAATCACTTTCACTCTGGAGATGCAGATGGTGCGCTTCGAGGATCTGAACCTGTTCGTGCGCGCGGCCGCGCTGGGCAGCTTCTCCAGCGCCGCGCGCGAGGCCGATTTGCTGCCCGCGCAGGTGAGCGCGGCCGTGAAGCGACTGGAGAAGGCGCTGGGTGCGTGCCTGTTCGCCCGCTCCACGCGCAGCCTGCGCCTGACGGCCCAGGGCGAGCAGTACCTGCCCTTTGCGCGCAACGCGCTGGACGCGCTGCGCCAGGGCGGCGAGCTGGTGCAGCACGAGCCTTCCGAGGTGCGCGGCGTGCTGCAGGTGGCGGTGTCTTCGGACCTGGGGCGCAACGTGCTGCTGCCGGTGCTCTCGGCCTTCCGCCGCGCGCACCCGGCGTTGAGCCTGCGCCTGTTCCTGTCGGACCAGGTGGCGGACGTGTTCCGCGACCCGGTGGACGTGGCGTTGCGCTACGGCGCCATCGAGGAGGCCAGCTTCGTGGCGCTGCCGCTGGCGCCGGAGAACCGGCGCATGCTGGCGGCCTCGCCCGAGTACCTGGCGCGGCGCGGGCGCCCCGGCTCGGTGCAGGAGCTGCTGCGGCACGACTGCCTGCTGTACCTGCGCGCGGGCCGCGTCTATGACCAATGGGGCTTCGCCACCGGCGGCCGGCGCTGCGAGGTGCGCGTCAGCGGCCCGCTGCTGAGCGACGACGCCGACGTGGTGCGGCGCTGGGCGCTGGCGGGCGAAGGCATCGCCTACAAGTCCTGGCTGGACCTGCGCGCCGACGTGCAGGCCGGGCGGCTGGAGCTGCTGCTGCCCGGGGTGTGGGGCGATCTGGTGCCGCTGCAGCTGGTGTGTCCGCACCGGCGCCAGTTCTCGCCGGCGGTGCGCCAGCTGCACGCGGCGCTGAAGGCGCATTGCGAGGCGCTGATGGCGGACATGCCGCGGCCGGCGCAATAGGTGGGCTGAGTAGGTGGGCTGAGCGGCACGGCAGGGCACCGTGCCGGCTGTTCAGCGCCTCAATGCAACACCAGCACCGGTAGCCTGCTGCGCGAGATGACGTGCTTGGTGTGCGAGCCGAACATGAACTCGCCCAGCGGGCCGCGGCCGTGCGTGACCATGACGATCATGTCGGCGCCCACGCGCTCGGCCTCGTTGGCGATGGCGTCGTCCACGGCGCCGGAGGTCACGAAGCTGCCGGCGAACTCGATGCCCGCGGCCACGGCGCGCTCCTCGAACTGCTTGAGCAGCGCGCTGGCATGGGCCTCGTTGCGCTGCTCGTGGTCGCGCATCCGGCCGGTGTAGACGCTGGGGTCGTAGCTGACCGTGGACAGCCCGATGTCGGGCTCGACCACGAAGCCGGTGATGCGCGCGCCCAGCTGCTTGGCGAGCTCGATGGCGCCGTCCATGGCGCGGTGCGACAGCTCGGAGCCGTCCACGGGAACGAAAAGGTGCTTGTACATGTTGATCTCCTGCGCGCAGCTTAGGCAGCGCGGAAGGCATTTCACTTGATGTCCATCAAGACAGGGTGCCATCGCGAAAGCCTCCGCGCACCCCGCCGCTACAGGCCCTGCCGCGCCACGCGCAGCGCCTCGCTGAGCACCGCGCGGTCGCCGACGTGGTTGGCCAGCACCAGCAGCAGCTTGGCCTGGAACAGCGCCGCCTGCTCCTCGTCCAGGTCGCGCTGGGTGGCGATGAGCTCCTCGTAGAAGCCGTCCGGGTCGGCGATGTGGGGTTCGTGGATGAGTGCCATGGGTGCTCCTTGGGGTGGCCTCAACGGCCGCAGGCGCGCGCCAGCGCGGCGCGGACCTTGGTTTCATCCAGCGCGCGCCAGCGCGCCGCCACATGCTGGTCCGGGCGGATCAGGTACACCGTGCCCGGCCGCGCGTCGTAGCGCTGCGCCAGCAGCCCTTCGGCGTCCTGGATGTCGGAGCCCACGCACAGCACGCGCGCCGTCACGCCATCGATGCCGATCTCGCGCGCGCCCGGCGCCCCGAAGCACAGCAAGGTGAAACCGTCGTGCAGGTGGTTGAGCAGCCAACCCGGCTGGCCGTCGCGAGTGACGGGCGCGTCGGCGCAATTGGTGCCCGGGCGCATCGGCCCGGCAAAGTCCGGCTCGTCGGGCGTGTTGAGCGGGGAGTTCTGGTAGGGCGTGGGCGTGGACAGCCGCCCGCTGTTGACCAGCCTGCGCGCGAAGGGCTCGCTCTCGGCCAGTTGCAGCACCGCGTCGCGCAGCACGCGGCTGGCGCGGCTCTTGGGCGTGATGAAGTCGGTGGAGCGCGTGGAGTTGAGCAGGTTGTCGTCGGCGGCCCAGGCGCGCTCGGCGTGGTAGCTGTCCACCAGCGCCAGCGGCGCCTGGCCGTCGATGTGCAGCTTGAGCTTCCAGACCAGGTTGTCGATGTCCTGCACGCCGGTGTTGGCGCCGCGCGCGCCGAAGGGCGAGACCTGGTGCGCGGCATCGCCGGCAAACAGCACGCGGCCGTAGCGGAAGCGGTCGATGCGCCGGCAGGCGAACTGGTACACCGACACCCACTCCAGCTCGAAGTCCACGCCCGGCAGCATCGCCTTGATGCGCGGGATCACGTTCTCCGGCTTCTTCTCCTCGTTGGGGTCGGTGTTCCAGCCGAGCTGGAAGTCGATGCGCCAGACGTCGTCGCACTGCTTGTGCAGCAGCACGCTTTGGCCGCGGTGGAAGGGCGGGTCGAACCAGAACCATCTCTCCGCAGGGAAAGGCGCCTTCATCACCACGTCGGCGATCAGGAAGCGGTCCTGGAAGAACTGGCCGACGAAGCCGGCATCGACCATGCGGCGCGTGTCGCTGTTGGCGCCGTCGCAGGCGATGACCCAGTCGGCCTCCATCTGGAAGATGCCGTCGGGCGTCTCGACGGTGAGCACGGCATGGTCCTCGCGCTGCGCCAGGCTGATGAGCTTGTGCTTCCAGCGCAGGTCCACCCGCGGCGACCGGCCGCAGGCTTCGACCAGGTATTCCTCCAGGTAGTACTGCTGGAGGTTGATCATGGCCGGCATCTTGTGCCCGGCCTCGGGCAGCAGGTCGAAGCTGTAGACCATGTCCTCCTGGAAGAAGACCTTGCCCACCTTCCAGCTCACGCCCTTCTCCACCATGCGCTCGCCCACGCCCAGCCGGTCCCAGATCTCCAGCGGGCGCTTGGCGTAGCAGACGGCGCGCGAGCCGACGCTGACGGTGTTGTTGTCGTCCAGCACCACGGCCGGCAGGCCGCGGCGCGCGCATTCCAACGCGGCGGTCAGGCCGATCGGCCCCGCGCCGACGATCACCACCGGATGGCGCTTCACCACCCCGCTGCGCTGCTCGGCGGAGGGGGCGTAGGGGAACTCGGGGTAGCGGTAGGTGTTGAGCATGGCGCCCTCCCCGTTCAGGCCTGGCCCGGCCTGGCGGCAAGCTCCTGCTCGTGCATCCACGCCGCCTGCTTGGGCGCGCGCTTGGTGCGCGACCATTCCTCCAGCATCTCCCACTTCACCTCGTCGAGCTTCTTCATCTGCTCGTCGGTGGCGCAGTCGGCGGCCAGCTCCAGGCGATGCCCGTTGGGATCGAAGAAGTAAATGGACTTGAAGATGGTGTGGTCGGTCGGCCCGACCACCTCGATGCCCGCGGCCTGCAGCCGCTCCTTCGTTTCCAGCAGCGCGGCCTCGCTCTCGACCTTGAAGGCGATGTGCTGCACCCAGGCCGGCGTGTTGGGGTCACGGCCCATGGGCGGGGAATTGGGAATCTCGAAGAAGGCCAGGATGTTGCCGGCGCCCGCGTCCAGGAACAGGTGCATGTACGGGTCGGGCGCCTTGGTGGAGGGCACGCGGTCCTCGGCGATGGCCAGCACGAAGTCCATGCCCAGGTGCCGGCGGTACCACTCGACGGTTTCCTTGGCGTCGCGGCAACGGTAGGCCACGTGGTGGATGCGCTGGATCTGCATGGCGGTTCTCCTCAATGCCGCCGCGAAGCGGATCGGCCAGTTAGTAACGAGCGTGACTATATGGACCGCTTCCAGGCCGCGTCAATGCACCGCCTCCCTGGGACATACCCCTAGATATTTTTACAGGAACGGCCCCGACAGTCGCCATGGGAACGCATCCGCAGGACGACACCATTTCGTATCAACCGCTACCATCTTGGTATGGAACTGCAGAAATTCTTCCCGTACCGCGTGGCGCGGCTGGCCGAGGCGGTGAGCCAGGCCACGGCCCAGGTCTATGGCGAGCGCTTCGGGCTCACGCGCGACGAGTGGCGGGTGCTGGCGGGGCTGGCGGGCCGGGGCGAGGTCAAGACGACGGTGGTGCAGGAGAGCAGCACGCTGGACAAGATGCGCGTGAGCCGTGCCGTGACCCGCATGGAGCGCGACGGGCTGATCGCCCGCTCGCCCGACCCGGAGGACGGCCGCGCCTACCTGCTGCGGCTGCTGCCGCCGGGGCTGGCGCTCTACAAGAAAATCGTGCCGATGGTGCAGGCGCGCGAGGAGTTCCTGCTCTCGGGCCTGGAGCCGCAGGAGCGCGAGGTGCTGGAGCGCGCCATGGACCAGGTGCTGGAACGCGCGACGCAGCTGCTGCGCCAGGGTTGAGCTGCACCGCCGCGCCTCAGCGGCAACCGTCGCCGTCGTCGCGCCTGCCCTCGGGCAGCCGCTGCCACAGCGCGAAGCCGCGCTCGCGGGCGCAGACGGCGTAATCGCCCGGTGGCGGCCGGTCCTCGCGCACCAGCGCCCATTCGCCGGCTTCGGGCAGGCGGCGCGGCGTGGGCGTGCCCAGGCACCACGCGAAGCTGGGCTGGTTCACGGCCCACTGCACCACCGTGGGCAGCGGCGCCCGCGCCCGGGCCACGGCGGCGAGCCGGCAGATCGGCCCCTGCAGTGCCTGCCCCCACCAGGGCACGGCCGCGCCGACGACGAGCAGGCTCCACACCCAGGCCGCGGCCAGCCAGCGCAGCTGCCAGGCCTGCCGGCGCAGCAGCGCCACCAGCGCCGCCGCGCCGCCGAGAGCGGCCAGCACCGGCGTCCAGGGCCAGGGCGGCACGGTGGCCAGCAGCGTCTGCCACAAGGGGTTGGGCGCGCGCGGCGCCAGCCGCAGCAGCACCCAGGGCGCCAGCACCACCGGCAGCCACGCGACGGCCCAGGAAACGAGCAGCGCGCGCCGCCAGCCGCGCGACAGCGCCGGATCGGCCAGCCGTCGCCCGGCCAGCAGCGCCAGCGGCGTGAGGCCGTAGAGCGCGTAGTACGGCAGCTTGGTGCCCGACAGCGAGAAGAAGGCCAGCACGAAGCCGGCCCACACCAGCAGCCAGGCCGACAGCGCGTCGCGCCACAGCGCCCGCGCCTGCCGCGCCAGCGCCGCCAGCAGCGGCGTCCAGGGCAGCGCCAGCAGCGGCAGCACCAGCAGGTAGTACAGCAGGCTGCCGCCATGGCCTTCGAGCGTGGTCGTGAAGCGCTCGACGTTGTGGCGCATCAGGAAACCGTCCACGAAGGCCCGGCCATGGCGCTGCAGCGCGTAGGCGTACCAGGGCAGCGCCACGCCCAGGAGGATCAGCCAGGCGACGCCGTCGCCCAGCGCACGGCGCAGCGCGTCCCGGCGCCGCCGCGCCAACACCCAGAGCAGCAGCGTGGCGCCGGGCACCAGCAGCCCAATGGGCCCCTTGGCCAGCACCGCCAGCGCGATCCACAGCGCGGCGCGGCGCAGCGGCGTGCGCGCGCCGGACTCCAGGTGCCGCCACAGGTCGAACAGGGCTAGCACCAGCAGCAGGTTGAGCAGCGCGTCGGCCGTGCTGCCGCGGCCGATGAGCAGCACGCCCAGGCTGCAGGCCAGCACGCCGCCGGCGGCCAGCGCCGCGCGGTCGCCCCAGCGCGTGCGGGCGAAGGCCGCGGTGGCGAAGCACCAGCCGATGGCGCACAGCGCCGAGGGCAGCCGCACCGCCGCCTCGGTCGGCCCCAGCAGCGCCACCGAGGCGGCCTGCAGCCAGTAGACGAGGATGGGCTTGTCGAAGCGGTCCGCGCCGTTGAGCGTGGTGTGCCACCAGTCGCGGCTGGCCAGCAGCTCGCGCGTGGCCTGGGCGAAGGCGCCCTCGTCCACGTCGAACAGCGGCGCCGCCCCCAGGCGCAGCAGGAACAGCGTCGCCACGGCCGCGGCCCAGGCCAGCCAGAGGCCGCGCGGCAACGCCGCGTCGCGCGCCGGCCTGGCGGTGGCCGGCACGGGAGCAGCCGGCGCCGCGCCGTGGGCCACGGCCCGCAGCGGCTCGCCGCGTACCGGCCGGCCGCGGCGCCAGGCGCTCCAGGCCGAGCCGGCGCGGCGCAGGCCGTCCAGCGCGCTGGCCGTGCCCAGGGCCCATGCCAGCGGCGCGGCCAGCGGGTCGTGCCCCTGCAGCACCAGGCCCGGCGCGGCGCCCAGCTGCAGCAGCGCGATCAGCAGCTGCCCCGCCGGCCGCTGCAGCGCGCCGCGCAGCGGCCGGGTGCCCTCCAGCGCCACGGCCAGCGGCGCGGCCAGCAGGCCCAGCCCCACGCCGGCGAGCACGTCGCTGGGCCAGTGCGCGCCCACGGCAATGCGGGCCAGGCCCACCAGCAGCGCCAGGGCCAGCGCCGGGGCGATCCCGCGCCGTGCCGTGCCGCGCCAGCACAGCAGCAGTGCCACCGTGACCGCCGAGGCGGCATGGCCCGAGGGCATGGCGCCCGCCGCCAGGCGCGTGCCGATCACGTGCACCAGCGCCGGCGGCAGCGCGGCCGCGGGGCGCGGCATGCCTTCGAGCAGCTTGATGCCGTGCAGCAGCGCGCCGCCGACGACCAGCGCCCACAGCATCGTTGCCACCGGCCAGGCGTCGCGGCGCGAGGCCGCCGCGGCCAGCAGCACCGCCGTCCAGCCCAGGCCGCACAGGCTCAATCCCGCCCACAGCGCATCGGGCGCATGCGCCGCGAGCGCCTGCAGCCGCAGGAACAGCGCGACGTTGAGCTCGTGGCGGCCCTGCAGCAGCAGCCCGGCGCCCAGCAGCAACAGGCCCAGCGCCGGCGCGGCCAGCCTGCGCGGCAGCGCCGCGCCGACGAGCCGGCCCTGGGACAGGAGGCGCGCCGTCATGACCCGGGCAGGTGCCAGCCGCTGGCGGGCGCCGGCGGCGCAGCGGGCGTGGCGTGGTAGGCATGCGGATGCCGGCCGCCCTCGTGGTAGATGCGGATCAGCAACTCGGCCAGCACGCCGGTGGTGAGGAACTGCAGCCCGCCCAGCACCAGCCAGAAGCCCAGCGCCAGCAGCGGGCGCGTGCCGATGGACTGGCCCAGCACCAGCTTCAGCCACGCCAGCCAGCCCAGCAGCGCGCCGCCCGCAGCCGTGAGCGCCAGCCCGATGCCGCCGAAGAAGTGGCCGGGCCGCGCGCTGTAGTGCAGGAAGAAGTGCACCGCCAGCAGGTCCACCAGCACGCCGAAGGTGCGCAGCAGCCCGTACTTGGAGCGCCCGGCGCGGCGCGGGTGGTGGCGCACCGGCTCCTCGGCCATGCGCGCGGGCGAGGTCACGGTGGCCAGCCAGGCAGGGATGAAGCGGTGCATCTCGCCGTAGAGCCGCACCTGGCGCAGCACGCCGGCGCGGTAGGCCTTGAGGCTGCAGCCCAGGTCCTGGAAGCGCAGCCCGGTGGTGCGCGCGATCAGCCGGTTGGCCAGGCGCGAGGGCAGGCAGCGCAGCCAGTCGTCCTGGCGCTGGCGCCGCCAGCCCGCCACCAGGTCCTTGTCTTCGAGCAGCAGCCGCGCCACCAGGCGCGGGATGTCGCGCGGGTCGTTCTGCAGGTCGCCGTCGAGCGTGACGATGACGTCGCCCCGCGCGGCGTCGATGCCGGCCTGCAGCGCCGCGGTCTGCCGGAAGTTGCGCCACAGCCGGATCAGCCGCACATGCGGGCCCAGTTCGGCCGCGTGGCGCTCCAGCGCCTGCGCCGTGCCGTCCGTGCTGCCGTCGTCGACGACGATCAGCTCCCAGGGGTGCGGATAGCGCTGCAGCGCGGCCTGCACCGCGTCGAGCATCGGCGCGGCGTTGTCCACCTCGTTGTACATGGGCACCACCACCGAGAGCCGGTGCGGGGGCAGTGCCGGGGCGGCCGGGGCGCCGTCCTCACGGGCGCGGGACAGGGTTGCCGTGGCCAAGCCGGCCACGGACGGAAGCGTCCCTGGGGGCAGGTCGGGGTGAGGCAGGTCCACGGCAGCGGCGCGGCGGGCGCGTGGCGAGGAAGCGGCCAAGGTAGCCGGCATCCGGACCTTGTCCACCCGGGACAACGAGCAGCCGGTCCGCGACTGCTGCACCCGCGCCTGGCCCCGGGGCGCAGGCGGGCCGGCGCCGTGGCCGGGCTGGCCGTGCTCAGCGCGTGCCCGATCCGGGCGCGTTGCCGGGGGCCGTGCCGGCCGGCGTGCCGGCGCTGCCGCCGTTGCCCGAGACGCTGCCCACGCCCGTGCCGGCGGGGCCGCTGGCAGGGGTCTCGGGCGTGGCGCCGTGCCGGGTGGCGGCCGGGTTGTTGCGGGCGTCGCGCATGGCGCGGCCGGCGCGGGCCGCGCCCGGCGGCGTCTCCTTGGTGCCGCTCATGCCGCCATCGACCGTGCCCGAGGAGCCCGAGCCCGAGCCCATGAAGCCCGGCCCCTGCGGGCCGATGCCGCTCATGCCGCCGGCCTGGCTCTGGGCCAGGGCCGAGCCGGCCGCCGCGGCCAGCGAAAGGGCCAGCATGCACAGCGAGGTTCGGACGGTACTCATGGCGTGTCTCCTGGGTGGCGCCACGCGGGGCGGTGCCGGTGGACGGGTTCACCGGGCACAGCAACGCCGGTGCCCATGCGGCGCTGCCAGCCGATGCCGCCTGATCCGTCCCTGGGGGAGCAGGCTCCCGCGCCGGCAGGGCCGGCCGGCGCGGGCCCGCGGCGCCCCGGCGGCTCACTTCGGCGGCAGTCCCGCCGCCACCAGCGCGGCGATGTAGCGCTCCTCGCCGGCCAGGTTGCCGCCCAGCTCCTGCCGCCGGGCCCGGAGCAGTTCCGCGCTGATGCCGGGATTGCGCTGCACGAACTCCTCCATCACCCGCCGCGCGCGGGCGGGGTCGCCGCCCTGCATCGCCGCCGCCGCGATCAGCAGCGGCACGTAGCGGTTGGCGCCGGGCGCGGCCGCCGCCCGCTCGGCCGCGGCCAGCGCGCCCCGGGCATCGCCCCCCAGCAGCCGGGCACGGCTGAGCACGCTGTACAGCAGGGCGGCATCGGCCACGTCCGGCGGCGCCAGCCGGATCGCCTGCTCGGCCTCGGCCGCCGCGGCAGCGTAGTCGCCCAGCCGCAGGTGCGCCTGCGCCGCCCACAGCCACGCCGGCGCATGCGCCGGGTTGGCGCGCAGGTGGGCACGGGCCAGCTCCAGCGCCTCCTCCGGACGGGAGGCGGGATGGTGCCCGGCGCGCACCGCCTCGCTTTCGAGCAGCACGAGCTGCAGCTCGCGCGCCACCTGGGCCGACACCGCGCGCGGCAGCGTGGCCAGGTCCGCCTCCACGCCCTCGTAGCGCGCGGACCACAGCACCTCGCCGGCCCGGGTATCGACCAGGCGCAGGTTCAGCCGCGTCGGGCCGCCGGCCTGGTGCAGGCTGCCTTCCACCAGGTAGCGCACGCCCAGCTCGCGGCCGACGCGGCGCGCGTCCACCGCCCGGCCGCGGTAGGCGTCGGCCGCGCCGCGGGCGACCACGAAGGCGCCGGGAATGCGCGTGAGATCGGTGGTCAGGTTGTCGGCGATGGCATCGGACAGGTCGGCGCCGACCCGATCCCCGCCCGCTCCCGCCAGAGGCAGCACGGCGATGGACAGCGGCGGCGCCTCCCGCGCCGGCGCCCACAGCCCGGGAGCGAGCAGCACCAGCGCGGCCAGCGCCAACGTCAACGCCACACCGCCCAGCAGCCAACGCAGCGGCGCCGCCCGAGCCCAGCCCAGGCGCGCCGCGGCGCCCTCGGCCGCGGCTTCGGGCACGGGCGCCGGAGCGGCGGCAGGAGCGTCGGTCGGGCCGGCAGTGGCTGCCACGGACGGCACTTCGGCCGGGTCGGGAGCGGCAACCGGGACGGGCTCGGCCGGTGCGGGCTCGGCCGCCGTCCCGGCCGCCTCCGCCGGCACGGTCTCGGCATAGGCGTAGCCCAGGCGCGGCAGGGTGCGGATACGGTCGGCGGCCGGGCCCAGGGCGCGGCGGATCTCCTTGATGCACTGCGCCAGCGAGTCGTCGGTGACCACCACATCGGGCCACACCCGCCGCATCAGCTCCTCGCGGCCGACCACGCGGCCCCGCTCCTCCAGCAGCATCGCCAGCACCGCGGCGCTGCGCGGGCGCAGCCGCGCGCAGTGCCCGCCCAGGCGCAGCTCGCCGCGCAGCGGGTCGAAGCTGCCGCCGGCCAGGCGCAGGAGGGGCGTAGGAAGGTCCATCGGCGGCTCGACGCTCGGGCTTCAGCCAGTTTTCAGCCGCTTTCCCGCTTTTTTCAACCGCTTTCCGCGACGCGCGCGGGGCCTGGCGCTGTCATGCGGGCATCGGTCCACGACCGCGGACCGGCGTCCACACAGAGGAGTGACGGCATGACGTCCCGACCCGCCCCGCTCGCGCTGGCCACCGCCCTGGCCGCGCTCGCTTCCCTGGCCCCGGCCCAGCCCCAGGCCCCGGCCGACAGCCCGGCCACGCCGCAGGCGCTGGTCGATGGCTTCGAAGGCGCCTTTGGCAAGCACCCGGGCCAGCGGCGCGGCGGCGCCAAGGGCCTGTGCGCCGAGGGCCATTTCCTCGGCGCGGCGGCGGGCCAGGCGCTGTCGTCGGCCACGGCGTTCAGCGGCAAGCGCATTCCGGTGGTGGCGCGCTTCTCGGTCAGCGGCGGCAATCCGAAGGTGTCGGACAAGGCCCGCAACGCGCGCGGCCTGGCGCTGCAGTTCTCCCTGCCCGGCGGCGAGCGCTGGCTGATGGCCAACATCTCCGCGCCGATGCACTCGGCCTCGACCCCGGAAGCCATGCTGGCCGGGCTGGAAGCGCGGCGCCTCGACCCCGTGACCAAAAAGCCCGACCCGGCCAGGGTAAAGGCCTTCAACGAGGCGCATCCGGAAGGAAAGGCGCAGGCGGACTGGTTTGCGCAGCACGGCGTGCCCGCGAGCTACGCGGCCGTGAACTACTGGGGCGTGCACGCCTTCAGGTTCACCGACGCCCAGGGCCGGGCGCGTTACGCCAAGTGGGTGTTCGAGCCCGCCGCCGGCCAGGAGCTGCTGGACGACGAGCAGCTCAAGGCGCTGCCGGACGACTTCCTGGCCGAGGAGCTGCGCCGCCGCGTCGCGGCCGGGCCGGTGGAGTACCGCATGCGGCTGCAGCTGGCCGGGCCGGGCGACAGCCTGGTGAACCCGGCCGTGCCGTGGCCGCAGGGCCGCGAGAGCGCGACGGTGGGGCGGCTGCTGATCACCCGGGTCGAGCCCGGCCCGGGCGGCGCCTGCGAAGGGCTCGTGTTCGACCCGCTGGTGCTGCCCCGGGGCATCGAGGCCTCGGACGACCCGGTGCTGCGCGCGCGCTCGGCGGCCTATGCGGAGGCGGCGGCGCGGCGGCTGTCGGGGCGCTGAGGCGGCGCGCCCCGCCCGCTCAGCGCGCGCTCTTGTAGACGTCCACCGCCTCGGCCAGCCGGCCGGCCTGCCGGTTCAGGGAGGAGGCGGCGGTGGCGCTCTGTTCCACCAGGGCGGCGTTCTGCTGGGTGGTGCTGTCGAGCTGGGCGATGGCCTCGTGCACCTGCTCCACGCCCTGGCCCTGCTGTTCCGACACCGCCGTGATGTCCGACACCAGCGCTGCCACGCGCCGCACCTGCTCGATGGTGCGGGCGATGGTCACGCCGGCCTGCTCCACGTGGCGGCCGCCCTGGTCGATGCGCTGCACCGACTCCTCGATCAGCGACTTGATCTCCTTGGCCGCCTCGGCGCTGCGCTGCGCCAGCGAGCGCACCTCGCCCGCCACCACCGCGAAGCCGCGGCCCTGCTCGCCCGCGCGCGCGGCCTCCACCGCGGCGTTGAGCGCCAGGATGTTGGTCTGGAAGGCGATGCCGTCGATGACGCTGATGATGTCGGCGATGCGCGCGCTGTGGGCCTGGATGTCGCTCATCCGGCTCACCACCTGCTGCATCGCCTCGCCGCCATGGCTGGCGGCGTCGGAGGCCTGCTCCGCGAGCTTGCGCGCCTCGGCGGAGGTGGTGGCGTTCTGCTTGATGGTCTGGGTGATCTGCTCCATCGACGCGGCCGTCTGCTGCAGGGCGGCGGCGGTCTGCTCGGTGCGGCCGCTGAGGTCCTGGCTGCCCGAGGCGATCTGGCGGCTGGCGGAAGCCAGGCCGCCGACCTGCTCGGCCACGTCGTCCACCAGCGCGCGCAGGTTCAGCCCGGCCTGATTGACCGCGCGCGCCAGCAGCCCGACGTCGTCCACGCGGTCCAGCGACAGCGGCTGCGCCGCCTCGCCGCTGGCCACGATGCTGGCGCGTTCCAGGATCGAGTGCACCGGCGTCGCCACCTGGCGCCACAGGAAGGCGGTGGCCGCGGCGGTGCTGAGCAGCCAGCCGCCGGCGGCGCCCGCCGTCAGCCAGGGGTTGCCCGTGCCGGCCGCGGCCGCCACCGCCGCGGCGCCCGGCACGGCGCCGGCCAGCACCGTGCCCAGCGCCAGGCGCGTGCGCAGCGACATGAGCTGGAAGCCGGACAGCACCTTGGCCAGCCCGGTGCGCACCACCAGGCCGCGGTAGAGGCGGCGCGAGCCGGCGCGGCCTTCGCGCATCGCGGCATACAGCTGCTCGGCCTCCTGGATCTCCTGCGCGGTGGCCGGGGTGCGCACTGACATGTAGCCCACCACCTGGCCGTTGCGGCGCATGGGCGTGGCGTTGGCCCGCACCCAGTAGTGGTCGCCGTCCTTGCGCCGGTTCTTCACCAGCGCCGTCCAGGACAGGCCGGACTTGAGCGTGTCCCACATGTCGCCGAAAGCCTGGGGCGGCATGTCGGGATGGCGCACCATGTTGTGCGGCTGCCCCATCAGCTCCTTGGCTTCGAAGCCGCTGACCTGGATGAAGGCCGCGTTGGCGTAGCGGATGTGGCTGTCGAGGTCCGTGGTGGACATCAGCGTCACGCCACGGGGAATGGTGTACGCACGGCCGGTGACGGGCAGGTTCTTTCGCATGGTTTTCCCTCGCTGACGCGGTCCGTCGCCAAGCCCCAGGCCTTGCTGCGCCTGAAGCCGCGACCTCCCCGGGGCCGGCATGGCTCACTGCCGGTTTGACGGGTTTTGTGGATGGTTAATTTTGAAAACCAAACACTGTGGCAAGACTGTCACAAGCGATCTGCCGGCCGCCTCCCGGCGGGAATATTTCTCGTTTTCCCAAAAAGTCGGTGACGCAATTTTCGACACCCGCGTAAAAACCCTGACAAACCCGACTCAAAGGGCCTGTGGCTTGCGGCAGGCTTGCGATATTTCCATCAATATCAATTTTGGCGCCGGGCACAGCAATCGGGATTTGCTCAAGTGTCCATCAAGCTACGGCTTCAAATCCATGGAAAATACGCATGAACGCCCGGAACCATTTTCCGGACCTGTCCGTAAAACCGCGGTCGGCCTTCGAGGCCGGCGCGCGGGACGGAAATCCGTGAAGCGGGGAGCCGCCGGCCTGGACGGCACCCGGCTCAGAGGATCGACGGCGGCCCGGCCGGCCGGGGCGCGGCGCCGTCCTCGGCCGCGGCCAGGCCGCCGCTGACGGCCAGCTCGGCCAGGCTGCTGGGCTCCTCCTCGCGCGCCTTGAGGCGGTTGTCGATGCGCAGCACGCCCGGCATGGCCAGGACGGTGGACAGCAGCCTGTCGCGCTCGTCGTCCGACACCACCTCGCCGCGCAGGCTGACATTGCCCTCGTGCACCACTACCTCGATGCCGTCGGGCTGGCGGGCCAGCCGGCCGACCTCGGCGTAGATGCGGTCGCGCAGCTCGCGGTTGCGGTCGGCCTGGGCCGCGCCGGACGACGCCGCGCCCGAGCCCTCGCCCACGTCCCGGCCCTGGGCGAGGGTGCCCCGGCCGGTGCCGCGCGCGCCGGTGGACAGTGCATTGAGCTTGCCGAGCGCCTGCGCGCGGCGCTGCGGCCCGGTTTGGGGATCGAGGTAGTACATGGCGGCCGCGCCGAAAGCGGCCAGGGCCACGGACTTGAACAAAGAGGCCATGCGAGTCTCCTTGGGATGCATGCGTGTAGGGGAAAGGAGCCCGTCATGTGCAAGCGCGGGGCCTGCCCCGGCAGCGGTGGGCGGGCACGGGCCGATCGTCCTTGAATCCACACCTGGCGCTGCCCGAACTGCAGTTCCTTCGCGTGCGGGGAGATCTGCATGTGCTGCCGCCGCGACAGACCCGACCCTATCTGAAAATGCTCGGCACCCCTTTGCACCGACGCGTGTCATTCCAGGCAGGACTATGAAACCGTCATGCTTTGCCGCGCTTGATCCGCAACGGCCCACGAGGGCCGCTGGACAGTTCCACCCCTCGTGTGATGGCGCTGTGCGTTAGATTTTGAACCAACAACTCCACGCCCATTTGGAACCGGCTGGCGCCAACTCTTGCAATGTCAGTGGGGCAGGATTGAAGCAGTTTCACGCAGCGATTCAGACCTCGGACAACAGCTTGGCCACGAGGCAGCCACGCATCCGCCTGACGATATATGGCGGACGATGGAGACTCCCCATCGTAGCATGGCACTTGGTTATAGATGCGATCCATGGCACCTATGAAGGCCGAATCGCCTCTGAAAATATAATGCAAGGCCATGGCACGCGCAAAAGCCTCGCACTCCGCTTCACTTGGAACCCCCTGGTTCTGGAGAAAGTTGCTCAGCACGTTGAAAAACTTCTTGCATTCCTCGTGAGAAACACTCTCCCACCACGGGTCGCAAGCGGTCTGCCGGCCATTTCCCGGAAAGCTTGAACTTTCTGGCTTCTCGTCTACACCCACTATGCCTTGCCCTGACAGCCGGAGTTGCATGAAGCGACGCAATGCAAGTGCGTCAATTTTGCGCAAAGCGGAATTCACAAAAGGATGCCTAAATTTATACATTGCTTTATCGATCCTTTCCAAATATTCGACGGCGCTTGCATGGAAGTGACAGGTCGAGAGCACCGCCTGCGCGTCCCGTGTATCAACTGCGTCCTCCAACCATATGCGCGGCACAGGAAAGCTTCCGATGAAGGGTCCACGAACCTCATGATGAATGCCGTGCGCGGTTGAACTCACCGTCTTTTCAAGGCCTCCCAAATCAATTTCCAGGCCCTTGTCACAGGCCTCTTCAGCCATCCAGCGCAAGACCATATTGGAGTACGAGCTTTCTTGCGCAGGGTAGCCACCCCCCACATCAGCATGCGCCCCAGGAAACCAGACCTGCTTCAAATCCCGGTGCCGCCCGGGTTTCCAAAGCAACGGCTCAAACGTGCCGCGAAGCTCGTGCAATGCCAGCGCATGTCGCGCGCACATCACCGCGGGCGGCACTTCAACCTGCCGATACTCGGTATAGGGCGCGCTGAACCAGTTTTGCCTTGAGGGCAGACCCAACGATGCCACGGTATCCCAAACGCCCAGAAAATGGATTGGTATCGAAAATTCGCCATCCATTCCAGCCGCTTCGCGCCCGGTAAGCTCGTACAGAAACTTTCTCAAGCTGCTCTGCCGTGCATCTTCGCTGGTTTCGTACATCCGATATGCCAGATGTATGTATTTCAAATGCTCGGCAAGCAGCAGCCCGACATGGTCGATGAAGCCAGCGATGGAACGTGCCGCGAATGCCCCGCGACTGAAGCCGAACAGGTAAACCCGATCCCGGCGTTTTTTGACGAAATTGCTGCAAATAAAATGATAAGCAGCCTTGATGCGTTCAGTCGTGCCTTTCCCCAGCCCGCCACCCCAAAGCCCTCTCTCCCAATCCATGGTGCCTGGCGGCATTTCATGATTCAGAATCCGGGCCAGATGCACCTCGTAGTCCGCATCCTTCGATCCGACGATATCTGCCCTGGGCTTTCGGCCGACACCAGGCAGGTAAATCTTCAGCTGCTCCCGTCCTTCAATTGTATTTTCCCGCACCCTTGCGAAGAGCTTATGCACATTGGTGAGCTTGCCCCTTTCCGCCTGATTCCACGTGCCATCAATAAAGACGGCAATATTGCACCCACCCTTGCGCATACCAGCTCCTTGAGCCATGGATCATCCATTATCGCTCCCACTTGGCCCGTCTTCCGCAAGCCAATAGTTTGGATACACAATTTTAAATTCAAGGCAAGTTGACGGCTCATTTGTTCAGGCAAGCCAAGAGATGTCCACGATGCCACTGGTTGTAATTAATGGAGAAATTGATTTGCCAATGTTTTATTCGAACATTCGCGTCAGCCACAACCTAGACTGGCAACCCGGCGCAGCGCCCCGCACCGCCACCGACCTGGCGGTCACGGTGGCTGAATGGCCGGCCACGATCGACAAATGCACACGGAAAGATTCTCGACTGGCAGAACGATCGATTTGGCAATCAGAGGAGCAAAGCGATGAGCAGAGTGTTCATTTCATACCGCCGCTCGGACAGTGCTCAAGCTGCCACCCGATTGTGCAGGCATATTGGAATGCGCTTTGGTCATGACCTCGTGTTCCAGGATGTGGAAGATATCAAGCCGGGATGCAACTGGCTGGAGAGCATCCGCCAGGAACTTGCATCCTGCGAAGTATTTTTGGTTGTCATTGGCCCGCATTGGCTGGTTGATGCTGATGGCCGGCATCGCCTGGCCGACAAGGAGGATGTGCTTCGCTGGGAGGTCTGCGAAGCGTTGCATCGACATGCCACCGTCTTGCCGGTGTTGGTGGACGACGCCCATATGCCGTCGTCCCAGTGCTTGCCTGATGAATTGAAAAGTTTCGCTCTCCAGCAGGCCATGATTCTTCCGCCCAAGCGATGGGCTGCCGGTATTCAACGGTTGATGGAACGCGTGTGCGACCTCATTGTGCCGCGGGCAACTGATATGTCTCTGGAGCAAGCCCAGCAAATGCTGTACGACCTGCAAATGAAGTCCATTGACTCTCTGGAGCATGGCCGTGCCGCTGATGCCCTGGCTTTGGCGCAAAAATCTCAATCCGAGCTCGATCGTGCGCTGCCTCTATATCCGGAAGATGCCATATTGAAAGTGACTCGCGGCTACCTGTACAAAAATGAGGCCATGGCCTTGATGCGGCTCGAACGCCAAGGCGAGGCTGAGACGGCATTAAATCAGGCGGAAAACGTTTTTCGCACCATGCTCGACGAGCGCCCCAAGGATGCAAGCGCGTGGAATGGTCTTGGCAGCGTCGAAGCCGTCCGCGGACATCTTGAGAAAGCTCATGAATATATTGACGAAGCTCTCAAGATCGCGCCGGACTATCCCGCGGCGCTTCAGGATCACGAAATGATCTTGCAGCATTTGGGCCGGGCAAGCTGTCATGCTCCCCATGCAGCGTCGAAGTCTCATCATTGACGCTGCGGTCCGTGCACAGGGCTGTTCATCCTTTCAATCTGGTCTGTCTGGTGATGGTGACGGACCGATATTGACGCCGGCGGACCTGATTGAAATGGATCGATAGCGGCAAATGCCGGAAACGCCAAAGATTCGATGAGAGGCGTCAACCGGCCATAAGCTTGACCTGCCGCAGCAACGCGGCAAGTTCTGGGGCCCTGCCCAAGAATGCCGCGCGCTGCCCATGTCATCATGCCGTGGCATTCTTGCGAGGGAGAAAATGACCCATTCATTCAACGACAACGACGACCACATTTACGACATCCGAAATGCCACCGCCGCGGAGCACGCCGCCGTCAATGCCCTGGCACTGGAGGCCTGGCAGATTTTAAAACCGGGCTACGCTCCTCGAGCGTGGGACGGCATGCTGGCGGCTATCGCCAAAATGTCCGGCCTGGCGGAAAAAGGAGAATTGATCGTCGCCGCCGGACCTGAGCGTATTTTCGGCGCGGTGGCCTATATGCCACCGGGGGCCTCCAATCCCGTCATATTTCCCGAGGGCTGGCCGTCGGTGCGCATGCTGGTGACCCGCCCGGCCTGCCGCCATCGGGGCATCGGCCGGCGCCTGACCGAGGAATGCATCGCCCGCGCCAGGCGGGACGGCGCCGAGTGCATCGGCCTGCACACCAGCCCGGCCATGACGGTGGCGCTGCCGCTGTACCTGCGCATGGGTTTCACCAAGGACCAGGACCTCGACGCGATCGCCGGAGCGCCCTACGCGCGCTACGTGATGCGGCTCTGAAGACACGCGCGGCGCCCGGGCCGGCCGCTCAGGCGCCGCAGCGTGCGCCCGGCCGCCGATGGGCCAGCTTCGCCGCCGCGATGCCCAGCGCGGCCACCAGCAATACCGCCGCGACGCCGAAGGTGGCGCGCAGGCCGGCCGTGAGGGCCTGCGGCGGCGCCGCGCCAAGGTCCAGCGCGCCGGACCCGAACGCGAACACGCTGCCCATCACCGACGCCCCGGTGACCAGCCCCAGGTTGCGCGACAGGTTCAGCAGCCCGGAGATCACGCCGCGCTGCTCCGCGGGCACGTCGTTCATGACCGCGGTGTTGTTGGCCGCCTGGAACAGCGCGTAGCCGGGCGTGAGCATGGCGATGGCGAGCACGTAGCCGGCCACGCCCCAGGCCGCCGGCACCAGGCACAGCGCCACGCAACCGGCCGCCATGCCGAGCAGCCCGGCCATGCTCATGCGCCGGGCCCCCAGGCGGTCCACCAGGCGCCCGGACGGCACGCCGGCCAGGGCGGACAGCACCGGGCCGGCCGACATCACCAGGCCCACGGCGGCGCTCGCCAGGCCGAGCGCGCCGGCCAGGTAGAAGGGCCCGACCACCAGCGTGGCCATCACCACCGCCGACACCAGCACGCTCAGCGCCAGACCCGCGCCCAAGACCGGGTCGCGCAGCCGCGCCAGCCGGACCAGCGGCGACGCCGAACGGGCTTGCACCCACAGGAACAGCGCCAGGCCCAGCGCGGCGCCCAGCAGCAGCGCCGCGTTGAGCAGGCCGAAACGGCCGCGCCCCAGCGTCATCGCCAGCGCGTAGGCGGCCAGCGTCGCGGCCAGCAGCAGCGTGCCGGGAAGGTCGAAGCCGGGACGGTCCTTGTCAGACGCCGGTCGGCTGGCCGGCAGGTACCGCCAGGCGAGCCACAGCGCCGGCAGCCCCAGCGCCGCGCTGAGCAGGAACAAGGCTGGCCAGCCGAAAGCGGCGATCAGCAGTCCGCCCAGCGAGGGGCCGAGCGCCGTGCCGATGGCGGAGGTGGTGCCGAGCAGGCCCATGGCGCGGCCGGCCTGCTTCTTGGGCACCGTCTCGCCCACCAAGGCCATGCCCAGCGCCATCAGCAGCGCCGCGCCCACACCCTGGACGGCGCGGGCCGCAATCAGCAGCGCCAGCGTCGGCGCCGCAGCGCACAGCAGCGACGCCACCGTGAACAGGACCAGGCCGATCAGCAGCAGCCGGCGCCGGCCGAGCAGGTCGCCCAGGCGGCCGGCACCGACGATCAGGGTGGTGTTGGCCAGCAGGTAAGCCAGCACCACCCACTGCACGGCGCCGAAGGAAGCCCCGAAGGCCTGGGTGAAGGTGGGCAGCGCCACGTTGGCGATGCTGGTGCCCAGCGCGGGCAGCAGCATGCACAGCGACAGGCTGGCCAGGGCCCGGCGCACGGAGGGCGCGCCGCACGCGGCGGCAAGGGCCGCCTCGCTCGTTCCTGAAATCCTCGACATGGCTCTTTTCCTTGCGGCAACTCCGGACGCGGAGTCCTCGCAGCAACGGTAGGCGGCGGGCAGCCATGGCGGAAGGCGCAGCATCTGCACTTCATTCGTGCACCAGACGCCATGCCATGGCGGCTACGCTCACCCGACCGATGCCATGTCCAAGCCCGACCTGAACCTGCTCTTCACCCTCGATGTCCTGCTCAGCGAGGGCAGCGTGGCGCGCGCCGCGCGGCGCCTGCAGCTGAGCCCGTCGGCCATGAGCCGCACCCTGGCGCGGCTGCGCGAGACCACGGGCGATCCGCTGCTGGTGCGCGCCGGGCGCGGCCTGGTGCCCTCGCCGCGGGCGCTGGAGCTGCGCGAGCGGGTGCGGCAGATCGTGCAGGACGCCGAGGCGGCGCTGCGCCCGGCGCGCGATCTGGACCTGGGCCGGCTGGAGCGGACATTCACCTTGCGCACCAGCGACGGCTTCGTGGAGACCTTCGGGCCGGCGCTGATCGAGCGCGTGGGCGCGGAGGCGCCCGGCGTGACGCTGCGCTTCGTGCCCAAGCCGGACAAGGACAGCACGCCGCTGCGCGACGGCAGCGTCGATCTGGAAACCGGCGTGCTGGGCAAGGCGACAGGGCCGGAGCTGCGCGCGCAGGCGCTGCTGCGCGACCGCTTCGTCGGCGTGGTGCGCCCGGGCCACCCGCTGGGCGAAGGCGAGGTCAGCCCCGAGCGCTATGCCGCCGGGCGGCACGTCGGCATCGTCCGTCCGGCACCCGGCCTGGGACCGATCGACACGGCCCTGGCGGCCTTGGCGCTACGGCGCAGGATCGCCACCCTGGTCGGCGGCTTCTCGCCCGCGCTGGCGCTGGCCCGCGCCACCGATCTCATCGCCACCGTGCCGGAGCGCCACACGGCCGGGCTGCGTGCCGGGCTGCTGCACTTCCCGCTGCCGCTGGCCTTGCCGGAGATCACGGTGTCGCTGCTGTGGCATCCGCGGCTGGAAGCGGATGCGGCGCACCGCTGGCTGCGCGGGTGCGTGCGGGCGGTGTGCGCGCAAGAAGTGGGCGGGGCGCCACCGCCACCTCAGGGCCGCGCTCGATCCCCCTTGCCGTAGTCGCAGACGCCCTGCGGGAACATGCGCTTGAGCCGCGCCACCGCGGCGGCGTCGGGCTGCCAGGGGGCATAGGTGCCGTCGGCCAGGGCCTGGTCCACGCTCTTGAGCGCGCAGCGGAAGACGCTGCCGTCGAAGGGGGCGCCGGCCACCGTGCGCGAGGTGCCGAACATCGGGAAGGCGCGCGTGCAGGCGCCCGCGGGCTTGTCGTCGAGGATGCCGTTCCAGACCTCGGGGCCCGCGTGCAGGAGCCGGCCCTGGGCGTCGAAGCAGCTGTCCACGGCGCGCGCGGGGCGGTTCTGCGCCACGCTCTTGTCCGGGTTGGCGCGGATGTTGGCCAGCCATTCCTCCATCACCGCCAGCGCCCGCAGGCTCTGGTCCGGCCTGGCCACGCCGGGGCGCGAGTCGGTGAACCAGATCACCAGGTGCTCGGCGCTGCCCAGCGCCTGCCGCACGCGCTGGCGCACCACGAAGCTCTGGCGCACGTTGTGCATGTCCAGCTCGCGCTCCAGGTAGAAGCGGTGGTCGATGGCCGGCAGCGGCATGTGGCCGGTGAACACCGTGCCCGAGGTGTAGGCGGCGCGCATGGCGTTGAGGTTGCCCACGGTGCGCGGCGCCGGCCGGTAGTTGGTCCAGCCCAGGTTCATGTTGCGCCGGCTCCACGGGTCGAACAGCGCCGGGTTCTCCACCGCCATCGCGCCCGTGATGCCGGGCAGCAGCGGATAGCCCTCCTGCACCATCTCCTTGGGCTGCTTCCAGCCGCCGACCTTCCAGTTCAAGTCCAGGAACTCCTGCGGCGTGATCGCGCCCCGCTTCAGGCTCTCCAGCCCGTACTGCACGCCCACGTTGTCCCAGGTGGTGCGCGGCTGGCCCTCCTTGTCCACGCCGTAGATGTTGCGCAGGTTGTCGTAGTGGGTCCACTGCACCGTGTCCATGAGGCCCGGCGGCTCCATGAGCTCGTCGTTGGTGGCGCCGCCGTAGCGCGGGTTCATGAACCAAGCCTGCCGGCCGCGCCAGGAGCGCGAGCATTCGGTGAAGCCGGTGCTCATGCTGGCGCCGGCCAGGCCGATGCGCGGCTTGATGGCGCTCATCCGGTCGGTCGGCCCCGGCTCGCCATTGAGGCCGATCAGCAGCGAGCGCGCCTTGGCCTGCGACCAGCGCGGGTTGTCGCGGTCGGTCACGTCCATGTAGTGCTCCAGCAGCTCGCAGTCGCCGACGTAGAGCATCTGCGTGACGATGTCGGGGTAGCTCTGCGACGGCAGCACCGCGTCCAGGATGCCGGGGTGGTTCTGCGCCAGGAAATACTGCTGCACGGCGCCGCCCGACCCGCCGTAGCCCACGGTGTACAGCGGCAGGCCGTAGCGTTCGATGAAGCGCTCGCGGGTCATGATCGCGGTCTCGGCGGCGACCTGCAGGTTGTACTGGGTGCGGGTGTTGTTGCCGCTGCTGACCACGATGGCATGGCCCTGGCTCAACAACTCCGGCGCCATCGCGCCGTTGGGCATCGAGCCCTGCGTGTGGCCCACCCCCACGCCGCCCTGGAAGTAGTACACGAGGCGCCCGTTCCACAGCCGGGTGTCGGGCCGCGCCGGGTTCTCGCCGAGCGGCGCCAGCATCGCGAAGCTGTAGAGGAAGCGGTTGATGGTGCCGCGCTCCTGGCGCACCACGAAGTCCACCTGGCGGCCGTCGGCCAGGGTGATGGTGCTGATGTCGGCCGGCCGGGAGCCGTTGAGCGGCAGCCGCCGCCAGAGCTCGCCGGTGGAGCGGTACCAGTAGGTGGTGAAGGTCTCGATCGAGCAGTCCTTGCTGTAGCCGATCTTGTCGCCCTTCGCATTGAGCACCGGGAAGCCCGGCGGGCTGGCGGCGTCCACCAGCGGCTGGCGGCCGACCTGGTGGGTGGTGCAGACGAAGGGCTGCTGCTGCGGACCGGAGAACATCGGCCCGGTGATCGGGTAATTGGTGAGCGTGAGCGAGGCCAGCACGACGCGGCGGCCAGCCTGCTTCAGCACCAGCCGGTTGTTGCCCTTGGCCAAGCCGGTGACCACGCCCTCCAGGCGGTCACCGTCGCTGTCGAGCTGCAGCCGCGCCTTGGCGCCGTTGACCCACAGCTCCAGCTGCTCATGCAGGGCGCGCGGCGCGCGCAGCTCGATGCGGGCATCGCCGCCCGACACGTACTGCGCCGGGCTGGACAGCACGCGCAGCGCGAAGCCCTCCTCGGCGAGGCCGGCGCCCGCCTGCTGCCCCGACTCGCGGCTTCCCGCCGCCGGCTCACCCGGCGAGCCCCCACCGCAGGCGGCGACGATCAGGGGCAAGGCAGCCAGGGCGGTGCGCGGTCTCAGGCGGGTCATGCAGCTCCTCCGTCCGTGGTCCCGGAACGCCGCAGCTCCTTGCGCGACACGCCGGCCGGCGCAGGCAAGGTGCCGTCGGAGCGGAGTGTGAGAAGCCGCTCCGGCCCGGGATCGATGCCCACGGATCGTGCCGCCCCCGGCCGCGGGCCGTTTGTGACCTCGTGCGCGCTGTGTATCAAGGCATGCGGAGCGGTCCGGAAAGGCCCCCGGCTGGTGGCCTCCCGCGCCGCAATGGCATGCCGGATGCTGGGCGCGCCTTTTCAGCGCATGCCCGAGGCCGGGGCCCGGGCCGAACCCGGGAGTGCCGGGCGAGCCGCCCGGTTGTGGCGTGGCCGGGCCGCTGGCACCTTCGCCGCCATGAAGTTTTTGCTCTTTAGCCTCGCCACGGGCATCAGGCAGCGGCTCGTGGTGTGGCGCCGGCGTTGGCACCAACGCTCGCAACCTCCTTCCTTCGCACCGGAATGCCGCCGGGTGCGCAAGGCGCGGTACCGCAGCGCCAGGAGTGCAATCACCACGGCCGCGCCGCAGCGGCTCACACCATCGGCGGCACGGGGCGGACACGGCAGCGCCTGAGGCTTCCGTCCAGCCACCCCGGCGCTCCCGGGCGGAAACGGATCACCCGGCGCGCGATGCCAGGAACGCCCGCCAGCCGCCGAACCGCGTGATCTCCTGTGCCCCCGCCACGCCGAGGGGCTCGCAGATGAAACCGGGGACGCGGCTGCCGTCGGCCAGCAGCGTGGTCCCGATGCCCAGCGGCGCCGGGATGCCGGCCACGAAACTGCCGAAATGGCGCGCGGGCAGCTCCCACACCTCCACCTCGATCGCGGCGCCCTCCTCGCCTTCCGACACGCGCACCAGCCCCGGCCGCAGCGGCGGGCCGCCAGCCAGGGCGTAGAAGCGGTATTCGGGCGCGGTGCGGGTGCGCGCCACCAGCCGCGCGCCGCGCTGCGTGAGCTGCCCATTCAGCGGCTGCCCCTCCAGGTGCGCACCGCACACCGCCACCCGCACCTGCCCCGAGGGCACGGCCGGCGCGACCGCCTCGGCCGGCGGCAGCGGCGCGCCGGTGGCGCCCAGCGTCGCGGCCCGGCCCGTGAGCAAGCGCTGCCAGCGCGCCGCCGCGTGCAGCAGCGGCACGTCCTGGTGCGCCGGGGCGAACAGCGTCACGCCGAAAGGCAGCCCGGCCGCGGTGAAACCGGCCGGCACCGCCACGGCGGCGTAGTCCAGCAGGTTCATGAAGTTGGTGTAGAGGCCCAGCTCGGTGTTGCGCTGGATCGGCTCGGCCAGCATCGCGTCGATCGTCGGATGCGTGGGCGCGCTGGGCGTGATCACGGCATCGACCCGCGCCCACACCGCGTCGCACACCCGTTTCAGCTCGCGCAGCCGGTATTGCGCCGCGAAGGCATCGGCCGCCAGCGGTGCCTTGCCGCCCAGGGTGATCTCGCGCGTCACCGGAAACAGCGCTTCCGGCTTGGCCTCGATGAAGGAACGGATGGCCTGGTAGCGCTCCGCCACCCAGGGCCCGCCATAGAGCAGCCGCGCGGTTTCCAGGAAGGGTCCGAAATCGATCTCGACCAGCTCGGCGCCCAGTGACTGCGCATGCGCCAGCGCAGCCTCGAAGGCGTCGGCATAGGCCCGGTCGCCGAAGAACTCGCGCTGATCGGGCCGCGGCACGCCCAACCTGAAGCTGGGAGCGCGGCCAAAGTCGAAGCCATGCGGCTCGGCCGGGCGGGCGTAGGCATCCGCCGGATCGAAAGCCTGGGCCACGGCGAAGATGCGGTGCGCGTCCTCGGCGGTCAAGGCGAACACCGAGATCGTGTCCAGCGTGCGGCAAGCCGGCACCACGCCGCGCGCCGACAGCAGCCCGAGGCTGGGTTTCAGGCCGACGAGGTGGTTGAAGGCGGCCGGCACGCGGCCGGAGCCGGCCGTGTCCGTGCCCAGGCTGAAGGACACCTGCCCCAGCGCCACGCTGACGGCCGAGCCCGAGCTGGAGCCGCCGGAGACGCGCTCCGGGTCGAAGGCGTTGCGGCAAGCGCCATAGGGCGAGCGCGTGCCGTTCAGGCCGGTGGCGAACTGGTCCAGGTTGGTTTTTCCCACCGGGATCGCGCCGGCGTCGACCAGGCGCTGCACCACGAAAGCGGAGTCTCTGGGCACATAGGCGAAGTCCGGGCAGGCCGCCGTGGTCTGTATTCCGGCGAGGTCGATGTTGTCCTTCACCGCGAAGGGAATGCCGTACAGCGGCAGCGTGGCCGGGTCGCGGTCCGCCAGCGCGGCCACGCGCGCCTGCAGCGCCTCGGCTGGCTCGACATGAATCCAGGCGTGATGCGCATCGGAGCCGATGCGGCGCAGCACCTCCGCCATCACCCGGGCCGGCGTCACGGCGCCCGACAGGTAGGCCGCGCGCAGCGTGGCCAGGTCAAAGGAAAGCTCTTGCAGCTTCATGCGGTCACCTCTTGCGTTGCCTCGGCGGCTTCCAGCACCACCACGTCCTGCCCGGCGCTCACCGCGCCGCCCTCGCGGCAATGGAGCCGCCACACGCGCCCGCCGCAGGGCGCCAGCACCTGGAATTCCATCTTCATGGACTCCACCACCAGCAGCGGCTGGCCCTCCTCCACCTCGTCGCCTTCCGCAACGAGCAGTTTCCACACGCTGCCCGGCACGGCGCTGGCAACGGCGCGCGCGCCCGGCGGCAGGTCGCCATCAGGCGTTGCGGCTGCAACTTCAGCTTCGCCCACGTACTCCGCTTGGCCCGCGGCGCGCCAGCGCTCGCGCTCGGCCTCGAAGGCCGCCTGCTGGCGCTGCTTGAAGTCCGCGATGGACGCGGCCTCGCGCTCCAGGAAAGCCCGGTATTCGCCCAGGCTGAAATGCCCCTCCTCGATGCGCAGGCGGTAGCGGCCGGCGGGGAAGTCGCGGCGAATCTTCAGCAGCTCCTCCTGGCTGACCGGAAAGAAGCGCACCTGGTCGAAGAAGCGCAGCAGCCAAGGCTTGCCGGCCTCGAACTCGACGGCGCCCTGGCGCTCGTCGCGCCAGCGGTTCCACATCTGCAGCGTGCGGCCCACGAACTGGTAGCCGCCGGGCCCTTCCATGCCGTAGACGCACATGTAGGCGCCGCCGATGCCCACCGCGTTCTCCGGCGTCCAGGTGCGCGCCGGGTTGTACTTGGTGGTGACGAGGCGGTGCCGCGGGTCCAGCGGCGTGGCCACCGGCGCACCCAGGTAGACGTCGCCCAGCCCCATCACCAGGTAGCTGGCCTCGAAGACGGTGCGGTACACGTCCTCGATGCTTTCCAGCCCGTTGATGCGCCGGATGAACTCGATGTTGCTCGGGCACCAGGGCGCGTCCGGCCGCACCGACTGCATGTACTTCTCGATCGCCAGCTTCGTGGCCGGGTCGTCCCAGGACAACGGCAGCCAGACGGTGCGTGTAGGCACTTCAATTTGGTCCACCGCCGGCAGCGCGTGCTCGGCGGCAATGAGCGCCTTCAACAGCACCGCGCGCGGCAGCCGCTTCGGGTCGAAATGCAGCTGCAGCGAGCGGATGCCGGGCGTCATGTCCACGATGCCGGGCAGCCGGCCCGCGTCGCGCTCGGCCTGCAGCGCCTGCTGCAGGGCGTGCACGCGGAAGCGCAGCTCGATGTCCAGCACCAGCGGGCCGTATTCCAGCAGCAGGTAGCGGTCGCCGGCCTGGCGGATCGCCATCGCCGGCAGCTCGCCCTCGGCCGGCTCGCTGTAGATCACCGGGCTCAGCGCCGCCGCAATCTCCGCCGGCGCCGTGCCCGCCGGCAGCTCCGCCAGCGGTTCAGCGAGGGAATGCACCAGCGCGTCCTGCGCATCCTGCAGCGCCTGGGCCTCCTCCAGGCTGACGCAGCGGAAGCGCAGCTTGTCGCCAGGGCGCAATTGCCCCAGCTTCCAGCGCTCGGCGCCGACCACCACGCCCGGGCAGACGAAGCCGCCCAGGCTGGGGCCGTCCGGGCCGAGGATCACCGGCATGTCGCCGGTGAAATCGATGGCGCCGATGGCATAGGCGTTGTCGTGGATGTTGGAGGGGTGCAAGCCCGCCTCGCCGCCGTCGGGCCGTGCCCACTGTGGCTTGGGGCCGATCAGGCGCACGCCGGTGCGGCTGGAGTTGTAGTGCACCTCCCAGTCGGTGCCGAACACGGCCTCGATGTCCGCGGGCGTGAAGAAGTCCGGCGCGCCATGCGGGCCGTACAGCACGGCGATGTCCCAGTGGCGCGTGAGTGGCGGGCGCAGCGCGGCGGGCAGTGCCGGTGCCGGCGAGCCGGCCACGTCATCTCCCATGTGCAGCATGTCGCCCGCGCGCAGCGTGCGCCCGGCATGGCCGCCGAACTGGCCCAGCGTGAAGGTGGAGCGGCTGCCCAGGTACAGCGGCAGGTCCAGCCCGCCCTGCACCGCCAGGTAGCTGCGCGCGCCGGCGCCCTCGACGGCCCCGAGCTTGAGCACGCTCCCGGCCGGCACGGTGCGCGGCTCGTACAGCGGGAAAGGCTGCCCGTCCAGCGTGGCCGCCATGGGCGCGCCGGTGACGGCCACCAGCGCGTCGGCATGGAAACGCAGCGTCGGGCCGGTGAGCGTGCATTCCAGCGTCGCGGCCTCAGGGGCGTTGCCTACCAGCCGGTTCGCCAGGCGGTGCGCCAGCTCGTCCATGGGGCCGGAGGGCGGCACGCCGATGTCCCAGTAGCCGCTGCGGCCGGGCCAGTCCTGCACGGTGGTCTGCACGCCGGGCTCCAGCACCTCGAAGGCCTGTGGCTTCCAGGCGATGCCGCCCAGCGTGCGCGTCAGCACCCGGCCCTGGACGAAAGTGTCGTCGGCAGCCAGCGCGCGCAGGTAGCGCAGGTTGGTCTCGATGCCGCCCAGCCGCGTCTGCTCCAGCGCGCGCTGCAGCTTCTCGACGGCCTCCTCGCGCGTGCCGCCGGTGACGATCAGCTTGGCGATCATCGGGTCGTAGTGCGGCGGCACCTCGCTGCCGGTCTCGACCCAGGTTTCCACCCGCGCGTCCTCCGGGAAGACGACCTCGGTCAGCAGCCCGGCACAGGGCTGGAAGTTGCGCGCGGGATCTTCCGCGTACAGCCGCACCTGGATGGACGCGCCTTGCGGCTCGGGCGCCATCAGCTCGAAGCGCTCGCCACGCGCGAGCTGCACCATCCAGGCCACCAGGTCCGTGCCCGTGACCTGCTCCGTCACGCCGTGCTCGACCTGCAGCCGCGTGTTCACTTCCAGGAAGTAGAAGGCGCCGGACTGCGCGTCCAGCACGAACTCCACCGTGCCGGCGGAGCGGTAATTGACGGCCTTGCCGAGTCGCACCGCCGCGTCCAGCAGCGCCGGGCGGGTGGCGGGAGCGAGGTGCGGCGCGGGCGTTTCCTCGATCACCTTCTGGTTGCGGCGCTGCGCCGAGCAGTCGCGCTCGCCCAGGGCGACCACGTGGCCTTCGCCGTCGCCGAAAAGCTGCACCTCGATGTGGCGCGCCTGCTCGACGAACTTCTCCAGGAACAGGCCGGCGTCCTTGAAGTTGGCGCGCGCCAGGCGCTCCACCGCCTCCCAGGCCGTATCCAGCTCGGCCTCGCTGCGCACCAGCCGCATGCCGATGCCGCCGCCGCCAGCGGTGCTCTTGAGCATCACGGGGTAGCCGATGCGCGCGGCCTCGCGCCGGGCTTCGGCCGCGTCACTCAGCAGCGCGCTGCCGGGCAGCAGCGGCACGCCGTGGGTTTCGGCCAATTCGCGAGCCGTGTGCTTGAGGCCGAAAGCGCGCATCTGCGCGGCGGTGGGGCCGATGAAGGCGATGCCGGCGTCCTCGCAGGCCTGGGCGAAGCCGGGGTTCTCGGACAGAAAGCCGTAGCCGGGGTGGATGGCGCCGGCGCCGGTTTCGCGCGCAACCGCCAGGATGCGCTCGGCGTCGAGGTAGCTCTGCGCCGCGGGCGCGGGGCCGATGCACACGGCCTGGTCGGCCAGGGCGACATGGCGCGAATCGGCGTCGGCCTCGGAATACACGGCCACGGACTTCAGACCCAGGACACGCAGCGTGCGGATGATGCGGCAGGCGATGGCACCGCGGTTGGCGATCAGGACGGTGTCGAACATGGAAACGGCCTCGTCGGCGCTGGCGGGTCGTCCCGCCGGGGATTCATGTGCGCAGCCGGGTCGTCCCGGCTGGCCGGCACGCTGCGGGTGCCGGGTACGAGGTCTAGCGGGTTAGGCGTTCCAGAGCAGGAAGCGCGCGGGCGTCGGGTTGTAGGCGTTGCACGGGTTGTTGAGCTGCGGGCAGTTGGACACCAGCATCCACAGGTTCATCTCGGCGCGCAGTTCCACGTACTTGCCCGGCGCCGAGACGCCGTCCGCGAACTGCAGGCCGCCTTCGGGCGTGACCGGCACGTTCATGAAGAAGTTGAGGTTGGGCACCAGGTCGCGCTTGCCCAGGCCGATGTCGGCCTGCTGCAAGGCCAGCAGGTAGTTGTCCCTGCAGCTGTGCATGAACTTCTTCTGCAGCGCGTAGCGCACGGTATTGCTCTCCGACGCGCAGGCGCCGCCCAGCGTGTCGTGGCGTCCGCAGGTGTCGGCCACGATGGTCAGCATGGCGCGGCCCTCATTGGAGACCAGCACCGAGTCCGTCGTCAGGTAAATGCCGCCCTGGCGCAGCATGGTGTCGGTGGCGCTGTAGTGCTCGGCCGGGTCGTCGCGGTTGTAGAAGATCACGTCCACGGCCTGGTTGCCTTCCAGGTCCACGATGCGCAGCGTCTGCCCCTTCTCGATCGCAAGCAGGTAGGGCTCGCCCGCGGGCAGCGTGTGGTCGTGCACGGCGTGGGCCGGGTCCAGGGGGCTCTCGCGCAGGCGGATGGCGGTGGCGGAAGTCATGGCTCTTTGCTCCCTCACAGGTACATCAGATCAGCGTTGTGCATCGCACGCGCGCACTCCGGGCGGAAGCGGCGGCAATGGTCATCCGCGGGCGCCGGGCCGGAGCGCCAGGCTGCCAGCCCCACCTTCTTCGGCGCATACGCGGGCGACGGGTCCAGCGGATGCGGCGCGGTGCTGAAGGCGATCAGCGTGTCCATGTCGAAGCGCACTTCCACTTCCGCCCCGGCCGGCGCGTGGTCGGGCACATAGTGAAAGCGGCCCTCCTCGTCCACGCGGACCTTGGAAAAGAAGTTCACCGGCGCGATCAGGTCGCGCTTGGAGAGACCATGCTTGCCGATCTCGATCAGCAGCCCGTCCTTGCCGCTGCGGTACATGGCGTTGCGGTGGATCTGGAACGGTTGCGTGCCGTACTTGCCTGCCAGCCGCCCGGCGTCCAGCAGCGCGCCCAGCGGGTCGTGCCAGCCCAGGCTGTCGCGGGTGATGGAGGCCAGCGCGCGGCCCATGTCGCTCATCAGCACGTGGCCGCGCGTGTAGTGCGCGGTGTGCTGGGCCTTGAGCGAGTCGGGCATGTTGTAGCGCTCCAGCTTCTCGCGCGCCGAGTACAGGACGAGGCTGAAGTTGGCGCCGGCTTCGAGCGCGACCATGCGCAGCCGGCTGCCGCGCGGCATCACGGCCGACCAGTGGCCGCCGCCGGGCACGATCTCGCTCCACATCACGCGCGCGGGGTCGAGGTCCGCGGCGAAGCGGCGCCAGTGCGGGATGGCATCCACCGGCTCGGCCAGCGGGGGGTTGTCCAGGGTGTCGTTCCAGGCTTCCATGGATGAGGCTCCTTGAGTCGTCACAGGCCGGCGCCGTCGGGCGACGCGCTGAGCTTCTGCAGCAGTTCGAGATCGGTGCGCATGCCGGAGGTGTCGCGGATGCGGTCGAGGATGGTTCGCTTGAGGCCCAGGAACGCGGGCGAGAGCTTCATGTCCTGGCTGCGGCGCGCGGGCAGCGGCACCTCGTGGATGCTGTCGATGCGCCCGGGCCGGGGCGCCATCAGCACCACGCGGTGGCCCAGGTAGATCGCCTCCCCCACGTCGTGCGTGACGAAGACGACGGTGCTCTTCTCCTGGCGGTGCACATGGGCGATGAGGTCGTGCATCACCTCGCGCGTCTGCGCGTCCAGCGCGCCGAAGGGTTCGTCCATCAGCACGATGGGCGGGCGGCTCATCAGCGCGCGGGCAATCGCCACGCGCTGCTGCATGCCGCCGCTGAGCTGGTTCGGGTACGCCTTGGCGACGCTGGTCAGGCCCATCAGCTGCAGCAGCGCATCGGCGCGGCCGGAAGCCGCCTCCACGTCGGCGCTGGTGCGGTCCTTCGTATGCGCCTTGAGCTGGCGCGTGAAGCGGATGTTCTCCAGCACCGTCAGCCACGGGTACAGGCTGTAGTGCTGGAACACCATGGCACGGTCCGGGCCGGGTCCGGTGACCGGCGTGCCGTCGACGCTGAGCGTGCCGCGGCTGTGCGTCTCCAGGCCGGCGAGCGTGCGCAGCAGCGTGGACTTGCCGCAGCCCGAGGCGCCGACCAGGGTGACGAACTCGTTCTCGCGCACCTGCAGGTTCACGTCCTGCAGCGCGGGCGTTTCAACCCCGGGATAGAACTTCCACAGTCCGGCGCACTCGATCAGCGGCGCCGCTTTGTCGGATGCGGCCGCATCGGCCTTGAAGAAGGGAATGCTCATGTCCATCTCAATGCCGTCCTTTGAGCCACGGGAAAGCGCGGCGGTGTACGAGCCGGAAGACTTGATCGATGGCCAGGCCGATGAGGCCGATCAGCAGGATGCCGGCGAAGATCTTGTCGGTCTGCAGGAAGCGCTGCGCCTTCAGGATGGCGAAGCCCAGGCCCGAGTTGGCGGCCACCAGCTCGGCGACCACGAGGTAGGTCCAGGCCCAGCCCATGGTCACGCGCAGCGTGTCCAGCAGCGCGGGCTTGGCGCTGGGGATGATCACCTTCTCGACGATCTCGGTGCGCGTGGCGCCCATGGTCTGCGCGGCCTCGATCTGCGCCATGGGCACGCGGCGCACGTCCTCGGCCACCATCAGCACCATCTGGAAGAAGGTGCCGATGAAGATGATGGCGACCTTGGCGCCCTCGTCGATGCCCACCCACAGCATCACCAGCGGGATGAAGGCCACGGCCGGCATGTAGCGGATGAAGTCGGTCAGCGGCTCCAGCAGCGCCTGCACCGCCCGCCAGGTGCCGATGAACAAGCCCAGCGGCAGCGCGATCAGCGCCGACAGCGCCCAGCCCGCCACCACGCGCATCACGCTGATGCCGGTGTCGGCCAGCAGGTTGTCGTCCAGGGCCCAGCTGCGGATGCGCTCCAGCACCTGGCCCGGGCCGGGCAGGAACACCGGATCGACCCGGCCCAGCGCGGCCAGCAGCGCCCAGGTGAGCAGCGGCAGCAGCAGCCCGGCCACGGCGAGCGCGCCGTAGACGCCGCGCGGAATGGCTTGGCGGATGGCCAGCATGGCGGCCCCTTACGGCTTGACGTTGAGGGCTTCGGCCAGCAGCGAGCCGTCCAGGCCGCGCGCCACCTCGGGCTGGCCCTCGACCAGCTTGTGCTGCGTCAGGAAGCCGTTGATGGTGGGCGCCACCGCCGTCAGCGACAGCGGGTTGTTGGCGTCGAAGGCGGCCTTGTTGGCGGCGGCGTCGAAGAACCTGGTGCCGGGCAGGAACACCTTGTAGTCGGCCGGCGGCAGGCTCACCACCTTGGCCATGATCTTCACCGCCTCGTCGGGCTGCTTGGCGATGTAGTCCACGGTGTCGAACCAGGCGCGGATCATGCCGACCAGGTCCTTGCGCTTGGCCTGGATCGCCTTGTCCTGCGCCACCAGCAGGTCCGGGATCAGGCCCGGCATGTCCCTGGAGGTGAACAGCGGCCGGCCCTTGCCGCTCTTCTCGATCTGGCTGACCCAGGGGTTCCACACCACGGCGGCCTCGACGCGGCCGGTCATGAACGCCGCGGCGGCATCGCCGGCGGAGAGGTTGACGATCTTCACGTCATTGGGCTTGAGCCCGTTGCGCGCCAGCGCGTTGGCCAGCACGAAGTGCGAGATGCTGTACTGCTCCAGCGCAACCGACTTGCCCTTGAGGTCCGCGAAGGACTTCACCTTCGGGCTGACCATCAGCGCATCGTTGCCCGAGGAGTTATCGTTGACCAGGATGGCCTTGAGCGGCAGGCTCTTGGCCAGCGGACCCATGGTGTCGGACCAGGTCTGCGAGTTGGCATCGAGCTGGCCGGTGGACAGCGCGGCGATGGAGTCGCTGTAGTTGGCGAACCAGACCAGCTTGACGTCGGCGCCATGCTTCTTGAAGAAGCCCTTTTCCTGCGCGACGTACCAGGCGACCCAGCCCGTCCAGTCCGACACGCCCACCTTGACCTCGGCGGCGGCCGGTAGGGGCAGTGCGGCGGCACCGGCGATGCTCAACGCGGTGCCGATCACGGCGGCGCGGCGCGACAGGGGCCGCAGGATGGATGGCAGGACTCGACGCATGGCAGGCTCCAGAGGGCGGAATGGACATGGCGAGAGGGCACCTCTTGCGAAGTGGACCTCCCGGGCTTTTGTCCCGCCGTGGAGCCTGCGTCGATGAACGGTCGCCACAGGCCGATGGCTCTCGGACCAGTCAGGGTGCGCACGCAGCGAACCCCCGGAACCCTAGCCATCATCTGAAGGCACGGCGCACGCGCCGTCCCTCTCTTGAAGCCTGATTCGCAAGACCGGTGCCAGCGTCACCGAGGAGCGCGGCAGGGCGCGCACTCCGGAGAAATGCGCCGTCAGGGCGCCGCAGCGCACCAGCCTTGTGCGACCGGCGGCCCGGCGCACACCGCGCTGGTGCGTGCGGCTGGCCGGTGGGCCACGGCGCCAGCGGCTCCGGTGCTCATTTCCAAGCTGCCGTGTCGGCCCGGGTTCCGTCGATGAAGGGCAGCGCCCCTGTCCGGTCGATGCCCGTGCGCGCTTAGGCCTTGCCCGCGGCCCAATAGGTGCGGACGTTGCAGAACTCGCGCACGCCGGCGGCGGCCAGCTCGCGGCCGTAGCCCGACTTCTTGGTGCCGCCAAAGGGCACGCGCGCATCCGAGGCGGTGATGGCGTTGATGAAGGCCGTGGCGCCCACCGAGGGCCCCACCAACCCGAGCCCCACAGCAGCCGATCGGGCCGGGCCCGGATGAGCGCCTGGGCCAGCGGCGCCAGGTCGGCGTGGTGCGGCGCGTCGTTCGACGCCCGGTAGAAGGCCGAGAGCTTCAGCCCAACGCGGCCCGTGGCCAGCAACGCCAGCAGCGTGCGCAAGGGCGGCTGCCCCGCGTCGCCATCGCTCGCGCGCAGCCCGCCGAAGTGGTCCAGCACCAGCGGCACGCGAAAGGCTTGCAGCGCCTGGGCCACGGTCGGCAGCAGCGACGCCGCGCAGTGCACCTGCGCGCACCAGCCCGGCAGGTCCACGACGGCGGTGATGGTCGTACGAAGATAAGCCTGCCCTGGACAGCGAGGGGCCGCCGGCTGACGCTGGCCAGCTCGACGGGCCGTTTGCGGCGCGGCCGGATGGCCCGGCCGCGCGATGTCTTGATGGGCGAGCCGTCCCGGTGGGCGGCTCTGCTCGTCACCCGGCGTTGCCGGCAGGCGCCACCGAGGCGCCCTGGATGCCGTGGCGCGCCAGCGCCCGGGCCACGAAGCCGCTGGCCTTCATCTCCTCGACGAAGGCGGCCAGCGCCTGCGCCGCGGCTGTACCGCGGCTCTTGGGCACGCCCATGGCCTGCCGGATGACCATGAAGCGACCGCCCAGCAGCCGCAGCCCACCGATGCGCGCCGCATCCGCTTCGAGCTGCTGCTTCACGCCTGCGGCCACGTCGGCCGCCTCGCCCAGCGCCATGAAGGTATCCACCACCGTCGGCGAAGTCGGCGAGCGCTCGATGCGTGCCTGCTTGAGCTCGCGAGTGAGGAACAGGTCGTAGGCGCTGCCCTTGCCGACCACCACCACGTGCCCCGCCTGGTCCACCTCCTCGTTGGCACGGATGGGCGAGCCCTCGCGCACCAGGTAGCAGCCCTCGATGAGCACATAAGGGCCGGTGAAGGCGATGTCCGCGCCGCGCATCGGGTCGATGGCGAAGAAGCCGATGTCGGCACGCTCCTGCGCCACCACCTCCACCGACTTGCCCGCGGCATCCACCACGACGAGCTCCAGCTCGACGCCCAGACGCCGGGCCAGCTCGGTGGCCAGGTCCACGGAAGCGCCCTTGGCGGCACCGGTGGCCGCGTCCTGGCCGGCCAGGATGGGGTTGCCCAGGTTGATGGAAGCGCGCAGCCGGCCGGTGGGTGCGAAGGCAGCGACGAGGTCCTTGTCGAGGTTCATGGTGCGACTCTCTGGTGGTGGCTCAGGCGTGGGCGGGCTGGGCGGCACCGCCCCGTTCGGCGATGGTCTTCTTGAGGATGGAGGGAATCACCCCGCCGTCGCGCAGCAGCGCCACCTCCAGCTGCGTCTCCACCGCGGCGGTGGCCATGAGCGTTTCCACGCGGCCGTCGCGGCGCAACACGCGCACCGGCACCGCGCAGCGTGGCGACAGCGCTTCGGGCTGCGCGTCGATCTCGATACGGTCGCCCGGCTGCAGCTGCAGCGACTTCGGATCGGCCCCTTGAGGCAGCCGCAGCGGCAGGATGCCCATGCCGATGAGGTTCGAGCGGTGGATGCGTTCGAAGCTCATGGCCAGCACGGCACGGATGCCCAGCAGGCGCTGGCCCTTGGCGGCCCAGTCGCGCGAGGAGCCGGTGCCGTAGCGCTCCCCCGCCACCAGCACCACGGACTCGCCCGCCTCGCGGTAGCGCTGCGCGACTTCCCAGATCGGCCGCACCTCGCCGCTGGGCACGTGCAGCGTGTGCGCCACCGGCATGCCCGGCTGGAGCAGGTTCACCAGCGACTTGCTGTGGAAGGCCGCGCGCAGCATCACCTCCCAGTTGCCGCGCCGCGATGCGAAGACGTTGAGGTCGTGGCGGTCGTTGCCGCGCTCCACCAGGAAGTCCGCCACCAGGCTGTCCGGCGGGATGGCGCTGGCCGGGGAGATGTGATCGGTGGTCACGTCGTCGCCCACCACCAGCAGCGGCTGGGCGCGGTAGTGGCCGAGCTGGCTGCCCTCCTCCACCGAGGCAAAGGGCGGGCGGCGCAGCGCCGTGGACTTCGGGTCCCAGGGGAAACGGTCTCCCGCGGGCGCCTGCAGCGCCTGCCACATCGGGTTGGCGCTGGCGATCGCGAACTCGCGCTTGAAGTCCTCGCGGTCCAGCGCCTGCGCCATGTGCAGCGCGACTTCCTCGCGCGTGGGCCACAGCATGGCCAGCGACACCGGCTCGCCATCGGGCGCGACCTGCACCGGCTCCCGGCTCAGGTCGATCTCGGCATTGCCCGCCAGCGCGAAGGCGATCACCAGCGGCGGCGACATCAGGAAGCCCAGGTCCAGGTCCGGGTGCACGCGGCCGGGGAAGTTGCGGTTGCCCGAGATCGCGGCCACCGGGTGGATCGTGCCCCTGGCGCGCTCCTCGCGGATCACGTCCGGCAGCGGACCCGGATTGCCGATGCAGGTGGCGCAGCCATAGCCGACGATGTCGAAGCCCACCGCCGACAAATCCTCGATCAGGCCCGCGCGCTCCAGGTACGCCGCCGCGGCCGGGGAGCCGGGCGACAGCGAGGTCTTCACCCAGGCCGGCACTTTCAATTCGCGCTGGCGCGCCTTGCGCGCGAGCAGCCCGGCGGCGATCAGCAGCACGGGGTCGGAGGTGTTGGTGCAGCTGGTGATGGCCGCCACCGCCACCGGGTGACGCGGCATCTGCGCGTGCGGGGCGGTAGGCGTGAAGCCGCGCGCGGCCAGCACGCGGCCGGCATCCGAGTACGCCAGCAGGTCCTGCGGACGCTGCGGGCCGGCGATGTGCAGGCCCACCGCGCCCAGGTCGATCTCGATGCCGCGCGTGAAGCGCAAACGGGCCTCGGGATCGAACCACAGGCCCGCACGCTGCGTGTAGGCCTCCACCAGCGCGACATGGTCCGAGGAGCGCCCCGTGGTGCGCAGGTAGTCCAGCGTCTGCGCGTCCACGGCAAAGAAGCCCGTGGTGGCACCGTACTCGGGCGCCATGTTGGCCACCACCGCGCGCTCGCCCGCCGTGAGCGTGGACACACCGGGCCCGTGGAACTCGACGAACTCGCCCGACACGCCGATGGCGCGCAGCCGCTGCGTCACCGTCAGTGCCAGGTCGGTGGCCAGCACGCCCGGGCGCAGGGCACCGGTCAGGCGTACGCCGATCACGTCCGGGATGCGCAGCATGGTGGGCATGCCGAACATCACCGTCTGCGCTTCCAGCCCGCCCACGCCCCAGCCCAGCACGCCAATGCCGTTGACCATGGGCGTGTGGCTGTCGGTGCCCAGCATCACGTCGGGCACGGCCCAGGTTTCACCGGCGCGCTGCTCGGTGGTCACCACCGTGGCAAGCTGCTCCAGGTTGATGGTGTGCATGATCCCGGTGCCCGGCGGGTTGATGCGCACGCCGCGCAGCGCCTTGGAGGCCCAGCGCAGGAAGCAGTAGCGCTCACTGTTGCGCCGCAGCTCGTGCTGCAGGTTCAGCTGCGGGGCGTCGCGGCGGCCGTAGACCTCGACGGCCAGCGAGTGGTCCACCGACACGTCCACCGGCAGCCGCGGGTTGAGCACCGCCGGGTCGATGCCGGCCTCGGCCAGCGCGTCGCGCATGGCGGCGACGTCCACCAGCGCCGGGGTGCTGGTGGTGTCGTGCATCAGCACGCGCCCGGGCTGGAAGGCGATCTCGGCCTCGCTCGTGCCGCGCTCCAGCCAGCCCAGGATCGCCGCCACCGCGGCCTCGCGCTCGCTGCCCTGCAGGTGGCGCAGCACATTTTCCAGCAGCAGCCTCAGCACGGTGGGCAGCTGGAACAGCCGCTCGCCGAAGAGCGCGGGCAGGTCGATGAAGCGGGCGTCGGCACCGTTGACGGTGAGCCGGCCGGCGAGCTGGGCGGGATCGATGGACATGGGACTGCGAATGGAAAAAGTTCAAGCCGCCGAGAACACCATGCACACCGGGCTGCCGGTGGACACGGCCTGGCCGGTGGGCGAAAGCCGGCCGGTCTCGGCATCGACGGCGAAGGCGACGATGCTGTCGCTGTCCTCGTTGAGCGCGTACAGCAGGCGGCCGTCGGGCGACAGCGTGAAGGCGCGCGGCGTGCGGCCCTGCGTCGGCGTGGCCTCGATGAAGCTCAGCTGCCCCGTGGCCGCGTCGATGCGGAACACGGCAATGCTGTCGTGGCCACGGTTGGAGGCGTACAGGTGCCGCCCCGTGGCGTCGATGGCGATGGCCGCGGCGCGGCTGTTGCCCGTGTAGTCGAAGGGCAGCATGGGCAGCCACTGGAAGGGCGTGAGCGCCCCCGTCGCCGCGTCGAAGCCGTAGGCCGTGACGGTGGAGTCCAGCTCGTTGACCACGTAGGCCCAGGGCCGCTGCGGGTGGAAGGCCAGGTGCCGCGGCCCGGCGCCTTCGCGCGCCTCGACGAAGGGCGGATCACAAGGAACCAGGCGCCCGTTCTCGAAGCGCAAGCTCCAGGTCCGGTCGCAGCCCTTGTCCGGCACCAGCACGAAGCGCCCCGACGGGTCGAAGGCGTTGTAGTGCGGCTTGGGCTGTTTTTGCTCGACGCGGTGCGGGCCGGTGGGGCCGTCCACCTTGACGAGCTGGCTCAGCGGCTGCAGCGAGCCGTCCTCGGCCAGCGGCAGCACGGCGAGGCTGGCGCTGATGTGGTTCGTCACCACCAGGAAGCGGCCGCTGTCGTCCAGCGCCAGGTGCACCGGGTTCTTGCCCTCGGTGCTCTGGCGGTTGATGAAGCCCAGCCGGCCCGTGGCACGGTCCACGGCGAAGGCGCTGACTTCCGTCTCGTCGCCATGCACGGTGTAGAGCCGGGTGCCGTCGCGGCTGAGCGCAAGGTACGAGGGGTTGACCAGGTCGCGCACCAGCTGCACCAGCGTCAGGGCGCCGTCGGCCGCGACCTCGAACACGCTCAGGCCGTCGCCCCGGGCGTTGCGCTCGCGGGTGGTGCGGCAGCCGACATAGGCGTAAGTCGTCATCAGCTCACTCCATCCGGATGCCCTTGGCCTTGATCAGCGCGCCCCAGCGCCTGGATTCGGCCTCGATGAAGGCGCGGAATTCCTCGGGGCTGCCGCCGCCGACCACGTTGCCGGGTCCGCTGATCTTCTCGCGCAGCGCCGGGTCGGACAGGGCCTGGTTGAAGGCCTGGTTGAGCTTTTGCACCACCGGCTGCGGCGTGCCCTTGGGCGCGATGATGCCCAGCCAGTTCGACACCGTGACCTGCGGGTAGCCCAGCTCGGCCATGGTGGGGACGTCGGGCAGGCTGGGCAGGCGCTTGTCGCTGGTGACGGCCAGCGCGCGCGTCTTGCCGGCCTGGATGGAAGGCAGCGCGGCGTAGGTCTGCTCGAACATCATGTCGATCTCGCCGGAGAGCAGCGCGTTGGCCGCCGGGCCGCCGCCCTTGTAAGGCACGGCCAGCATGTTCAGGCCGGCGGCGTCCTCCATCAGCTCGGCCGAGAGGTGGTGCGCGCCGCCGGTCCCGGCATTGCCGATGGAGATGGCTCCGGGCTTGGCCTTGGCCGCGGCCACCACGTCCTTGAAGCTCTTGAAGGGCTTGTCAGCACGCGTCACCAACACCAGCGGCGCCTTCTCGATCAGCACCACCGGCACGAAGTCCTTCGGGTTGAAGTTGATCTTCGGGAACAGCGACGGGTTCACCGCCAGCGGTCCCATGGCGCCGATGCCCAGGGTGTGGCCATCCGGCGCGGCGCGCGAGACGAACTCGTGGCCGATGTTGCCGCTGGCGCCGGGCTTGTTGTCCACGACGATGGTCTGCTTGAGGATCTGGCCCACCGGGACGCCGAGCTGCCGGGCGCGCAGGTCGTTGTTGCCACCGGCCGAGAAGGACACGATCAGCGTGACAGGCTTGCTGGGGTACTCCTGGGCCTGGACAGCCACCGCACCGGCGCCCAGCAGGGCGAAGGAGACGGCACGGGCAAGAAGGTGGCGGCGTTGCATGGTCATCTTTCTTGGCAAACAGGGAAGGCGGCTCAGTTGTCCGGGGTGATGTTGGCGTCCTGCACGATCTTGGCGAAGCGCCTGGACTCGTCCCGGATGAAGGTCTTGAACAGCGCCGGGGCCATGGGCGACACCTCGCCGCCCAGCTCGTTGAGGCGCTTGGCCAGCTCCGGGTCCTTCAGCGCCTGCGCCACCGCGTCATTGAGCTTCCCGACCACCGCCGCCGGCGTGGCCGCGGGTGCGAACAGGCCGAACCAGTTCTCCAGCGCGTAGTCTTCCAGGCCCTTGGTCTCGGACAGCGCCGGGATGTCGGGCGCCAGCGCGGAGCGCTTGGGCGAGGTCATGGCAATGGCGCGCACGCGGCCGTCCTTCATGAAAGGCCGGGCGCCGCCCAGGCTCACGAAGCTCATGTCCACGCTGCCGCCCGCCGTATCGGTGAGCTGGTTGGAGGCACCGCGGTAGGGCACGTGGGTGAGCGGCACGCCGGCCATCTTCTCCAGCAGCTCGCCGGCGAGATGCTGCGGGTTGCCGATGCCGCTGGTGCCGTAGCTGAGCTTGCCCGGATGCGCCTTGGCATAGGCCAGCAGCTCGGCCGTGCTCTTGATGGGCAGTGCCGGGTTGACCACCAGCACGTTGGGCACTTTCACCACCAGGCTCACGGGCGCCAAGTCCTTCTGTGGCGCGTACTGCATCTTAGCCTTGTACACGTGCGGATTGATGGCGGTCTCGCCCGCGGTGGCCATGAGCAGCGTGTAGCCGTCGGCCGGGGCACGCACGGCCGCCACGGCGCCGATCATCCCGCTGCCGCCGGCCTTGTTCTCCACGTTGACCACCTGGCCCAGCAGCGGGCGCAGCTTCTCGGCCAGCAGCCGCGTCATCACGTCCACGCCGCCTCCCGGAGAGAACGGCACGATGATGGTGACGGGCTTGGCGGGGTAAGCCGCTTGGGCCAGCGCGGTGGCCGGGGCCATGGCGGCCAGCACGGCAGCGCCCAGCACTCGGGCGGTGAAACGACGCCTCGGCAGCATTCAATGTCTCCTCTTGTAGCCCGGCTGTCCCGCCGGAAAGTCAGACGAATGCTAGGCAGCCAGCCTGGTCGTGAAAATTGATCTTTTGCCACAGCATCGTTGCCGTTTGGCGAACGCTGCCATGCGCACGCCATCGCCACAGCGCAACCCACGAGCTCCTTTGCATCAGCTTGGCCCCTGGTCCATTGACCGATCAGATCACCTGCAAGGGCAAACCCCAAGATTTGTACTAAAAAGTGTCTCCGTACAATCATTCCAGGCAGGTAGCCCAACAGCGGGCATACCTGGGCACACCACGGAGACAGCCCATGCATCACTTCACTTCGCCTGCCGCACCTGGTGTGCTGCACCGCGGCCTGCTTGCGTTTGGAGCCTCGGTGCTGGCTGGCGCCGAGCCCGCGGTAGGACCGCGCGAACAGTTCGACGAATTCATCAAGGCCGAAGTGGGCCGCTGGACACGGGTGATCCGCGAGGCGCGCATCCAGCCCGAGTGAAGTTTTCCCTGGAGTCCGCTGTCACCGGGCTCTCACGCGCCAATGCGCAACTTCCCGCCATGCCCTGAAGGAGAGGGCTTCCCATGAAAAAACGATTCACGCACGGCGTGCTGTGCGCGGCGGCTTTCGTGCCTGCGCTTTGCGCCGCCCAGTCCAACGTCACGGTCTACGGTATCGTGGACGCCACGGTGCGCCACCAGCGCAACGCCGACGCCGCCGGCGATTCGCTCACGAGCCTGGGCGACGGCGCCTACACCGGCAGCCGCTGGGGTCTGCGCGGCAGCGAAGACCTCGGTGGCGGGCTCAAGGCCGTCTTCACGCTGGAGAGCGGCTTCGACCCCTCCAGCGGCACGCTGCAGCAGGCCAGCGGCAGCGCCAACAACGGCTCGGCCGCGGCGCCGGGCGGGCGCCTCTTCGGCCGCGAGGCCTCGGTGGGGCTGGACTCGCCGCTGGGCCTGGTGACGCTGGGGCGCCAGTACACGCTGGCGCATCCGCTCTCGGGCCGCTTCCAACCGCAGCCCAACCCGAACCTGGACGCCATCTCCATGTTCAGCACGCACCACGTCTCGCGCCAGGACAACATGGCGCGCTACTACAAGCAGTTCGGCCCCGTGGGCGTGTACGCCAGCTACACCTTCAACGAGGGCAACGGCCGCGGCCGGGGCTTGGGCGTGAGCTACGCCACCGGGCCGCTGGACCTGGTGGCCTACTACCAGGAGGTCAACAACGCGGCCAACACCGCCACGCGCGGCATCTCGGGTACGGGCGGCAGCTACGCCGTGACGAAGGACCTCAAGGCCTTCCTGGGCTACATGAAGCGCAACGATCGCGGCACCAGCGCGCAGGAAAACGACGTGTGGAGCGTGGGCGTGAACTACAAGCTCACGGCCCCGCTGGTGCTCACGCTGAGCTACGCACAGGACCGCCAGAGCAAGGTCAACGCGGGCAAGCGCAAGATGGGCTACGTCGGGCTGGACTACCTGTTCTCCAAGCACACCGACCTCTACGCCGAGGTGGACAGCAACCGCCTCACGGGCGCCTACCCGCAGCCCGGCTTAATGGGCACGCGCAACGCCACCGGCGTGACACTGGGCTTGCGTCACCGCTTCTGAACCGGTCCCCACCGGACCGGCTTGTGCTTCGGGCCGGCGACCTTGCCGGCCCAACCCATTCCACACCCAGGAGACTCCATGCCTGTCTCTCACCCGCGCACGCCAGCTGGGCGAGAAGCTGGCCACCATCCTGGGCAAGCCCGTGGTGGTGGACAACAAGCACGGCGGCAACGGCAGCATCGCCACGGATGCCATCGCACGCGCCACGCCGGACGGCAGGCATCTGGCCTCGCTGCCCGAGGTGCCGACATTCGCCGAACCGGGGATCGAGGACATGGTGATCTCCAACTGGTTCGGCGTCGTGGCGCCCAAGGGCACACCGCCTGCGGTCGTTGCCAAGCTCAACCAGGCAATCAACCAGGCGCTGCAGGCACCGGACCTGGCCCGGCGCATCACCGATCCCGGCAACGTGATTGGCGCAGGCACGCCGGAAGACTTCGCCGCCCTCATCGCGTCCGAATCCCAGCGCTGGGGCCAGCTGATCAAGGCGCGCGGTATCCGGCCGGATTGAAGTACCGGGCCTGGCTCCCGGCAGGCGCCGGCGGTGGTGCGCCAGGGCGGCATCCGGGCGGAGCACACGCTCTGCCCGCGCCGTCAGCCTGCAGCGCGCAGCCGTGTCTGCAGGGTTTGGATGGCGGCACTCGGCGCAGTCAATACGGGGCAAGTAAGCACGGCCTGCACCGCTTCCAGGGCGCGCGAGTTGGAGAAATGCGCCAGCATCACCGCGTCGCAATGCGCCAGCCGCGGGGCGGACTCGACGTGCAGGCGGTCGTGGGTCGCCATGTCGCCGGCCTTGGCCGCGGCCAGCGCTTCGGGAAGGCACACCACCTCCAGCGACGCGTCGATGCCGCGCTCGCGCGCCAAGGCGCGAAACTCCTCTTCCATCGCCGGCACGGCCGCGCCAAAAGTCGCGAGCATCCCGATGCGCCGCCCTGCCCGCAGCGCAGCCTCGAACATCGCCTCGTTGGGCTTGAGCACCGGCACCGGCAGCTCGGCTGCGGCCGCGGCGATGGCTTCGCCGAAGGCCGAGCAGGTGAAGAGCACGGCGTAGGCACCATCCGTGATGGCGTGCTGGGCCAGGCGCCGGATGCGCGCACGCATGGCGTCAGTAAGCCGGCCATCGCGCTCCAGGTCTGCCGGCAGCGCGTCGTCCACCAGGTTGACGCGCCTGGCTTGCGGCCAGCGCTCCTGGAACGCGGCCTCTACCGGCGCCATCGCGACGTACACGGCATGGATGAGCGCGATGCGCGGGGTACTGTGGTCCATGGTCATATGAAGGCGTGGCTTCACCAGGGGGCGCCGAAGGCCTGGCGCAGCTCCTCGATTGCTGCTTCATCCAGCGTCGCGGGTCTTGGGTTCGACAGCAGCCACAGGCGGGCGGTTTCTTCCAGCTCTTCCAGCACGGCCATCGCCGCTGCCGGCGTGGCAGCCCAGACATTGGGGCCCAGGCGGTCCAGCATGACGGCCGACAGCCGGGTGCCGCGTCCGCTGGCCCGCGCAATGGCGTCAGCCACCAGCGCCGCGGCGGCCGGGTCGCCCGGCCGGTGGTACGGGATGAGCGGCACGCGCCCCACCTTCATCACGAAGTACGGCGTGATGGGCGGCAGGATGGCGTCCTTACTCCACACGCCCGACAGCGTGAGCGCGACCAGATGCGTGGAGTGGGTGTGGATGACGCAGCGCGCCTGGGGGTCGGCCGCGTAGATGCGCCGGTGCAGCGCCAGGGTCTTGCTGGCACGGTCACCGCCAAGCTGCTCGCCGCTGGCCGACACCTTGGCCAGGCGCTGCGGCTCCAGGAAGCCCAGGCAGGCGTCCGTGGGCGTGATGAGGAAGCCGCCGTCCGTGCGCACGCTGATGTTGCCGGCCGTGGCATGCACATAGCCACGCTCGAACAGGCTGCGGCCGACCCGGCAGATCTCCTGGCGCAGCTGCGCTTCGATGCTCATGGTCATGCCAGCAGGCCGAAGGCCTTGGTGAAGAAGTCCACCGTGCCGAAGTTGCCGGACTTCAGCGCCAGCAGCAGCCCCTGCGCGCCGGCCGCAGGCGATGGCGCGTGGCACCACGGCACGCCGGGGTCGATCTGCGGCCCGACGCGCATGCGCGCCACCTGCAGCGCCTGCACGCAGGCACCGGAGGTCTCGCCGCCGGCGACGACGAGCTGGCGCACCCCGCGCTCGACCAGGCCGCGGGCGATGGCAGAGAGCGTGCCTTCGACCAGCGTGCCGGCCGCCTCCACACCCAGCCGGGCCTGCACGCTCCTGACCGCCTCGGGCTCGGCCGTCGCGTAGAAGAGCAGCGGTTGCGCCGACAACCGGCCCTCGGCCCAGGCCAGTACCGCGCCAGCCACGTCTTCGCCCGCGGCGATGCGCAGCGGGTCCACCGCGAAGGCCTGGCCGCCACGCTGGATGAAGTCCACCACCTGGGCGTTGGAAGCCGCCGAACAACTGCCCGAGACGATGGCCCGCGCGCCCGGCACCCGGGGCAGCTCGGTGGCCGCGGTGCTGGGCACCAGGCCGTGGTTTTGCGGCAGCCCGATGGCCACGCCCGAGCCCGCCACCAGCAGCGGCAGCCTGGCGAAGGCCCGGCCCATGGTCATGAGGTCGTCGTTGGCGACGGCGTCCACCACGCCGAAACGCACGCCCTCGTCCCGCAGTGCCTGCATGCGCGCGCGCACGGCCTCGGCGCCCCGGCGCACGACGGCGTGGTCCACCAGGCCCACCCGGCCGCGGCACTGGCGCTGCAGCACGCGCACGAGGCTGGCGTCCGTCATGGGCGTGAGCGGGTGGTGGCGCATGCTGCTGTCGCTCAGCAGCAGGTCGCCGACGAAGAGATGGCCCTGGAATACCGTGCGCTGGTTCTCGGGAAAGGCCGGGCACACGGGCACGATATCGGCGCCCAGTGCGTCGGCCAGCGCCTCGGCCACCGGGCCGATGTTGCCCCGCTCGGTGGAGTCGAAGGTGGAGCAGACCTTGAAGTAGATCTGTCCGGCGCCGCGCGCGCGCAGCCAGCGCAGCGCGGCCAGCGACTGCGCCACCGCCGCATCGGGTTCGACGGTGCGCGACTTGAGTGCGACGACCACCGCGTCCGCATCGACGGCGGTGTCCTGCCCAGGCAGGCCGATGGTCTGGACCACGCGCATGCCGGCGCGCGCCAGGTTGTTGGCCAGATCGGTGGCCCCCGTGAAATCGTCGGCAATGCAGCCCAACAGCATCGACATGCTCCAAGACAAACGATGAGAAGGCGGGCCCTCGATCGGGCCCGCCCGTTGCACGGCGCGCTGGGCTCAGACCGCGCGCGCGACCGCTTCGCCGAAGGCCTTGCAGCCCAGCGTGCCGCCGAGGTCGGCGGTGCGCGTGGCCGGGTTCTCCAGCACGCGGTCCACCGCGGCGTGGATGGCCGCGCCCGCCTCGAACAGCGCCGGCGCCTCGTGGTGCTCGCCCACCCACTGCGCCAGCATCGCCACCGACAGGATCATCGACACGGGGTTGGCCTTGTCCTGGCCCGCGATGTCGGGCGCGGAGCCGTGCTGGGCCTGGGCGCAGCAGTGCGTGTCGCTGGCCATCATCGACCCGGCCAGGCCCAGGCTGCCGGAGAGCTCGCTGGCGAGGTCCGAGATGATGTCGCCATAGAAATTGGTGGCGACTATCACGTCGAAGCGCTCGGGGCTGCGTACCAGGTGCGCGGTGGAGGCGTCGATGAGCAGGTCGTCGAGCTGCACCTCGGGGAAGTCCTTGGCGACGTGGCGCACGCACTCCAGGAACAGGCCGTCGGTCATGTGGAAGCTGTTGGCCTTGTGCACGGCCGTGACCTTCCTGCGCCGCGTCATCGCCAGCTCGAAGGCGCGGCGCGCGATGCGCTCGCTGCAGTGGCGCGTGATCTTGCGGGTGGACAGCGCCATGTCGGGGCTGGGCATGACCTCGCCCCAGCCGCGCGTCATGTTGCGGTCCGGGTAGAAGCCCTCGGTGGCCTCGCGCATGATCACCAGGTCCATGCTCTTGCCGGGCTTCATGTTGGACTCCAGGAAGGGCCGCGTGCGCGCCGGGCGCACGTTGGCGTAGAGATCCAGCCCGATGCGAAAGCCCGCCGAGACGTTGCGCCCGCCCTTCTCCGGCGCCGGGTAGTCGGCGTGCGACTGCGTGCCCAGGATGATGCCGTCGTAGCCACGCGCCTTCTGCAGCACCTCCTCGCGCAGCGTGGTGCCGTGCTTCTCCAGGCTGACGAAGCCCACATCGTCATAGTCGAACTCCAGGCCCAGTTGGTACTTCGCGCTGGCCGCGCGCAGCACGCCCACCGAGGCATCGACGATTTCAGGACCGATGCCGTCACCCGGCAACACGAGGATCTTCATGCTTGTCTCCAGACCGAAAGGGGCATGGCATCACCAGTGCCATGCCCGGCAGTTTAGGGGCTGGATTGCATCAGATCAATATTTAGTACAAACAATCAGGTCCGCAAAACCACGTATCCGGCCCGGCGCGCGGGCCCTACAGGTGGATCTCCACGGCAAGGTCCTTGCCGCGGGTGCGCTTCTGCGGCGTGGCCGGTGCCTTGTCCTCGGTCTTGATGGCGCGCACGACGTCGAGGTGCTGGCGCAGCCGGTGCGAGGCCTCCATGCGCTCACCAGCCTCCAGGAGGTCCAGCAGCGCAAGGTGCTCTTCGCACTGGCGCCGCATGCGCTCGCGGTCCGCGGCCGAGTTGGTCTGGCAGTGGTACTCGATGATGCGCCGCTGCTGGTTCACGTTGCGCAGCGCGTCGAGCAGGAAGCGGTTGTTGGCACAGGCCACGATCGCCTCGTGGAACTCCGCCCCGGCGCGAAAGCGCTCGGCCGCCGTCCAGCGCTCGATGCCGCCGTCGAGCAGCATCTGCTGCTGGTGGCGCACCTTGTCGAACAGCGCGCGATCCACCCGGAAGGTCGGCTCCAGGATGGCGGCGGGCTCGATGATCATTCGGAAACGGTAGCTTTCGCGGTGCGAGTCCACCGTGTTGAGCACGGCCCGGAACAGCCAGCCCCGGCCGGGCTTGCGCTCGGCCAGGCCCTCGCGCGCCATGCGGTTGAGCACCCGCTGCACCTGCAGCCGCGTCAGGCCGTGCCGCTCCATCAGCTCGGCCTCCGACACCTCCTCGTCGATGGCCTCCGTGAGCCGGTCTTCCACGATGCGCATGTAGATCGCCTCATCCGACTCCTCGTCGGTGATCTGGATCTTGCGCAGCCGCTTTGCGTCCTGCGCGACCTGGAAGCCCCGGTTGGGGCTGGAGCTCAACGCCCCCAGCGCCTCCAGGTATTGCAGCGCCTTGCGCACCGGTGAGCGGGAAACGCCCAGCGCGTCAGCCAAGGACTGCTCGGTGATGCGGTCGCCTACCGCGTAGCCGCCAGTGGTAAGCAGTTCCAGCACGCGTCCGGCGACGACCGGAACGATGCCGCCGGGAGGCGTGGGAGGGGAAGGGTTTTTCATGGCCAGTCAGGGATTGCACGCCTGCGACGGCAGGCCGGTCGCCCGATACAAAGCGCACTTTATAGGCTGTTGGTGCAATCCGCTACGCAGGCACGGCCGAGCCTGCGGAACGGGCTCGTCTCGTCATCGTGCAAAGGCCGCCACGCGCTGCCGGTACGGCAGGGCGAGCGTCCCGATGGCCTGCTTGCGTTGTGCCAGCGCGGCGCGCACCCGGTTGGCCCGGGCCACGACGAAGTCGGGCAGCCGCGGTACGCAGATCGCCAGCTTGAGGCCCGGGCTGGCCTGCAGCCCGGCGCTCAGCACGTCCACCAGGTCGATCTCGTGCGCCGCCGGCGCGATGCGATCGCGGGAACGGGAGAACGCCGGGCCGTCAGGCAGGAAGTTGCGGCTGCATCAAGCCATGCGAGCGGCCCTCCGGCACGGCGTCAATGCGCCGGACCACCAGCGCGTCGCCGCTGGCATCGAGCACGACGGTGACCGGCTGTTCGAGCGGGCGAAGCGCGGCGGCATCGAGGCCCGGATCGAAAAGCAGGCCGGGGTCGTACCGGAGCGAAAGCACGCGCTGACGTCCTTGCTCAGGAGCGGCGGCGGTGTCCAGGTGTTGCGCCTGGGCATCGTAGGACGCGAGCTCGAAACGGATCGCGTCCTCGTACGGCCCGTGCGGCACCTGGCCGCTTTCGATACGGTCGAGCAGCCAGGTGCCGAAACGCCAGGCTTCCCACCGGTACTGCAGCGTCGCGTCCTGCGACGCCGCCCAGAACGCATCCAGCTCGGCGGTCAGCAGCGGGCCCAGCAGCCGGCAGGTGAAGGGCAGCACCGAGTAGATCGGTGTCAGCCGGTTGACGCGGAACAAGGTGCAGTTGATCGACATCCCCTTGTCCCGGACCATTGCCGCAAGACGCGCACGCTCCCGTTCGGTCAGCGCGTATTCGGCCAGCGCCTGCGCCGGAGCGTGCCGCGCCAGCAGGCACTTGCGGGGATCGGCGATCAGGTCGGCAAGGGCGCACTGGAAGCCCTGGAGCGACATGTCTGTTCTCCTTCCTTGCCGGTCATGGCGTTGCGCGCCCGGGTGAGCTGGGCGAGCACGCCAGCCACCTCCAGCCGCGGGTAGTACGACTCGTGGAACTCGAAGGTCACACCGCGCAGGTTCGGACAGCGCGGCGCCGTGTACGACAGCAGCGGCCAGACCGCATCGGCGCAAGGCCCGGCGTGCGAATCGAGATACGCACCGTAGAGCCAGTTGCCGCCCGCGATGTGGATTTCGTGCACCGCGCCAAGGTCGAGCGCGTCGATGAAGGCGAACGCCGACAAATCAAGGTTGACGCTGTTCACGTACAGGTTGTGCAGGTCCAGCAGGAGCGCGCAGCCGGTCCGGCGCGTGAGCGCGCGCAGGAACTCCGCCTCGCTCATGTCCGTGTCAGGCACCGGCGTGTACACGACACCGTTTTCGAGCAGCAGTTGGCAGCCGAGGATGTCCTGTACCTGCGAGACGCGCTCGCACAGCATCTGCAGCATGTCGTCGTCCCAGGGGATAGGCAACGCCAGCCCGGCGTGGTGGTCGGGCGTGATCCGCGTGTGCACGCGAACCGCGCTCAGGTGCTCGCTGATCCAGCGAAAGCGGTAGCGGCGATGCCACTGCGCCAGTTGACGCACATGGGCGAGATCGAAAGCCGATGCGCTCGCAATCGACAACCCTATGCCATGCGCAACAAGGGGATACCGCGCCGCCAGGCGGTCGAGCAGTCCGACCTCGTCGGGCAGGGGCACGAAGCGCGTCGCGGCACGGCGCCCCAGGTCGTTCCAGAACCTTTCCGGAATGACCGACAGGAAGTCAGGCGCGTCGGGATGCCGGTCCAGGAAGTCCGAGAGGACGCCGTTGAACATGACCCCGACGCCCGCGTCCGAAGCGTGGGCGTTCATGTGGCGGACGTTCAGATCGGCTGCATGCGGTCCAGGTCGACACGCACGATGTTCTCGATCTCCTCGCGCTCCTGAATCCAGATGGGCATGCCCGAAGTGCATGCCGGGCAGCCTTTGAGCTTGCCGAGAATGTCCGAGATGATCGGCTGCAGCTTGACCGTCTCGGCGAGCGCCGTGCCGCGCGGAACCGTGACTCGCAGAGTCGGTTGCGCGGCGTCCTTGATCAGCGAGATGTCAACGACTCGATCGGGCTTCATGGGCTCCTCCTTTCCTGCGCATGGGCATGCGCGAATCACGGCGGCCCCTGCGGCAACTGCGAGGTTGCAGCACCGGTGGCGCCACCCGGGGTTGCCGGGGCCTCGCGGCCTGCGGGTCAGGTCATCCTGATCCGGCACCGGCATCAACACTGAGAAGCACTGTGCGCTGCCGGCACGGCGGCGTCACATGACTTTCCTCACTGCGCCACGACGATCATGGGCTGAAGGGCAGCGGTCCTGAGCCGTCCTCAGCAACCGGTTCACAACACCCTTCTGCCCCCGGCGCATCGCGCCGTAAGAGACAAGCGGATCGTTGCCGTCGTCAACGTTTCGCTGCCCGAGAACGGCCCACCTTGCCCAAGCTCCGGAGGACGCGGCCCACGTTCGAGGCTCGGGCAGCGCCGGCACTCCAGGAAGACAGCCAGACGCGGCTTGAGCAGCTGCCACGCAATCCCGCGCGCCATGACATCCTGCTGAAGGCAAATGCTAAAGGTGATACAATTGCGATCACACCAGCGATCTGTAGCTTCGGTTGCCTCCAATGCGCATTCGCGAGGTTGCAGCCGGTACAGGCTGCACGTCGCGTCGGCTTCGGGCCGGCATTCGCCGGAATGTCCGACCGAGCTGGAGCTTTTCAGGTGTCGGCGTGAGCCGGTATCGGTGTAGGGGAGTCGCCAAGTTGGTTAAGGCATCGGATTTTGATTCCGACATGCGAGGGTTCGAGTCCTTCCTCCCCTGCCAGATTTTCTGGTTCGTCATTTGCGGCGCGGCGTCCTGCCTGTGAGCCGCCCTGCTCTCCGCTCCTAAAGGCACGCCTGAGGCCTCGGCCGCGCGCTGCGGGTGCGGCAGCCGCTGAAGCGCCCAGGCACGCCGTTCGCTTCGGCGCACGGGTCACCTGGCTGCTGGAGACCGCGATGCCCACGAGCCTTTGTCGCTTCACCGATCACACCGTCATCGTCACCGGCGCCGGTTCGGGCATCGGCCGCGGCATCGCCGAGCGCTTCGCCGAGGAAGGCGCCAATGTCGTGCTGGCCGGACGGACCGAGGAAAAGCTCCAGGCGGTCGCGGGCGCCATGGACACCGCGCGCACGCTGGTGCAGCCGTGCGACGTGCGCGATTTCGCCCAGGTCGAGCGCCTCGTGGCGGCGACGCTTGCGCGCTTCGGCGGGATCGACGTGCTCGTCAACAACGCCGGCATCGCACCCGAGGGCAGCGTCACCGACACCAGCCTTGAAGACTGGCACGACACGCTGCAGACCGATCTCAGCGGCGTCTTCCACGGCTGCAAGGCGGCACTGCCGCACCTGATGGCGCGCCGTGGTTGCATCATCAACGTCGCGTCGGTTTCTGGCCTCGGCGCGGATTGGGCGCTGGCGGCCTACAACGCGGCCAAGGGCGGCGTGGTCAACCTGACGCGCTCGCTCGCCATGGACTTCGGCGGCCGTGGCGTGCGGGTCAACGCGGTGTGCCCGTCACTCACGCGCAGCGCCATGACCGAGGACATGCTCAAGGACGAGGCCCTGATGCGCCGCTTCATGGAGCGGCTGCCGCTGGGACGTCCGGCCGAGCCCGAGGACATCGCCGGCGTGGTGGCATTCCTCGCCAGCGACGACGCCCGGTTCGTCAACGGCGTGAACCTGCCGGTGGACGGTGGCGTCACGGCCTCGAACGGGCAACCGCCGATGTGACGGTCGCCGCGGGCGCGTCAGCACCTGCTGACACGCCCAGTCACAGGATCTGGCTGCGTCGGCAACCAACCGGGCACCCAGGCTCATCGGCATAAAACCCTTCTTCAGGGTAACCGGCTGCAAGGGTGGTACATTGGCGACCTGGTGCTTGCAGCCCAAGGCCTTTGAAAGGCTGATGTCAGCGAGCAGGCGCCCGGATCACGAGTTGATCTCTCTCCTTTTCCAGGGCTGTTGATGGCTTCGGCGATCTCGATGTTCTGGTTGCCCCTGGCTTGCAGCGAATACCCCTGCCAGCCTGCGCCCGGACCGAGTTCATCCGCCGCTAGCGTGCATTGCGCACGCTCCTTCCTTCAGCCCCGGCCGGCCTTGACAAAGGCCCGTGCCGCCGAAAGTACCCCATCGCTTCACCCCTCCAGGTAGTCAAGTACCTCGTCTTTCCCCGGCCCCGCCTTCTCGGGTCCGGTCGCCACGCCGTCTCCGCCTCCATCGGCGGCAGGCTCGGCAGCGCCCCACACGACCGCGTCAGGCCTTTCGCCCCGGAGCCCGCCTCCGCGGTGGGCGTAGCCGTTGACGCCAGCACGCAAGGACTGGACTGGACCGGCAGCGCCGCTGCCGGCCTGGCACAGCCCTGCCCCGTTTTCCATCCTTCACAGACACAGGAGTGACCTCATGGCCAAGGAAGAACTGATCGAGATGCACGGCGTGGTTGGCGAGGTCCTCCCGGACTCGCGCTTTCGCGTGAAGCTGGAAAACGGCCACGAGCTGGTGGCCTACGCCGCCGGCCGCATGAAGAAGCACCATATCCGCATCCTGGCCGGCGACAATGTTTCCCTGGAGCTTTCGCCCTACGACCTCAGCAAGGGCCGGATCACGTTCCGGCACCTGGAGCGCCGGGGCCCGCCGCCCTCGGCGCAGCAGCGCCGGCGTTGATGCACCAGCGCGCCGCCATACCCCATGACGACGGCTTCCTTGGCGGGAAGCTGCTCGACTGCACCAGCCACAGCTGGGGCCTTTTCAATTTCTCCACCACCGTCACAAGGAACGACGACATGACTACCGAAACCGGCACCGTGAAATGGTTCAACGAAACCAAGGGCTTTGGCTTCATCACGCCCGACAACGGCGGCAAGGACCTGTTTGCCCATTTCAAGGAAATCAAGGGCACGGGCTTCAAGACCCTCAACGAGAACCAGCGCGTCGAGTTCGAGGTCACGCAGGGCCAGAAGGGTCCCCAGGCCTCCAACATCCGGACGCTGTAATCGCGTCACCGGCCTGCGCGTCCCCCAGGGGCACGGCAGGCTGCACTCACGCGCTGCCCGGGCATCCGCCTTGGCGGCGCACCAGTCGCCTGTGAAGGCTGACTGCCGAAGCTCACCTCACCGCCCGGCCACCGCGCCGGATGCCGCTGACACCGGGCTCCGCGCCGGAGCTTCGCTCTCCAACGAGCGGAATCTCCAGGCCCCTACGGCAAGCACCCCGCTTGCCCTGTACGGCCCTGTCACAGGCAGAAGCCGCTGCGCAAGCCGTCATTGCCGCGTACGCCATGCGCTGGAAGGTCCACCGTTCTCAACGCCTCAAGGAGTGCGCACCGTGAACCTCAGCCCATCGCATCCGACCGAGCCCATCCTGCTGTCCGCAGCGCGCATCTCGACTTTCGACGGCCAGCGTCCGCTGACAGGCGCCAGTGGCTTTTTCTTCGAACGCGATGGCGCGCTGTACCTGGTGACGAGCCGGCACGTGCTGCTCGACGAACCGAGCCAGCACTTTCCCGATCGCATCGAGGTCGAGCTGCATACCGACCCTGACAACCTCACCCGCTCCACCGGCCTGTCCATGCTGCTGTACCGCGAGGGCAAGAGCATGTGGCGCGACGGCAAGGACGGCGGCGGCGAGATCGACGTCGCGGTCCTTGAGGTCGACCGCACCGTGCTGCCCCAGGGTTGCGTGCTGCAAGCCTTCACGCCGGCACACCTGCCGGTGGCGGGCGACGCCATCGAAGTCGGCGCCGCGCTGCTGGTGGTCGGCTTCCCGCTGGGTTTCCATGACCTGCTGCACCATCTCCCGGTGGTGCGCCAGGCCGTCATCGCGTCCTCCTACGGCATGCGCTTCCAGGGCAAGGGCTACTTCCTGACGGACGCCCGCACCCACCGCGGCACCAGCGGCGCACCGGTGCTGATGCGCGATCCTGGGGCCACCGCGGCCGGCCAGCCCTTGCCGTGGAAGCTGCTGGGGGTGCATTCGTCGCGCATGGACATTGCCGGGCGCGATCAGACGCAGGACGAGGCCCTGGGCCTGAACTGCGCCTGGTACGCCGACATCCTGATGACGCTCACCGGGCCCCGGACGAGCCGCACCTGACGCCGGCGACACGCTGTCTTCAACGCACGCCGCTGCGCGGCATTCCGGCGGCGCAGCTCAATGAGGCGCCGCCGCCTGGTCCAGCACCTCGTTGAGCTCCCAGGACGTCACCGCGCCCTCCGGCGGCGCGTCGGTCACCGCGACGCCGATCCTGGCCACCCGCGTCATCAGCTTGAGCTCGCCCAGTCCCAGCCCCAGCACCAGCTGCGAGGCCAGGGAGCCCGGGATGCCGTGGTCCATGTCGGTCACGGCCGTGGAGGGAACGAAGCAGGCGATGTCGTAGGCGCCGGGCTCGGACGCGCTGGGCTTGGCCAGGTAGCGCAACGCGCTGATGGGCACCTGCTTGTCAGCGATCTCCATGGCACCGAAGCTCTCGGCCACCTCCCGGGGCACCGGCGGCTTGAAGGCGCAGGTGCTGAGCCCGGCCGGCAGCGCCGGCGCGGCTTCCACCAGCGCCAGCACCGCATCGATGCCTTCGGGATCGCAGCCGCAACTGATGGCCAGCAGGATGGCGCTGCCCTCTCCTTGCGGAACCTGGTTGATCTCCACCGACAGCCGCTGGTCGACCTCCTTGGCCGCATCGTCGAGCACGGTCACCAGGTCGGTCGCCTGCTCAACCGCCCGTTCCCACTCGGGCGTCTCAGGCTCCAGATGCACCGGCGCGCTCAGGACGTCGGCGTGGCGCAGGACGGTTTCCCAGAACTTCTCCGTCTTCTCGTGGCTCATGACTTCTCCAGTGCCGACGCGGAGCGCGCCGAGGTTCGGCCCAGCATACGCCTCGCAGCCGAAGGCCTCGGGACGGCAGGAGAAACAAATTCCGTGAGCGCCGCCGGCTCCCGCGCCGACGCTCAGGCGGACGCGTCCAGCAGCGAGCGCACGGCCCGCAGCAGGGTCTCGATGTCGAAGGGCTTGCGCAGGAAGGCGTCGTAGTCGCCGGCATGGGCCTTCAGCATCGAGGCCGAGGCACCGCTCATCAGCAGCACGGGCAGCTGGCCGTGCCGGGGCAGCTGCCGCAAGGCCCGCGCCAGCTCCACGCCGTTCATGCCGGGCATCATGTAGTCCGTCAGCAGCAGGTCGGGCGCGGCGTCCTCGACGCGCTCCAGGGCCTGGCGGCCGTCGCCCGCCACCGCGACCTCGTAGCCTTCTTCCCGCAGGATGAGCGCGAGCACTTCCGCATTGGAGAGCTCATCGTCCACGACGAGAATGCGCGCCCGGCTCACTCGGCGGCCCCGTCCCGTTCATCCGTGGCGCTCCCGCCGGCGCCGATGTCCACGGCTTCAAGTCCCCTGGCCGTGAGCACCATGTCGCGCACCCGCAGGTCACAGCGGCTGTTCCTGACCTTGCCGATCCACGCGCTGCGCCGCACGCTGCGCCCCACCTGCACGCCGAGCTTGATGATGTTGTCGCAGAGCGCCGACATCGTCGGCGTGCTGACGGGCAGGGTCGCGCGCTGCGGGTCGGTCTCTTCCACCGTGATCAGCGACGTCGCGCCCGAGCGCCGCAGCTCGTTGGCCAGGCTGGCCAGGAAGCTGCCGTCGCGGGCGTCGTAGGCCGTGGCCGCGGCAAAGCCGCCCAGCCCGTCGATGACCACCCGCCTGGCGCCGGTGCGCCGGATCGCCTCCAGCAGGGAAGCGGCAAGCTCGTCGAGCAGGTTCTCGCCAAAGGGCTGCCACGCGAAGTGCAGCACCCCGGCGTCCACCAGGGGCTGCAGATCGATGCCCTGCATCCGCGAGATCTGCAGCAGGAACTCCGGCGACTCGTAGAAGCCGAAATACAGCCCCGGCTCCTGGGCGCTGGCCCGGGCCAGGAAGTGCAGCCCGACGCTGGTCTTGCCGCTGCCCGAGTAGCCCGATACCGCCGTGACGCTGCCTTGCGGGTAGCCGCCGATGTCGAACATGCGGTCCAGCCCGGCTATGCCGGTGGACAGGCCGCGCGGCTGGATGGCGCCGGCCGGCGACTCGCGCCGCGCGGACTCCAGGCGCGGGTACACCGCGATGCCGCCGGCCCCGATGCGAAAGGCATGCGTGCCGCGCAGGGTGTTGCTGCCGCGGAACTTGACGACGTCGAGGGTGCGCTCGCGCCGCGGGCCGGCAGAGCGCTCCCGCAGCAGCACGATGCCGTCCACCATGGTCTGCTCGGGCGACACGGGCCGGTCGGCATCGTCGCTGACCAGCAGCAGCGTCGTGCAGCCCGTCAGCGTGGAGTGGGCCTGGATGTCGCTGATGAACAGCTTCAGGGATTCCTCGGAAACCGCGGCATGGGCGGCGATGACCAGGCCGTCGAGCACCAGCAGCCGGGCCTGGTGCGTGCGCATCTCGCCGCGCAGCAGGTTCACCACGGCCGGCAGGCCACCGTCGCGCAGGGCATTGAAGGCGCTGACGTAGTAGACCGGCTCCGGCACCAGGCTCTCGTCGAAGAACGAGAACGCGCTCATGTGCTGCATCAGCCGGGCGTGCGATTCGGCCAGCATGGTCACGTAGACCACCCGCTCGCCCGCTGCCGCATGGCTGAAGCAGATCTGGTTGGCCAGGATCGTCTTGCCCGCGCCCGGGGCGCCTTGGACGATGTAGACGCCGGACTGGAGGAAGCCGCCGCCGGTCACCTCATCCAGGCCGGCAATGCCGGTCGGCACGCGGGGCAGGCCGGCGGCGCTGGGGAATTCATTGGAGCTCACGGTGCGGGGGCCTGCAAGGAAGGGGTGGAGGTTGCGAAGGCCGGTAGTGTGACGCGCAAGCTCGTTCCTCCCTCGGGGCCGACCTCGACCTCGACCGTCCCGCCGTGCGCCCGGGCGATGCGGCCCACCAGCCACAGGCCGACGCCGAAGCCGCTGGACTTGCCCGGTACCCCGACCACCCGCTCGAAGCGCTCGAAGATTCGGCAGCGGTGCACCTCCTCGATGCCCGGCCCGCCGTCGCTGACGGTCAGGCGGATGCGCTCCGCGCCATCCCTCGCGGCCGTGACCCGGATCGGCGTGCCGGCGCCGTACTTGAAGGCGTTGGTGACCAGGTTGCACAGCACCGCCTCGATGCCGTGCCGATCCCAGTGCGCCGCGAGGCCGGGCTCGACCGCGGCGTGCAGGCTGCTCCCCCGGGCGGCGGCTTCCTCGGCATACGCGTCCAGCACCTCATCGACCAGCGCCGGCACGCTGACCGCCTCGACGTCGAGTTCGAGCCGGTCGGCGTTGAGCCGGCTGACGTCGAGCAGCACGACGGCCCGCTGCACGAAGCGCTGCAGCAGCCGCCGGGCCCGGTGCAGCTCCTGCGCCGCCCGGGCGCCATGGCCCTGTGCCAGCAGGCGCTCGATGGCCTGCAGCTGCAGCGACAGGGCGTTCATCGGGCTGCGCAGCTCATGGCCCGCGATGGCCAGGAAGTCGTCCCGGGCCCGAACCGCGGCCTCGGCCCCGGCCAGCCGGCCCAGCAGGGTCTGGGCCAGGGAGTGGGCATCGGCGCGGCTGCCGCCTCCGGCGGCCATGGAGGGTCCGGCCAGGGGCGCCTGCGGCACGGCGGCGGCCTCGTCCCGCCCCGCGGCGACCTCGGCGCCACGAGCGCGCGACCTCAGCGGCACGCGCCACAGGACGGTGGTGCCGGCGCCCGGGCTCGATTCGACGGAGAAGCTGCCCCCCAGGGCCTCGACGCGCTCCTGCATGCCCAGCAGTCCCCAGTGAGTGCGGCTGGCCGTCGGCGTCGTGGCATCGGCCGCCTCGAAGCCGACGCCGTCGTCCTCGATGCTGCCCACGAGCTGGCGGCGCTGCCGCACCAGGCTCACGCTCACCTGCGAAGCCTGCGCGTACTTGGCCACGTTGGTCAGCGCCTCCTGCACGACACGAAAGACCGCGGCTTCCACCTGCGTGGGCAGCCGGTCGTGGTCCAGGCCGAGCAGTTCCAGGTCCACGGTCACGCCGGTGAGCTCGGACCAGGTCCGCACGTAGGCCGCCACGCCCTCGCCCAGGCCACAGTCCTCCAGCGCCGTGGGCCGCAGCACGAAGATGATGCGGTCGAGCTCCCGATCCAGGCGCAGGACCTGCTCATGCAGCTGCTCCAGCTTCTCCCGCGTCGCCGGGTCGGTGCAGGTGTTGCGCAGCCCGCTGCAGGACAGGCCCAGGGAGGACAGGAACTGCCCCAGGCTGTCGTGCAGCTCGCGCGCAATGCGCCGGCGCTCGTCGTCCTGCAGCGTTTCGACGTGCAGCAGCAGCTCGCGCAGCGCCTGCGCGCGTTCGGCCACCCGCTGCTCCAGCAGCTCGCGCGCGCCGCGCTGCTCATGGATGTCGGTGGCCGAGCCGTACCACAGCGTCATGCCGCCGGCCCGGTCGCGCAGCGGCGCGGCACGCGTGAGGAACCAGCGGTACTCGCCATCGTGGCGGCGCAGCCGGTGCTCGCGCACATAGGGCTGACCGGTGAGCGAGGCCTCGCGCCACTGTCGCAGCGTTTCGGGCACGTCCTCGGGATGGAGGACGTCGGCCCAGCCCTGGCCGCGCGCCGCCTGCGGCGACTGGCCCGTGTACTCGAACCAGCGCTCGCTGTACCACTGCACCTCGCCCTGCGCGTTGCTGCGCCACAGCAGGTCGGGCACGAGGTTGGCGATGGCGCGCATCTGCGCCTCGCTGTCGCGTTGCGCCGCTTCGGCGCGCTTGCGTTCCGTGATGTCGCGGGCCGCGCCGATCCACTCGCGGATCTCGCCCTGCGCATCGAGCAGCGGCACCGCCCGCGACAGCGTCCAGCCGATGGAGCCGTCGGCCCGGCGCACCCGGTGCTCCAGCTCGAACACCGCCTTGTGCCGGATCGCCTGCTCGATGGCCTGGCGCACGGTGTCGCGGTCCTGCGGCTCGATGTACTGCGGCAGCCAGTCGCTGGTGGGCGCGTAGAGGTCGGCCAGGAAGCCCCGCCCCTGCAGCGCGCGCATCTCGGTCCAGTCCGGGCCCATGCGGTAGATCACGTCGGCGGTGGCGGCGCTCAGCGCACGCCAGCGCTCCTCGCTCCGGCGCAGCGCGCCCTCGGCCCGGGCATGCTCGACCGCGGCCCAGGTGCGCTGTGCCGTCTCCTCGATCAGCGCCAGCTCCGCGGGTGTCCAGGCGTGCGGGACCGCATGGTGCACGTTCAGGTTCGCCACGAAGCGCCCGCCCTTGATGAGCGGCACGCCGACCAGCGCGGCGATGCCCAGCGCCGCATAAGCCTCACGCTCTCCGGCGGAGAGTGCCGGGGCCGCCGCGACGTCGGCCACGGCGATGCTGCGCCCCTGCTGCAGCGCCGCCACCAGCGACGGCCCGAAATCGGCCATCCGGAAGCGTCCGCTCAGGACCGCCGCTCCCGACGCCACGAAATTGCGCTCGACGACGAGCTCGGTGCCGTCCGCCGACACCTCGCCGTACAGCACCCGGACCGCCCCCAGGTGCTCGCCCAGCACGCGGGCCGCCTCGGCCTGGACGGCCACCGGGTCGGCCAGGGGCCGCAGCGCGTCGCTGAGCCGCAGCAGGAAGGCCTGCCGCGCCTGGCTCTCGCGCAGTGCGGCCTCCGCGCGCAGCCGCCGCGTCGCCTCGACGACAGTGAGCCACACCCCGGCCACGCGGCCGGCCTCGTTGCGGACCGGGCTGTAGCTCAGCGAAAACCAGGCCTCTTCAACCCGGCCCGGGCGCGTGACCGGGAACAGGATGTCCTGCACGACCACCGACTCGCCTTGCCAGACCCGCTCGCAGATCGGGGCGTGGCGGGGCCAGAGCTCGGGCCAGCACGCCTGCAGGGGTTGTCCCAGGCCGGCCGGCGGCTCCAGGCCCATGAGGGCGCGGTAGGCGTCGTTGCAGATCGGGATCAGCTGCGGCCCCCACAGCAGCAGGGTCGGCCAGGGGTGGGCGAGCACGGTCTGCACGCTCGTGCGCAGGCTCGCCGGCCATTGCCCGAGCGGGCCCAGCGGCGTGGCGGCCCAGTCATGCCCGCGCACGCGCTGCGCCATGTCGCCCTCGGCAAAGGGCCATCCGCGGTCAATGCTGTCGGATCGGTCGGTGTCCACGCGGCAGGGTAGCCCAGACCAGGGCCGGGCATCGCCACGGCCTGGGCAGCAGCCAAGTTGCCGCCCCAGGGGCATTCCGCATGCCGCCAGCGCCGGCGCGGAAGAACGGGCTCAGTCCTGGTTCAGGAGAATCCAGACCTTGGGCGCGATCGGGCCCCGGTCGCCGACGGTGTACTCGAAGGACACCCGCATGCCGTCGCGCAGCCGCTGCGGGTCGCCCAGGGGCAAGGCGCTGAAGGGGAAGAAGACGTTGGGCCCGCCGGCATCGGGCAGGATGAAGCCGTAGGTTTCCTTGAGGTTGGCGATGCGGCCCTGCTGGATGGAGCCGACCTCGGGCGGCGCGGCCGTCGGCGCTGCAACGGCCACCGGCGCGGGGCTCGGGGCCTGGGCAGCGCGGGCATCCGGCCGGTACAACAGGCCGGCCACGGCGGGATCGTGCTGCAGTTGCGGGTTGTCGATGATGTCGGCCATCGCGAGCGGATAGGTCACCTCGCCCATGAGCGCCTGGGATGTCCGCGTCTCGCGCAAATTGCCGTTCTGGTCGGTGTAGGAAAAATCCCAGGACAGCAGCATCACGCGGGTGCCCAGGGTATTGAGCTTGCGGGCCAGCGGAACGAAATCCCCGTCGGCCGCCACCAGGGCCAGGACGTCGAAGCGCTTGTAGACCGCCATTTCAAAAGCTTCGAGCGCCAGCCAGACGTCAACGCCCTTTTCCCCGTCCCGGCCCATGGGCAGGTAATGCGTCGTGATGCCCTCGTACATGAGCACGTCCTCGAAGGAGCGCTCGGAGAAGAGAATGTCGCGCTCCTCCGCCTCGCGGGCCTTCACGCGGCCCCGGAAATAGTGGGCATCGACAATCTGGGTGAATTTGACGTCGGTGCCTTCCTCAGCCGCCACGCGGGCACGTATGAAATTGTGCAGCCCGCCGACATTGATTTTTGCTCTCTTGGGATGGACATAGGAATAATAATTTCCGATATGCCGAAAATAGTTTCCGTCGTAAAAAATGCCAATTCGAGAAAGCCTTTGGCTGTTGGTGGGAGACATGGGGCGATTGAAACCTTCTGAAAGGAAATTGACGGGATGAAGTGAATTTATGGCGTTGTCGGCTGGAATCCTGGCCGCTGCAACGGCGCCATGTTACTGCCCTTGCGGCCAGGGGCTCGGCGCCGCCACCGGGCCCGGCCTTTGCCAGCCACCCGCGGGGTGTCCGCATCCGGGACAACGCCGCGGGTTCCCCGGCATGTCCCGGGCGGCGTCGCGGGTCCGGCACCGGGCGGGCCGCGTGTCTCAGCAGGCACCCCAAGCACCGTGCCGACGCCTGACAGGAGCTCTCATGAAATTCAAGCTGACCACCTGGATTCTCATTGGCATGCTCGCCGGCATCGTGGTGGGCCAGTTCTGTCATGCGCGTTACGTGGATGCGCAGGAGGCCAAGGCCGTCGCCGGCTACTTCTCGGTGGTCACGGACCTGTTCCTGCGCCTGATCAAGATGATCGTGGCGCCGCTGGTGCTGTCCACGCTGGTCGTGGGCGTGGCCAAGATGGGCGACCTGGGGGCCATCGGCCGCATCGGCGCCAAGACGCTGGGCTGGTTCTTCGGCGCCTCCTTCATCTCGCTGGCGCTGGGCGCGCTGCTGGCGAACTGGTGGCAGCCGGGCTTGGGGCTGAACCTGCCGCTGCCCGACGCGTCGGCCTCCTCGGGCCTGAAGACGAGCTCGCTGACGCTCAAGGAGTTCGTCACGCACCTGGTCCCGCGCAGCCTCTTCGAGGCGCTGGCCACCAACGAGATCCTGCAGATCGTGGTGTTCGCCGGCTTCTTCAGCGTTGCCATCGCCTCCATCGGCAAGCCCGCCGACGGCGTGGTGCACCTCCTGGACCAGGTCGCGCACATCATGCTCCGGGTCACCGGCTACGTGATGAAGCTGGCGCCGCTGGCCGTCTTCGCCGCCATGGCCAGCATCGTGACCACGCAGGGCCTGGGCGTGCTCAAGACCTACGGCACCTTCATGGGCGAGTTCTACCTGGGGCTGCTGACGCTGTGGGCGGTGCTCACAGCCGCCGGCCTGCTGGTGCTGGGGCCGCGCGTGTTCAACCTGCTGAAGCTGCTGCGCGCGCCCATGCTGCTGGCCTTCAGCACCGCCAGCAGCGAGGCGGCCTATCCCAAGACGCTGGAGCAGCTGGAGCGCTTCGGCGTGCCCAACAAGATTGGCAGCTTCGTGCTGCCCATGGGCTACTCGTTCAACCTGGACGGCTCGATGATGTACTGCACCTTCGCCGCGCTGTTCATCGCGCAGGCCTACGGCGTGGAGCTGTCCATCGGGCAGCAGCTGACGATGCTGGCGATCCTCATGCTCACCAGCAAGGGCATGGCCGGCGTGCCGCGCGCCTCGCTGGTGGTGATCGCCGCCACGCTGGCGCAGTTCAACATCCCGGAGGCGGGGCTGCTGCTGATCATGGGCGTGGACCAGTTCCTCGACATGGGCCGCAGCGTGACCAACGTGCTGGGCAACGGCATCGCCACCTCGGTGCTGGCGAAATGGGAAGGCGAGCTCGGAGCGGAGCGCTCCGAGGACCTGCCCGCCGAAGCCCTGCTCGACGCCGAGGCCGCCGCCGGTGACGACGGCGTGCGGCGGGTGGCGTGATGAGGCCCCGCAGCCGCCGCGCCGCGGCCGCCCTGGGCTGCGTCCTGGCGGCGGCCGCCGCCTGGGCCCAGGACGGCGAGCCGCTGGGCGGGACGCTGAAGAAGGTGCGCGACAGCGGCGTGGTCACCCTGGGCGTGCGCGAGGCGGCCTTTCCCTTCTCGTACGCACTGCCCTCGGGGCGCATGGTGGGCTACAGCATCGACCTGTGCCTGGCCATCGTGGAGGAGATCAAGTCCGCCATCGACCGGCCCGGCGTCGCGGTGCGCCTGCAGCCGCTGTCCTCCGGGCAGCGGCTGCCCGCGGTGAAGGACGGCCGCGTGGACCTGGAATGCGGTTCGACCACCAACACGCGCCAGCGCCAGCAGGAGGTGGCCTTCTCGCCGGTGATCTTCGTCACCGGCACCAAGCTGATGGTGCGACGCGGCAGCGGCATCCGCTCCCTGGAGCAGCTGCGCGGCCGCGCCGTGGCGGTGAGTGCCGGTACGACCAACGAGGCCGCCCTGCGCACGCTGTCGCAGCAGCGCAGCCTTGGGCTGAAGCTGCTCACCCACCCCGACCTGCGCCAGGCCTATGACGCCTTCGAGGCGGGACAGGCGGACGCGCTGGCCAGCGACGAGGTGCTGCTGCTGGGCCTCAAGGCCCGCGCCAGAGCGCCGCGCACGCTGGCCGTGGTGGGGGACCTCCTGAGCTACGAGCCCTACGCCATCGCCTACCGCCGCGACGATCCGCAGCTGGCGCAGGTGGTGGAGCACAGCTTCCGCCGTCTGGCCGAGAGCCGCGAGCTGGCGTGGATCTACGACCAGTGGTTCGTGCGCCGCCTGCCCGGCGGGGAGCAGCTCAACCTGCGCATGAGCCCGCAGCTGGAGGCGATCTTCGAGGGACTGGGCCTGCCGCCCTGAACCGGCGCTGTCCCAGCGGCGCCGGACGCTGGCCTCGGGCTACCGCGCCTGCATCGGCTGCGATGCGGACGCGCTCCTGGAGCCCGTCCACGGGGCGGCTGCCTCAGCGTGGGCCTCGATCGCGTCCAGCCCGCAGCGCCAGGCCCAGCCCGGCCGCGCCGGCCAGCAGGCCCACCCAGCCGCGCCGGCGCAGCCCGTACAGCGCCAGCGCGGCACCCCCGGCCAGCGCCAGCGGGCGCGGCCCCGACACCCGGGGGGCCGGCATCGCCTCGCCCTGCGGTGCGTGCGGCAGCGAGGGCAGCGCTTCGCCCGGCCCTTGCAGCTGCAGGCGGATATCGATGCGGCGCACGCCGCGCACGGCCTGCACCGCTTCCAGCAGCCGCGCCTGCTCGCTGGCGAGCACCGGGCCGCCCAGGGTGACGCAGCCCGCCGCCACGCTGACCTCGATGGCCTGCGGCTGCGACACCGTGCGCTCCAGCACGGCACGCACCCGCGCCGCCAGCGTGGCGTCGTCCGGCGCAGCGCCGCCCAGCAGGCGGCCCAGCTGCGCGGCCAGTGCCTCGGCGCGCGGGCCCAGGCCGGCCGAGGCGGCGTAGCGCACGGCCCGGTCGCGTGCCCACGCCAGGCGTTGCCGGCCCTGCTGGGGGTCGAGCATGTACACCGCCGCCGCACCGACCGCGAGGCCGCCGACGACCCCCGTCAGCGCGCCGCCCCGCCCGGAATGCTCGGGCTCCGGCGGCTGGCCATGCCGCAGCGCCCTCCGTCCGTGGCTTTCGCGGGCCAACGCCTCGGCGCGATGCAGGGCGCGCCGGCCCGCCTTCCGGCCTTCGTGGGCCAGGTCCTGCAGCCGGTCCGCCGCCTGCCGGCCGGCACGCTCCAGCGCGTCACCCGCCTCGTGCACGGCGTCGCCAGCCTCGCGGCGCCAGCGCGCCCGGCGTTGCCGGCCCGGATCGGGGTCGCGCAGGTACTTCACGGCCGCGGCCACGGCAAGTGGGGCCAGGACGGTCAACAGGCGGGGCATGGACATCTCCTTGGAAAGGCAACTGCCGGCACAACGGCCTGAACCCCGTGCAACGCCCGTTCCCGCCCCGCGGCGCTGGTCAGTCCCGGGGGCCTGCGGACAAGGGAGCGCCCGGCACCGCGACGCACGCGGCCCATGCAAGCGACGGGCACGCCCGCGCCCACCCGCGGAGACGGCAGGCCGCCCGGGGACGCCTCAATGCGCCATCAGCACGGGCAGCGTCATGGAGCGCAGCACGGTGCGCGTGACACCGCCCAGCAGCAGCTCGCGCGCGCGGGCATGGCCGTAGCAGCCCATGACCAGCAGGTCCGCGTCGAGGTCGGCCGCCCGCGACAGCAGGTACTCGCCCACGCGGTCGCCGTCGGTCGCTTCCTGCGAGTAATCCGCCTGGATGCCATGGCGCAGCAGCAGCGGCCGCACTTCGGCCGGGTCGCAGCCCCAGGCGACCACGTGCACCGAGGCGTCGGGCTGCAGCAGCGGCAGTGCCGAGGACAGCGCGCGGGCGGCTTCGCGGGTGGGCTTCCAGGCGACGAGCACCCGGTGGCCCACGTCAGCGAAATGGCCGCTCGACGGCACCACCAGCACCGGCTTGCCGCTGCCCACGACCACCGACTCCACGAAGTCCGTGGGCACGCCCGCCGCGGCGGGGTCGCCGTCGTTGCGCTGCCCCAGCACCACCAGGTCGTGCACCCAGGCCTCGCGCACCACCTGCCGCAGCAGGCCCTGGCCCTGGGGCACCTCGGCCCAGTGCAGCCGCGGTCCGTCCTGGGCCGCATCGACCAGGCTGCGCGCCTGTGCCCGGCAGCGGGCATCGAAGGCGCTGAGGTCCGGCATAAGCCAGCTGCCTTCGACGAAGAACTCGGAGGGCGAATTCGCCGGCTGGGGCACGCTGGCGTACAGCGCCGTCACCATAGCGTCCAGGCGCCGGGCCAGTGCCCGGGCCACCTCCAGGCGCATGCGGCAGCGCGCCGAGGCGTCGATGTGCAGCAGGATCGAAGCCACCTGGTTCATAGACACCTCCTGAAACATGGAAGCCATGCGAAAAGCCCAATCTAGGCCGCCGCCCCGGCCGCCGCTTGCGCCATGTCAAGTCCACGGCCGCCGGCCGGGACCGGCGGCACCTCAGCGGCGCAGCAGCCCCGGCGCCACCTTGCTGGCCAGCACCAGCAGCCCCACGGTCAGCAGCATCAGCAGCGTGGACACCGCGTTGACCTCCGGCGTCACGGCGATGCGCACCATCGAATAGATCTGCAGCGGCAGCGTGGTGGTGCCGGCGCCGGCGGTGAAGAAGGTGATGACGAAATCGTCGAGCGAGAGCGTGAACGCCATCAGCGCGCCCGCCACCACGCCGGGCAGCATCAACGGCAGGGTCACGCAGCGGAACGCCTGCCACGGCGTGGCGCCCAGGTCGCGCGCGGCCTCGACCAGCGACTCGTCCAGCCCCTGCAGCCGCGCGCGCACCACCACCGCCACGAAGCCGATGCAGAACGCCACATGGGCCAGCGTCACCGACACCAGGCCCAGCGTGAGGTTCACCAGTGCGAAGAACAGCAGCAGGCTCACGCCCTGCAGCACCTCCGGAATGGCGATGGGCGCCAGCACCAGCGCCGCCAGCAGCCGCATGCGGCCCAGGCGGTAGAGCGCGTAACCGGCCATCGTGCCCAGCACCGTGGCCGCCAGGCTGGCACAGGCGCCCACGACGAGCGAGTTGCGCGCCGCCAGCTGCATCTGCGTGTCGTGCAGCAGCAGCCGGTACCAGTCCAGCGTGAAGCCCACCCACTCGGCGTTCAGGCGCGAGTCGTTGAACGAGTAGGCCACCACCACCAGCAGCGGCAGGTACAGGAAGCCGTACGCCGCCAGGGCCACGGTCCACAGCGCGGCGCCGGGCCTACGCATGCCGGCCTCCCCGGCGCGCCGCCAGGACCACCAGCGCCGTGACCCCCAGCACCGCCAGCGTCAGCAGCAGCGACAGCATCGAGCCGAAGGGCCAGTCGCGGCTGTCCAGGAACTGCTGCTTGATGACGTTGCCGATCATCAGGCTGGAGGTGCCGCCCACCAGGTCGGGCACGGCGAACACGCCCAGCGCCGGCACGAACACCAGCGCCGTGCCGGCCCACACCCCGGGCAGCGACAGCGGCCAGCTCACGTGCCGGAAGCGCTGCCACGCGCCGGCGCCCAGGTCCTGCGCGGCGTCGAGCAGCGCCGGATCGTGCTTTTCGAGGTTGGCGTACAGCGGCAGCACCATGAACGGCAGGTGCACGTACACCAGCACCACCACCACCGCGAAGGGCGTGAACAGCAGCGGCACCGGGTCGGCGCCAAAGGACGCCGCCACGGCGTTGACCACGCGCGCCAGGTAGCCCTGCGCGCCCAGCAGGATCATCCAGGCGTAGACGCGCACCAAGAAGTTGGACCAGAAGGGCAGGATCACCAGCAGCAGCAGCCCCTCGCGCCGCGCGCCGGGCGCGCGCGCGATGGCCCAGGCCAGCGGATAGCCCAGCAGCAGGCACAGCAGCGTGGTGAGCGTGGCGTAGGCGAAGGAGCGGCCCAGCACCGCCAGGTACACGCCGCTGTCGAAGAGGCGGCGCAGCTGCTCCAGCGTGAAGGCCTCGCGCCAGGCGCCGCCGCGCCACTCGATGGGCTGCAGGCCGCCGTAGTCGCCGGGCTGGCGGAAGGCGGCCGCCACCATGATCAGCGTCGGCGCGACGAAGAGCACCAGCAGCACCAGCACCGGCGCCAAGGCGACGGGCCAGGCCCCGCGGCCGCGTGCGCGCGCCATGCGTCTCACTCCGGCAGGAAGTGGCCGGCCCGCTCGCTCCAGCCCAGGGCCACCGTCGCGCCCGGGGCCAGCGCAGGCATGCCTTGCGGATCGGCGTTGGGCTGCATGCTGCGCAGCGCCGTGCCGCCCTCCAGCACCACGGTGTAGACGCTGACGTCGCCCCCGTAGAGGCGGTCGCGCACCCGGCCGCGCCGCGCGGCCGCCGCGCCCGCGGCCGGCGCCAGCAACACCGCCTCGGGCCGCAGCGCGAAGGTGCCGCGCTGGCCCGGGTGCACCGGCTGCGCGCAGGAGGCCGCGGTCCGGCCGATGCCCTCGACCTCCAGCCACAGCTGCCCGCCCTGGACGCCGGACACCGTCGCCGCCAGCAGGTTGCACTGCCCGATGAAATCGGCCACGAAGCGGTTGGCCGGCTGGCGGTAGATGCTTTCGGGCGTGCCCACCTGCTCGATGCGGCCGCGGTTCATCACGGCGATGCGCTGCGACAGCGCCAGCGCCTCGCCCTGGTCGTGCGTGACGTACACGAAGGTGATGTCCACCTCCTTCTGCAGCGTGATGAGCTCCAGCTTCATCTGCGCGCGCAGCTTGGCGTCGAGCGCGCCCAGCGGCTCGTCCAGCAGCAGCAGTCGCGGCCGGTCGATGAGCGCGCGGGCGATGGCCACGCGCTGGCGCTGCCCGCCGGAGAGCTCGTGCGGCCGGCGCTGCTCCAGACCGGCCAGCCCCACCTCCTCCAGCGCCCGCCCCACGCGTCGCCCGCTCTCCGCAGGCGACGCCCGGGCCATGCGCAGGGCGAAGCCGACGTTCTGGGCCACCGTCATGTGCGGGAACAGGGCGTAGCTCTGGAACACGGTGTGCACCGGCCGCCGCTCGGGCGGCACCGTGGCGAGATCGCGCCCGTCGAGCAGCAGCACGCCCGCATCGGGCTCCTCGAAGCCCGCCACCAGCCGCAGCAGCGTGGTCTTGCCGCAGCCCGAGGGGCCCAGCAGGGTGAAGAACTCGCGGTGCCCCACCGTCAGGCTCACCCCGTCCACCGCGGCCACGTCGCCGAAGCGCCGGGCCACCTGGTGCAGCTCCAGCATGGCCTGGGGCGTCGTGCTCACTGTCCGGCCTTGAGCTCGGTCCACAGCCGGTTCCAGGCGCGCCGGGTGGGAGCGTCCAGATCGTCGAGCTGCTCCAGCCGCGCCGTGTCCTGCGCGCCGGGGTTGATGGCCGGCACCTGCAGCAGCTCGGGGCGGATGTGCTCGCGGGCGGCGCGGTTGGGGTTGCCCGCGCCGATCAGGTTGGTGATCTCCGCGGCGTTGGGGCCTTCCAGCATGAAGTCGATGAAGCGGTGCGCCAGGTCCGGGCGCGGCGCCCGCTTGTGGATGACGAAGCTGTCCAGCGTCATGCCGTTACCCTCGCGCTGCAGCCCGTAGCCGACGCGGAAGGGCCGCCGCGCGGCCTGCGCGTCCATGCGGGCCTGGTAGAAGTCGTTGGAGTAGCCCAGAGCCAGCCAGATGTTGCCCACCGTGAGCTCCTTGATGTAGCTCTGGCTGTTGAAGGCCGCCCAGTAGGGCCGCGCCGCGCGCAGCGTGGCCGCCACCTGCGCCAGCGCCTGCGGGTCGCGGCTGTTGGCCGAGTGGCCGTGGTAGCGCAGCGCCGCGGCGATGACCTCGCGCGGGTCGTCCAGCACCGTGACGTGCCCCTTCAGGCGCTGCAGCAGCGCCGGGTCGAACACCGCGCGCCAGCTGCCCGGGTCGATGCCCAGCGCCTTGAGCCTGTCCTCGTTGTAGCCCAGCAGCGTCACCGTGAAGTCGTAGGGCACCGAGTAGCGGTTGCCCGGGTCCGCCGGCGTGTCGGCATAGCGCGGGTCGAGGTTGCCCAGGTGCGGCAGCCTGGCCTTGTCCAGCGGCTGCAGCAGGTCCAGCTTCACCAGCGGCACGATGCCGTAGTTGGACGGGCCGATCACGTCGAAGCCGGTGGCGCCGGCGGTGAGCTTGGCCAGCGCCTCTTCCATCGAGCCGTAATAGCTGGGCACGACCTTGCAGCCGCAGCGCGCCTCGAAGCGCTGCAGCGTTTCGGCCGACAGCGAGTTGTTCCAGTTGAACAGGTGCAGCTCGTCCGGCGCGGCGGCAGCGCAGCCCGGCAGCAGGATGAGCAAGAGCAGCGTTCGCAGCCAGCGCATGGTCGCACCCTCCCGGCAGGGGACTGTCCGCACGATGCGGCAGGATGCCCCGGCCCGGCTTGCGTTTCGTCAAGCGGTCGGCGCGGACCGCCGGGCGGCGTCCTCGTCGCGCAGGGCGCGGCGCAGCACCTTGCCGATGGGCGTCTTGGGCAGCGTCGCGGTACGGAGCTCCACCTGGCGCGGCACCTTGTACGCGGTGAGGTGCTGGCGGCAGTGCTCCAGCAGCGCCGCCTCGGTCAGCGCCGGGTCCTTGGGCACGACGAACAGCTTCACCACCTCGCCCGAGTGCGCATCGGGCACGCCGATGGCCCCGGCTTCCAGCACGCCCGGGTGCATTGCGGCCACCTCCTCGACCTCGTTCGGATAGACCTTGAAGCCCGAAACGATGATGAGGTCCTTCTTGCGGTCGATGATCTGCACGCAGCCGCGCGCGTTCACCAGCGCCATGTCGCCCGTGTGCAGCCAGCCGTCCGGGGTCAGCGCGCGTGCCGTTTCCGCGGGCTGGTTCCAGTAGCCCTTCATCACCTGCGGTCCGCGCACGCAGAGCTCGCCGACTTCGTTGAGGCCCAGCTCCTCGCCGCTCTCGCTGCGGATGCTGATGTCGGTGGACGGCAGCGGCAGGCCCACCGTGCCGGAGAACTCCTTGGCGTCGAGCGGATTGGCGCAGACGATGGGCGAGGCCTCGGTCAGGCCGTAGCCCTCGATGATCGGCACGCCCATGGTTTCCTGCCAGCGCTGCGCCACCGAGCGATGCACCGCCATGCCGCCGGCCACGGTCAGCTTGAGCGCGCCGGCATCGACCTCGCCGATCGACGGGGCGTTGAGCAGCGCGTTGTAGAGCGTGTTCACCCCGGTGATCGCGGTGAAGCGCAGGTGCTTGATCTCCTTGATGAAGCCCTCGGTGTCGCGCGGATTGGTGATGAGGTGGTTGTTGGCGCCCCATTTCAGGAAGAACAGGGCGTTGGCGGTGAGCGAGAACACGTGATAGAGCGGCAGCGGCGTCACCGCGATCTCGACGCCCTCGCGCAGCACGCCGCCGATCCACGCCGAGGTCTGCAGCAGGTTGGCCACCATGTTGCCGTGGCTGAGCATCGCGCCCTTGGCCACGCCGGTGGTGCCGCCCGTGTACTGCAGGAAGGCGAGGTCGTCGCGCTGCAGGGGCACGGCGTCGAGCCGCTGCTGCGCGCCCTGTTCCATCACCTGCTTCCAATCGAAGGCGCCCTCGATGTGCCAGTGCGGCACCATGTGCTTCACGTGCCTGGCCACGAAGTTGACCAGCAGCGCCTTGGGCAGGCCCAGCATGTCGCCCAGGCCGGTGGTGATCACGGTCTGCACCGCCGTGTCGGGCAGCACCTCCTGCAGCGTGTGCGCGAAGTTTTCCAGCACCACGATGGCCTGCGCGCCCGAGTCGTGCAGCTGGTGGCGCAGCTCGCGCGCGGTGTAGAGCGGGTTGACGTTGACCACCGTCAGGCCGGCGCGCAGCGTGCCGAACAGGGCCACCGGGTACTGCAGCAGGTTGGGCAGCATGATGGCCACGCGCGCGCCCGGGCCCAGGCCCGCGCGCTTTTGCAGGAAGGCGCCGAACTGCGCACTGAGGCGCTCCAGCTCGCCGTAAGTGAGGCTCGTGCCCATGTTGGTGAACGCCGGCAGGTCGTGGAAGCGCCTGCAGCTGTCCTCGAAGAGGTCCTTGAGCGTCTGGAAGGCGCCCAGGTCCACCTGCGCCGGGATGCCCGGCGGGTAATGCTCTAGCCAGATCCTGTCCATGCCGCGGCCTCCTGCAACCGGCCGATCTCCCCGGCAAAGTAGGCCGCGATGCGCTCCGGGTCGCGCACCGTGCCCGCGTCGGCCATCAGGCCGAACTGCACCTGGCCGGCGTACGAAAGGATGCTCGCGCCCAGGGCGATGTCGCCCGCCTGCGGCACCCAGAACATCGGCTGCTCGATCTCGACCCCGGCCAGGCGCAGGCGCCGCCGCGGTCCGGGGACGTTGGTCATCACCGCCGTGGCATGCGAGCCCAGCAGCTGCACCAGCTGCTCCTGCAGCAGCCGCGGCGACTGGCCGGCGACGTCGAGCAGGCCCAGCGTGAACAGCGGCTGCGACGAGTGGCGCAGCGCCTGCATGTGCGCGTGCACCGCGCGCACGCGCTGCACCGGGTCGGCCACACCCACCGGCAGCGTGAGGAACACCAGGCCGAACTCGTTGCCCAGGGGCTCCGCAGCCTGGGCCGCGCGCAGGTTGACCGGCACCACCACGCGGATCTCCAGCCCCTGCACGCGGTCGTGGTGCGCGACGAGGTAGGCCCGCAGCGCGCCCGCGGCCGCGGCCAGCAGCACGTCGTTGAGCGTGCACTCCAGCGCCCGGCCCACGGCCTTCACGGCGTCCAGCGGCAGCGGCTCGCACCAGGCCACGCGCTTGGACAGCCCGAGCTTGCCGCGCAGCCGCGTGCGCGGCTCCGGCGCCATGGCCAGCAGCCGCACGCTCTCCTCCATGGCGGCCGCGCCGGCCTGCGCGTAACCGATGAGCTTGCCCGGATGCTGCAGCAGCTCGAAGAACAGCCCGGTGCTGGCGCGGGTGAGCTCGCCCAGCCACGGCAGCCAGCCCGGCGGCTCGGCGCTTGCCTGGCCGCGCGTCGGCGCCTTCGGGCCGGCCGCGGCGAGCGCCAGCAGCACCTGCATGAGCGCCGCGCCGTCGGCATAGCAGTGGTGCACGCGCAGCACCAGCGCGCTGCGGGTGCGCCGGTAGCCCTCCACGAGATGGAGCTGCCACATCGGCCGGCCGGCGTCGAGCGGCGTGCTGGCCAGGTCGCTCACCAGGTCCTGCAGCTCCGGCTTGCCGCCGGGCCGCGGCAGCGCCACGCGGTGCACGTGGCGCTCCAGGTCGAAATCCGGGTCGTCCTCCCACCAGTAGTCGCCCGCATCCCCGACGGGGCGCTGGCGGAAGCGCTCGAAGGCCAGCAGCCGCACGCGCAGCAGCCGCTTCAGGCGCGCCGGGTCCAGGCGTGCTTTGAGCACCAGCACCCCCGTGATCATCATCGGGTTGGTGGGCCGTTCCATGCGCAGCCAGGCCGTGTCCACGCCGGACATCCGGGCACGGCGGGTGGCGGCGTTCATCGCGGTCCGATCCAGCGCTCCAGCCGGTCGAGCGTGCCGCCAAGCCGCTGCGCCACGTCCATGCCGGCGGGCCCGTTCGGCGCCGCGGCGGCCGGCCGCCTCGTGGCACGGATGGAGATGCCGTAGGGCGCGAGCCAGGGCGTGAGCTCGCGACGCCGCGCCGCCAGGTCGCGCAGCGTCCAGCGGTAGGTCTGCTCGAACACCCGGCGGCGCGTCGCCTCGTTGAAGACGTTGGTGAACAGCAGGTGCGGGTCGTCGCGCGGCGGCTCGAACAGCAGCACGCGCGCGCCCCGGTAGGTGCCGGGGTAGCCCGCCATGCCCACCTGCATGCGCGAGTGGATCAGCGTGCGGAAGGCCTGCGACAGCACGGTGGGCAGCCCGCCATTGACCAGCCGGCCGCGCCAGGGATGGCCGCGGCGCGCGGCCAGCTGCGCATCGAAGGGCACGATGGGGTTGATGCAGAACAGCAGCCGCGCGCCCTCGCGCAGCGCCACCGAGGCATGCATGGTCTTGCGCAGCACGCCATCGACATGGTCGCGCCCGTTGATGCGCACCGGCGGGTACAGCCCGGGCAGCGCCGAGCTGGCCTGCACGGCCCGCGAGATCGGCACATCGTCATGGCCGGGCGAGCCGAACACCACGGCCTCGCCGCTGTCGAGGTCGGTGGCCACCAGGCGCAGTTTCGTGCGCAACCGGCGGAAGTCGTTGCTGCGGCCCTCGGCGGCGAAGGCCTGCTCCAGGAAGCGGGCCAGCTTGTCGCCGCTGAACAATCCGCTCGGCAGCAGCCGCCCCAGGCCCGCCAGCAGCTCCAGGCGGCTGGCCCAGGGCCCGTGCAGGCAGCGCTGCACCGCCTCCAGCAGCACGCCCGGGAGCATGGCGGCACGCTGCGCCAGCTCGTCCACGGCCGGCGACAGGAAGACGTTGGGGTCGATGGGGTGCTCGGCCGAATCGGCCTCGACCAAGATCCGGCGCAACTGCTGCGGCGTGATGCCGTTGGCCAGCAGCGACGCGACGAAGGCGCCCGCGCTGACGCCCACGTACACGTCCAGCGCGGCGAAGTCGATGCCCGCGAGCCCGTCCTGCAACGCGCACAGCGCGGCGACCTCGTGGACCGCGCCGACCGGCCCGCCGCCGGCCAGCGCCAGCCCGATGCGTGCCGGCGGCTTACGGACGGATCTTGCGCTTGACACGCTTGACACCGCCGCTCGCGCGGCTGCGCCGGGTCAATGCCGACACATGCCGGTCCAGCTCGGCGACGCGGCGGGAGAGCTCGCCGACCTCCTGGGCGCTGGGCACGCCGACCGATTGAAGCGCCCGGGCCACGCGCTTTTCCAGCCCCCGCTGCAGGCCGCCGAGGCCGCCGCCGAGCCGCGCGCGGACCTGCTCGGCACCGCCGCCGGTCAACGCGCTGGTGCAGGCCTTGCCCTCCTCGACCAGCAGCTCGAAGAGCCTGCTGCCCTCCTTGCGCGCGGTGTAGAGCGCCCCCACGCCCGCCAGCCAGATTTCCTGGCCGGAATGGCCGATGGCCTGCACCAGCCTTGCTCCGGATTGCTTCGCTGCCATGACGATGCGGCCTCCTGTGGTGATGCCCGGGACGCAAGCGGGACACGACGATGCCACGCCCGCAGGCCGCAAACTTGACGTGGCGCAAGTCCGCGACGGCGCGGCGGAAGAGCATGTCCGGCACCATGGCACACGCATCGTTCGTCACCGGTGCCACCGGCTTCATCGGCAAGCGGCTTGTCGAGCGGCTGCTCGCGCGCGACGAAGGCCCGGTCTACTTCCTGGTCCACCCGCGCAGCCTGGCCAGGCTCGACGCGCTGTATGCGCGCTGGGGCGTGGACCGCTCGCGCGCGGTGCCCGTGCCCGGGGACCTGACGCAGCCGGGCCTGGGCCTGAGCGTCGAGGACGCGGCGATGCTGCGCGGCCGCGTGCGCCATTTCTTCCACCTGGCCGCGCTGTACGACCTGGGCGCCAGCGCCGAGGCCCTGGTGGCGGCCAACGTGCAGGGCACGCGGCATGCGGTGGCCCTGGCGCAGGCGATCGGGGCCGGCGGCTTCCACCACATGAGCTCCATCGCCGCGGCCGGCCTGTACCGCGGCACGTTCAGCGAGGACATGTTCGAGGAGGCTGAGCAGCTCGATCACCCCTACTTCGGCACCAAGCACGAGGCCGAGCGCATCGTGCGCACCGAATGCCCGCTGCCCTGGCGCATCTATCGCCCGGGCATCGTGGTGGGCCAGTCCGACACCGGCGAGATGGACAAGATCGACGGCCCCTACTACTTCTTCAAGGCCATCCAGCGGCTGCGCCGGCTGCTGCCGCCGTGGTTTCCGGCCATCGGGCTCGAAGGCGGGCGCCTGAACCTCGTCCCCGTCGATTTCGTGGTGAACGCGCTCGACGAGCTGGCGCACCGCGAGGGCCTGGACGGGCGCTGCTTCCACCTCACCGACCCGGAGCCCCGGCGCGTCGGCGAGATCCTGGACATCTTCGCGCGCGCCGGGCATGCGCCCAAGTTCGTGCTGCGCATCAATCCGCGCCTGCGCGAGCTGGTGCCGCAGAGCGTGCGCCAGGGGCTGGCGCTGCTCACGCCGGTGCACCGCCTGCAGGCGGCGCTGCTGCGCGACCTGGGGCTGCCGGCCGAGGCCATGCGCTTCGTGAGCTATCCCACGCGCTTCAGCAACCGCGAGACGCGCAAGCTGCTCGATGCCGCCGGCATCCGCGTGCCGCCGCTGGAGGGCTACGCCTGGAAGCTCTGGGACTACTGGGAGCGCCACCTGGACCCGGAGCTGCGCCTGGACCAGGGCCTGGCCAGCGCGCTGGGCGGCAAGGTGGTGCTGATCACGGGCGCGGCCGACGGCATCGGCAAGGCCACGGCCCGCAAGGCCGCCGCGGCCGGCGCCACGGTGCTGGTGGTGGACCGCGACCAGGACAGGCTCGACCGCATGCAGGCCGAGCTCGCCGCGCAGGGCTGGCGGCTGTGGTTCCACCGCGCCGACCTCACCGACGCGGCGCAGGTGGAGCGCCTGGCGGCGGCGGTGCTGGAAGCCTTCGGCGCGCCGGACGTGCTGGTCAACAACGCCGGGCACTCGATCCGGCGCGCCATCGAGCACTCGTACGACCGCTTCCACGACTTCGAGCGCGTGATGGCCCTCAACTACTTCGGGGCGCTGCGGCTGACGCTGGCGCTGCTGCCCGCGATGCAGCAGCGCCGCAGCGGCCATGTGATCAACATCTCGTCGCTGGGCGTGCTCACCAACGCGCCGCGCTTCTCGGCCTATGTCGCGTCCAAGGCGGCGATGGATGCCTTCGCGCGCTGCGCGGCGGCGGAGTTCGCCGACAGCGGCATCGAGTTCAGCACGGTGTACATGCCGCTGGTGCGCACGGCCATGAGCGCGCCCACCGAGGTCTACCGCTCCGTGCCCATGCTCTCGCCCGACGATGCCGCCGCGCTCGTGGCGCAGGCCATGGTCCAGCGCCCCGCGCACCTGGCCACGCCGCTGGGCGTCTTCGCCCAGGTGCTGCAGCTGCTGTCACCCCACCTGGCCCACGCGGTGATGAACATCTCCTACCGCATGTTCCCGGAGTCGCGGCGCGCCCTCGGCGAGTCCGGCACCCCGGCCGATGCCACGCCGGAGCAGCTGGCGCTGGCCCGGCTCATGAAGGGGATTCATCTCTAGCGCGGGGCCAGACCGCAACCGCGATTCCAGGAGAGTCACATGCGCCGGCCGCCCACGCGCGCGAGGGCGAAGCCATGGCGCCGGGCCGCATCTGCGTGGCTCCGCCCGACCGCCACCTGCTGTTGCGCCAGGACGGCTGGTTGCACCTGTCGCAGGGGTCGCCGCACCCCGTCAGCGCAGATAGGCCTCGGCGGCGTAGCGCCGCATCATGCGCTGGCTGTTGAAGTGGGAGCCGATGTGGGCCGCGGCCTGGCGCATCAGGCGGCGCCAGGCCTCGGGGTCGCCGTGGTAGAGCGGCAGCACGGTGTTTTCGAGCTTGTCGTAGAGATGGCGCGCGACCACGGCATCCGGTTCGTCGTGCCGGTCCTCGCCGATGGCCCAGCCGGTCACGCCCTCGATGCAGGCCTCCACCCACCAGCCATCGAGCACGCTGAGGTTGAGCACGCCGTTGAGCGCCGCCTTCATGCCGCTGGTGCCTGAAGCCTCCAGCGGCGGCCGCGGCGTGTTGAGCCAGATGTCCGATCCGGCCACCATGGCCTGGGCCAGCTCCATGTCGTAGTCAGGCAGGAACACGCAGGCCACGCGGCCGGCGAGCGCGCGGGCGACTTCATGCAGCTGCCGTATGGCCTGCTTGCCCAGCCCGTCGCGGGGATGGGCCTTGCCCGCCATGACGACCTGGAAAGGATGTTTCGCGGCGATGGCCGCGAGCCGGTCGAGGTCCTGGAACAGCAGCAGCGGGCGCTTGTAGCCGGTCATGCGCCGCGCGCAGCCGATGAGCGGCAGCGCGGGGTCCAGCGCCACGCCGGTGCGCTCGGCGATGCGGCGCAGCAGATCGGCCTTGGCGAGCTGGTGGCAGCGCCAGATCTCGTCCTCCGGGATCAGCAGCGCGCGCACGAGCAGCTCGGGCTCGTGCTGCCAGTGCGGCACATGCTGCTGGTACAGGTGCGCGAAGACCGGGTGCGTCCACGTGCCCACATGCACGCCGTTGGTGATGGCGCGGATGACATAGCCGGGAAAGAGATGCTGCGTCGTTTCGGCATGGCGCAGCGCCACGCCGTTGACGTAGCCCGACAGCCGCATGGCCAGCTGGGTCAGGTTGAAGGCGTCCATCCCGGCCAGGTGCCGCAGCTCGCCCAGCGGCACCGGGCTGTCCAGCAGCCGGGACACCAGCTCGTACGGGAAGCGGTCGTGCCCCGCCTCCACCGGCGTGTGCGTGGTGAACACGCACTGCCCGCGCACCTGCCCGATGTCGTACACCGGCCCCACCCCGCTGGCCTGGTCGCGAGGCCCGGCGCCGCGCCGCAACAGCTCCAGCGTCAGCAGCGCGGCATGGCCTTCGTTGAGGTGGTAGGTGTCGAGCTCGAAGCCCAGCGCGCGCAGCAGCCGCACGCCGCCCAGGCCCAGGACGATCTCCTGCTTGAGCCGGTAGGCGTCGTCGCCGCCATAGAGCCAGTGCGTCAGCTCGCGGTCGGCGGGGTCGTTCTCCAGCAGGTCGGTGTCGAGCAGGATGATCGGGACCTCGCCGCCCTCGGGCCCCTTGAGCACATGCAGCCAGGGCCTGATCCACACGTTGCGCTCGCCGATGCGCACGCCGGTCATCGCGTCCAGCGGCGTGCACAGTCCCTCGGGCCGCCACCAGTCCGGCTCCTCCAGCTGCTGCCCGTCCGCGGTGATGCGCTGCTTGAAGTAGCCCGCACGGCTGACCAGCGTCACGAACACCATGGGCAGCTGCAGCTCGGCGCAGGAGCGCGCCGTGTCGCCCGCCAGCACGCCCAGGCCGCCGGCGTAGGTGTGCATCTCCGGGCGGACTGCCATCTCCATGGAGAAGTAGGCGATGCGGGTGCGGGTCAGGAAGCGGTCGAGCTGTTCCATCTGCGGGTCAGTGCGTTGGCGCACGCTGTGCGATGCCGCCACGGCGACGAGCCGGACAGCGAAGCATGGGCCCAACCGATGGCCCTGCCTTGAGCGTTCGCAATTGAGGGAGCGCCCGGGCCAGGGATGGCCGACGCCACAGGGTTCGGCGCCTGCCGCCGGCGCAAGTCCTGCGCCAGGAGGCGACCGGCCTCGGCACGGATTTCACGGTCGGGGCACCGGAGCCGAGGCCGCCGCTGCCGGCGTGGCCGGCTGTACCGACTGGTGGTGGTGCACGATCAACCACCCCTGCGGCTCCCTCCTGTAGACGAAGCTGACCCGGGCCAGCGTCGCAACCTGGCGACCGTCGAGCAACTCCTGGTCGATGCGGATGTCGGCCGAGCGCACGACCACGTCACCGTAGGCCTGCACCAGCTGGTTCGTCGGCGTGATGTTGCGCGACCTGGAGTTGGTTATCGAACGCCGGTAGTAGGCGCGGATGGCGTCGCGGCCCTGCAGGCGCGGCAGCGCCAGCAGCGGAATGAAGGACGCGTCGGGCGCGAACAGCGACGCGATGCGGTCCGCGTCACCGTTGCGGTAGGCCTCGATGTAGAGCTGCGGCAGCTGCTCGACGTCGGCCACCTGCGCTGCGGTGCCCCCCGCGAAGAGCCCGCAGGCAAGAAGCAAGGCGGTAGAGAACTTCATGTGTACTGCCCCAGGGTGTACGTCGCGGCCATCGTCACCCCACCGGCATCCCAGGACTTGATCGGCAGCAAGGCAAGGGCGTCGCAGCCGCCCCACGAAGGCGAGGCCCCCCGCGGGTGAGGCATGGAAGGCGCCGGAGCGCTCCACGGCCGGAAACCGAGCCTCTTCAGCGAAACACCAGCAGGGGCGTCTTGGCCTGCGCCAGCACCTGGGTCACGACCGAGCCCAGCACGGCGTTGCCCAGGCGGCCATGGCCGTGGCTGCCCATGATCACCAGGTCGAAGTGCTGGACGGCCGCCATCCGGGCGATTTCCCGTGCGGGGCGGCAGACCTTGTGCACGAACCTGGCGTCGATGCCGTGCCGATGCAGGAACGTGCGCACCGGGCGCAGCACCGCCTCGGCCTGGCTGTCGTAGAGCGCACGCACGGTGGGCGGTGGAGCCAGGGCGGCTGCGCGATGCGGCAACGGCTCGATGCCGTGGAAGACCGTGTACTGGTGCGAATCACCGCGCCACATGGCCTCACTGACCAGATGCGCCAGCATCCGCTTGGAGCAGGCACTGCCGTCAACAGCGACGAGAATCTTCACGAACGGCCTCCGCTTGGCGGGTGCGACAGCGCCGTGCGCGTCGGCACGGCAAGCCCGCGCAGCCCGTCCCGCGCAGGCTTGCGAGCGTCGAGAATCATTGTGCCGACCCGGGCGGCTGACGTGCGCCTGCCGGCATCCGCAACGGCCGCCACGGAGGGACACCATGCCAGCGTCCGGTCCATCGAATCGCCCTCCCTTGACGCCACCGGACGCCCCCGTGGCGGCGCAAGAGCCGGCGCGCCGCAGCGGTGGGCTGTCCGGCCGGGAGGCCGCGCGCCGGCTGCGCGACGAGGGCCCCAACGCGCTGCCGCAGGCGGCCCGGCGCACCACCTGGCGCATCGCCGCGGAAGTGGCGCGGGAGCCGATGCTGCAACTGCTCGCGGCGGCGGTCGTGGTGTACCTGGTGCTGGGCGACCGGGCCGAGGCCGCGATGCTGCTGGGCTTCGTGGCGCTCATCGTGGCCATCACGCTGATCCAGGAGCGCCGCACCGAACGGGTGCTGGAGGCGCTGCGCGATCTCACCAGCCCCCGCGCCATGGTCCTGCGCGACGGCCGGCACCAGCGCATTGCCGGGCCGGAAGTGGTGCGGGGCGACGTGATCGTGCTGAAGGAAGGCGACCGCGTGCCGGCTGATGCCTGGCTGCTGTCGGCCAACGACCTGAGCATCGACGAATCGCTGCTGACCGGTGAGGCGCTGCCGGTGGCCAGGGTGGCCGCACCGGGCGGCTTGGCGCCCGGCGCGCCGACGCGCCCCGGCGCCAATGCGGCGTCGCAGGTCTTTGCCGGCACCCTGGTCGTCGGCGGCCAGGGCGTCGGCTGCGTGACGGCCACCGGCAGGAACAGCGAGATCGGCCGCATCGGCCTGACGCTGGGCGGGCTCGATCCCGGGCCCACGCCGCTGCATGCCCAGACACGGCGCCTGGTGCGCGTGTTCTCGGCACTGGGCCTGGGCGTGAGCCTGCTGGCGACGCTGCTCTACGCCCTCACGCGCGGCGACTGGCTGGCCGCGGCGCTGGCGGGCATCACGCTGGCGATGTCGATGCTGCCGCAGGAGTTCCTGCTGATCCTGACGGTCTTCATGGCCACGGGCGCCTGGCGCCTGTCGCGGCAACGCGTGCTGACCCGCCGCTCGGCGGCCATCGAAGCCCTGGGCGCCGCCACGGTGCTGTGCACCGACAAGACCGGCACGCTCACGCTCAACCGGATGAGCATTGCCGAGCTGCACGCCTGGCATGCGGGCGCGCTGCGGGGCTGGAGCGCCGCGCAGGACGATCTGCCCGCAGCCTTCCACGAACTGGTCGAGGTCGCGCTGCTGGCCAGCGAGCGGGAGCCCTTCGACGCGATGGAGAAGGCGCTCCACGAGCTCGCCCGCAGCAGGCTGCCCGAGGCCCGCCGGCACCCGGACTGGCGCCTGGTGCACGAGTACCCACTGACGGCGGAGCTGCCGGCCATGACGCATGTCTGGTCGGCCGGCGACGATGCCCATGGCATCGTGGCGACCAAGGGAGCCCCGGAGGCGGTCGGCCGCCTGTGCCGGCTGCCCGCCCAGGAGCTGCAGGCCTTGCGGACGGCGGCACAGACGCTGGCCGAGCGCGGACAGCGCGTGCTGGCGGTGGCCCGGGCGGAATCCGTCGGCACGGCCTGGCCCGAGTCGCCCCTGGGCTTCCAGTGGTCACTGCTCGGCCTGGTGGCTCTGGCGGACCCCCTGCGCCCTGGCGTGGCGCCCGCCGTCCAGGAATGCCGGCAGGCCGGCATCCGGGTGGTGATGATCACCGGCGACCACCCGGGCACCGCGCAAGCCATCGCCAGGCAGGCCGGCATCGACAGCGCACCGGCCGTGATGACGGGAGCGGACATCGCCACGCTGGACGAGGCCGCGCTGCGCCAGTGCGTGGCCCGCACCACCGTGTTCGCCCGCGTCCTGCCGGAACACAAGCTGCGCATCGTCCAGGCCCTGCGGGCCCGGGGCGAGGTGGTGGCCATGACCGGCGACGGCGTCAACGACGCCCCGTCGCTCAAGGCGGCGCATATCGGCATCGCGATGGGCGAACGCGGCACCGACGTGGCGCGCGAGGCCGCGGCACTGGTGCTCCTCGATGACGACTTCGGCTCGATCGTGAAGGCGGTGCGGCTGGGCCGGCGCATCCATGACAACCTGCGCAAGGCCATGTCCTTCGTGCTGGCCGTGCACGTGCCCATCGCGGGCCTGGCGCTGCTGCCCTTGCTGCTGGGCTGGCCGGTGCTGTTCCTGCCCGTGCACATCGCCTTTCTGGAGCTCGTGATCGACCCGGTGTGCTCGATCGTGTTCGAGGCCGAGCCCGAAGAGGAGGACCTGATGCGCCGCCCGCCCAGGCCCGTGGAGGAGCCGCTGTTCTCCCTCGGCGCGATGGCCTGGAGCCTGTTGCAGGGCGGCTGCGTGCTGCTGGCGGTGGCCGGGCTGTACATGGGCCTGCTGCGCACCGGCATCGCCGAGGGCGAAGCCCGGGCGAGCGCCTTCCTGGCGCTCGTGCTGGCGGATTTCGGGTTGATTCTGGCCTGCCGCTCGTTCCGCGCCCGTCTCGGGCCGACGCTGCGCCGGCCCAACCAGGCGCTGTGGCTCATGCTGGGCCTGACCACGGCGCTGCTGGCCGTGGTGCTTGGCTTGCCGGCGATGCGGGGGATGTTCCATTTCGCCGCCCTGCAGCCCGCCTCGCTCGTCACGGCGCTGGCGCTGGGCCTGTCGGTGCTGCTGCTGCTCGATGGGCTCAAGCCGGTGGGAGAGCGCATCCTTGCGCGCCGGCCCGGGAAGGGCTGAGGCACGGGCGCACGGCCACCGACGTGCGCGCCTCCGGGCAACCCTGCCACGGCCCCATCAGGCAGAAGCCGCCGTGGAATGCGATCGGCGAGGGGCTTCAGCCATGAAGCTCGCCGTCTCGCTCCCTTTGAGCTTGCGGGCACGGGAGCTGCCTGATGAGCGGTCAAGCTCAATGCGGTTGACTGGAGTCCCCAAAAGAAGATGAGCCTCGGCCCGCTCCGGCTTTCGCTGTCATGGCGGGCGGTCGTTCCCATCTCGATCCTTCGGGCACGCGCCGATGGAGAAGCGGCCTGCGACTTCGGCACCCACGTTCAAGGACGGGCAGATCCATGTCGCCACCTTCCATCACCCTGGCAACGACCCGCCTGGGATCACGGCCCGACCCGCAGGGCCCGGCCTCGCCGGGCATCACCATCGAACAAGGCATCCGAGCCGCCGGGGTCGGCCGGTTCCAGTACCGGCTCTTCGCCGTTTTCGGCCTGGTCTGGATGGCGGACGCGATGCAGGTGCTCTCGATCGGCTTCACCGCGCCCTCCATCGCCGCGACCTTCGGCATTCCCGTGCCCACGGCGCTGCAGACCGGGACGCTGTTCTTCATCGGCATGCTCGTCGGGGCCTTCGTGTTCGGCCGCCTGGCGGACCGGATCGGCCGCCGCCCCGTGCTGATGATGTCGGTGATCGTCGATGCGGCTTGCGGTGTCGCGTCGGCCTTTGCGCCGGAGTTCCAGTGGCTTCTGATCCTGCGCTTTCTCACCGGCATCGGGGTCGGCGGCACCTTGCCCGTCGACTACACCATGATGGCCGAGTTCCTGCCGTCCGACCGGCGCGGCCGCTGGCTGGTGCTGCTGGAGTCCTTCTGGGCCGTCGGCACGATCCTGCTCGCCGTCCTGGCCCTGGTCGCGGTGTCGCGGGGCGCGGATGCCTGGCGGCTGATCTTCTTCGTGACCGGCATCCCGGCCCTGGTCGGCGTGGTCTGCCGCTTCTTCATCCCGGAGTCCCCGCTCTATCTGCACAAGGCAGGGCGCTCGACGGAGGCGCGCGCCGTGCTTCAGCGCGTGGCGGCCGCCAATCGGGTGCCCGTGGACATTGGCACCCTGACGCCTCAGCGGATGGAGCGCAAATCGGTCTTCGCGCTGTTCGCGGCCGGCTACCGGCGCCGCAGCCTCTGCCTGCTGGCCGCCTGGATGCTGATCTCGATCGCGTACTACGGCGTCTTCGTCTACCTGCCCGTGAAGCTGGCGGGCCAGGGTTTCGGCTTCATGCGGGGCCAGGTGTTTCTGATCCTGCTGGCGCTGGTGCAACTGCCGGGGTTCGCGCTGTCCGCCTACGGCGTCGAGCGCTGGGGCCGCAAGCCCACGCTGATCGGCTTCCTGCTTCTCAGCGCGGTGGGCTGCCTGCTCTACAGCCTGGGCCAGGCTCCGGCCCTGGTGGTCGGCTCCACGCTGCTGATGAGCTTTGCGCTGCTGGGCACCTGGGGCGCGCTCTACGCCTTCACGCCCGAGGTCTATCCGACCGATCTGAGGGCCAGCGGCATGGGCGCCGCCGGTGCGGTGGCACGCTTCGGCGGCCTGTTTGCCCCGGCCCTCATCGCGCCGGTCATGGCGACCCGATTCACGCTTGCACTGTTCCTGCTTTCGTCTTTCCTGGTGGTGGCGGCGGTCGCGATCCGGATGGTGGATATCGAATCGAGGAACCGCGCGCTCGACTGAGAAACCTCCGCGCAAGGCGGTGACGCGCTGCGCCGGCCCGGGCCCTCCGTACGCGCGGGCGGCCGGCGCAGGAACTGGCCCCGGCCGGCGCTGTCGAACCCGGGCCGCCGTCTTGCCCGTCGGGGCCCGCAGGCCCTATCTCGCGGCACGGCGGCCCATCCAACCTGCCATGAGGAGTGACATGAAGATCCTGTTGCCCGTTGACGGAAGCGATTCCACCACCAAGGTGCTGGAGTACCTGGCCACGCACGAGGAGCTGTTCAGCAAGGCCCACCAGTACACCGTGCTCTACGTCACCCCGGCGGTGCCGCCGCAGGTCAAGCGCATGCTGCCCAGGGAAGACATCGAGGGCTACTACCAACAGGAGATCGAGAAAGTCATCGCGCCGATCCGCGCCCAGCTCCAGGAACGGGGCTTCGAGGTGAGCTTCAAGGGCCTGGTGGGCCGCGCGCCCGACGTGATCTCGCAGCTGGCGACCTCGGAGGGCTACGACATGCTGATCATGGGCTCGCACGGCCACAGCGCGCTGGGCAACCTGATCCTGGGCTCGGTGGTCACGAACGTGATGGCCAACACGAGCACGCCGGTGCTGGTGATCCGCTGACGGGCCATTGCTCCATGGCGCCCGCAGCCGCGCCGTGAAGGCCCGGGGCCCGCTGCCGCGGGCCCCGGGCGGCGGGCCTGCGCGCCCGGCGGCCCGGCTCAGTCCAGCGCGCCCAGGCGCCGCAGCAGCGCCTTCTCCAGCTCCAGCGCCACCAGCAGCGCCACGCCCACGGCCACGATGCGCAGGCCCACGGCCGGCGCCAGCGCCTCGGTGTGAAACAGCGCCTGCATGAACGGCGCGTAGGTGAACAGCAGCTGCAGGGCGAACACCCCGGCCACGGCCAGCAGCACCCGCGGCGTGCCGCGCACGCCCTGCAGCGTGAAGGAGCGCGCCTTCAGGTAGCGCACGCTGAACAGGTAGAACACCTCCATGCACACCAGCGTGTTGACGGCCGCGGTGCGGGCCGCCTCCACGTCGGCGCCCTGGCGCACCATCCACTCGTACATGCCGAACACGCCGGCCAGGAACAGCGCCGACACCAGCACGATGCGCCAGACCAGGAAGCGCGACAGCAGCGGCTCGCCGCTGGGGCGCGGCGGGCGGCGCATCACGTCGGCCTCGGTGGGCTCGAAGGCCAGCACCATGGCCAGGGCCACGGAGCTGACCATGTTCACCCACAGCACCTGCGCCGGCAGGATCGGCAGCGCCACGCCCAGCAGCACCGCCAGCAGCAGCGTCAGCGACTCGCCGCCGTTGATGGGCAGCAGGAATGACACCGTCTTCTTGAGGTTGTCGTAGACGGTGCGCCCTTCCTCCACGGCATGGGCGATGGAGGCGAAGTTGTCGTCGGCCAGCACCATCGCGCCGGCCTGCTTGGCCGCCTCGGTGCCCTTCATGCCCATGGCCACGCCCACGTCGGCCTGCTTGAGCGCCGGGGCGTCGTTGACGCCGTCACCGGTCATGGCCACCACCTCGCCGCGGGCCTGCAGCGCGCGCACGAGGCGCAGCTTGTGCTCGGGGCTGGCCCGGGCGAACACCCGCGTGTCGGCCACGACGCGGCGCAGCGCGGCGTCGTCCACGGCCTCGATCTCCGGGCCGGTCACGGCCTGGAGGTTCTCGCCCATGCCGAGCTGGGCCGCGATGGCGCTGGCCGTCACGCCATGGTCGCCGGTGATCATCACCACGCGGATGCCGGCCTCGGCGCAGCGCGCCACGGCGCGCACCGCCTCCTCGCGCGGCGGGTCGATGATGGCCACCAGGCCCAGCAGCGTCAGCCCGGCGGCGATGTCGCCATGGTCGATGTCCCGCCGCGCCTCCGGGAAGGCACGCCAGGCCAGCGCCAGCACGCGCCGCCCGGCGCGGGCCTGGGCCTCGACCTGCGCCTGCCACCAGGCCAGGTCCAGCGGCTCCTCGCGCCCCTGCGGCCCGAGCTGCGCGGCGCACATCGCCAGCACCCGCTCGGGCGCGCCCTTGACGAAGGCCTCGGCCGCCGGCCCGGGGCCGGCGCCCGCATGCAGCGTCGCCATGTAGCGGTACTCGGACTCGAAGGGAATGAGCTCCAGGCGCGGGCGCTCGATGCGCAGCTCCGCCGGATTGAGCCCCGCCTTCATCGCCAAGGTCAGCAGCGCGCCCTCGGTGGGGTCGCCGGCCAGCAGCCAGCGGCCCTCGCTCTCGTGCACGCTGGCGTCGTTGCACAGCGCCGCGGCCACCGCCAGGCGGGCCGCGGCCGGAGCGCGCTCGGCCAGGCCGGCCGGGTCCAGCGCGCTCCCGTCCAGCTTGATGGCGCCCTGGGGCGCATAGCCGGCGCCCTCGACCTCCAGCGTCCGCCCGGCGCAGATGACCTGTTGCACGGTCATCTCGTTGCGCGTGAGGGTGCCCGTCTTGTCCGAGCAGATCACCGTCACCGAGCCCAGCGCCTCCACCGCCGGCAGGCGCCGGATCACGGCATGGCGGCGCGCCATGCGCTGCACGCCGATGGCCAGCGTGATGGTCAGGATCGCGGGCAGGCCCTCGGGAATGGCCGCCACCGCCAGGCCCACGGCGGCCATGAAGGTGTCACTGACCGGCAGCCCGCGCACCAGCGTGCCGAAGGTGAACAGCAGCACCGCCACGCCCAGGATCACGAAGGTGAGCTGCCGGCTGAAGACGGCCATCTTCTGCAGCAGCGGCGTGGTGCCCTCCTCGACGGCGGCGAGCATGCGGCCGATGCGGCCGATCTCGGTGTCGGCGCCGGTGGCCACCACCACCGCACGCGCCTGGCCCTGCGTCAGCAGCGTGCCGGCGTAGCCCATGCACTGGCGGTCGCCGATGGCGGCGTGGTCGGCGACGGCCTCGGGCGCCTTGTCCACCGGCACCGACTCGCCGGTAAGCGCCGACTCGTCGATGCGGCAACCACGCGCCTGCAGCAGCCGCACGTCCGCGGGCAGGCTGTCGCCCGAGGCCAGCAGCACGATGTCGCCGACGACGAGATCGGCCGCGGCGACGTCATGCTGGCGGCCGTCGCGCAGCACCACCGCGTGCGGCGAGAGCAGGTGCCGGATGGCCTGCAGCGCCTTCTCGGCCTTGCCTTCCTGCACGAAGCCGATGACGGCATTGAGCAGCACCACGGCCCCGATGACGGCGCTGTCCACCCAGTGCCCCATCAGGCCCGTGACCAGCGCCGAGGCCATGAGGATCTGCAGCAGCAGGTTGTTGAACTGGCGCGCCAGCCGCAGCAGCAGGCTGGGCGCCTCGGCCTCGGGCATGCGGTTGGGCCCGTTCGCCGCCAGCCGCCGCGCCGCCTCGGCCTGGCTCAGGCCATGCGGGCCCGACTGCAGCGCCGCCAGCACCGCGTCGGCATCGGCCGCGTGCCAGGCCACGCCCTGCGCTCCCGACCCCGACGCGCGCGACGCCCTCCCCGGCTCATGCTCCCGGGCCGGGGGTGGCGCTGAAGATGCGCGGGTAACGGGATCGATCTCGTGCAGGGACATCCATTGCTCCTTTGGCGGCGTGGCGCCGAGCCCCCGGCGCAGGGTGCGCGGCAAGGCTCCATGGCAGGAGTGGAGGCCCTGCCCGCGGCCCGGGTTCCCCGGACCGGCGCAGGCCTTTGATACAGAGCAATTCGGATGGTGAATGAGCGCGCCGGCGGCACCGCGCGGAGCGGCGCACCGGCACACCCGAGCGGTCAGCCGGCCAGCGCTTCGCCCGACAGCGGCAGGGGCGCGGCCTCGGCGGGCGCGGCCGGCATGGCGACGCCGGCCTCCTGCAGCAGGTGCCCCAGGCGCTCGCGCTTGGTGGCGAGGTAGCCCGAGTTCTGCGGATGGGCGCCGGCCTCGTGGCGCTCGCGCTCGACGATGTCGATGCCCTGCTCGCGCAGCGCCAGCAGCTTGAGCGGGTTGTTGCTCATGAGCCGGATCGAGCGCACGCCCAGTTGCTTCAGGATGGCCGCCGCCGCCTCGTAGCGCCGGGCATCGACCGGATGGCCCAGGGCGACGTTGGCATCGACCGTGTCCAGGCCCTGGTCCTGCAGCGCGTAGGCGCGCAGCTTCTGCGCCAGCCCGATGCCGCGGCCCTCGTGGCCGCGCATGTAGACCACCACGCCCTGGCCGGCCTCGGCAATGCGCGCGAGCGCCAGCTGCAGCTGCGGGCCGCAGTCGCAGCGCAGCGAGCCCAGCAGGTCGCCGGTGAGGCATTCCGAGTGCACGCGCGCCAGCACGCCTTGCGCGCCGGCAAGCTCGCCCTTGCGGATGGCCAGGTGCTCCACGCCGGCGCTGCGGTCGAACCAGGTTTCGAGAATGAATTCACCGTGCGGCGTGGGCAGCCGCGCACTCGGGCCGCGCTCGACGCAGGGTTGGAGGCAGTCGGGAGAGTCGGATTTCATGGTCGTCAAGGTAGCGGTCGCCCGGGGCGGCGTGAAGCGTGGCGTAAGCATTGCATCACGCCGCGCGCCGGATCAGCGCGTGAGCGCGTCGAGCTGGCGCAGGCTGCGCAGCGTGGCCAGGCAGGCGGAGGCCACTTCCTCGCCCTTCTTCACGAAGTGGCTGGCGAAGAAGGCGCGATGCTCCTCATGCTCGTGGAAGTCGCGCGGCGTGAGCACCGCCGAGAACACCGGCACGCCGGTATCGAGTTGTACGCGCATCAGGCCGTCGATCACGGCGCTGGTGACGAACTCGTGGCGGTAGATGCCGCCGTTGACGATCAGCCCGCAGGCGATCACGGCATCGAAGCAGCCGGATTCGGCCAGCTTCTTGGCGTGCAGCGGGATTTCGAACGCACCGGGCACGGCGATGTGCGTGAGCGTGGCGGCGGGGTCCACGCCCTGGCGCACCATCTCGGCGGCCAGGCCCTCGTGCGCGCGCTCGACGATGTCGCGGTGCCAGGAGGCGCTCACGACGGCGATGCGCAGCCCGGCTGCGGTGGTTTGGGAGGAAGAAGCAGAAGACTGATTCATGGGTCCGGGAAAGACGTCGGTGGCCAGAATCAGGGCGCATGCACGCGCTCACGCAGCAGCCCGCCATGCGGCCAGCCACCACGGCAAACGCGATCTCTTTCATCCGGACTGTGACCGTCGGCCCTGGCTTCTCACCAGGTCTGCTGACCCCGGTGCCGGGAGGCACCGGGCGCTCGCGGGCTCCCGCGGTCAAGCCGCGGATACCGCCGGTGGGGAATTGCACCCCGCCCTGAGAACGCTTGCCGGCACCGCATTTCCGCGGCACCGGCCTGGACATTTTACGGCTTCGCTATATCCCGGCGCAGCGTCCGGCATTGCACGCCGCGCGGCGCCGCGGGATCAGGCCCTGAGCCTCGTTTCCGGCTCAACCACCGTCGCGTGGCTCAGGTGGCCCCGGGCGGCACGGGCGCCTGCGCGTGGCGGCGGAACACCTCCAGCGCCGCCGCGGCACCCTCCTCGACCGCCACGGCGCCCGGCCGCGGCATTTCCTCCATCGCGTGGCAGGCCGGGTCGTGGCGCAGCGTCACCTCGGCCGAGCCGACACGGTGGCCCGGCAGCCGCAGGCGCAGCGGCCGGGCCTGGCTGGCCGGGTCGCTCGCGTGCTCGGATTCCAGCGCCAGCACGGTGTCGGCGGTCGGAACCACGGCCCGGACCTCGGACAGCGCCCGCGCCGCCTCGGACGGCACGGGGTGGTCCAGCGCGCGCAGCACCAGCACGGCCGCGCCGGTGCCGCGCGCCAGGTCCTTGCAGGCCGCCGCCAGCGCCAAGGGGCGCCGAGCCGGGTCCGGATGCGCGTCGATGGCGGCCACCCCGGTGCTGAGCAGCGGCAGCGGGTCGATCACCACCAGCGGCACGCGCCCGGGCCGCGCGGCCCGGGCGCGGCGCACCCACGCGGCGACCTCGGCCAGCGTGGTGGCGGCGCCGGCCTCCCAGAGTTCCAGGCACTGGCCTTCCCGGGCCAGGTAGTCCTCCAGCGCCGCAGCCACGCGCTGCGCCTCCTCGGCCGTGAGCGAGCGCGCCTCGATGCGCCGCGCGTCCAGGCCCAGCCGGCGCGCCAGGGCAGCCTGGACGAGCTGCTCGCGCGCCATGTCGTAACCCACGTACAGGGCCGGGTGCCCCTGCGCCGCCGCGTGCTCCAGGCAGATCGCGGCCAGCGTCGTCTTGCCGCCCCTGGGCGGCGCCAGCAGCGCCAGCAGCCGCCCGCCACGGAAGCCGCCATGCAGCAGCGCCGTCAGCCCCGGAAAGGGCGTGGGCACCACGGCCGCGCCCGCCGGCCGGGCCAGGGCGTGAAACAGCTCCTGGCGCAGCCCGGCCAGCGGCCCCGGCACCGGGTTGGCCGGCGCCGCGGTGTCGGTCGGAGCCAGGGCCGTCGGCTCAGCGGCCCCCTGCGACGCTTCCATGCCCTGCGCCGGTCGGGTGGGCGCCTCGGCCGGCGGCGCCAGGCGCTGGCGCAGCCGCCCGGCGGCTTCCCTGAAGGCGTCCAGCGGGATCGGTTCCAGCCGCGCCAGCAGTTCGGCCTGCTTGTCGAGGTTGGGCGGGATGTCGATGCCCGCCTCCTCGGTGAAGGACGGCGCCAGCCCCGGCGCGATGAACACCGCCCACAGCCCCGTGCCGCGGTGCAGGCCCGGCGGCAGCGCCACCGTGGGCGCTTCCCCGACGGCTTGTTCACCCTCGGCGGGATGCAGGCCCACCGCCGGCAGATCCTTGAAGTAGCTTTGTTGCAGCAAGGCCAGGAAGGCCTGCGCCTCGCCCACCGGCACCGGCTCGGCCAGCGGCAGCCACAGCTGGAAACCCTCGCGGCCGTTCACGGAGAAGGCCGGTTCGGGCAGGCCCAGCTCCTCCATCAGCGCCTTGCCCAGCTGCAGCAGCGCGGCGCAGTGCGCGCTGCCCTGGCCGCGGCTCACGCCGTCGAAGCCGATCACCATCAGCCGCGTCCGGCCCTGGTCGTCCACGAGCGTTGCGGCGGGTGCGTCCTGGGCGTGGAGCTGGTGTTCGAGCGCGGCCGGGTCGGCGTCGGCGTCGGCGGGCAGGAGGAACAGGCGGCGGAATTCGGCGATCAGGCGTTGCATGCGGAGTGCGGCCGATGGTCAGTGGGAAATGACCTTGAAGGCTGACCGCATTGTCACGGCGCGGGGAGGCGCCGACAGCTCGCCGCGCCCGCTCACATCGCGTCCGGCCCGCCCAGCAGCCCCGGCGCCGCCTGCGCCACACCCGGCGCGGGCTCGGGCCTGTAGCTGCCGATGCGTCCCACCAGCGGCAGCTTCAACCCGTTCGGGCTGAGGCCGAAGTTCAGCCCCAGCAGGTTGAACTCCACGCCGTCCACCAGGCTGGCGGCGACGCCGAACAGCCCGCCCAGCGACAACTGAAAACCGTGCCCGCTGGGCGCGGTGCCCCAGAGGGCGCTGCCCAGGTAGTCCTTGCCGATGGCCGTGGCCGGCAGGTCCAGCTCCAGCTCGGGCACGGCGCGGCTGATCCAGGCGGTGAAGGTGTTGGAGTTCGGCCCGGGCCAGACCCGGTACTCGCCGGCGTAGGGATAGCTGCGCACGGCGGCGTCGATGCGCTGGATGAGCTGGTCCACCCCGGCGCCGCGCTTCTCGGCATAGAGCTCGGGCTCCGAGCCGAACCAGCGCGCGTCGGGCGCGCCCTCGCGCCGGACCACCACGTTGTCGGTCCAGCGCAGCCGCCAGCCCACCACCTCGTACACCGTCCAGGCGGGAGCGGCCGTGGGTTTCACGGCCACCCAGGTGTGCACGCCGAACCAGCCCTTGGTACCCACGGTGCGGGCGCCGTAGACCTGCACCATGGCTTCCCGCACCTGCGCCGGGTCCGGCGCCAGGCCGACCGGCTCGCGGCTGGCGGTGCGCCAGTCGGCGCTGGCGGCGGCCGGCCAGGCGACCAGCACGGCAAGGCTCAGCTTCGACAACAGGGCCAGGCGGCGGGGCATCGATCTCTCCATGCAAGGCAAACCCCGCAGTGTGGTGCAGCGGCCCATCTCCGTCCCGCCAGGGCGGTTACCCCCGGAACGGCAGCGGCGCGGCGCCGGTCCCGCCACCGCAGCGCCCCCAAACGCGGCCCACCCGAATGAACGAGATAGCCCATTTCCGGCATAGGGATTGCCGCCTCGGGCCGCGGCGCTCCGGCCGCGACTCGGGAGGCCTCTCGATGGACACACCGACCAAGGGCCACGGCCCGCTCAAGGCCGCGGCCGCCGTGGTGCTGGCGCTCATGGCGCTGGCCATGGGCTGGGGCGCCTATGTCTCCATGGCCCACTGGGCCGGCATCGGCGTGTAGGGGCGGCCGATGGACAAGCGCGGAGCACGTTTCTTCGCCATTGGTGCCACGGCCCTGTCCGCGCTGGTGTTTGGGGCGTTGACGCTGGACAGCCACCGGCAGTTCGACAAGCTCACCAACGCCCAGAACCTCACGCCGCAGGTCGTGTCCGGCAAGGACGTCTGGCACAAGTACAACTGCATCAACTGCCACACCCTGTTCGGCGAGGGCGCGTACTACGCGCCCGACCTGACCAAGATCACCCAGCACCGCGGCGAGGCCTACCTCACGGCCTACATGCGCGACCCTTCGCGCTTCTACGACGAGCAGCGCCACCGGCGCCTCATGCCGCGGCAGAACCTGTCGGAGCAGGAGATCAAGGACCTGATCGTGTTCCTCGACTGGGTCAGCAAGGTGGACAACCAGGGCTGGCCGCCGCGACCGATCCTGGTCACCGGCGCAACCATCCCCGGTACCGACCTCAGCGCCGAGCAGCGCCGCCAGGGCCCCAGCCCCGGCACGCCGCAGACGCTGCCGCCGGGGGCGCGGCCGGTCACGCCCGAGCAGGACCCGATCGCGCTGGGCCAGGCGCTGTTCCGCTCGGTGCAGCCCGCGTGCAACGCCTGCCACTCGGTGGCCCCGGGCGTGAACCTGGCCGGGCCGTCGCTCTCGGGCCTGGCCACGCGCGCGGCGCAGACCGTGGCCGACCCCGGCTACAAGGGCGGCGCGCGCGACGCCGCGGGCTACATCCGCGAGTCCATCGTGCAGCCCAGCGCGCACCTGGTGCCCGGGGCGATGTACTCGGCCAACGGCCAGTCCTTCATGCCCAACACCTACGGCAGCAGCCTGCAGCCGCAGCAGATCGACCAGCTCGTGGCGTACCTCGCCACGCTCAAGTGAGCACAGGGAGACGCCATGAGATACCGCTCGCAGGCCGTGGCCTATTGGTACTTCGCGGTGGCGATGCTGCTGTTCGGGCTGCAGCTCGTGTTCGGGCTGCTGTCGGCGGCCAAGTACCTGGGGCCCGATCCTCTGCTCTACATCCTGCCCTTCGACGTCACCAAGATGATCCACACCAACCTGCTGGTGGTGTGGGTGCTGACGGGCTTCATGGGCGCGACCTACTGGATGGTGCCCGACGAGAGCCGCACCGAGCTCTACAGCGTCAAGCTGGCCTACGTGCAGCTGGCGCTGTGGGTGGTGATGGGCGTGACGGCCGTCATCGGCTACCTGTTTCGCTTCGGCACGGGCAACAAGCTGCTGGAGCAACCATTGCCGCACAAGCTCGTGATCGTCGTCGTGATGCTGATGTTCCTGTGGAACGTCCTCATGACCATCCGCAAGGGCGGGCGCTTCACGGCCACCGAGGGCGTGCTGCTGCTGGGCCTGGCCGGCGCGGCGGTGCTGTACCTGCCCTCGCTGCTGGACTTCGACAACTACACGGTGAGCATCTTCTACCGCTGGTGGACGATCCATCTTTGGGTCGAAGGCGTGTGGGAGATGATCCAGGGCGGCTTCCTGGCCTACCTGCTCATCCGCCTCTCCGGCGCCGACCGCGAGGTGATGGAGAAGTGGCTCTACGTGATCGTGGGGCTGGTGTTCATCGCCGGCATCCTGGGCACGGCGCACCACTACTACTGGGTGGGCGTGCCGCACTACTGGCTGCCCATCGGCGGGCTGTTCAGCGCGCTGGAGCCGCTGGCGCTGGTGGGCATGGCCATGTACGCCTACGCCGCGCTGCGGCGCTCGGGGCTGGCGCATCCGAACACGCTGGCGCTGCACTGGACGCTGGGCAGCGCGGTGTTCACGCTCTTCGGCGCGGGGCTGCTGGGGCTGGCCCACACCTGGCCCGGCGTCAACCAGTGGACGCACGGCACGCTCGTCACGGCCATGCACGGCCACGCGGCGTTCTACGGCGCCTACGCCATGATCGTGATGGCCATGATCAGCTACGCCCTGCCCGCGTTCGCGCCGGGGCGGCCCGAGCAGGGCACGGCCCTGGGCTACTGGGCCTTCTGGCTGCAGCTCGTGGGCATGTTCGGCATGACGCTGTCCTTCGCCACCGCCGGCATCGCGCAGGTGTACCTGGAGCGCATCATGGGCCTGGGCTACCTGGACGCGCAGCTCAAGATCCAGGTGCACTTCCTGATGCTGATGGCCACGGCTGGGCTGTTCACGGTGGGCGCGGGGCTGTTCATCTGGGACTTTTTCCGCCACGCGCCGCGGCTGCAGGTGCTGGCCGAGGATGAGCCCGCCACCACTGCCGCCGCGGCGGCCGCGCGCGTGGGCGCGCAGCGCCGGCCGGCCTGATGGGCGAGGCGCCCTTCTACCTGGCGCAGGGTGACGAGTGCGCGCTGTTCGAGCGCTGCCACGCGCAGCGCCTGGCCGTGCTGCTCAAGGGCCCCACGGGCTGCGGCAAGACGCGCTTCGTGGAGCACATGGCCTGGCGCCTGGGGCGTCCGCTGGTGACGGTGGCCTGCCACGACGATCTGGCGGCCAGCGACCTCATCGGCCGCTATCTCGTGCACCACGACCGCACCGCCTGGCACGACGGGCCGCTGGCGCGCGCGGTGCGCGAGGGGGCGATCTGCTATCTCGACGAGGTGGTGGAGGCGCGCCAGGACACGGTGGTGGTGCTGCACGCGCTCACCGACCACCGGCGCATCCTGCCCATCGACAAGACCGGCGAGCAGCTCGCGGCGCCGCCGGAGTTCATGCTGGTCCTGTCTTACAACCCGGGCTACCAGCGCCTGGTCAAGGACCTCAAGCCCAGCACGCGGCAGCGCTTCGTGGCGCTGGAGTTCGACTTCCCCGCGCCGGCGCAGGAGGCGCGCGTGGTGCAGCGCGAATCGGGCTGCGCCGACAGCGACGCGGCGGCGCTGGTGCAGCTGGCGCAGCGGCTGCGGCAGCTGCAGGCGCAGGGGCTGGCCGAGGTGCCGGGCACGCGGCTGCTGGTCGCGGCGGCGCGGCTGGTGGCCGCCGGCACCGACCCGCGCACCGCCTGCCGCGTGGCGCTGCTGGCGCCGCTGTCGGACGACCCGGTGCTGCTGCAGGCCATGCAGGAGCTGGTGGATGCGAGCTTCGCGTAGCTGCCGCTCAGAGGGACCAGATGGAACTCCCGAACGCGGACAACCCCATTCGGACTGCATTGCTGTCCGGGACGAGTAGTGGCCTCACCGTGGTCCGGAGGCTGAAACGCCACGCCCTCTGTTCCGTCATTCCCGCGCAGGCGGGAACCCAGGCGGTCCCCGAATCGGCCGCAAGCAGGCCAGTCGGTATCCCAAGGACGCGTTGGCGTCGTGGCGCCTGCATCGCCCCTGATGTGCTGGCGTGGGGCCGCCTGGGTCCCCGCCTGCGCGGGGATGACGATGTAGGAGGCGAAGCGGCCCAGCCACCGACGACGCCCTGAAATCCACATAGTCCGCCCCCATGGCCGAAGCCGAGGACGTCCTTGTCGATGCCGCCCGCCACGCGGTGGACTGGGTGCAGTCGCGCCGGGTGCGCGCACCCGGCGCGGCACTGGGCCTGGCCGAGCTGGCGCCGCGGCTGGACCTGCTGCTGCGCGCGCTGCACGGTAGTTCCTTCCCGCTGCGCATGGCGCAGCCGGGCGCGCCGCCGACGCTGCTGGCGCGCTGGTGGCGCGGCGCCGCACGGCGTCCCGCCCTGCCAGGCACCGACGGCATGCGGCTGTGGCTGCCGCCCGAGCTGCCGAGCGTCGCTGAAAACGACGTCCCCGCGCTCTACCGCGCCATGGCCCTGCAGCAGGCGGCACGGGCCCGGCGCGGCTCGCCGCAGCTGGCCGCGACGCTGGCGCCGGCCGAGCGCGACGCCTTTCTGCTGCTGGAGACGCTGGCGGTGGAAGCCGAGCTGCTGCACGCCCTGCCCGGCCTGCGCGGCGCGTTGCAGGCCCTGCGCGACGCGGCGCTGCGGCGGCGGCCCGAGCCGCGGGCGCTGCCCGCCGCCTTCAGGCGGCTGGAGGACGCCTTGCGCGTGCGCTGGCAGGCGCCGCTGGAGGCCACCGCGGCACCGCCCCCGGCCGAGCTGCTGCCGCAAGCCCGGGTGCTGGTGGCCGGTGAGCCCGGCGCGCGGCTGCACGCGGACTGGTGGAGCGGCGAATGGCGCACGCCCGAAGCGGGCGCCTCGGTCCCGTCGCGACCCGGCGCGGCGGCGCCGGACGAGGCTGACCAGCCCCCCCCGCGCAGCGCCCGGTTGCAGCGCCGCCCGCGCGTGCGCGAAGCACAGGAGGGCGAGGACGACGCGGCGCCCGGCGCCTGGATGGTGCAGACCGCGCAGCCGCACGAGAAGGCCGAGGACCCGGCCGGGCTGCAGCGGCCGGCGGACCGTGACACCGACACGCCGGCGGCCTCGCACGCCGAGTCGCTGGCCGAGCTGGACGCGGCGCGACTGGTGCGCACGCCGCAGCGCGCGCCGGAGGTGCTGCTGTCGGACGACCCGGTAGGGGCCACACCCGAAGGCGGGCGCCGGCCGGCGGCGGCCACGGCCGGGGCGCAGCGCTTCGAGTACCCCGAGTGGGAGCACCGGCGCCAGGCCTACCGCCATCCGGGCGCGACGGTGTGGGTGCATGCGGCCGTGCCCGGCCCAAGCGGCTGGGTGCAGCGCACGCTGCGCGAGCAGCATGCGCTGCTGGAAGGTTTAGTCCGGCGCTTCGAGCTGCTGCGCGCGCGCCGCATCACGCTGCGCGCGCAAGCCGAGGGCGAGGAGGTGGACCTGGACGCGCTGGTGCAGGCGCGCGCCGACTTCCGCGCCGGGCTGCCGCTGAGCGAGCGCGTCTACCGCAGCCAGCGCCTGCTGCGGCGCGACCTGGCCTGCGTGCTGCTGGTGGACGTGAGCGGTTCCACCGACGGCTGGCTGGCGGGCAACCGCCGCGTCATCGACGTGGAGCGCGAGGCGCTGCTGCTGCTGGCGCTGGCGCTGCAGCGCCTGGGCGAGCCGCACGCGCTGCTGGCCTTCAGCGGGCGCGGCGCCCAGGGCGTGGCGCTGTGGGAAATCAAGGGTTTCGAGGAGCCCGCCGGCGAGGCGGTGCTCACGCGCATCGCCGGCCTGGAGCCGCAGCACTGCACGCGCACCGGCGCAGCGCTGCGCCATGCCTCGTGGCTGCTGTCACGACGGCCGGAGCACCACCGGCTGCTGCTGCTGCTGTCCGACGGCAAGCCGCAGGACGACGACGGCTACGAGGGCGCGGCGGCGGTGCAGGATCTGCGCCGCGCCGTACTGGAAGCGCGCGCCCTGGGCCAGCAGCCCTTCGCCCTGACCATCGAGCGCCAAGCCGCGGCCTGGATGCCGCAGGTGTTTCCGCCGGGCCACTGGGCGCTGCTGCAGCAGCCCGAGCGGCTGCCGCTGGTGGTGTTGCAGTGGCTGCGGCGATTGCTGGCGGCGGGGTGAGGCCGATGGCAGCCCTCGTTGGCCGCCGTCCCGAATACTGGGGCCCCTCGAATTCCGCAGCGATCAAACTACGAGTTATCTTCACCGCCCGTCGGATTGGGCGGCAATTTCTCAGTATTGGAAGCAGCCCCTCCCGCCAGCGGGCCGGAAGAATCCGACCAGCCGTCTACACCTTCAAGGTTCACCATATCACTCATGACCTGCTGCACCACCTTGACAATGACTTCGGGGCGCGAATCGTTCTCAGCCAAGTCAAAAATCCACCGACGGAAATCAATGAATTCACTGACAATTCGCCCACTCACCGGAGAATCCGCCGTGCGGGCAAGGTTATGCAGGGCATTATCAAATCTGTAGACCAAACTCTCGAACCCGGAAGCCCAGAACAGCGCCCTGGCTCGCTGATTCCTGGTAAATGCCGGGTCATTCAATTTTTCCTTTTGGCGCAGCGCTTCAACAGCCAAGGCATCGCGCACTGACTGCAATGGCGGCATCAAATCCGCCATCCGCCGCTGTTCATTTGCACCCATTGACATGGAAATTGCCATGATATTGATAACTGCGTTTTGCAGTTCCTTGTTGAACCGCTAACCAAGGTCCGTGCACAGACTTTGCAATCCTTCCTGTCGCCGACTCAATAACGAATAACCCGACTCTGGCCTGGGCTTCACCACTTGCCATCAACAGTGGAAACGGCGGGCAATGGCTCCAACGGCAAGGGTTTGAACCGTGCATCGCCTTCACCCCCCGTCCCTGAACCCCGGATACAGCCCCATCCCGCCGTCGATGACCAGCGTGGCGCCGACCACGTAGTCGGAGGCGTCGCTGGCGAGCCAGACTGCGGCGCGGGCCACGTCCTCCACCTCGCCGACGCGGCCGTAGGGAATGAGGCTCAGCAGCTTCCGGTGCTGGAGCGGGTCCTGCACCACCTCGCTGTTGATGGCCGTGGCGATGGCGCCCGGCGCGATGCCGTTGACGCGGATGCGCTCGGCCGCCACTTCCTGCGCCAGCGACTGCATCAGCAGCTTCACGCCGCCCTTGGAGGCGGCGTAGTTCACGTGGCCGGCCCAGGGAATGAACTCGTGCACCGAGCTCATGTGGATGATCTTGCCCGCCGCGCGCGAGACGTCCGCGCACACGCCCTGGCGCCGGAACTGCCGCACGGCGGCGCGCGCGCACAGGAACTGGCCGGTGAGGTTGGCGTTCAGCACCTCGGTCCACTGCGCCAGCGTCATCTCGCCGAAGGGCGCGTCGCGCTGCAGTCCGGCATTGGCCACCAGGATGTCGAGCCGCCCGAAAGCGTTCAGCGCGGCTTCGAACAGCCGCTCCACCGCGGCCTCCTCGCCCACGTCGGCGCCCACGGCGATGGCCTGCCCGCCGCGCTCGACGATGCGCCGGGCCAGCGCCTCGGCCGGCTCGCGCTGGCTGCGGTAGTTCAGCACCACGGCGGCGCCGGCCTCCGCCAGGGCCTCGGCCACGCCCGCGCCGATGCCCGAGCTCGCGCCTGTCACCAGGGCCACCTGCCGCTGCAAGCCGATGTGCATGGGTTCACTCCCCGTCCGTAGAGGTTTGCTGCTCGCGTTGGACAAATGCCGTTCGGGCTGAGCCTGTCGAAGTGCCTGCATGTCAGCGCCTGCCCTTCGACAAGCTCAGGGCGAACGGGAAATTCCATCTGCCAGCGCACTGAATTCATCCACCGCGGGCCCAGGTGGCCGGGCCTTCCTCGATGACGCGGTTGAGCGCATGCGCGGCGCTGATCAGCGCCAGGTGCGTCAGCGCCTGCGGAAAGTTGCCCAGCTGTGTGCCGCTGGGGCCCAGTTCCTCGGCGTAGAGGCCGAGGTGGTTGGCGTAGGTCAGGATCTTCTCGAACAGCAGCCGCGCCTCGTCCACCCGGCCGGCGCGTGCCAGGCACTCGACGTACCAGAAGGAGCAGGGCGTGAAGGCCCCTTCCTGACCCTGCAGCCCGTCGATGTTGGCCTCGCCGCCGGCGTCGGTGGTCGAGTAGCGCGCCACCAGCCCGTCGATGGTCAGCTCGCGGCGGATGGCCTCCAGCGTGGACAGCCAGCGCGGATCATTGGCGCTGACGAACTTGACCATGGGCATCAGCAGTGCCACCGCGTCCAGCGTCTCGCCGCCGCGGTACTGCACGAAGGCCTGCTTCCGCGGGTTCCAGAACTCGGTGAGGATCTGCGAGGCGATGGCGTCGCGCGTCTGGTACCAGCGCGGCAGCGGCGCCGGGCGCGCGAAGCGGCGCGCCATGCGCAGCGCACGGTCCAGCGCCACCCAGCTCAGCAGCCGGCCGGAAAGGAAGTCGCGGCGCGGGCCGCGGATCTCCCAGATGCCCTCCTCGGGCTGGTCCCAGTGCTCGCACCACCAGTCGATGCGCTGCGACAGCGCCTGCCACACGTCGATGGAGGCCGGCACGCCGTGCATGTCGGCCATGTAGATGGCGTCCACCAGCTCGCCCAGCACGTCCAGCTGCAGCTGACCCGCCGCCGCGTTGCCCACCCGCACCGGGCGCGAGCCGCGGTAGCCCGCGAGGTGCGGCAACTCCATCTCCTGGCCAACATGGCTGCCGTCCACGGCGTAGAGGATCTGCGGCACCGCGCCGCCGTTGTACTCGCCGATGCGGTCATGCGCCCAGCCGATGAAGGCTTCGGCCTCGCCGGTGTAGCCCAGGCGCATGAGCGAGTAGACGGTGAAGGCGGCGTCGCGGAGCCAGCAATACCGGTAGTCCCAGTTGCGCTCGCCGCCCACGTGCTCGGGCAGCCCGAAGGTGGCGGCGCCGATGATGGCGCCGTGGTCCGCCGAGGACAGCAGCTTCAGGATCAGCGCCGAGCGCTGCACGATCTCGCGCCAGCGCCCGCGGTAGCTGGAGCGCTCGCTCCAGCCACGCCAGAAGGCCATCGTCTCCTGGAAGGAGTTCGTGACGAAGGCGCCCAAATCGCCCTCGCTGGGCCGCTCGCGCACGCACTCCATCACGAAGGCGGCCTCGTCGCCGGCACCCAGCTCGATGAGCGCGCGCACGTCGCCGTCCTGCACCGTCAGGTCCACCGTGCTGCGCAGGCGCAGCGGGCCGATGGCCTCCCGGGCGCCGAACACCGCCATGCGAGCGCCCTCCTCCAGCCGCGCCGGCAACCGGGTGCGGGCGTAGTCGAAGCGCGGCGCGCAGGTGACGTGCAGCGCCAGCCGGCCGCGCACGCCGTGGATGCGCCGCACCAGCGCGCTGCGCGGCGCGCCGGTGGCGGACAGCGGCATGTAGTCGGTGACCTCGGCCATGCCGGCCTGCGACATGAAGCGCGTGACCAGCACGTTGGTGTCGGGCAGGTACATCTGGCGCGTGCGCATGTCCTCGCCCGCGGGCGAGATGGAGAAATGACCGCCGTGCTCGGGGTCCAGCAGCGCCAGGAACACGCTGGGCGAGTCGAAGCGCGGGAAGCAGAAGAAATCGACGCTGCCGTCGATGCCCACCAGCGCCGCCGTGCGCAGGTTGCCGATGACGCCGTGGGATTCGATGTCCGGGTAGTTCACGGGGAGTACCGGGCAAAACCCGTTCCGTGGCTGGAACCGCGCTTGCTGCAGCCGCGCCGTCCGCCCTTTCCGGAGGCCGCCATGCGTCCTGTGCCGAAGCTCGTCGTCGCCACCGCTACCCTGGCCGCCCTGTACGCCGCGCTGTCCAGCCGCGGCGCCGGGCGCCTGGTGGCGCGGGCACAGGACTTCGTCGGCATGGCCGGGCTGCCGCCAGCTGGCCCCCGCCCCGCCTATGGCGCGAACAGCGTGCCCGCGCCGGTCCTGGAGGTGGACGGCATCCCGGTCCACGTCGAGGGCCAGGGCGACGAGGTGCTGCTGATGCTGCACGGCTGGCCCGACACCTGCCGGCTGTGGGACGCGCAGGTGGCCGGACTGCGGGAGCAGGTCCGCTGCGTGCGCTTCACGCTGCCGGGCTTCGACCCCGCGCGCGGGCCACGCCCCATGTCGCTGGCGCAGACGCTGGACCTGATCGACCGCGTGGCCGAGGCCGTGTCGCCACACCGGCCGCTGACGCTGCTGCTGCACGACTGGGGCTGTGTCTTCGGCTACGAATACGCGCTGACGCATCCGGCGCGGGTGCGAGGGCTCATCGGCGTGGACATCGGCGACGCGGGCTCGCGCGCGCATGCCCGCTCGCTGACGCTCGCCGACAAGCTCATGGTCGCCTCCTACCAGCTCTGGCTGGCCGCGGCCTGGCGCATCGGCGGCGCGGCCGGCGATGCCATGTCGCGGTACTTCGCACGCATCGCCCGCGCGCCCGCAGACCCGGACGCTGTCAGCTGCGCCATGAGCTATCCCTACTACCTGGCGTGGACCGGCGCCTATGCCGACATCGCCCGGCGCATGCGACGCGGCTTCGAGCCGCCCTGCCCGATGCTCTACCTCTACGGCCGGCGCAAGCCGCTGATGTTCCATTCGCCGTCCTGGGCGGCGGCGCTGGCGCAGCGGCCCGGCCACCGGGTGGTCGCCCTGGACGCCGGGCACTGGCTCATGCTGGAGCGGCCGGCCGAGTTCAACCGGGCGGTGCGGGACTGGCTCGCCACGGACCACGGCCGATGAGCCGGCCATCGCGCGCGCCGCGCTAGCGTCCGGGCATGAGACGCTTCTTCACCCCGTTCTTCATGACGCTGACCGCCATCGTCGTGCTTGGCTACGCCTACCTCGCGTGGCGGTTGGCCGAGACGGCGGCGGGCCGGCTGCTGCTGCTGGTGCCCGCGCTGCTGGTCTGGTCGGTGCCCATCATCTACTGGGCCGGCGGGCGCGAGAGCCGCGGCCGGGCCGACGAGCTGATCCATGCCGCCGCCTATGTGTGCGCGGGCTGGCTCAATTTCCTGCTGCTGTGCGCGCTGGTGCGCGAGCTGCTGCTGGGCCTCACCTGGTTGGTCGGTGCGCAGGCGCTGCACGCGCGCATCCAGACCGAGGGCGTGCCGGTGGTCTTCGGCGCCTCGCTCGCGGCGCTGGCGCTGGGGATGCTGGTCGCGCTGCGCGGGCCGAAGCTGCGGCGCGTGGCCGTCCCCATCGCCGGGCTGGACCCGGCGCTGGAGGGTTTCACCGTCGCGCAGATCAGCGACCTGCACGTGGGCCCGACCATCGGCGAGCGCTACGTGCGCCACGTGGTGGAGCGCTGCAACGCGCTGCGGCCGGACCTGATCGTGCTCACCGGCGACATCGTCGATGGCTCGCCGCAGCGGCTGGGGCGCCACGTGGCGCCGCTGGGCGCGCTGCGGGCGCGGCACGGCGTGCTCTTCATCCTCGGCAACCACGACTGCTATTCCGGCGCGGGCCGCTGGATCGCGCATTTCCGCTCGCTGGGCCTGCGCGTGCTACTCAACGAGGCGGCGCTGATCCGCCATGGCGGGGCGCCGCTCGTGGTCGGCGGCGTGGTCGATCCGGCGCTGCAGCTGTCCGACCCGGGGATACGGCCACGCCCGGACCTGGCCGCCGCGCCGGAGCTGGGCCCGGGGCTGCGCGTCCTGCTGGCGCACAACCCGGCGCTGGCCGAGCTGGGGCGCCAGGCCGGCTTCGACCTGCAGCTCTCGGGCCACACCCACGCCGGCCAGTTCTTTCCGTGGACGCTGGCCGTGCGCATGGTCCATGCGCCGCACGTGGTCGGGCTGTCGCGGGCGGGGGACATGTGGGTCTACGTCAACCCCGGCACCGGCAGCTGGGGCCCGCCGGTGCGCTTCGGCTCCACGACGGAATTGACCTTGCTCACGCTCACGCGCGCTGCCACGCGCACGGGCGCTGCGACATGACGCGTATGGACGCCTACCGCATCGAGGTCAGCACCGAAAGCAACGCACGCCGCTTCCTCGTGACCGGACCCGACGGCACCTGCCGCGACTACCGGCTCCCCGAAGCCTCCCACCCGGCCTACCTCGACTGGCACGCCGCCCTGGCCCGGGACTTCGGCACCCGGCTGCCGCTGAACCGCCGCCCGGCCGCGCCGCCCACGGGGAGCGCCCGCTTCCAGGCCCTGATCGTTGACAACCTCTCGCCGCGCATCCTCTACGGCTATGGCGACCCGGCGGTGCTGAAGGTGGAGACGGCTATTGGGCCGTCGTCACCTCCAACGACGCGCCCGACGCCTTCCCCATCCTGCGCGCCCGGCAGCTGGAGCACTGGGAGCCGGCGGGCTTCGTCTTCCCGCGCGGACACGCGCCCGCCTGGGCGCTGAGCGGCGCGGAAGGTGGCGATTTCTGGGCGCCGGAGCTGCACCGCTTCCCCGATGAATCCCGCGTCTGCTTCTGCGCCCGCCAGCGCGCCGGCGGCGACTTCGCCATCGGCCTGGCCCGCGCCGCCGCGCCGGACGGCCCTTTCACGCCCGACCCGGCGCCGCTGCTCACGGGCAACGTCATCGACCCGCACCTGCTGGTGTGCTCGGCCGACGAGGCCTACCTGTTCTGGAAGGAGGACGCCAACGACCACTGGCCGCGCCGCCTGGCGGCGCTGCTGCGGGCCGAGCCTGAGCGGGTAAATGAACTGTTCCTCACCGAGGAGGACCGCCGCACCGCCCGCCTCGCCGCCGCGCTGCAGCCCTGGGCCGAGGCCTGCGCGCCCATGGAGCGCTTCTTCACACTGCAGACGCTGATCGAGGCCGTCACCGCCGACTGGGCCGGTTTCAGGCGGCGGCTGGCGCAGGCCCGGGACGCGGTCGAAGCGGCCACGGCAGGGGCCATCGACGACATCCTGGGCGCCATGAGCACCCCCATCTTCGGCCAGCGCCTGTCGCCCGACGGGCATGCACTGGTGGGCGAGCGGCGGGTGGTGCTGCGCAACGACCAGGACTGGGAGGCGCACCTGGTCGAAGGCGTGTGGGTCAGCGAGCACGCGGGGCGCTTCTACCTGTTCCATGGCGGCAACGACTTCTCGACCGCCGACTACGGCATCGGCGTGGCCGTGGCCGACGCGCCGCTGGGCCCGTACCGCAAGCAGCCCGGGCCGCTGCTGACCTCGACGCCGGACTGGGCCGGCCCCGGCCACCCCTCGGTGGCGCCGGGCCCGGACGGGCAGCCGCTGCTGTTCCTGCACGCCTTCTTTCCCGGCGCGGCGGGCTACAAGCGCTTCAGGGCGTTGCTGGCCCTGCCCATCGCCTTCGAGCCGGACGGCGTGCGGCTGCGCTGAGGGCCCCCGATGAGCGCCACGTATGCTTCGCCGCATGCGCATCAACAGCGAAGCTCACCTGAAAAGCCCGGTGCGGCCGTCCATGGACCCGCGCCCGCACCGTCTCCGCCGAGCCCATGTCGGCCTGCTGCTGGCCGTGGCCCTGGTTGCCGGTTGCGCCAGCCGTCCCGCGCCGAAGCTGCCCATCGAGCAGCTTGAAGCCGTGGGTTGGCACATCACGGAACGCCCCTGCGAGACGCCGCTGCGCGTGGAGCGCCAGCGGCAGCCCAATGCCCACGACCCCAAGGTCATGGACGAGGTGATCGAGACGCACTGTCCCGGCTGGGTGGCGACCGTGTACGAGGCCAGGACCACGCAGCCGCCCAAGCTGCTGCCGGTGGGCGTGCGCATGACGGGCCCGCATCCGGCGCTGCCCGCGGGGCTGCAGGTGGGCGCTTCCGAAGCCGAGGTGCTGAAGCGGCTGGGCCCGCCCACGCTGCGCGACCCGGCCGCGCTGGCTTACCGCCTGGGGCCGGACCGCCCGGACAGCGACCAGCTGCGCTTCATCGTGCGCCAGGGCAAGGTCACGGCCATCGAGTGGGCCTGGTACATCGACTGAAGCCCGCCTCCCGCCCGGCCTGAGTGGGCGCCCGCCTTGCCCCAAAGCTGCCACGGGCACGGTGGCCCACAGCAGGAGGCATCGGGCATGGGCGTGGAAGTCAAGGTCTGGTCGGACTTCGTCTGTCCGTTCTGCATGATCGCGGAGCAGCCGCTGCTGGAGGCGGTGCGCGAGTCCGGCCTGGACGTGCACATCGACTGGATGCCTTTCGAGTTGCGCCCCTGGCCGACGCCGACGCTGCGGCCCGAGGAGGGCTACCTGCAGCGGGTGTGGCCGCAGTCGGTGTACCCGCTGGCCGAGCGCCACGGCGTGAAGCTGCGGCTGCCCAGCGTCTCGCCCCAGCCCTACACCGCGCTGGCCTGGGAGGGCTACCAGTTCGCGCGCGAGCAGGGCAAGGGCTCCGAGTACAACGACCGCGTGCTGCGCGCCTTCTTCCAGGAGGACCAGGACATCGGCCAGCCCGAGGTGCTGGCCCGGCTCGCCGGCGAGGTGGGGTTGGATGAAGCCGCGTTCGGCGAGGCGCTGGCGCAGCGCCGCTACCGTGAGGCGCATGCGCGCGCGCTGGCCCAGGCGCGCGCCATGGGCGTGACGGCCGTGCCCACCTTCATGATCGGTCGGCGCCTGTACCCGGGCGCGCAGAACAAGGAGGTGTTGGCGCGGGCGCTGCGGGCGGCAGCGGGAGAGGCGGACCCGGCGTTCTAGGAGGAGTGGGCTCGTCCCACGCAGCCGGCTTGGCCGCCCATTCCGCCTATCCCGCCTATCCCGCTTGCTTCCGCACGCCGCGCCGCCGGTTTCCGCTCGCCCGCAGCGCGGGAGAGGGGCAGGGGTGAGGGTTGCAGCCTCAAGACCGCGAAGCCACGCGCCAGCGTCAGGCCCTCATCCCTGCCCCTCTGCCACTTCATGGGCCGAGGAGTTGGAGACGCCCGTACTTCGGCGCAACGCCTCAAATCCGCCTGGGCCTGCCTGTGCCTCTACGACGCCGGCGCCGCGCTGGGCCGCCCCGTTCCATCGGCCGCCTCCCGGCGCGCCCGCTGCCGCAGCAGCGCGCCGATCTGCGCCGCGCTGGCCGGCTTGACCAGGTGCGCGTCGAAGCCGGCGGCCTTGACGCGCCCGCGGTCCTCGCGCCCGCCGAAGCCGGTCAGCGCCACCAGCAGAACCTGCCGCAGCTCGGGCACCGCGCGCAGCCGCCGCGCCACCTCGTAGCCGTCCAGCCCCGGCATGGCGATGTCCAGGAAGACCACGTCCGGCCGGTGCCGGCACGCGGCCGCCACGGCCACGTGCGGGTCGTGCACGACGGCCACCCGGTGGCCGTCCAGGCGCAGCTCCTCGCCCAGCAGCTCGGCGGCATCGCGGTTGTCATCGACCAGCAGCACGGCCAGCGGCTGCAGCCGGGCCTCGACGCCTTCACCCGCTGACGCCGGCTCGCCGGACGGCAGCAGGGGCAGCTCCACGTAGAACGAGGCACCGTGGCCCAGCCCCTCGCTGTGCGCCCAGGCGCGCCCGCCATGCATCTCCACCAGGCTGCGCACCACCGACAGCCCGATGCCCAGGCCCGGCTGGAGCCGCTGCAGCTCGCGGTTGAGCGTGCTGAAGCGCTCGAAGGCCGTCTCGATGCGCTCCCGCGGCAGGCCCAGGCCGCTGTCGCGCACCTCCACCAGCGCCGTGGCCGCGCCCCGCACGCTCAGCGACACCTCGATGGCGCTGCCCGGCGGCGAGTACTTGCTGGCATTGCCCAGCAGGTTGCCGATGGCCTGGCCCAGCCGCGTCGCGTCGCCGCGCACCGGCACGGCCTCGGGCGGCAGTACCACGCCCAAGCGCTGCCCGGCGGCCTCGACCTGGCCCTGGTGCGCCTCGACGGCATCGCCCACGATGCGGCGCAGGTCCAGCGGCACGGGCTGCAGGGCCAGCCGCCCCTGCGTGATGCGGGCCACGTCCATCAGGTCGTCGATCAGCCGCACGATGTGCGTGAGCTGACGCTGCATCATCGGCAGCGCCCGCTGCGCCGCGGCGCTGTCGGGGGCGCGGCGCAGGATCTCCAGGCCGGTGCGCAGCGGTGCCAGCGGGTTGCGCAGCTCGTGCGCCAGCGTGGCCAGGAAATCGTCCTTGCGCCGGTCGGCTTCCTGCAGCGCGGCATTGAGCCGCGAGTTCTCCATCTCGGCCTGCTTGCGCTCGGTGATGTCCACCACGCTGCCGACGTAGCCGAGGAAGCGGCCCTGCGGGTCCAGGCGCGGCACGCCCAGGTCGATGCACCAGCGCCAGCCGCCGTCGGCGGTGCGCACGCGGTAGTCCAGCTCGAAGGGTTCCCGGCGTGCCAGCGCGTCCTTGAAGCGGGCTTCGACGGCGACCTGGTCCTCGGGATGCACGGCACGCACCCAGCCCAGGCCGAGCACGGCCTCGGCCGGCTGGCCGGTGAGCTCGCGCCAGCGGCGCGACAGGAAGGTGCACAGGCCCTGGGCATCGGTGACCCACAGGATCGCGGGTGCGGCATCCGCCACCTCGCGGAACCACTCCTCGCTGGCGCGCAGCGCCTCCTCGGCGCGCTTCATGTCGGTGACGTCGAAGGACGAGCCCACGTAGCCGCCGAAGCGCCCGTCGCGCTCGGCCTGCGGCAGCCCCACGGTCTTGAGCCAGCGGTACTCGCCGTCCTGCCGACGCAGCCGGAACTGCGCCTCGAAGCGGGCGCGCCGCTCGTAGGCTGCCTGGTAGGCGGCCAGGTAGGCCGCCGCGTCGCCCGGGTGGATCGCCTCGGCCCAGCCCATGCCCAGCAGCCGCGCCGCGGGCTTGCCAACGAAGCGCGCGTACTCCTCGTTCACGAAGACCGTGCTGTTGGCATCGGCCTGCCAGATCAGCACCGGCGCGCTGTCGGCAATGGCCCGGAAGCGCGCCTCGACCTGCAGCCGCACGAAGTACTTGAGCAGCAGCACCAGCAGCACCAGTGAGCTCAGCGCATGCTCGATGCGCCCCAGGTACCAGCCGGCGGTGTAGCGCTGGCCGGCCACGACCTGCAGGCCCAGGCCGATGGCGTTGCCCCACAGCACCACGCACAGCCCCAGGTACAGCGGGTCGGACAGCAGCCGCCCGCGCAGGATCAGCCCGACGGCCAGCAGGGCCGCCCCGATGGCGGCCAGGCTCAGGGCCAGGCCCGCCGCCGGAAACACGCCGGGCGCGCCGGAGAAGTAGCTGGGCATCCCCGGCAGGTGCGCCAGCGTCAGCAGGCCCAGCACGGCGGCCGCCACGCCCGCCTCACCCAGGCCGCGCCGGCCCTGGCCCGGCGCGGCGCGCTGCTGCGTCCGCACGCCCCACAGCAGCAGCGCCATGAAGCCGAGCTGCCAGGCCTGGTACAGCCAGCCGACGGCGCCATCCACGCTGCCCAGCACCGGCCGGCCGGGCAGCACCGCGCCGGGAAAGTGCAGCAGGTGCAGCAGCGCCATCAGCCCGCCGTACAGGTAGGCCAGCGCCAGCACGCGCACAGCCCGCGACTCGCGCGCCTCGTGGCGCAGCAGCGCATAGGTCAGGAAGTCCGCGATGGCCACCGCGACGGCGTAGAGGCCCGACAAGTGCGGCAAGGGCGTCCACGGCGTTGCGATCCGGGGCAGCAGCGCCAGGCCGCCGAACAGCAGCGCGGCGCACAGGCCCAGGACCAGCCGCTGGTCCCGGGCGCTGGTTTCGCCCTCGTGGGCAATGAAGGTGTGGAACAAGAAGATCCCCCGGCTGATTGCGTTTTCTGCTGCTCAGCGAGGACTCCGTTCGCCCTGAGGTATCGAAGGGTGAACGGCCGCTGCTGTACGGCCGCCATCGCAGCCTGCCCTGAGGTATCGAAGGGTCAGGGCGAACGGATCATTTCGCGACCGCAGTGGAGTCGGAATGACGCTTGTGCAGACGAAGATTCGCTGCCCAAGCCTAACCCGCCCCGATGCCGTACCTGCGCAGCCGCTGCGCGATGGCCGAGTGCGAGGCCTTCAGCCGCTCGGCCAGCTTGCGCGTGGACGGGAACTGCGGATAGAGGCGTTGCAGCAGTGCCTTCTCGAAAGCCCCCACCGCCTGCTCCAGGCTGTCCACCTCCTCCAGCGCCGGCGCGCCCGGGGCGGCCTCGGCCCCGGCCAGCTCCAGGTCGCCCACGTCGATCACCGCCGCCTCGCTCATGGTCACGGCGCGGAAGATCACGTTCTGCAGCTGGCGCAGGTTGCCGGGCCAGGGATTGGCCAGCAGCGCGGCGCGGGCCGCGGCGCTCAGCCGCGCCGTGGGCCGCCCGGTCTGGGCACAGGCTCGCGCGAGGAACACCTCGGCCAGCGGCACGATGTCCTCGACGCGCTCGCGCAACGGCGGCACCTGCAGGTGCAGCACGTCCAGACGAAAGAGCAGGTCTTGCCGGAAGCTGCCGGCCGCGGCCATCTGCTCCAGCGCGCGGTGCGTGGCGCTGATGATGCGCACGTCGGCCTTGAGCTCGCGGTCGCCACCCACGCGGCGGAAGCTGCCGTCGTTGAGGAAGCGCAGCAGCTTGGCCTGCAGGTAGGGCGACATCTCGCCCACCTCGTCCAGGAACACCGTGCCGCCGTCGGCCAGCTCCAGCAACCCGGGCTTGCCGCCGCGCAGCGCGCCGGTGAACGCACCCGGCGCATAGCCGAACAGCTCGCTCTCGGCCAGGTTCTCCGGCAGCGCCGCGCAGTTGAGCGCGAAGAAGGGTTCGCCACGGCGCCGGCTGCTGGCGTGGCAGGCATGGGCCAGCAGCTCCTTGCCGGTGCCGGTTTCGCCGTGGATGAGCAGCGGCGCATCCACCTGCGCCATGCGCGCCGCGCGCTGCTTGAGCTGCCGGATGGCCGGCGACTGACCCAGGATGGTCTCGAAGCCACCGGCGCTGTAGTTCTGCAGCGCGCTCAACCGCTCGCCGATGCGGTGCGGCGCATGCAGCGTCAGCACCGCGCCGGCCACCATGCCGCCGGGCTCGCGCAGCGCCACGCTGTCCAGCATGAAGGGCTCGCCGGCGATGTGCACCTCGCGGGCCGGCAGCCGGTCGCCACCGGAGCGCAGCGCGTCCACCAGCGCCGCGTCGCCCAACAGCGCCTTGAGCGACAGCCCGATCAGCCGCTGCTCCGGCAGTCCGCTGGCCGCCACGGCCGCGGCGTTCGCCACGACGATGACGCCCTCGGCATCCACGGCCAGCACCGGGTCCTGCTGCGACGCCAGCAGCGCGTCCAGGTACAGGCGCCGCCGCACGCCGGGCAACATGGCCAGCACGTCCACCGACTCCACGCCCGCCACCTCCAGCAGCTCGCGCCGCAGCTGCTCCAGCCCGGCCGCGTCCAGCGCCGGGGCCTCGATGTAGACATGCGGCGGCTCCACCTCCACCGCCGACACGTTGAGCGCGCGCCGTGCCAGCTTGGCGAGGATCTCCTGGGCGATGCCGACCCGGTCGGCAATGGCGACATCGATGCGCATGGCGTGGGCCGTATTGAATCTAATACAGCGTATTGGAACCGATACACCGTCACCAAGTGCTTGTCGATCAATCCTTTTTGCCGTCCAGCACACCCTTGCTCCCCCGCCGGTGTATCGATTCGCGTACACCCACTACCGCACCCCAGCTGGAGAATTGCGCTAAGTCATTGATTTATTTGGACTTTCATTTCTGGCACGGCCATTGCGAAGGGAGGCGTGACGCGTCCCCCTCGGGGCGCCCTTCTTCTCTACAGGACGACGGACATGCGGGTATTGGTGCTGGGCAGCGGTGTGATCGGGACCTCGGTGGCGTATTACCTCGCCCGTTCCGGCCATGAGGTGACGGTGGTGGACCGGCAGCCCGGTCCGGCGCTGGAGACGAGCTTTGCCAATGCCGGCGAGGTCTCGCCCGGCTACTCCTCGCCCTGGGCCGGCCCGGGCGTGCCGCTCAAGGCCATCAAGTGGCTGCTGATGCACCACCGGCCGCTGGTGATCAAGCCCTCGCTTGATCCGGCACTGTGGCGCTGGATGCTGGCGATGCTGCGCAACTGCACCGAGGACGCCTACCGCCTCAACAAGAGCCGCATGGTGCGCCTGGCCGAGTACAGCCGTGACTGCCTGCGCGCGCTGCGCGAGGAGACGGGTATCCGCTACGACGAGCGCGCGCAGGGCACGCTGCAGCTGTTCCGCACCCAGAAGCAGCTCGACGCCACCGCCTCGGACATCGAGATCCTGAAGCAGTACGGCGTGCCCTTCGAGCTGCTGGACCGCGCCGGCTTCGTGCAGGCCGAGCCCGGCCTGGCCGACACGCAGCACAAGTTCGTGGGCGCGCTGCGCCTGCCCGGCGACGAGACCGGCGACTGCTTCAAGTTCACGCAGGCGCTGGCGCGCATGGCCGAGGGCCACGGCGCGCAGTTCCGCTTCGGCGTGGGCATTCGCGGCCTGGAGCGCATCGGCCGCCGCATCACCGGCGTGCACACCGACGCCGGCGTGCTGCGCGCCGACCGCTACGTGGTGGCGCTGGGCAGCTACTCGCCGGCGCTGCTGGCGCCGCTGGGCCTTGACATCCCGGTGTATCCGGTCAAGGGCTACTCCATCACCGTGCCCATCACCGACGCCGGCGGCGCGCCGGAATCGACGGTGATGGACGAGACGCACAAGGTGGCGGTGACGCGGCTGGGTGAGCGCATCCGTGTCGGCGGCACGGCGCAGCTCTCGGGCTTCGACCTGGGCCTGGCCGAGGCGCGGCGGCGCACGCTGGAGTTCGTGGTCAGCGACCTGTTCCCGCGCGGCGGCGACGTGGCGCGCGCCGAGTTCTGGACCGGCCTGCGGCCGATGACGCCGGACGGCACGCCCATCGTCGGCGGCACCGACATCGACAACCTGTTCCTGAGCACCGGCCACGGCACGCTGGGCTGGACCATGGCCGCCGGCACCGGCCGCGTCATGGCCGACCTCATCAGCGAACGCGAGCCCGAGATCAGCATGGACGGCCTGAGCGTCGCGCGCTATGGGCGCGGCCGGAAGCAAATGCACGTGCCGGCGGCGCAGCCGGCGCTGGCGCGGGCGGGCACGGCGGCGGGGCACGAGCGCTGACTACGCGGCAGCCCGAAGGCCGACACGCAACGTTCACCACTTCGTCATCCCCGCGCAGGCGGGGACCCAGGCGGTCCCACGTCCGAGCGGAAGAGCGGCTGCAGGCGTTGCGTCATCGCGATGCCTGGCACGCCGACTGATCCGCTGGCCGTCAGCTTGGGGACCGCCTGGGTTCCCGCCTTCGCGGCAATGACGAAGTAGAGATCGTTGTTTCTCCAGCTTCGGCCGCCGTCTCGTCGGCGTCCGCCCGGACAGCCGTGCGCCTACGCCGGCGTGGCGGCTTTCATTCCTTCCCACCGGTTCCAACACACATACACAACGGAGACATCCCATGGAACAACTCACCGCCGTGGTCACGGCGATCAACGATTTCGTCTGGGGCCCGCCCATGCTGGTGCTGATCCTGGGCACCGGCCTGTTCCTGCAGTTGCGGCTGAAACTGATGCCGATCCGCCGCATCGGCACGGGCTTTCGCATGGTCTGGCGCGGGCGCCGCGCCGCCGACGGCGCCGCCGGCGAGATCAGCCCCTACGCCGCGCTGATGACGGCGCTGGCCGCCACGGTGGGCATCGGCAACATCGCCGGCGTGGCCACGGCCATTGCCATCGGCGGCCCCGGCGCGATGTTCTGGATGTGGATGACGGCGCTGGTGGGCATGGCCACCAAGTACGCCGAGGTGCTGCTGGCGGTGCATTTCCGCGAGACGGATGACCACGGCGAGCAGGTCGGCGGGCCGATGTACGCCATCAAGAACGGCCTGGGCCGGCACTGGCGCTGGCTGGGCGCGGCCTTCGCCATCTTCGGTGGCCTGGCCGGTTTCGGCATCGGCAACATGGTGCAGTCCAACAGCATCGCCGAGGTGATGCAGTCGAGCTTCGGCGTCTCGCGCTGGGCCTCGGGCCTGGTCATGACCGTGCTCACCGGCTTCGTGCTGCTGGGCGGCGTCAAGCGCATCGGCGCGGTGGCCGAGAAGCTGGTGCCGTTCATGTGCGTGGGCTACGTCGTGGTGGCGCTGACGGTGCTGGGCCTGTATGCCGAGCAGATCCCGGCGGCCTTCGCGCTGATCTTCCACCATGCCTTCAACCCGACCGCCGCGACCGGCGGCTTCGCCGGCGCGGCGGTGATGATGGCCATGCGCTACGGCGTGGCGCGGGGCATCTTCTCCAACGAGGCGGGCCTGGGCACGGCCGGCATCGCGCAGGCCGCGGGCCGCTCGCGCCATGCGGCCGAGTCGGGCCTCATCGGCATGATGGGCACCTTCATCGACACGCTCATCGTCTGCACGATGACGGGGCTGGTGCTCATCGTCACCGGCGCCTGGAGCAGCGGCCTCAAGGGCGCGGTGCTGAGCTCCAGCGCCTTCGAGACTGCCCTGCCCGGCTTCGGCGCGAGCTTCCTGGCGGTGGCCATCGTCGTCTTCGCCTACACCACCATCCTGGGCTGGGCCTACTACGGCGAAAAATGCTGGGAGTACCTGGTCGGCACCTCGGTGGAGAAGCCGTACCGGCTGGTGTGGACCGGCTTCGTGCTGGTGGGCGCGGTGACGCAGCTGGACTTCGTGTGGCTGGTGGCGGACACGCTCAATGCGTTCATGGCCTTCCCCAACCTGGTGTCGCTGGTGCTGCTGTCGCCGGTGGTCAAGCGGGTGACGCAGGACTACTTCGAGCGCCAGGGCGTGCCCGCGCGCTTCGTGGGCGGCACGGCGGGGATCACGCGATGAGCCACCCCATGAGCCATGCCTTCTGGCAGGACACGGCCGGTGCGCTGCTCACCATCGACCTCGGCGCGATCCGCGACAACTGGCGCCAGCTGCGCGCCCGCGTGGGCCGCGCGCGCTGCGCCGCGGTGGTGAAGGCCGATGCCTACGGGCTGGGCGCGGTGCGCGTCGCGCCGGCGCTGGCCGACGCCGGCTGCCGCGACTTCTTCGTCGCGCACCTGGACGAGGCGCTGGCGCTGAAGCCGCTGCTGCCGGCCGCCGCGACGCTGCACGTGCTGCATGGCCCGACGCCGGGTGCGGAGGCCGAGTTCGCGGCACAGGGCATCGTGCCGGTGCTCAACAGCCCGGCTCAGCTCGCAGCCTGGCGCGCGCTGGCGCAGCGGCTGGACCGCGAGCTGCCCGCCTTCGTGCAGGTGGACACCGGCATGGCGCGGCTGGGCCTCGCGCCCGCGGAGCTGCGCGCCGTCGCCGCCGATGCGCAGGCGCTGGTGGGCGTGCGCGTCATCGGCGTGATGAGCCACCTCGCTTGTGCCGAGGACCAGGCGCATCCCGCCAACCGGGAACAGCTGGAGCGCTTTCGCGCGGCGCGGCGCCTGCTGCCCGCGGCGCCGGCGAGCTTCGCCAACTCGTCGGGCGTTTTCCTCGGCGAGGACTACCACTTCGACCTGGTGCGCCCCGGCGCGGCGCTGTACGGCGTGGCGCCGGTCATGGGCATGCCCAATCCGATGCGGCCGGTGGTGAAGCTGCAGGGCAAGGTGATCCAGGTGCGCGGCATTGAGGCCGGCACGCCCGTCGGCTATGGCCACGGCTGGCGCAGCGGGCGGCCCGCGCGCATCGCCACCGTGTCGGTGGGCTATGCCGACGGCTGGCTGCGCTCCTTGAGCAACCGCGGCTGCGCCTGGGCAGGCGACGTGGCGCTGCCGCTGGTGGGCAAGGTGTCGATGGACACGGTCACGCTGGATGCCAGCGCGCTGCCGGACGGCGTGCTGCAGCCGGGCGCCCTGGTGGAGCTGATCAACGAGCGCCAAGGCGTCGATGCCGTGGCCGCGCAGGCGGGCACCATCGGCTACGAGATCCTCACCAGCCTGGGCCAGCGCTACGCGCGCCGCTACCTCGACGAAATCGAGCCGGCCCGAGAAAAAGCAGCAATCAAGGGAGAAAAATGGCCGGACGTTGCCGGCTCAACCGCCGGCGCGTTCAGGCAAAGACGCAGGCCATGACCAAGGATGCCGCGCGCCGCAGCGCGTGGTGTCTCAGTCAGCCTGGAGGGGAAACGAGAGAGATGGTGGCTTTTCCTGGTGGGCGGTGCAGGGTTCGAACCTGCGACCCCTGCCGTGTGAAGGCAGTGCTCTACCGCTGAGCTAACCGCCCGGGAAATGCCCGCTTCCCATCATAGGAAGCTTTCAGACTTGGTGCCCAGGAGAGGACTCGAACCTCCACGGAGTTACCCGCTAGTACCTGAAACTAGTGCGTCTACCAATTCCGCCACCTGGGCAATCAGGCGTCTGAAGGATTCGAACTATAGCAGCACTTCCAGTCCTTTCATAGTCCATTTCAAGAAAATTTCAAGAAAGTTTCAGCCTCAACCTTCATCCTGCCTGCCGCCGGCGTTCCGGCACGGGCTCATGAGCTGAGCCAGCGCGAGGTGGCGAGCCGTGGCCAGATAAGCCTGTCGGGCAGCCGCGCGGGACAAGAGCCGGGCTGAGCCGCGGGTGCCGCGAAGGGCGGCCTGCGTTGCCCACTGCGCCCGCGAACGATTGCGCCTGCAACCACAAGCGCTGCGCTCTCTGCGGGCTTGAGCGCAACGACGAGTGCCGTGCACTTGCTTCGCTCCCGGGCAGCCGCCACGGCCCTGGCCGCCCGGGGGCGTCGCGAGGAAAACCCCCTGCCCGGCAGTCCCGGGCCGCCCGGCCTACGCTGCGGGCTCCATGCAAGCGCTTGTCGATCTGCTGCTGCGCCACGGGGTGCTGCTCGTGTTCGCGGTCACGCTGGCCGCGCGCATCGGCGCGCCGGTGCCGGCGGCGCCGCTGCTGGTGGTGGCCGGCGGACTGGCCGCGGGCGGGCAGTTCTCGCTGGCCGCGGCCTTTGCCGTGGCGGTGCTGGCCAACGTGCTCGGCGACGCGGTGTGGTTCGTCGGCGGGCGGCGCCAGGGGCATCGCGTCATGCGGCTGCTGTGCCGGGTGTCGCTGTCGCCCGACTCCTGCGTGCGGCGCAGCGAGAACCTGATCGGCCGCTGGGGCGGCAGCTCGCTGATCGCCGCCAAGTTCGTGCCCGGCGTGTCGCTGGTGGCGGCGCCGATGGCCGGCGCGCTGGCCATGCCCTGGCGCACTTTCCTGCTCTTCGAAGTCATCGGCGGCGCGCTCTGGAGTTTGGCCTTCCTGGTGCTGGGCATGGTGTTCAGCCGCGAGATCCAGCGCGTGCTCGATGTCATGGCCAGCGCGGGCACCTCGGCGCTGATCGGGCTGGGACTGCTGCTGGCGGCCCTGCTGGTGTTGCGCTGGTGGCGCCGGCGCCGCCAGGCGCTCGACATGGCGATGCCGCGCATCGGCGTCGAGGAGCTGCGTGCGCTGCTGCAGGGCGAGGCGCCGCCCGTGGTGGTGGACGTGCGCGCCGCCTCCAGCCTGGACATCGACGCGCGCCGCATCCCGGGCGCGCGGCAGGTCGAGCTCGCCCGCATCGCGGCCCTGGCCGGACAGCTCCATCCGGAACAGGAAATCGTCGTCTACTGCAACTGCCCCAACGACGTCTCCGCGGCCCAGGCGGCGCGCGTGCTGCAGTCGCACGGCTTCAGGCGCGTGCGCCCGCTGGCCGGCGGCTTGGACGCCTGGTTCGCCGAGGACACCCTTGGGCAAACCTCGGCAGCACACTCGCCGACGGCCCACTGAGCGGCGGCCCGGCCAGCGCGGCGCCATGCCAACGGCGGGTTAACCGCCTATTGGTCACAAGGTTTGCCGCCGCGCTTAATCTGACGTCGCGGATTTTCGGACAAGAAATCTCGGGAGTTTCCCGGGCGTGGATGCAGGTCGAGCGACCCGTCAGCATCACGCCCTGGCAATCACCCGCGTGGCCCCTTCGGCAGCCGGCATTCACCGGCTCCGCAGGCAGGGTGTGTTTTTCATGAATCGGCTCGGGGGTGAAAATGAAGGCCTCCCTTCGGCGCTTGTCCATGGATTTAGCGATGGTCCTTGCCCTGGTATCGGGCGGATGCGGCGGCGGCGATTCGCAAGCGCTGCGGGCCAGCCTGGATACTGCTCAAACCGGCGCGCGAGAAACCGCTGCCGTCTCAGGCTCCAAAACGGCGCAGAATTTTCAGCCGTCCGCGGCGCTGGCCGCGCCCGGCAATATGAAATGGAATCCCGGCCATTACGTCGTGTTCCAGGCGGACGAAGGTGACCACGCGGTGGACAGCGGCCTGAAGGAAGTCGAGCACCTGCCCTTCGTGAAAGGCATCGTGGTGCGCGCGTACTGGCAGCAGATCGAGAAGGACAAGGACGTCTACAGCTTCTGGCGCATCGAGCGTTTCCTGAACAAGGCGGCGGCGCGGCAGAAGCGCTTCTTCCTGCTGCTGAGCCTGCGCTCCTTTCGCTCGGACCGCGTGGCACCGGCCTACCTGCACACGCCCTACTACGACGGCGGCGTCTTCCACATCCAGACCCACAAGGACAGCCAGGGCGAAGTCATCACGCTGTGGAACGAGCACACGCGCCACCGCGTGACCAAGCTGATCCGCACCCTGGCCGCGCGCTACAACAGTCATCCCTATTTCGAAGGCCTGATACTGACGGAGACGGCTTTTGGCCGCCCCGTGGAGCCGGTCACTGCTGAGCAGAAAACCGCCTACTACGTGAATTTCATCCGGCTGGATACCGCGGCCCGGGCTGCGTTTGCCAACACGGTGGTGATCCAGTTCGTGAATTTTCCAAAGGAATTTACGCCGGCCATCGTCAGCAATTTGCAGGCGCAGGGCCTGGGCTACGGCTCGCCGGACGTCTTCATGGCCGACGATGACCACGAGAAATACGTCTACCCCTTCAATGACCAGGTGCGCGGGCAGATTCCCATCGGCATGCAGGTGGAGTCCGATTCCTATTACTCGCCTTATGGCGGCGGCCCCTTCGATCCGCCGGACGTGTGGGACCTTTATGAATTCTCCAGGGACCGCCTGTACAGCAACTACGTGTTCTGGGAACGCGACCTGCGCCCGCCCCTCGTGGCCTGGAAAAAGGTGTTGAAGATGTTCAATTCGCCCGAGTTTCCCGCCACGCCCACCGGCGGGCTGGAGGCCGCTTGCCCGAGCAGGTACACGCGCTGCGTCGGCCAGGACGAAGCCGCCCGCGCCTCGGGCACGGCGCGTTGAACACCCCGGGAACGCAGTCGCGGCGCCAGCGGCCGGCCCTGCGGCGGCGCCGGCAGGCCCCCGAATTGCCCTGTCGGCTTCATTGCCTACATCCCGTCGCGCGACGGGCGTCGCCCCTGGCGGCGCCGCGGACGCACCCTCGACACATGCCTGCACACAAGCCGCTCGTCTGGTTGCCGGCCTGCCACCGCAACCTCGATCTGTCCGACCCCGGCGGGTACACGGTCCTGGCCGACCGCTATGCGGCGGCCGTGTGCCAGCTCGGCCTGCAGCCGGTGCTGTTCCCGCTGGCCGGCGCCGCCGACGTGCCGGCGCTGCTGCCGCTGATTGATGGCGTGCTGCTCACCGGCTCGCCCTCCAACGTCGAGGCCAGCCACTTCGGCGCCTCGGCGCTGGAGACGGACCTGCTCGACCCGCGCCGCGACCGCCTCACCATGGCGCTGGTGCCCGCCGCGCTGGAGGCCGGCACGCCGCTGTTCGGCGTGTGCCGCGGCCTGCAGGAGATGAACGTGGCGCTGGGCGGCAGCCTGTACCAGCAGGTGCATGCCGAGCCCGAGCACCTGGACCACCGCGAGCCGCAGGACGCGGACCTGGAGGTGCAGTTCGCCGAGCGGCATGAAGTGATCCTGCAGCCCGGCAGCGCCTTCGCGCAGTGGGCGGGCGGCGAGCGCGCGCTGGTGAACTCGCTGCATGGCCAGGGCATCAAGCGGCTGGGCCAAGGCCTGGTGGCCGAGGCGCTGGCACCGGACGGCCTCGTCGAAGGCGTGCGCTCGACGCAAAGCAAGGCCTTCGCCTACGGCGTGCAGTGGCACCCGGAATGGCGCCATGACCGCATTCCCTTCTACCAGCGCACGCTGCAGGCCTTTGCCGAGGCCTGCCGCGAGCATTGCCGGCTGCGCCAGGGGCCTTGCGCATGATGGACGACCCGCTGCTTCTGGAAGCCGGACGCGTGCCTTGCGTCTGGGTCGCGGCCAGCCATCGCGAGCTGGGCAACGAGCATGGCCATCCGCAGATGTACACGGTGATGGACGAGGTGGGCGTGCGCACGCTGCTCAACCTGGGCCTGCAGCCGGTGTGCTACCCGCGCGTGCCCGCCGGCCGGCTGCCGCTGATGCTGGACCAGGTGCAGGGCGTGCTGCTAGGCGGCTCGGCCACCAACGTGCACCCGCGCCACTACGGGGAGGAGCCGCTGCAGGAAGACATGCCCTTCGACGAGGCGCGCGACGCCGTGACGCTGCCGCTGATCCGGCTGTGCATCGAGCGCGGTGTGCCCCTCATTTCCTTCTGCCGGGGCTCGCACGAGTTCAACGTCGCCATGGGCGGCAGCATGCACCAGAGCCTGCAGGTGCTGGGCGGGCCGGTGGTGCACTGGGAGAGCCCGGAGGAGTCACTGGACGAGCAGTACGCCGAGCGGCACGAGGTTGCCCTGCTGAATGGCGGCGAGCTGGAGCGCATCACCGGCTGCACGCGCTTCGCGGTGAGCTCGCTGCACTCGCAGGGCGTCAAGCGCCTGGCGCCGGGCCTGGTGGCCGAAGCGCTGGCCGACGACGGGCTGGTGGAGGCCTTCCGCTGGCACGACCCGCGGCAGTTCGCCTGGGGTTTCCAGTTCCATCCCGAGTGGGGCCACCAGGCGCATCCGCGCTACGCCAAGATCATGGGCGCCTTCGTGGAGGCCTGCTGGGCGCGGCTGCGCGGCGAAATTCAGCCCTTGGGAATGGGCGTCCCGGCCTGAATGCCGGGCCGGCCGGGCACGCCGAGAATTCCTTCAGGTTTCTGGGCCCTGCTTGAACCCGGATATTCGCCGAGTGTCCTGCGGCAAGGCTTGATTCGGCTTATTGATCAAAGCCGAAGTATTTCCCTGGCACATCTGGCGTGCCGAAATAAACAAGCCCCGGACTGGCCGGGGCTGGGGAATATCTCTTTTTATTTTCTCGGTATGAGCATGCACGCCTCGGTGCGCCAGACCAGATCGCTGTAGCGGTAGCGCCCATAGCCGACGATCACGCCGGCGTCATTGATGCCGGCCACGTCCCCGAGCCGGTACCAGCCCGGCTGATTGGGGTCGTAGGGCGGGATCAGCCGTATCCGGGTCTGCCCTTCATCGATCCACATGGCGCCGCCGTTGCGCGGGTCGGCGTTGCCGTCGAAGACGAAGCCGACCATGTCCCTGCGGTTGTTGACGCCCAGTGCCACGGTGGGCTGGCCGTTGAGCATCGGGGTCAGCTTGTATTCGCCTTCAGCGGTGTAAATGAAGCCTTGCCGCGTCCACAGCAGATCGGTGGTGTGCACGTAGCCGGCGATGTCGCCCTTGTTGTTGATGGCGGTAGGCACCACGTTGGTGAAGCCCGGGGGCGTGGGCATCAGTTGCGGGCTCTTGCCGCGCATCAGCCGCACGCCTTGGCGCACCCCCACGCCGTTGAGCACCACCTCGCGGAAGCCGACGATGTCGCCACGTTCGTTGATGGCCGTGGCCTGCGCGGCGTAGCCGCCCCAGGTGCCCAGGTCGACCATCTGCTGTTCCCACCAGTACATCGCGTGCGAGGCGCCGGGCGCGGCCTCGGACCAGCCCACGATTTCCGAGCGGTTGTTGATGCCCGCGGCGTGGCTGTGCCCCCCGCCCAGCGCGGCCAGCGTCTGCAGGGTGTCGTTGCGGTAGCGGAAGGCCTGGGTAAAGCTGCCCTGCCGGAACCAGCCCACGACCTCGATACGGGCGTTGATGCCGCGCGCCTCGCCGGGGCCGTCGGTGTAGATCGGCTTCGGTACCTCGCCGGGAAAGAACAGCGCCGGCCGGTAGCCACCCTGGATGTCGAAACTCACGTAGCCGGCGGCCTTGCGGTTGGAACTCACCGCGAAAGCCGCGCTCCTGCCGCCCTGGAAGGTGCCCAGCGAAAATATGTCGTAATTGGGAATGACCGCTGCCCGCGGCTGGGCTTGGCCGCCCTGGTCAAGGCCGGCGGCATAGGCGCCCGGCACCAGACCGGACGCCACCACGGAAATCGTGAAATTCCTTCGTTTCATGACGCCTCCGTCATATAAAAAGGCAAGCTACCTGTGAACAGCGGACGATCGAAGTCCGCTTCAAGTTCTCGAAAATTTCGGGCCAGGTGAATGATTCGGCGCCGACCCGCATTTGAGCTCGGCTATGTAAGGCAAGTGGCCGGCGCGCGCGATCGGCACCGCGCCGGCCAATGCCATGGAAAACGCTAACTCCCTACGCTTCATCGGTCCCTCCTTTGAAAAGCATGCGATATAGGCATGCCGGGCCCAGCGTAACTGGCACGTTACTTACTCATCATCCCCAAGGCGGGCCATTGATTTTCCCGAATAACCATGGCCGCAAATTCAAGCACCCGCTCAATCCTGAAAAAACGGTGCGGGACAAAGACCGCGATATCACACAAGACGGAATTGGTTCCATGGAATTCGCGCAGTAAAAACCCTGTGTCGGACCGGCGGCTCGCGGTACTGCAAGGAATAAAAACACCATGCAGATAATCCCCGGCCCATGGTCCGGCCCGGGGATTTGAAGCCGGCGCTCAATACCGCGGGATGAGCATGTAAGCCTCCGAGCTTCTGCGCCCGGGCGGCACGCGGTACTGGCCGTCACCGACGATCACGCCGACGTCGTTGATGGCATTGGCGCCACCCAGTGCGTACCAGCCGGCCTGCAGGGCTTCCGGCAGCGCCACCAGGCCGACGCTCTGCTTGCCGCCATCGAGCCAGGCGATGCCGCGGTCGCGCGGATCGGCGTTGCCGTCGAAGATGTACCCGACCAGATCCCTGTGGACGTTGAGGGACGTGCCGACGGAAGGGTTGCCGCTCTGGGTGGGGAACAGCTTGTACTTGCCGTCGGCGTAGATGAACGCGACCCGGCCGAACAGGTAGTTGTTTGCCGGGTACATGTAGCCGCCGATGTCGCCGCGGTTGTTGATGCTGGCGGGCACCACGCTTTCGTAACCCGGCAGGGTGGGCAACAGCTGGGGCCGCCGGCCGCGCATCAGGCGCACGCCCTGGCGCACCCCCACGCCATCGACCAGCACCTCCCGGAAGCCGACGATGTCGCCGCGCTCGTTGAGCGCCGTGGCCTGCGCGGCATAGCCGCCCCAGGTGCCCAGGTCGATGAGGCGCTCGCCCCACCAGTAAACCGCGTGCGCGGCCCCGGGCGCCGCCTCCGACCAGCCCACGATTTCCGAGCGGTTGTTGATCGCGGCGGCATGGCTGCTGCCCCCGCCCAAGGACGACAGCGTGGCGAGCTGCTCGCGCCACCAGCGGAAGGCCTGGGTGAAGCTGCCCTGCCGGAACCAGCCCACGATCTCGGTGCGGATGTTGATTCCGGTGGCCTCGCCGGGTCCGTCGGTGTAGAGCGGCTGGGGTGGCCGGCCGGGGATGAACAGCGCCGGCCGGTAGCCCCCTTCGATGTCCAGCCCCACCGCGCCGGCGGCCTTGCCCAAGGCGCTCACGGCCAGGGCGCTGCTCCAGCTGCCATTGATCGTGCCCAGGCGCAGCACCGCGTAGCTTCGCGGCTTGGCACGCCGCTCCGGCGCCGCCGTGTCATCGGCGGCATAAGCCGTCTTCATGAAACCGGCCGTAGCCAGTGAAATATTGAACAACCTCCGCTTCATGGCACCTCCACCCATAAAAAAGCACGCGCTATCGCGCATGCCGGGGCCAGCGTAGCGGCGCACTCATTTCTTCCCACCCCCGAAGCGAGCCCTTGTTTCGTGGATTTGATAAATCGCAACACCGTGGTTGACCACACCGCAGCGATGTCGTTCTGGATATGTCGCCGAGACAATATCCCGTCGTCCGATATTGGTGGGCCGGATATTCCAGGGCCCGGGCCAGGCGACGCCTGGCTCGCGCGATTCAATTCCCTGAACGCAATAGGTCAATCGGCCGGCTGAAAAAGAAACGGCAGGCCAGGTCTGCCGTCCGAAGCCTTGAAGGCCAGCGGCCCGCTCAGACGGTGTCGAGTTCGAACACCGGCACCTGCCCTCGCACCTGGGCGCAAGGCTGGGCCGCCTGCCGGACGCCGCGCAGCCGGTCTTCGGCCGGTTGTGCCGCGTCCACCACCAGCACCCGCACCGGATGCCGGAACTCCGCGCAATGCTGCTCCAGCATGCGCAACGCCTGCGACAGCAGCCGGGGATGCAGGCCGTCGGCCACGATCAGCGTGGCCCGGCGCGGGCGGAACGCGTGCAGGTGCGCCAAGTCCGTCGCCCGGGCCGGCAGGTAGCCGGCGTCCCAGGGCGTGTCCGGCGGCAGGGGGCGCCACCACAGGCATTCGTCCAGCTTGATGCGCAGCCGCCAAGCGATGCGCCGCAGCTTGCCCTCCAGGGCCCGCAGCCGCACGGTGCCGTCGATGTGGCGCGAGAAGGCCAGCGCCAGCTGCGACCGCTCGGCGACGCTGCCGCCGGTGAGCACGGCCACCTTCAGCGGCTGCGCCAACTCGGCTGCGGCCAGCGGCTGCCAGAAGGGTGCGCTCGCCGCCGGGCCGGCGGCCTGGCACCAGCGCTCCAGCCCGGCCCAGGCCGCCTGTTGCGCCGGGCTGCGCGGGCCGGTCCAGGCCGAGGCCGGGGCCGGGGCGGCGGGCGGGTCCACGCGCAGCGCCGCAGCGTCGTAGCGCGCCAGCAGCGTGGGCCCGATGCGGCGCGCGGGCAGCAGGCACAGCGGGAAGGCCGCGGCCGTCAGCAGCGCCAGCTCGCGCAGCAGCGCTCCCGGCAGCGGCTGGCCCAGCAGCAGCGTATCGAGCCAGCCGCGATGGGCGCCGGCCTGGCCGGCCAAGGCGCCCAGCAGCAGCGCCACGCCCTCGGTGCCCAGCGCCAGGGCGATGGCCCCGGCGCCCGCGACGGCAAAGGTCGCCGCCGCCTCCTTCCCCCTGCCGACCCCGTGCCGGCCCTGGATGCGCGTGTCCATGTTCTTGTCTCCCGGTCCCTCACCAGCGGCCGCCATGCTAGGGGCTGGCGGCCCTCGTTCCTTTGCTCCGGCGCAGGCTCCGTGTCGCCCTTCACGGCCGCGGGCTCCAGGCTGACCCGGATGGTGGAACCGGCCGGCCCAAGGCAACGCGCATTTGGCCCCGCCCGACATGCCCGGCGTCGGCCTACCCCTTCCCCAGCGGCAGCGCCGTCTTGTAGCGCACCTGCTTGAGCGCGAAGGAGGAGCGGATCTTGTCCACCTCTTCCATCGGCGAGAGCTGTTCGAGGATGAAGCGCTCCAGCGCCGGGATGTCGGGCACCGCCACGCGCAGCAGGTAGTCCTCCTGGCACGACATCAGGTAGCACTCCATCACTTCCTCCCGGGCGCAGACCTGGGCCTCGAAGGCCGCCAGCGCCGCGCGCGTCTGGTGCTTGAGGCTGACCGAGATGAACACGTTCAGGTCCAGGCCCAGCTGCTTGGCATCGAGCAGCGCCACGTACTGCCGGATCACGCCCCGCGCCTGCAGCGCCTTGACCCGCGCCAGGCAGGGCGAGGGCGACAGGTGCACGCGCTGCGCCAAGGCCACGTTGGACAGGCCGGCATCACGCTGCAGCTCGTGAAGTATCCGCAGATCGGTGGCATCAAGGTCCATTCCACTCCTCCATATCCTATTTCGCAGCATTTTGTGCTGCCATGAGCTTGCTCAGCGGTGAACTGCGGTCACTCGTGCCGCGGGTCCATTCCTAAACTGCCCGCACCAGGAGAGCCCCATGAGCGACTTGAAGATCCAGCAGCACCTCGCCGCCCTGCCCGTGGCGGACCCCGATCCGCAAGAAAGTGCCGAGTGGCGCGACGCGCTGGCCTCGCTGCTGCAGGCGGCCGGGCCGGCGCGGGTGCGCCAGATCATGGACATGCTCGCCGCTGCGGCGCGCGATCCGGCCGTGGGCTGGCAGCCCGAGCGCGGCACGCCCTACGTCAACAGCATTCCCGCCGCGCAGCAGCCGCCCTTCCCGGGCGACCTGGCCATCGAGGAGCGGCTGGCCTCGCTGATGCGCTGGAACGCGCTGGCCATGGTGGTGCGCGCCAACCAGGCTTATGGTGAGCTGGGTGGTCACATCGCCAGCTACGCCAGCGCGGCGGACCTGTTCGAGGTCGGCTTCAACCATTTTTTCCGTGCCGGCGGCGAGCAGGGCGGCGGCGACCTGGTCTTCTTCCAGCCGCATTCCGCGCCGGGCGTGTACGCGCGCGCCTTCCTGGAGGGGCGGCTGAGCGAGGCCGACCTGGCGCATTACCGGCAGGAGATCGGCGCGGCCCGCGCCGGCGTGCGCGGACTCTCCAGCTATCCGCATCCCTGGCTGATGCCGGACTTCTGGCAGTTCCCCACCGGCTCCATGGGCCTGGGGCCGATCAGCTCCATCTACCAGGCGCGCTTCATGCGCTACCTCGCGCACCGCGGGCTGCTGGACACGACGGGCCGCAAGGTGTGGGGGGTGTTCGGCGACGGCGAGATGGACGAGCCCGAGAGCATGAGCGCGCTGACGCTGGCGGCGCGCGAGAAGCTGGACAACCTGATCTGGGTCGTGAACTGCAACCTGCAGCGCCTGGACGGCCCGGTGCGCGGCAACGGCCGCATCATCGACGAGCTCGAAGCCCTGTTCGCCGGCGCCGGCTGGCGCGTCATCAAGCTGGTCTGGGGCTCCGACTGGGACGGCCTGTTCGCCCGCGACACCGAGGGCGCGCTGGTGCAGACCTTCTCGCGCACGGTGGACGGGCAGCTGCAGACCTTCGCCGCCAAGGACGGGCGCTACAACCGCGAGCATTTCTTTGGCCAGAACCCGCAGCTGGCGGCGCTGGCGCAGGGGCTGACCGACGAGCAGATCGACCGCCTCAAGCGCGGCGGCCACGACCTGGTGAAGATTTACGCCGCCTACCACGCCGCGGCGCGCAGCACGGGGCAGCCGACCGTGATCCTGGCCCAGACCAAGAAGGGCTACGGCATGGGCGAGGCCGGCCAGGGCCGCATGACCACGCACCAGCAGAAGAAGCTGGAACGCGAGGACCTGATTGCCTTCCGCAACCGTTTCGACCTGCCGCTGAGCGACGAGGCGGCGGCCAGCCTCAGCTACGTGAAGCCGGCCGCGGACAGCCCGGAGCTGCGCTACCTGCACGCGCGCCGCGCGGCGCTGGGCGGCACGCTGCCCAGCCGCCGCACCCAGGCCGAGCCGGTGCCCGTGCCGGCGCTGGAGCGTTACGGCAGCTTCGCGCTGCAGGCCGAGGGCAAGGAGATGAGCACCACCATGGCCTTCGTGCGCATGCTGGGCGGCCTGCTCAAGGACGCCGCGCTGGGCCCGCGCGTGGTACCCATCGTCGCAGACGAGGCGCGTACCTTCGGCATGGCGAACCTGTTCAAGCAGGTCGGCATCTACGCCTTCAATGGCCAGAGCTACGAGCCCGAGGACATCGGCTCGCTGATGAGCTACCGCGAGGCGCGCGACGGGCAGATCCTGGAGGAAGGCATCAGCGAGGCCGGCGCCGTCAGCAGCTGGACCGCGGCGGCCACGAGCTACTCGGTGCACGGCCAGCCGATGCTGCCCTTCTACATCTACTACTCGATGTTCGGCTTCCAGCGCATCGGCGACCAGATCTGGGCCGCCGCCGACCAGCGCGCCCGCGGCTTCCTCCTCGGCGCCACGGCCGGGCGCACCACGCTGGGCGGCGAGGGCCTGCAGCACCAGGACGGCCACAGCCTGCTGCAGGCGGCGCAGATCCCGAACTGCCGCGCCTACGACCCCTGCTTCGCCGGTGAATTCGCCGTGATCCTGGACCACGGCATGCGCCGCATGCTCGAAGCGCAGGAGGACGTCTTCTATTACGTCACTTTGATGAACGAGAGCTACGCCCAGCCGACGCTGCCGCAGGACGTGGCCGCCGACGTCATCCGCGGCCTGTACCGCTACGGCGAGCAGCGGCCGTCGGGCGCGGCGTGCGGCCGGGTGCGGCTGGTGGGCTCCGGGACGATCCTGCGCGAGGCCATTGCCGCGGCCGAGCTGCTGGCGCGGGACTGGGGTGTGGCAGGGGAAGTGTGGAGCGCCACCAGCTTCAGCGAGCTGGCGCGCGAGGCGCGCGAGGTGGAGCGCTGGAACCGGCTGCATCCCCAGGCCGCGCCGCGCACCAGCCATGTGCGGCACTGCCTGGACGGCGAGCCGCCGGTGGTGGCCGCCAGCGACTACGTGCGCGCCTGGCCGCAGCTGGCGCTGGCCTATGTGGATGCGCCCGTCACGGTGCTGGGCACGGACGGTTTCGGGCGCAGCGACACGCGCGCGGCGCTGCGCGGCTTCTTCGAGGTGGACCGCCACCAGATCGTGCTGGCCGCGCTCACTGCGCTGCGCAACGAAGGCCGCGTGAACGCCGCCGCCTGCGCCGAGGCGATCGCGCGCTACGGCATCGCCACGGAACAGCCGGCGCCCTGGGAGCGCTGAGGCTCAGCGCAGGGCCGGGCTGCCCTGCCCGGTCGGGTCGGCCGCACGTTCGGCGGTGACCGCCTCGGTACCGAGCCGGCCCGCGGCGCGGTCGCGCATCCGGTACAGCAGCCACAACACCACCAGGCTGGCCAGGAACAGGTAGGACTGCGCCACGTTGGCCCAGCTCAGCGCCAGCTCCTGCGCCGAAGGCCAGAAGCGCGAGCAGAACAAAAAGGCCAGAACCAGCAGCCCCCAGGACGCCGGGCGCGACGCCGGCGTCTCGTCGTCCCACAGCAGCGCGGCCAGCACCGGGAAGGCCGGCGACATGACGCCGTAGTGGTGCTCCCAGGCAATGGGCGAGGCCATCGTGAAGCTCAGGGCGGCGATGAGCAGGTCCACCACGCTGAACCGGGGCGCGCGGCGCCGGAACCACAGCGCCGGCAGCAGCAGCGCCACCGAGGAGATCAGCGTGGCGGCATGGACCACGGGGTGGTAAGGCGCCAGCTCATGCTCCGGCCAATGGAAGCTGTCGCCATTGCCCAGCAGGCGGTGGAACAGGCCGTTGACGGACTGGTTGGGGTAGTAGGCCTCGCCATGGCGGCTCATGTGCGAGACCACGGACAGGTAGTCCAGGTTGTCCCGCAGCCCGAACAGGCCGATGGACCAGGCGGCGCCGGCCAGCACCACGAGCCCCCAGCCGGCGGCGAAGTGCCATTGCCGGCGCAGCAGCGCCCAGGGCAGGAACAGGGCGAACTGCGGCTTGAACAGGCAGACCAGGCCGATGAGCGCGCCGGCGATGGAGAGCTGGCCGCGCATCCACGCCAGGCAGGCCAGGGCGAACCAGGCGTTGAGCCAGGTCTGCACCTGTCCGAGGCTGTAGGCCTTGAGGACGGGGTAGAAGCTCAGGCTCATCAAGGCGCCCGCGACCCAGGCCGCGTACAGCGTGCGCCGCGGGGTCCGGGGCGTGGCCCGGGCCTTGAAGGCCTCGTACGCGATCTGGGCCACCACCAGGGCTTCCAGCAGCAATACCACCCGGCTCACGGCATTCAGGCGTCCGCTGCCGAGCCGGATGCCCCATTGATCGGCCAAGTACGGCGGCAGCAGGCTGGTCAGCGGGTACTGGAACTTGACGCCGTCCTGGAAGAACAGGAGCTGGTACAGCGGCTCCTGGTGCGGGCTGCGCACGGCCTCGTAGGCCTGCTGCATGTGGCGCCAGGAGTCGTCCGTGGCGCGGCCCCTGAGCCAGTCGTGGAGCGGCGTGAACGAGGACTGGGCATAGAGCAGCTGGTGAATGCCGTCGATGCACAGGATGCCCAGCACCAGCCAGAGCCATGGACTCGCCCTGAAACCCAGGCAAGCGGGCGGCAAGCGGCGTTCAGTCATGCGGGCCTCCAGGCGGACATGCCGGGGCGCTGAACGGCTCGACAGGACTTGTCCAGTCCGCACCCCACCGGCGAGCCGCATTGCACGACCGCCTGAGGCAGCCCAGGCGCATCCCGGGGTAACGGTTGTACCCAGGGCTTTTCAGACCCCGCAGTCGTGCTGTTGCGCCATCCTCCTCGCGGGGGAGCCGCCCTGGCATGCGCGCCGGGCCAAGGATATTTGCGACGAGATTCGAAAGCGCAAAGCAAAACGCCCCGACCATATTCTGGTCGGGGCGTTTGGCGGGATATTAGCCTGACGATGTCCTACTTTCACACGGGAATCCGCACTATCATCGGCGCTGAGGTGTTTCACGGTCCTGTTCGGGATGGGAAGGGGTGGGACCACCTCGCTATGGTCATCAGGCTTGA
>NZ_JABBFW010000014.1 GCF_012927045.1 Azohydromonas caseinilytica | reverse complement strand
AGCGCCGCGCCCGGGGCTTCACCCGCATGGCCACCATCAAGACCGTGATCTTCCTGATCGCCGGCAAGCTGGACTTCAGCGCGGTCAACCCTCATGCCCGGCAACCCACTTGAAATTCATCAGAGCCAAAAATCGTGCCGGTGCGCGATGGCACCGACCAGGCTCGCAACGCGCAGCGCGGGCATTTCGCCACTCAAGCCCATCCGGGCGGTCGCTTGTGCGTTGCGGGGACCGACTGGTCCCTGGCCCTGGACTTTGATCCTTGCCACGGTGTCAAGGTCAAGCGGGCGCGGTCACGTATGGCAAGCGGCGATGGATTTGGACTGGTTCACCGCTGCCACCAGGAGATGCGCTGCATGTGGCCTGCTCCCGGTGGGAATCAGGCTGCACGTAGATGCTCCACCAGGATGGCCACGCCGATGCCGATGAGCAGCAGGCCACCAGCGATCTCCGCGCGCTTGCCTGCGACGACGCCCAGCACGCGGCCCATCATCACGCCGGTCGTGACCGCCACGAACGTCGTCGCGCCGATGGCGGCGGCCACCGGGACGATGTCGGTGTCGAGGAACGCCAGGCCCACGCCAACGGCCATGGCGTCGATGCTCGTGGCAAACCCCGTGATGGCCAGCAGCCAGAAGCCGTGGCGTTGCGGCCGCTCGCCCTGCGCCTCGTCGTCCTGCGCGTTGAGGCCGGCGAGCACCATGCGAGCACCCAGCAACGTCAACAGCGTGAACGCGATCCAGTGATCCCACGCCTTCACGTACTGTGCCGCGGCCAAGCCCAGTGCCCATCCGACCACGGGCGTGAGGGCCTCGATGACGCCAAAGATGGCACCCGTGCGAAGCGCCTCGCTGAACCGGGGCTTGTGCAGGGCTGCGCCCTTGCCCACCGCAGCGGCAAAGGCATCGGTGGACATGGCAAGTGCGAGGAACGCGGTAGCGGTGAGGTTCATGGTCCGTTTCCGGGTCGGGCAGGAACAACGACACGGCGACGGCCCGACCAGGGATGCGTCAACGTGCCGATGGTCTTGCCAACTCAGGACCATGCATGTCCTCAGCTGCCTGCGCCATGGCCGTGACGGCCAAGCGTGTTGACGCAGGCGCTCGCAGCGCGCGAGCAGGCTACTCCCCAAAGGGCGCCGACAATCATACCTTTGTGAAAGCATCCCCCAGTGTTGCTCTGTCATGGCCGGCGTGGAGGCCGGTACTGGGGTAGGCGCGGCCCTCGTGGGCATCCGTAGCGAGCGTAGGCCGCGGTGACCTGTGCAGTCAGCAGGCACGGAGGTTCCATAAGCCTGGGCTCAGCGACAGCCATTGAACGTCCATGCCGCACTTCCTGCATAAAAACCAGACGGCAACCTTCCTTGCTCGCATTGATCCTTGCCGAGCGGCTCGGTCACTGGACCCGCGCCGTGAAGATCACACAATCGTTGCGCCTGTACCGTTATCGCGCCACGCGCAGGATGCGGCCGTTGGTTTCGTCGGTCAGCAGCAACAGCGCACTATCGGGCGCCTGCTGCACATGTCGAAAACGCTCACCCAAGCCAGCGTACATGCGGGTGCGCGACACTACGCTGCGGCCGTCGAGCACCACGCGCCACAGTTCCTTGCCGCCCAGCCCGGCGATGATCAGGTCGTCCTACGCCGGGTTGGGCCAGCGCCAACACGACAGTCAACCGGCCAAGTTGCGAAAGCATCAGCCTCCCGTCGATTCACGACCAAGACGGTGTCGCGCGCTGCTCTGGCGACAGGACCATGGCTCGTATGGTTGAACGAAGGCCGCTCCTGCCCATGCCGACACCGCGGCGACAATCCCGGAATGTCCGATCCGCATGACCTGTCCTTCACCTACCTGATCGTCACGGGAGGCATCGGTCTGGCGTTGCTTCTCGTCTATGGCGCTTACCTGGAGTTGCGCAACTACAGGCGCAAGCGTGAGCGCCGTGAGCAGCGGCGTGCCCAAAGAAAGAAAAGCAAGGCACGGCCGCGCCCATGACCTTGGGGACGATCCGCCGGCTGAGAGAGCACCGCGCAGACCGGCTCAAGCGGACTATTGGAAGGCTGTGCCTCTGGTGAGCCTGTCCTGGCGCGGCATGGGCCTCGGGCTGCTCGAATGCCAGCAGACGCCGTACGCTCTGATCAGTGATTGTGCGTGTGCGCATGGAATTCCGATCCGGCGTGGCTGTGTTCTTCGCTCGCCAAGCACTCTTCACCCTCGAGCTCCACGTCGACCGTGACGTGCACGAAAGCCTCTCGATCGAGCAGGCTGCGCACCCGGTTTTTCGCCTCCACCACATCGTCCCGGCTCGCGTCTGCCTTCATCACCAGATGGGTGGTGAGCACATGCGTCTCGCCGTCGATGGACCAGCTGTGGGTGTGGTGCATCGACGCGACCTTGGGCATCGCCAGAACGCAACGCTCGAACTGCTGTGCATCGAAGGTCCTAGGCGTTTTCTGCAAGAAAACATCGAAGAACTGACGCAGGTTGCGCACGACGTTCCAGAGGACGAAGAGCGAGATCCCGATGGACAGGATGGGATCGACGATCGGAAGGTCCCAAAAGGTCATGATCGCTGCACCGATCAACACGGCCAGCCAGCCCAGCGTGTCCTCCAGCAAGTGCCAGCTCACGACCCGCTCGGTCAGGGACGAGCCCCGTCTCACCTTCAGCACGGCTGCGCCATTGAAGGCCACGCCGACCACCGCGAGCAGCACCATGCCTGGCGCATTGACGGGCTCCGGAGAGAACAGCCGGGCGAGCGCTTGCCACAGGACGAAGGCCAGCCCGACCAGCAGCACGATGGCCGTGATCAGTCCACCCAGCAGGGAGTAGCGGCGGTAGCCATAGGTGTTGTGGGGCGTCGCCCCCTTTTTCGAGATCCGGTCGAAGTACCAGGCCAGTCCGAGCGACAGGGAGTCCCCGAGGTCGTGCACGGCATCGCTGAGGATGGCGATGCTGTTGGTCCAGAAGCCGCCAATGATCTCGATGACCGTGAAGGCGAGGTTCAGCAGGAAGGCCGTCTTCAGGTTGCCCGTGCTGCCGTGCTGGTGCCCGTGATGTGAGTGATCGCCGCCCATGGCCTTTATCCCCTTGCAACTTGCCGTGCTGTTTGAACCGCGACGCCGGCGGCAGCTGGCACGCCCTGGGCAAGGTCAATGCGCCAGATCCATGACGGCGATCAGGCGGCTCGCCCGTGCCCTCGCACGCGCGCCCTCCTGGTCGTTGGCCACCCATCGATAGCGGCTGCCCCAGAACCAGGTGGATCCTGCAAGTTCGACAAAGCGGACCTCACCTGCCACGCCTTCGACCTCCAGGACTGCTTGTGCCCCCTCCCAGCTCAGTGCCAGCTGGTGCCGTCCGGACGCCAGGCGGGCCTGGATGAAGGACTGCGGCACTGTCGTGACCGGGCCGACATCATCGACACTGATGTCTACCTGGTTCACGGCGTCGGCCCACCGCCTTCGCACGATGAAGAGCGTGAACACGCCCGGGGCGGGTTCGAAGCGCTTGGCCTGTTCCTCCTCCTGCTGCGAAGGAACAGGCGCTGTTGTGCAGGTGCGAGGGTACCTTCTCTTGCTGTTCACCCTGTAGCAATACCGCCCGTCTTCACCTGCACGGTGCCGGCCTGGCAGGGCGCAGCCTGCCAAGGCGATCCCGGCAAGAGCCAATAGCGCAGTACGCCTTGCATGCATGCTTGCCTCCACAACGCCAAAAGCGCAGGCCGAGGGCCGAAGTCTGGATTACTTCAAGGCAAAGCGCACATTGATCGCCTTCTTGCCCGGCAGCGTGACCATGGCCACGGCCTTGGTGCCGGAAGCGACCTTGAAGCTGCCCTTGGCTTCGAGCTTGTTGTCGCCCGCGGGGACGAGCGTGGCCTCGGTCTTGTCACTGCCGCTCAGGAGCGTGATCTTGCCGCTGCCACCTTTCGTGATCGCGGGCTTGCCGTGGTCGCGCAGGTACAGCGTGACGACATCGGCCTTGGCAACGAGCTCGAAGTCCATGTCGCTGGCTTCCACAACGACGCCACCGTGCATCGGCTCGTGGCCGTGGCCATGCTCGTGCTCTTGTGCCGCCATGGCCGTGCCAAGGGTTGCCAGCAGGGCTGCGGTGGCCCAGAAGCGCTTGAGTTTCATGAGGGGTCCTTTCGGTTCGGGTTGAGGATGGGGGTGTGCGGGCCAGGCTCAGAAGGCTTCGGCATTGCGGTCGTCGAGCAGCCGCTCGGCGTCTTGCCGGCCGAAGAGCCAGAACATGACCGGGGTCAGGAAGGTGTCGAGCAGCGTCGAGCTGATGAGGCCCGAGAAGATCACCACCGCCACCGGATGCAGGATCTCGGTGCCAGGCTGCTCCGCCTCGAACAGCAGCGGCGCCAGCGCGAAGGCCGTCACCAGGGCCGTCATCAGCACGGGGCTCAAGCGCTCCAGCGAGCCGCGCACGATCATCCGGTGGTCGAAGTTCTCGCCTTCGAAGCGCATGAGGTTGATGTAGTGGCTGACCTTGAGGATGCCGTTGCGCACCGAGATGCCCGCCAGCGTGATGAAGCCCACGAGGGCGGCCACCGACAGCGGCTGCCCGGCGAGCCACAGTCCCACCACCGCGCCAACGAGCGCCAGCGGGATGTTGGCCATGATCAACAGCGCCAGCTTGTAGCTCTTGTAGCGGCTGAAGAGCACGACGAACATCAGCACGGCCGACACGATGGACAGCAGCCCCACCAGGCGCGAGGCTTCCTCCTGCGCCTGGAACTGGCCGCCCAGCGTCACGAAGTAGCCTTCGGGCAGCCGGGTTTCGGCCACCACGCGGCGGATGTCCGCAACGATGTCCGACAGCGGCCGGCCCTGCGCGTTGGCCGACAGCACGATGCGGCGCTTGCCGTCGTCACGGCTGATCTGGTTGGGGCCGTCGCTGTCCTCGATGGAGGCGATCTTGGACAGCGGGATGCGGCCAGTGGGCGTCTCGATGAGGATATCGTGCAGCCCCTGCGTCGAGCGGGCCTCCTCGGGCAACTTGACCACCAGCGCGAAGCGCCGGCCGCCCTCGACGATCTGAGTGACCTTCTCGCCCTCCACGAGGCTTTGCAGCACCGTGAGCACCTGCGGCGCAGGCACCCCGTAGCGCGCCGCCGCCGCGTAGTCCACGCGCACCTTGATCTGGGGTGCCAGCACCTGCTTCTCGATCTCCAGGTCCGCCACGCCGGGGATGGTGGCGAGCCTGGCACGCAGGGCGTCGGCTTGGCCGCGCAGGGTGTCGAGGTCCTCGCCGAAGATCTTGATGGCGATCTGCGACCGCACGCCCGAGAGCATGTGGTCGATGCGGTGCGAGATGGGCTGGCCGATGGAGACGGCCGCGGGCAGGTTCACCAGACGCGAGCGGATGTCGGCCTGGACCTCCTGCATGGTGCGCGTGATCTCGCCCACGGGCTTGAGGCCCACGTCGAGCTCGCTCACGTGCACCCCTTCCGCATGTTCGTCGAGTTCCGCGCGGCCGCTGCGGCGTCCGACGTGGGTCACCTCGGGCACTTGCTTGATCAGCACCTCGGCCTGGCGAGCGATGTCGGTGGACTGCGCCAGCGTCACGCCGGGGTTCAGGCGCAGCCCGACGAGCAGCGTGCCCTCGTTGAAAGGCGGCAGGAAGGTGGTCGGAAACAAAGGCACGGCCACCGCCGCGGCCAGGACCGCCACCGCACCGGCGGCAACCGCGGCCCGGGGGCGGTTCAGAACCTTCTGCAGCCCGCTGCTGTAGTGGCGCTTGAGCCAGGCCAGCAGCCTGGTGTCGCCGTGGTCGAGCGACTTCATGCGCGGCAGCAAGTAGAAGGAAAGCACGGGCGTGACCGTCACCGACACGATCAGGCTGGCCAGCGTCGAGACGATGAAGGCGATGCCCAGCGGCACGAACAGCCGTCCTTCCATGCCCGGCAGCGCGAACAGCGGCACGAACACCAGCACGATGATCACGGTGGCGTACAGGATCGCCGAGCGCACCTCCATCGTTGCATGGGCCACCACCTCGATGGGATGGAGCCTGTGGTCATGGTGGCGGTTGCGGTCCTCCTTGAGCCGGCGCATCACGTTCTCGATGCCCACCACCGCGTCATCCACCAGGCCGCCGATGGCGATGGCCAGGCCACCGAGCGTCATGGTGTTGATGGACAGCCCGAAATAGCGGAACACCAGCGCCGTGATGAAGATCGACACCGGAATCGCCACCAGCGCGATCACCGTCGTGCGCACGTTGCCCAGGAAAAGGAACAGGATCACCGCGACGAAGGCCGAGGCGGCGATGAGCTTGCCCTGCAGCGTGTCGATCGACGACTCGATGAAGCTGGCCTGGCGGAACGTCACGCGTGGCGCTTCCATGCCCGCGGGCAACGAGCGCTTCATCTCGTCGAGCGCCGTCTCGATGGAGCGGGTGAGCTTGATCGTGTCGGCGGTGGGCTGTTTCTGGATGCCCAGGATGACGGCAGGCTTGCCCTCGAAACCCGCGTCGCCGCGGCGGATCGCCGGCGCGAACGTCACTTCGGCCAGCTGGCGCAGCAGGATGGGCTGCCCGTCCTTGGCCGTCAGAGCCAGGTTGTTGAGGTCCTCCAGGCTGGATGTGCGCCCGAGGTTGCGGATCAGGTACTCGCGACCGTTGAGCTCCAGGAAGCCGCCCGACGTATTGGAGGAGTAGTTCGTCAGCGCCGCTTCGAGCTGGTCGTGCGAGATGCCCAGGTCCGCCATGCGGCGGGTGTCGGGCTGGACCTGGAACTGCCGCACTTCGCCACCGATGGGGATGACCTGTGCCACGCCGGGAATGGCCATGAGGCGCGGACGCAGCACCCAGTCGGCGTACTCCCGCACGGCCATCGGCGTGATCTTGGCCGTGTCGATCGGGATGGCGATCTGCATGATCTCGCCCATGATCGAGCTGATGGGGCCCATGCGCGGGACCACGCCCGCGGGCATCCCTTCCTCCATGGACGCCAGACGCTCGGACACCATCTGCCGGGCGCGGAAGATCTCCGTGCTCCAGTCGAAGGTCACGTAGAGGAAGGACAGGCCGGCGCTTGAAGTGGAGCGCACGGACTCCACCCCCGGCAGTCCGTTCATGGTGGTCTCCAGCGGGAAGCTGATGAGCTGTTCCACCTCCTCGGCGGCCATGCCGCCGGCCTCGGTCATGATGGTGACCGTGGGCTTGTTGAGGTCGGGGAACACGTCCACCGGGGTGCGCGAAAGCGTGAAGGCGCCATAGGCCATCAGCACCAGGCTCGCGATGATCACCAGCAGCCGGTTGGCCAGGCTGCTGTCGAGTAGCCACTTGAACATGTGCGCTGCGCCTTTAGCGAACCTGGTTCACGAGCGTCGCGCCTTGCGTCACGACCCGCTCGCCCGCCTTGAGACCCGTCGTGGCCGCCACCGTCGCGCCGTCGAGCGGCTGCACCGTCACCACCCTGGGCTCGAAGCGCTCGGGCGCCGTCTTGACCCAGACGATGTTCTGGTTCGACGGGTTCTTGACCAGCGTATCGGCCGGCACGGGCACGCCTTCGATGCGGCTGCGTGTCTGCACCACCACCTGCACGGGCTGGCCCACCGCCAGCGCCGACAGCGCCGCGCCTTCGGCGCGGAACATCAGCGGCAGGGCCTGCTCGCGCAGCGTGCGCGACGCGCCGATGAAGGCCAGCGGCACCTTCTTCCCGGCGGCCACCAGGAACGCCGTGTCCACGTCGGACGCCACCGCGGCGTCGAAGGCCAAGGCCTCCACGCGCAGCCGCGTCGGGTCCACCACCTCGAACACCAGCTCGCGTGCATCCACCACCTGTCCCGTCACGGCGTTGGCCGAGGCGATCACGCCCGACACGGGAGCCACCAGCGGATCGCGCCCGGACAGGCCCCCACCGATGGCGGCCATGCGCGCGCTCAGGCTGGCGACCTCGCTCTCGGCCGCCTCGATTTCCTTGCGCGGCACGGTATCGGCCAACTCTCTCAGGCGCGCCAGGCGCTTTTGCGCCAGATCCCGGCTGGCCCGCAACTCCGCCAGCTGGGCCGCCTGGTTGGAGCGCTCGATCGCATCGGCCGATGGCACGACATAGGCCAGCACGTCACCCTTGCGCACCGACTGGCCCACGGAGGGCAGCCCGCGCGGGCCCGGCTCCAGCCGCCCGGCCACCAGGGCCTGAACCTTGCCGCCGGCGTTGGGGTCCATCTGCACGCGCCCAGGCAGCTCCAGAGCACGAGGCAGCTTCCCGGCCTGGACCGCCGAGGTGCGCACAGTCATCTGGCGCTGCGCGGGCTTGGGAAGAAAGACGCTGCCGTCGGGCAGGCGCTGCGGGCCGTTAGCGGTGGCGGCCGGGGCCGCATCGCCGTGGTCATGGCCGTCGCCGGCCAGCGACGGCGCCGAGATCAGTGCCAGCGCCAGCAGCGCAGCAACGGGTCGGATGTTGAAGCAAGTCATGCGGCGGCTCCGGTGCGGTTGCGGCGGCGGGCGGCATAGCGCCTCAGGCCCAAGGCCAGCGCTGCCAGTGCGACAAGTCCGCCACCGGCCCATGCGGCGCGACGCGGCCAATTGGTTGCGGCGGCTTCCTCGGCATGCTCGTCGCCGTGCAGGTCGAGCTCGCCGGCGAGCAGGTCAGAGACGGCACCGGCGGTGACGGTGGCCGTCACGGGAATGGTGCCGGGCTGCAGCGGCTTGGCCAGCGTGGCCTCGAACTCGCCTTCGGCGTGGGACTCCACCGGCACCTTCTGGCCACCGATGTCGAGCTCCAGCGTCGCGTCCTTGACGGGGCTGTTGCTGTCGGCGTGGTCCAGGTAGAGCGTCAGCTGCGTGCCATTGACAACACCCACTAGTTCGAACTCTTCGGAAACGGCGGCAAAACGCGGCAAGGCCGGGCCGGCCGCTGCAGCCGGCGCATCGCCATGGTCGTGGCCATGGTCATCCGCGGCCTGCGCGGGCGACCACGCCAGCAGTTGGAGGGCCGTCACAACGACAGCCAGGATCTTGAGGGGGTATGGGGCATGCATGAGGAGCGTCCCGGGATGTCGTTGCATTGAATGGGTGTGGGCACGTGCGGCGGTCTGCGCAGGCATGCCGTGCCTTACTCGGGCAGCAGGCCCATGGCCTGGCGCCATTGCGACAGCGCCTGCGCCAGCTCAATGCGCGCGCGAGCCTGCGACCGTTCGGCCTCGAAGGCTTCCAGCTCGACACGCAGCCGCGTCGGCAGATCCGCTTCGCCGAGCCGGAAAGCCTTGTCGAAGAAGCCGCGCGTCTGGCCGGCCAGCGCTGCGCGCTGCGCCGCGGCTTCGACCACCTCACGTGCACCGTCCACGCGCGCGCGGGCGGCGGCAAGCTCGCCTTGCAGCCGCTGCTGCTCCACGCCGAGCAGGCTCTCGGCCTCGATCTGCTCCGCGCTGGCCGCGGCCACCCGGGCGCGGTGCCGGCTGTCGGAACCCAAGGGAATACGCACGCCCACGGTGATCGAACGGCCGTAGGCCTCGCCAAAGCCGTCCCGCTCGCGCGTGAGTGCCAGCGCCAGCTCTGGATTGGCGCGCCTTTGCACGCTGGCCAGCGCTTGGCTGCGGCGCGCCACTTCGGCGCGGTCCTGCAACTCGACCAGCAGCGGGTGTGGCAGCTGAGCTGTCGTCGCAGGCACGGCTTCGGGCGTGTCGGGCAGCGTTTGGCTCACGCCCACGCCCACCAGCGCCTGCAAGGTCTGCAGTGCCTGCGCCTGCAGCGCCGATGCCTCGGCTGCGGCGGCGCGCGCAGCGGCCACCGCGCCCTCGGCCTGATGCTGGTCCGCCCGGGAAAGGTCGCCTGCAGCCACGCGGCGCGCCACGTCGGCCGCCAATTGCTGGGCATTGGCCAGCCTCGCGCGGGCCAGATCGGCTTCGAGCCGGGCACGGTGGACGCTCCACCATGCCTCGCGCACCTCACCCGCCACGCGCAGCTGCGCGGCCAGCACGCGGCTGTCCACCGCCTGGCGCTCGGCCTCGGCCACCGCCTGCGCGCGCCCGCGCTCGCCAGGCAGCCACAACGGGACGGCCACGCCGGCCTCGTACTCGCGCTGGCCGTTGTTGCGAACCGGGCGGTCGCTGCGCGCTGAAACCTCCAGCGCTGCCGGCTCAGGCGTCCAGCTTTGCGCGGCTTCGAGCCGGGCGCTCGTGGCGTCACGCCGCACCGCCGCGCTGCGGGCCTCGGGCTGGCGCTGCCAGACGCTTTCGAAAGCCTGCCTGAGCGTGATGGAGGAAGAGGCTGCGGTGTCTTGTGCGTGTGCAGGCACGCCGGCGAGCAGCACCGCCAATGCCAGGGCGGATGCGGATCGGCCCGCACCCCGGCCCCAGGGTCCGAATGTCATGGAATCTCTCGCAAGCGAGCGGGCCGCAGCCCGCGGTTTTGTCAGGCAGGACGGTGCGACGCGCCGCTACAGCGGCGTATCAACCGGGCGTGGCCCGGCCGTCCCGTCCGGATCTCAGATCAGGCGTGCGAGAGGAGGACGCAGCGGATTGTCCAAGTAGCGCTGGGCAACGAAGCGCTCATAGGCGCTGGGCACGAAGCCCGGTCCAGTCTGAGTGAGGGCCGGTGGGGAATCCAGCAAGACTGCAGACCAGCCATGACCGTGGCATGTCGAGCAGTCCGCGCCACAGGACCAGTCCGCCGCGCCGGCGTCGGGAACGTCATCCGCGGCGGCAGTGACCTTGGCCGTGTGCACATGCTCGTGGTGGCCGAAGTGCGCCTTGCCGCTCATGTGCTCGTGCCCGCACGCGTTCGCCGCGGCTGCCCAGACGGCCTGGAGCGGCAGCAGTGCAATGAGCAGGACAAGCACAAAACGGCGCATCTTGCCAGTGTATCAACACCAATGCGCCCGCCTGCCGCACAGGATGTCGCGGGCTGACGCGTGCTCAGTTGCCGCGCGTGAGCTGCTGCAAGCGCTGCTTCTCGTCGGCCGACAGGCTCAACTGTTCACTGCGCACCTGCTCGCGGGTCCTGGTGCTCGTGGCTGCCGGGAAGGTGTCCAGCGGCGCACCTTCGCGAATGATCCGGCCCGGCTCGGCTGAGCGCGCGTCGCTCTGGACTTGGGCACGGCCGAGCGTGCGCTGGGCATGCTCAGGGTGGTAGCTGAAGCCCCGGTCGCTGTTCTCCTGGTGCCATTCAGTGTTGGCCATGGAAATGGCAGGCGCGAGCAAGGCAGCGGCCACCAGCGTCACGATCTGGTATTGACGGGATTTCATGGGAGATGCTTCTTCCGAACTTGAAAAATGGTGGGAGTTGCAGCGCGTGCGCTCAATTGCCGCGGAACAGCTCCTGCATGCGCTGCTTTTCGGCAGCGGACATATTCAGATACTCGTTGCGGACCTGTTCGCGGGTCTTGCCACTCGCGGCAGCGGCGGAGGTACTCGCCGCCGTGTTGATGCTGGCGGCACTGCGGCCTGCTGCGCCCTTGTCCGTGTGGCCATGATCCGGCTGGTACTGGTAGCCCTGGTTGTTGTTGGCCGGCACCCAGGGCGAATCCGCCATGGAAACAGCCGGCGCCAGCAGCGCAGCGGCAAGGGCGGCTACAACCGAGAATTTCCGGGTATTCATGAGGCACTTCCTTCTTTGACGTTGGCCGCTACATCGGCGACCGTGGAAGCACTGTAGAAACCGGACCTCGACGCACGAGTGGCGCGCAGATGACAATTTCGTCATCTTCCCGTGGGCTTGCCGCATTGCACGGGAGCCGACAATCGCGCCATGCGATTGCTGGTGATCGAAGACGAGAAGCGCCTGGCCGAGTACTTGCGCAAGGGCTTGTCAGAAAACGGGTACGTCGTGGACGTGGCGCACGATGGCATCGGTGGCGTGCATCTGGCGCTCGAAGGCGGCTTCGACCTGGTGCTGCTCGACGTGATGCTGCCCGGCATCGACGGCTTTGCGGTGCTGCGCGCCTTGCGCGCGGTACGCAACACGCCGGTGCTGATGCTGACCGCGCGCGATGCGGTGGACGACCGCGTCAAGGGGCTGCAGGAGGGGGCTGACGACTATCTGGTCAAGCCCTTTGCATTCTCGGAGTTGCTGGCCCGCGTGCAGGCGCTGCTGCGCCGTGGCGCGCCACAGCGTGCCGAGCAGGACGCGAACCGGATGCAACTGGCGGACCTGGAGCTGGACCTGGTGCGCCGGCGCGCCACCCGTGGCGGACAGCGGCTCGATCTCACGGCCAAGGAGTTCCTGCTGCTCACCGTGCTGCTGCAGCGCCGCGGCGAGGTGCTGTCGCGCACCGTGATCGCCGAGCAGGTCTGGGACATGAATTTCGACAGCGATACCAACGTGGTGGAGGTCGCCGTGCGGCGCCTGCGCAGCAAGCTCGACGATCCTTTCGACAAGAAGCTGCTGCATACCGTGCGGGGCATGGGCTACGTGCTGGAGGACCGCGGGCCGTGAGACGGCCGCTGGGGCGCTCGCTGGTGTGGCACCTGTCGGGCTGGCAGGCCGTCCAGAGCCTGATGGGACTGGCCTTGGTGTCCATGGGCGTGTATCTGGCCACGGCGTGGAGCCTGTCCATGCGCCAGCAGGAAACGCTGACGCAACGCCAGGTCGTGGTCGAGCACCTGCTGGACGAGGCGGTGAGCGACGCCAATGTGGGGACCCTGCGCCACAAGCTCGACGACTTCTTTGTCGGCAGCGCCGGCATGGGGCTGCGCCTAACACTGCCGGACGGCACTGCGCTGTACGAGCGCACGGTGCAACGCCGCGGCAGCCAGACGCGCCAGGCAGCCTTCGAGCGCCGTTGGCTGCCGTCGCCGCAGGGCAGCGTGCACGGCGAGCTGGTGCTCGACACCAGCGCGGATGACAGCCTGCTGGACCGGCTGGGGGCGATATTGATCGTGAGCACGCTGGCGGGCGCCATGCTGATCTCGGTCACCGGGTTCATGCTGGTGCGTCGCAGCCTGTCCCCGGTGCTGGCGCTGTCCCGCCAGATCCGCTCACTCGGGCCGGATGGGCTCCACGGACGGCTCGACGGAAGCGGCCAGCCCGAGGAGCTTCAGCCGGTCGTTAAGCAGTTCAACGACTTGCTGGGACGGCTGGAGCGGGCCTACGCCCAGCTCGAGGCCTTCAATGCCGATGTGGCCCATGAGCTGCGCACGCCCCTGGCAGCGCTCATCGGCCACAGCGAGGTGGCGCTGAGCCGGCCGCGCTCCGTGCAGGAGCTGCAGGAGGTCATCGGCACCAACCTCGAAGATCTGCAGCGGCTCGCGGGCATCGTCAACGACATGCTGTTCCTCTCCAAAGCGGACCGGGGCGCCAGGGCGCGCCGCACGCCCGTGCCCAGCGTTGCCGCGATGGCCAGCGACGTGGCGGAGTTTCATGAGGCCTGCCTGCACGAGGCTGGGCTGCAGGTTCGCGTGACGGGCGATGCGTCGGGCGCGTTCGACGCGGCACTGTTGCGCCGGGCGCTGTCGAATCTGCTCTCCAATGCAACCCGCTATGCCAGCGCAGGGACCATCGTGGACGTGGACGTCACGATGCCCTCCTGCGATGTCCTGCAGCTCAGCGTGAGCAACATGGGCAACGAGATCGCCCGCGAACACCTGCCGCACCTGTTCGATCGTTTCTACAGGGCGGAAGCATCACGTGAGCACAGTGACATCAATCACGGGCTGGGCCTGGCCATCGTGGCCGCCATCGCCAGAATGCACGACGGTGAAACCTTCGCGACGTCCCAAGCCGGTTGCACCACCATCGGCCTGAGGCTGCCGGCTGCATGAGCGGGAAAACAACGGCGAGAAAGCGCATTTCCGCGCACCAGGACGTTGCCTTGCGGCGCGTGTGGGGGAACGTCTACAAGGCAGAGCCGGCGAGGTGTCGGTCGGGGCGTTCTGGCAGCGCCGGGACGGGCGAGCCGGGCAGCGCAGGCTGCAACGCCATGCGCGGTGGCAATACGGAAGGTGCCAAGGCAGGCGCGTTGGTGGGAAGCGCCGGCGCGTGGCCAAGCTGGCAGGTGCCGCAGTCGTCGTCCACCGTCGGCGGGCTCTTCTTGTCGGCCTGGGGCTCCTTGCCGCTGGTGCCGTGGTCGCGGTGCTCATGCCCGTGTCGCCCGAAGAGCACCGCCTGAGCCAGCTCCTCCGGGCAGCACCCCGCCACCGCAGCCTAGCACGGCTGCAGCGGCTGGATTGCCATGAGGAGGACCAGGAGCCAGTGGCGCGTCAAAAAAGCATAGCAACTACAGGGTTGCGGCAACCGGTGCCGTGTCTGCGGGATTCGGGACGCCGGCGCTATTCACTTCCTGGCGCTGGCCACCTCCTCGGCCACCAACGCAGCGAGTTGCTCGGCACCGAAGCTGGGCAGCGCCCGGCCATTGACAAAGAAGGTCGGCGTCTTGTTGACACCCAGCGCGTTCAAGTCCTCCACGTCCTGCTCCAGCACGGAGCGCACCGCCGGCAGTTCTGCATCGGCCCGGGCCTTTTGCAGATCCACTCCGGCTTCCTGCGCTGCCCTGAAGGCGAGCTCGACATTGGGCTGGGCATGGTCGGCCCACATGGGCTGCGCGGCCAGGACCGCTTGCAGAACGGCCTCGTACTTCCCCTGGCGCCTTGACGCCTCCAGCAGTGCGATGACCTGGTCCGAACCCTGGTGGAAGGGCGCATACCGCACGACGACACGGACGTCGTTGGGGTACTTGGCCATCAGGTCCTTGACGATGGGGTAGAACGCCCGGCAGGTCTCGCACGCCGGGTCGAAGAATTCCACGATCGTCACCGGCGCGTTTAGCGGCCCCAGCACGGGCGAATGCATGCGCACCAGACGGTTTGCCTGCTCGGTGGCGGTTTGCTGCTGTGATTCCTGGGCCCGCTTTTGGTAGGCGCTCATGCCCAGGAGAAAGGCAATCAGCACGGCGCCGAGCAGGAGCGATACGGTCAGCTTCTTGGAATTCACTTCGAGGTCTTTCGCAGGTAGACGGAGAGCAGGCCGAGGATGGCGAGGAACGCGGCCAGGGACAGCCAGGGAATCTGGACATCGCCCAGGATGACCAGTCGCTGGTCCGCGCAGGACACGCCGGCACCGCACGGAATCCATGCCTTGGGCGCCAGGCCAGCGACCAGCAGCGTGTGATAAGTGGCCAGCGCGGCACCACCCGCGGCCAGGGGCAAGGCGTAGACGGCGCCTCGCCGGTCTTCGCTGTAGCAGGCGATGGCCAGGATGATCGCCAGCGGAAACATGAAGATGCGCTGGTACCAGCACAGCACGCAGGGCGTCATGCCCATGACTTCCCCGATGAACAGTGCTCCTGCGGTCGCCATCAGCGCGACCAGCCATGCCACAAGCAGCAGCGACCAGCCGCGCATCGCTTGACCAGGCCGGCCCACACCCATGCCAGGCGGACGCCGCGCGCGGTCAACCGGCATGGTGCGTGCGTCCTGAGGGTGAGCCCTTGAGCAGCCGCAGGCCGTTGAAGACCACGGCCAGACTCGCGCCCATGTCGGCCAGGATCGCCAGCCACAGGCTGGCATGGCCCGTGAAGGCCAGCACCATGAAGATGGCCTTGGTGCCGATGGCAAACGTGATGTTGGCCCTGAGCACGCCACCCACGCGCCGCGACAGCCGGATGAACTCGGGCAGCTTGCGCAGGTCATCCTGCATCAGTGCCACGTCGGCCGTCTCGATGGCGGTGTCGGTGCCCGCGGCACCCATGGCGAAGCCGATGTTCGACTTGACCAGCGCCGGCGCATCGTTCACGCCGTCACCGACCATGCCCACCGGCGCCTGGGAGGCCAGCTGCTCCACGGCCGCGAGCTTGTCGTGCGGCAGCATCTCGCCACGGACATCCGTGATGCCAACCCGCGCGGCGACGGCCTCGGCCGTCTTGCGGTTGTCGCCCGTGAGCATGACCGGCTCGACACCGAGCTGCTTGAGCTCGGCCACGGCCTGCTTGCTGCTCTCCCGCACCGTGTCCGCCACGGCGAGAACGGCCAGCGCTTGGCTTGCCGTGGCCAGCACGACGGCAGTCTTGGCCTGGGCCTCCAGTCGCTCCAGCTCTTCGCGCACGCGTTCGTCGGCCACGCCCAGCTCGTCGGCAAGCCGCTGGTTGCCGATGTAGTAGGTCACACCGTCGATGTCACCCTTTACGCCACGGCCGGCCAGCGCTTCGAAGCGCTGCACCACGGCGTGCGGTCGCGCCCCGTAGGCGCTCACGATGGCCGTGGCCACGGGATGTTCGGACAAGGCGTCCAGGCTGGCCGCCACGCGCAGGGCCTCGTCCTGCGACATGGCGCCCAGCGCCACCGTATCGGTCAGGCTCGGGCGGCCGTGTGTCAGCGTGCCGGTCTTGTCCAGCGCGACTGCGCGCAGCAGCCGGCCCTGCTCCAGGTACAAGCCGCCCTTGACCAGGATTCCGCGGCGAGCCGCGGCGGCCAGCCCGCTGACCACGGTGACCGGCGTGGAAATCACAAGGGCGCAGGGGCAGGCGATCACCAGCATCACCAGCGCCTTGTAGCCCCAGTCGAACCAGGCCCCGCCAAAGAGCAGTGGCGGAATCACGGCCACGGCCACGGCCAGGGCAAAGACGATCGGGGTGTAGACGCTGGCGAAGCGATCGACGAAGCGCTGCGTGGGGGCGCGCTGGCCCTGCGCCTCCTGCACCGAGCGGGCGATGCGGTCGAGCGTGGTTTCGCCCTTGCGCGAGCGCACCTCGAACTCCAGCGTGCCACGCTCGTTGATCGTCCCGGCGAAGACCGTATCACCCGGGTTTTTCTCCACCGGCATGCTCTCGCCGGTGATCGGCGCCTGGTTGACCGAGGAGCCACCAGAAACCACCACGCCGTCCAGCGCGATGCGCTCGCCCGGGCGCACGCGCACCAATGCGCCCATGGGGACGCTCTCTGCGCGGACCTCTTCCCAGCGTCCGTCGGATTGCCTGGCCAGGGCGGTCTCGGGGGCCAGGTTCATCAGCGCCCGAATCGCATTGCGCGCGCGGTCCAGGCTCAGCGCCTCGATCATCTCGGCGATGCCAAACAGCCAGATGACAACCGCCGCCTCAGGCCACTGGCCGATCAGGGCCGCGCCGGTGACGGCAATCGTCATCAGCAGGTTCATGTTCAACGACAGCGTCCGCAGCGCGATCCAGCCCTTCTTCAGGGTCTCGATGCCGCCCAGCGCGATCGCGGCCAGCGCCGCCCCCACCACCGGCCAGGACGACTCTCCCAGGCCGGCAAAGGCCATCGCTTCCGCACCAATGGCCAGGACGCCGGCGGCACCCATCCGTGCCCACTGGGCCTTGGAGATGCCCGTGCCGAACTCACGTGTCACGGCCGGAGCCGGCTGGCTGCGGTCGCGCAGCACGGGTGACATCCCCAGCCGCTCGATGGCGGCCGTGATCGGCGCCTCATCCGGCAATTCGTGGCTGACCGTGAGCGTGCGGCTCATCAGGTCGAACTGCAGGCTGCTGACCCCAGGCATGCCCTGCAGCGCCTTGCGCAGCAACGCCTCCTCGGTGGGGCAGTCCATCTTCTCGATCAGGTAGGTCGCCTGCCCCTTCGGGCTCGGTCCAGCCTCCCGCTCGACCGTGGCATCCATGCCGATCTCGCGCAGGGCCGACAGCACCGGCGTGGTGTCAGGCAACCGGTGCTGCACCGCCAGGCGGCGGTTCATCAGGTCGAAGTCCAGCCGGTCGACTCCACTGACCTTGCCCAGGCGCTTGCGGATCAACGCCTCCTCGGTCGGGCAGTCCATGTTCGTAATCAGCAACTGCAGCGTGTTGCCGGTGGCCGCAGGCCCGGGGCTGGCCACAGGCTTGCCACAGGGGCCACAACTCGCGGCTTGCGCTTCATGATCGCTGGCCTTGGGCGCTGCGGCTTCCTCGCCCAACGAGGCGCGCATGCCGATCGCCTCCAACGCCGCCAGGATCGGCTGCACCGAAGGCAGGGCGTGCGCCACTGACAACCGATGGGCAGCAAGGTCGAACTCCATCGCCTCGACGCCCTGGAGTTGGCCCAGGCGGTGGCGGATTGCGGCCTCCTCGGAGCGGCAATCCATGTTCGGGATCGTGAAGACGTCCTTGGACAACGTTGCTGGTGAGCCGCCGCACGCCGAACCGCAGGTGGCGCCACATGAGCCGCTGTCGGTTCCTGCAGCCACCACACCCAGGGATGCGTGCATGCCGATCTCGTGCAGCGCCTCGACCAATGGTTGCGGCGATGCGAGCGAGTGGGTCACGGTGAGGCGGCGGCCCGGCAAGTCGAAGGACAAGGCCTGGACCTGTGCCAGCTTGCCCAGCCGTTCACGAATGGCCGCTTCTTCCGAGCGGCAGTCCATGTTCGGGATGGTGAAGACGTCCTCGGACAACGTTGCTGCCGAGCCACCGCAGGAGGAAGCGCAGGACGCACCACATGAGCCGCCACCGGTATCTGCAGCCGGTGCCTGCTCCAGCGACGCCTGCATGCCGATCTCGTGCAGCGCCTCGACGAGCGGCTGCGGCGATGGCAGCGAGTGGCTCACGGTGAGTCGGCGCCCTGGCAAGTCGAAGGACAGGGACTGGATCTGCGCCAGGCTCGCGAGTCGATCCCGGATGGCGCGCTCTTCCGAGTGGCAATCCATGTTCGGGATTAGGAAGACAGCCAAGCTGCCACCTTCGTCAGTGGGCGGGAGATGGGCAACGGCGACGCCTGCTGTGTTTCCTGCGATGCTTGCTTGATCGGTCTTCATTCTCAAATGGCTCTGAGCGGGGCTCCATAGCATTGCAAACGGTGAAGTAGCTACAGAGTCAAGGCAAGGCTCGATTCCCTTTCAAACTTCAGGGTAAAGCCGCCTCGCAGTCCGCCTCGATCCGTGCCTCAGTGGCTTCGAACAGAAACGTCCGGGCCCCTCTGGCAGGATGGGCCAAGCAAGACGCGAAAAAGTGGTTTGCGGCTCAAGGCCGTTCTCAAACCCTGTAGTTCGTCTAGAGTTCAATAGCCTGCCTAGTTCGTGGCAGGGTAGCAACGGAGCAGGTCTTGAAGATCGGTGAGCTGGCCAACACGACAGGCATTCAGGTGGAGACGATCCGTTTCTACGAGCGCGAAGGGCTGTTACCCCTGCCGCCGCGCACGAGCGGCAACTACCGGGTCTATGACACCGGGCACGTGGAGCGGCTGGCATTCATCCGGCACTGCCGCTCGCTGGACATGACGCTCGACGAGATCCGGGTGCTGCTGCACTACAAGGACGCGCCGCATGACAACTGCGGCGAGGTCAACGCGCTGCTGGACGAGCACATCGGCCATGTCGAGCGCCGCATCCAACAGCTGCGCACGCTGCAAAAGGAGCTCAAGGAATTGCGCCGGCTATGCAATCAGGGCCAGCCAGCCCGGGATTGCGGCATCCTCAATGAATTGGCCCAGGCGGCCAGCCAGACGGCAGAACCGGGGTCGCGGCCACACAGCCATGTCAAAGGCGCCCATCGGCACGGGGACGGGCCAGAGCCGCGTTGAGCGGCCCCGCATGAGTTCTCCCGGTCAGCCTCCTTCGTGGTAACTCGGCAGCGTCATGCAGCAGCGACTGTGCATGCAGTTCGATGCCAAAGCGGCATCGTGCAGCGGAAACTGGCGCAAAGGCTTAGATGGCGCGCTGGTTGACGCGCTTGGAGAGTTCTTCGGCGCTCTCCTTGCGCTCGCTGTAGCGGTCCACCAGGTACGGCGCGACGTCGCGGATGAGCAGCGTGAACTTGAACAGCTCCTCCATCACGTCCACCACCCGGTCGTAGAACGCCGAGGGCTTCATGCGGCCGTCCTCGGTGAACTCGTTGAAGGCCTTGGCCACCGAGCTCTGGTTGGGGATGGTGATCATGCGCATCCAGCGCCCGAGCACGCGCATCTGGTTGACGGCGTTGAAGGACTGGCTGCCCCCTGAGACTTCCATCACCGCCAGCGTCTTGCCCTGCGTCGGTCGCACCGCGCCGACCGACAGCGGTATCCAGTCGATCTGCGCCTTCATGATGCCGGTCATCGCGCCATGGCGCTCCGGCGAGCACCACACCATGCCCTCGGACCAGGCCGCGAGCTCCCGAAGCTCCTGGACCTTGGGATGCGTGTCCGGGGCGCCGTCAGGCAGCGGCAGCCCCGTGGGGTCGAATATGCGCACCTCGCCGCCCATGGCCTGCAGCAGCCGCGCCGCCTCGAACGTCAGCAGCCGGCTGTACGAGCGCTCGCGCAGCGAGCCGTAGAGCATCAGAAAGCGCGGCGCGTGGCGCGAGGGCTCGCGCACCTGCAACTGCTCGACAGTCGGCACGCGGAACAGCGAGGCGTCCAGTGCAGGAAACGTCTGGTCCAGCTCAGCCACGGCGCACCCCGCTGTCCTGCACCACTTCACCGTCTTCCTTCGTGAAGGGTGGCAGCTGGCCCACCGGCAGCAGCTCCAGCACCGCTTCGGACGGGCGGCACAGCTTGGCGCCCAGAGGCGTCACGACCAGCGGGCGGTTCATCAGGATGGGATGCTGCACGATGAAGTCGAGCAACTGCTCGTCGCTCCACTTGGGGTCGGCCAAGCCCAGCTCCGCGTACGGCGTGCCCTTCTCGCGCAGCAGCGCGCGCATACCCTGGCCCGTGGCCGCCACCAGCTCGCGCAGTTGCTCCTTGGTGGGCGGCGTCTTCAAGTACTCGACAACGGTCGGCTCGATGCCGGCATGGCGGATGAGCGCCAGCGTGTTGCGCGAGGTACCGCAGGCGGGGTTGTGGAAGATGGTGACGTCGGTCATGGGTCGATTCGATATTGGGGATGGGGCTGGCCGAACCGGGTCGCCTGTTGGAGTCCTACCGGTCTGGTTGGAACATGATGATGCCCATGCCAGCCAACGCCACGGCAACGCCGGCCAGGTCCCAGGCTGTCGGGCGGATCTGGTCAACGACCCACAGCCACAAGAGCGCCACGCCGATGTAGACACCGCCGTAGGCCGCGTAGACGCGTCCCGCAGCCGTGTCGTGCAGCGTGAGCAGCCATGCGAACAGTGCCAGGCTCGCGGCGGCAGGCAGCAGCAGCCAGGCGGTGCGCCCTTGCTTGAGCCACAGGTACGGCAGGTAGCAGCCGACGATCTCGGCCAGCGCCGTGGCGACGTACAGCAGGAACGTTTTCATGGGTCATTGTGCGCAGGCCGCCGATGCCTCAAGGGCCCCGGCGCCAGTCGGCACTGCACCCAAGAGGCCGGCAACAAGCTCCAGCGCGACGATGTCGATATGCCGCGCCTGTCATCAGGCCACCTCCGATGCGATGTACGCGCGGCATGAGCGCGAGGCGGACGCCAAGCCGCCTCGCGTGGAACGCATCTTTGGCCTCAGCCCCCGCGTGCACCGGCCTCGTACCAGCCCTTGCTCTGGTTGACGATGCGCACCACCAGCAGCATCACCGGTACCTCGATGAGCACGCCCACCACGGTGGCCAGGGCTGCCCCGGACTCGAAGCCGAAGAGGCTGATCGCCGCGGCCACCGCCAACTCGAAGAAGTTGCTGGCGCCAATGAGCGCCGAGGGACAGGCCACGCTGTGCGACTCGCCCACCTTGCGGTTGAGCCAGTACGCCAGCGCCGAGTTGAAGAAGACCTGGATCAGGATGGGCACGGCCAGCATGGCGATCACCAGCGGCTGCTTGAGGATCGCCTCGCCCTGGAAGGCAAAGAGCAACACCAGCGTGGCCAGCAGCGCGGTGATGGACCAGGGGCCGATCTTCGCCAGCGTGGCGTCGAAGGCGGCCTGGCCTTTTCTGAGCAGTGCCCGGCGCCAGAGCTGCGCCACGATCACCGGGATCACGATGTAGAGCACCACCGAGGTGATGAGCGTGTCCCAGGGCACGGTGATGGAGGACAGCCCGAGCAGCAGCGCCACGATGGGCGCGAAGGCGAACACCATGATGGTGTCGTTCAGTGCCACCTGCGACAGCGTGAACAGCGGGTGGCCGCCGGTGAGCCGGCTCCACACGAACACCATGGCCGTGCAGGGCGCCGCGGCCAGCAGAATCAGGCCCGCGATGTAGCTGTCGAGCTGCTCGGCGGGCAGGTACGGCGCGAAGAGGTGGCGCACGAAGATCCAGCCCAGCAGCGCCATCGAGAAGGGCTTCACGGCCCAGTTCACGAACAGCGTGACGCCGATGCCCTTCCAGTGCTGGCTCACCTGGTGCAGCGAGGTGAAATCCACCTTCAGCAGCATCGGGATGATCATGATCCAGATCAGCGCGCCCACGGGCAGGTTGACCTGGGCCACTTCCACGCGGCCGATGGCCTGGAACGGTCCGGGCAGCAGTTGCCCCAGCGCGATGCCGGCGACGATGCACAGAAAGACCCAGAGGGTGAGCCAGCGCTCGAAGACGCTCATGGGCGCCGGTGCGGCAGCCCGGGCCGCCTGCGCGGCCGGTACGGTTCGGGTGTTGTTCATGGTCGGTCTCTCACTCAGCTGCGGCCGATCTCGATGAGCGCGGCCTGCAGCGCGTCGCGGTCCATGGTCTGCAGCGGCAGCGCCAGCAGCTGCAGCATCCGGTAGCCGATGGCTTGGCGCGTGAGCTCGAAGGCGCGGCGCTTGCCCTCGTCGCCGCCCTCGGCATTGGACGGGTCGGGGTAGCCCCAGTGCACCTTCACGGGCTGGCCGTTGGCGCCGAAGAACACCGGGCAGGCCTCCGCCGCGGCGCTGTCGCACACGGTGATGACGATGGACAGCGCCGGCGCGCTGCCCGCCGAGAACTCGTCCCAGCTCTTGCTGCGGTAGGCACTGGTGTCGATGCCGGCGTTCTGCAGCGCTTCAAGAGCAAACGGGTTGATGCGCCCGCTCGGGGCGCTGCCGGCGCTGTGGGCGCGCACGTCACGGCCGAGCTTGGCGGCCAGGTGGTTGAGCATCCCTTCGCTCAGCACGCTGCGTGCGGAGTTGTGGGTGCACAGGATCAGTACGTGGGTGGTCATCGAAGAACCAGGCAGCTTGGAATGCGTCGGAAAAAAGCCGGCCCCGCAGCGAACAGCGCGGGGCCGAAGTGCGAGGCTCAGGCAGCGCCGGACTTGCCGATGCGCTCGATCTCGCGCTGCAGCGACATGCGGGCCAGCGACTGCAAGGGCAGCGCGAGCATCAGCTCGATACGGCGCTTGAGCACCGTGGCGGCATCCAGGAAGGCGCGGGCACGGACCTCATCAGGACCCTCGACCGTGGCCGGGTCGGCCACGCCCCAGTGCGCTGTCATGGGCTGGCCCGGCCACAGGGGACAGACCTCGCCGGCGGCCTTGTCGCAGACCGTGAAGACGAAGTCCATTTCGGGCGCACCGGCCGCAGCAAACTCGTTCCAGGACTTGCTGCGAAAGCCGTCGGTCGGGATGTGCCACTTGTGCAGCAGCGCCAAGGCCAGCGGGTTCACGGCACCGGCGGGATGACTGCCTGCGGAATAGGCGCGAAAGCGCCCGCGCCCGAAGTGGTTGAGCAGCCCCTCGGCCATGATCGAGCGTGCGGAGTTGCCCGTGCAGATGAACAGCGCGTTGTACACCTTGGTGTCCATGGCCGGCCTCTCAGCAGCAGGAGCTGGTGGAGGACTTCACCGGGATGCCGATTGGCTTGCCGCGCGGCGCGCAACTGGCGGCCGGCGCGGGCTCGGCAGCGGGCGTTGCCGGCGTGCAGCAGGCCCCGGTGTCGGCGCCTTCCCCCTCGCGGAACACGGGGATGCTGCCCAGGGTGTGGAAGTGCTCCCAGGCGATCCCCTGCGGGTCCGTGATCCAGTGCTTCTCGCTGCGCGCGTAACAGCAGGTGGTCGCCCCCTCGTCGAGCAGCGCCATGTCGGCGGCCTCGGCACGGGCTTTCATGGCGGCCAGTTCCTCCGGATCGTCCGTCTGGAAGCCCAGGTGATCGATGGCGCCGGCCTGGCCGCGCGTGGAGATGGCGAAGTTCACGGCCGGGTCGTCGAGCATCCACTTGGCGTAGTCGCTCTCGACACGCGCGGGCTCGGCGGCGAAGAGCCTGGAATAGAAGGCGATGCTCCTGGCCAGGTCATCGACGTGCAGGTGGACGTGAAAACGCTTCATTGAGCAGCTCTCCCGGTGGGTCTTGGAAATCAGCAGTTGGAACAGCCTTGCGCCGCCGGCACGCACTCCTGGGCACCCTGGCAGCAGTTCTCGGTGAGGTAGGCCAGCAGCGCGTTCATGTGCCCGAACGCGGCGCGGTAGATCAGGTTGCGGCCCTCGCGCTCCTGGCTCACCAGACCGGCGTTGGTGAGCTCCTTGAGGTGGAACGACAGCGTGGATGCCGGCAGCTGCAGCGCCTCGGCCATCGCACCGGGCGTCATGCCCGCATGGCCCGCGACCACCAGGCTGCGGAATATCTGCAGCCGTGCCGACTGGGCCAGCGCGGCAAGGGAGCGGACGACGTCTTTCTCTTCCATGATTCCATCATACTGGAATTGTTTTTGAAATGAGAACCCGAAGTCCCTTCGGTTGCCGCGACCACGGGGCGTGCCGACGACAGGCGGTGCGCAGCAACAGCCCCGTGCCGGCCGTCCTGCCTTGGAAATCGACCACGACTACGCGCTGGCCGGTTTCTCGTCGAGTTGCCCGAGCGCCTGGATGCCGACCGGCGGCTCCTGGCGCCAGGGCACGACGAATGTCCGCTGGGCCAGCGAGCTTGCGACCCGGCGCACTTGCTGCATCTCGCCGGCTATCCGGGCGGCCAGCACGGGCGAAGTGGTCCCCGAGGTCGCCAGGCTGCGGTTGACGACCCAGGCGAAGGGCTCGATGCGCGCGCGCTTCAGGTCCTCCTGCAGCGCAGCCGCTTCGGACACCGGCGTGGTCTCCGGCAGCGTGACCAGCACGATGCGGGTGTAGTCGGGGTCCTGCAGCCGCATCAGCGGCGTGACCACGCGCGTGCTGGCCGCGCCCTTGAAGTCGCGCAGCATCTGCCGGTGGTAGGCGCCCGTGGCATCCCACGGAGTCCGGCTCACCGCTGCGCACCGTGGGCGGCTCGGTGCCGCCAGCCAGCAGCGCGCGCAGGGCCGCCAGGCCAACCATGTCGAAGCCCCGCAGCGGCACGAGGCTTTGCCGCAGTCCCTGCAGGGCTTCGGGCAGGGCAGCGAGTGCCGCCTGCTGCTGGGACCACAGCGCCGCGGCCACCGCATCGTCGCCCGGTGCTTCCGTGAAGACACCGTTGACGACGAGCCACTGGTTCGCGAGTCCCAGCTCCACCAGTTCCGTACGGGTTCGCGCGGCCTCCTTCAGCGCCGGCGCGTCAGGCCGGGTCACCAGCACGACGCGCGTGCGCCGTGCATCCCCGAGCGCCGTCATCGCCTCGCGAAACCGCATCTCCTGCATCTTCAGCCCCGAGTGCGGCCCCAGGCACGAGGCGCCGCGGTCGTTGCCCTCCAGGAAACCGGTCCAGGCCTTGGGCAGGCTCAGCAGCCGCAGCGTGTGGCCGGTAGGGGCGGTATCGAAGATGACGTGGTCGAAGCCCTCGGCGTCGCCCGCGAGCAGCCCCACGAACTCGTCGAAGGCTGCGATCTCGGTGGTGCAGGCGCCGGAAAGCTGCTCGCGCACCTTGCCGCGCTGTACCTCGGTGCTCTCGAGGGCCATCTGCGCGATCACGCGCAGCCGGTAGGCCTCGGCCGCGGCTTCCGGGTCGATGTTGAGGGCCTGCAGCCCCGGCGCGCCGGCCACGTCTGTCGGCACGCGCCCCAGTGGCGTGGCGAGCATCTCGTCGAAGTTGGAGGCCGGGTCGGTGCTCACGAGCAGCACCCGCCGTCGCGCGTCCACCAGGGCCAGCGCGCAGGCACAGGCCAGCGAGGTCTTGCCCACGCCCCCCTTGCCGGTGAAGAAGAGAAAGCGCGGCGCAGCTTCGAGCAGCGCCAGGGGATCGTTCAGGGACATGGTGATGTTCTTGCGGTGAAGGACTGCGGCGTTCAGCGCCCGCAGCCCCGGGCAGTGTCGGGGCGGGCGGGGGCCAGGGCCGGGGAAGGCGAAGCCGGCGCACGCAGCAACATCAAGGCGCCGAAGGCGCACAGCCCCAGCGCGGCCGACAGCCACAGCGACGCGGCACCCCAGCCGTCCAGCGCCAGCCCGAACAGCAAGGGCGCGAGCGCCTGCACGCAGCGCGCGGGCATCATGATCCAGCCCTGGCGCGCGCCATAGCCGCGGGAGCCGAACAGCACCAGCGGCAGCGTTCCCATGGCGATGGTCAGGATGCCGTTGCCCGCGCCGTGCAGCAGCGCGAACACCGGCGCCATCGACGCGCCGGCCGTCAGCAAGATGGCAGCCCCCAGCGGATGCGCCAGGGCGGCCAGCCGGGCCGACAGCAGCGGGTGCACCTTGCGCAGCACGCTGAACTCGAAGATCCGTCCGGCCACCTGGGCCGGCCCCACCAGGGCGCCCACGCCGACCGCCACCGCGAGGCTGGCGCCGACGGCCTGCAGTATCCGCGGCAGGTGCGCCGCCATGGCGGTGCTCACGAACCAGACAGCGGCAAACGTGAAGGCCAGCAGCGCGGCGGTGAGCCCGGCGCGTGACCTCGGACTCGTGGCGCTGCAGCCAGGCCTGCACCGCGGCGTAGTCGTCGCGGGCGTCGAGCACACAGCTCTCCCGCGGGGCGCGGAAGCGCCCCTGCGAGCCGTCGAGCTCCTGCGGCAACGCGATGCGTTCCCACGGCTGCACGTCCGTGGGCGGCACCGCCACCAGCGTGCGGGCGCGCTCGGAGAGCCCGGGGTGCGCGGCGAAGAAGGCCTCCACTTGGCGTACGCCAGTGGCGCCCAGCCCGGGCACGGCCGTCCACCAGCGCCGGCAGCCGCGGCACGCGCAGCGTCTGTGCCGCCAGCGTCTCGATGCCCTCCGACTGCAGCGCGGCGGCGATGCGCGTGGGCAGCCAGTGCTCGACGCGGTCGCCGATGAGGGGCTGCGGCGGAGGCAACGTGCGCAACGGCGCTCCACGGCGAAGGTTTCGGCCAGGTCCGGCCGCTGGCGCGAGCGCGAGCGCGCCAAACGCTGCAGCTGGCGCCGGATGCTGCCGAGCACGCCGCGCGCCGATGCGCCATCAACCAGTGTTTGAGGCAGGTACTACTCGACCGCTTCGCGCGCCGACAGCCCCTTGTGCCAGGTGCACAGCGCCGCTACCGCGGCAGAGTCCATCAACTCCGCTATGCAATCAGCCCCGGCTTCACACATTCACGAGAAATCCGCTTACCGCGAACCGCCCTGTGCTCCAAAGACATGCTTCGAGGCTATCATTTGTCGTAACGTTTCTAACGTTTCGCAACAGGAGCCTGAATAAAGTACTTATTCAGGCAACCGAAGAAGCAGGGAACACCGATGCAAAAGGCCAACAGGCACCGTGGCCCTCTGCACCCCACGAAGTTCTGGCAGGGAGGTTGATCCGCTATGAAGCATGTAGATGGCGAAATCCTGCCACGGATCGCCTGCTTGAAAGCCGGGACTTTTTCACAACTGGCTTTTCATGCCGTATGCGCGAAGGCATCGCGCTCGGCGCACAAGCACTGACTTGAGGAAGAGAAACGACCGATGAGCAGGGCCCATGTCGATCACCGTGCCATCGCCCGGTTCGCCGAAGAACGGGTGAATCTTCCGCGTGACAAGGCTGACGAATACCGAGCGCAGGCCAGACGCCTACGCGAGAAGCTTGAAACCTATCTGGACGAGCACCCCAACTTCACGCTGCGCAGGATGATGTTGTCGGGTAGCTTGGCCAAGGGCACAGCTCTGCGCACGCTCAACGACATCGACGTGGCCGTGTACATCAGCGGCTCAGACGCGCCGCATGACGTCAAGCAGTTGCTGGAATACTTGGCCGAGCGGTTGCGCAAGGCATTCCCCAACTTTTCGCCGGACCAAGTCAAGCCGCAGACATACTCCGTCACCGTATCCTTCAAGGGTACCGGGCTGGACGTCGACGTCGTGCCGGTGCTGTATGCCGGTGATTCTGCGTGGCGAGGCAACCTCGTCAGCCAAGAGGACGGCTCTTTTCTAGAGACCAGCATCCCGTTGCATCTGGAGTTCATCCGCAAGCGCAAGCGCGCTCAGGAGACTCACTTTGCCCAGGTTGCGCGCCTGCTGAAGTTCTGGGCGCGCCGAATGAAGCAAGAGCGCGAGGGCTTTCGCTTCAAGTCCTTCATGGTCGAGCTCATCCTCGCGCACTTGACAGACCAGGGCCAGGACTTGTCGGACTACCCCGACGCAATGCAGGCGTTTTTCACCTACATCGCTCGTTCGAACCTGCGTCAGCGCATCGTCTTCACCGACCACTATCCCGTCTCCGACGTCGGCAAGTGTTTCGACGTTGTTCAGATCTTCGATCCGATCAATCCCACCAACAACGTTGCCAAGCTATACACGGCCGAGCAGGCCGACGCCATTGTCGATGCTGCGCTGGATGCGGGCGACGCTATCGACGCAGCACTGTCGGCGCCCACCAAGGAACTGACCGTGCGGTATTGGCAAAAGGTTCTCGGCTCGACCTTCCAAGGCTGAGGAGTCAAGCAGATGAGCTACAGCTTCACGGCCACGGAGGCCGCAACCTTTACCGTTGTGCATGCGCGTCACCTTGCCGCCAAGGTTAAGACCGACCTTAAACGCATGCAGCGGCTTTACGACAAACCCAGCGATGCGGACATCGACAGCTACGAATCTGAGGTCGTTGAACTCCTGCGTTGCGGTTACCTGGGTACGGTGATGTATGGCTTCAAGCGCAACGACCAGTGGATAGAGCCGACGTTGAGGTACACGGCGCAAGATCTCGCTGCTGGCGTCGATGCTGCAGACGACGACCCTGGCAAGGTGCGGCCCGGGGCTGATGTAGCGGGCGCTAGCTTCTATAGCTACCTCACTTACAGCGCGAAGTGGGACAGCCTGAACAGCCAGCAGCAGGCGGATTTCAAAGAAAGCTTGGCCGTGCAACGCACCGGTGCGCAGGCACCGAACGTGAACGGCTACTTTGTGACTGATAGAACTTACAGCTCTGGCGGCCGTTCTCTTGGCCGCGACAGCGTCAGGAGTTACGGATGACTCACGCGCAAACCCAGGGACTTTTCGAGCGCCCGGCCATGCTCCCCGACCCTGACGCGCGCATGCGTCTGGAACGTTTGGTCGGTATGGATGACAAGATCAAGCGCTTGGCCAACATGCTGGGTGTACTGATCAACCCGACAGGGCTGCAGAAGTGGGCCAATCAGCACCGCGCGACCGCGCTGGTCGATGTGGTCCTGCGTCGGCCGCCGCTGGTGGTGCTGGCTGGGGATGTCGGTTCCGGCAAGACTGAACTGGCCGAAACCGTTGGTGATTTGGTGGCCAGGCAAGAGGACATCGACATCACGCTGCTGCCGCTGAGCCTGTCTTCGCGCGGCCAAGGGCGTGTGGGTGAGATGACGCAGCTGATCAGTTCGGCCTTTGAGCATGCCTGCGCGCAGGCGGCCAAGTACAAGTCGACGAGCGGGGCAGCACGTGGCGGCGTCATCTTGCTGGTGGACGAAGCTGATGCGCTGGCGCAATCTCGCGAGACGCAGCAGATGCATCACGAGGACCGTGCAGGCGTCAACGCGTTCATCCGTGGCATCGATCGAATGGCCAACGGCCGCCTTCCTGCGGCCGTCATCATGTGCACGAACCGACTCACCGCGCTAGATCCGGCGGTGCGTCGGCGCGCGGCTGACGTCATGCACTTCGGCCGTCCAACTCGAGAGCAGCGTCGCCATCTGTTGGACAAGTGGCTCAGCAGCCTCTTATCCGGTCCGGACATCGATGCCCTGGCTGCCGCGACCGGCAATACAGCTGCCCGCAACCACGGGTTCACGTTCTCCGATTTGACGCAGCGCCTTCTTCCGGCCATCGTCCTTGATGCATATCCCGCGCGTGGGATTGACTCCGCACGGGCGTTGGAGATCGCACAGCATATGCATCCAACACCGCCGTTCGAGGAGCATAGGCCATGAGCGGCTGGTCACTGCCAGTTCTGCTGGCCAATCTGCATGACGACATTCAGCACCGGCTGCATATTGCGCGCAAGTCATTTGCCCATCCTGGGACGAAGGGGGACGCGAGCGAGGCTGTCTGGCTCGAGATGCTTGCCAAGTATCTTCCCGAACGCTACCGGGCTGACAAAGCATTCGTGGTCGATAGCAAGGGCACCTTCAGCGAGCAGATCGATGTCGTGGTCTACGACAGGCAGTATTCGCCGTTCATTTTCCAGTACGAGGGGCAGACGATTGTCCCGGCGGAGAGTGTCTACGCGGTTTTCGAGGCGAAGCAGACCATCAACGCGCAGCATGTAACGTATGCGCGGCAAAAGGTAGCGACGGTGCGGAGGCTGCACCGCACGAGCCTTCCGATACCGTATGCAAAGGGAATCTACCCACCAAAGCCGCTGATCCCTATCCTGGGCGGTATCCTGACGTTTGAGAGCGATTGGACGCCTTGCTGCGGCGACGCGTTGTGGAAGGCGTTAGGTGACGGCAACGTTGAAGTGGACCGCTTGGACATTGGGTGCGTGGCTGCGCACGGACACTTTGTTTGGGAGGCCGCGAATAGCAAGTACGAATTCACGCGCGAGGGCAAACCTGCGACCGCGTTTCTCTTCAAGTTGATTTCGATGCTGCAGTTCAGCGGCACGGTCCCGATGATCGACGTGAATGCATATGCGGATTGGCTGACGAAATAGGCACCCAGAAAGTATGCACCCAGCGTCGCGACGTGCGATTGCTACGCATACGGTAATTCATTTCGACATTGCCGCGGCGTCGATCCAGTCCGCATCGCTGTATCTCAGCAGCCGCGGTGCGCGCAATTGACGCTCAAGCGCCATCGCCACCAGCGGCGCCGTGAGCCAATCCCAGAAGTCGGCCAAAGACCAGTCGGCCGGGCGGCCTCGCGCACCAGTCCTGCCTGCAGCCGCGCATGGTGAACTCGGTCTACGCGCGACAGCCGCTGGCCGCCTCTGCCGCAATGTCGCCTATGTCAGGGCACGATAACCCGTAGTCCGCGCGCATGGGTCAGTGCAGGCCAGGTTTTCATGGCTTGGGTGCAGCAGCCGCCCTTGAGGACGCCTCGACCAACTTGGCAGCTGCAGGATCTGGAGGCTCAACGGTGATGTGCACTGTCGGGTCCAGACGGCAGGTTGCTTCTTGAATTGCCAACCAGTGCCGAAAAGGTACCACGCCAACTCTGAGAGGCTGGAGTCCAAGCTTCGTTTGAGCTGGACAAGCAATCAACTTCAAATGGCGACAGGCGGGGGATTCCAACAAGACGCCCAGGAGCGACGGATCCTGCCTCAAGGCTTGCTGGAGCGGCATCTCGTTGAGCAGCTTGGCGCGGCTGTCACCAGGCGCCAATTCGGCACAAATCCACTCGCCGATCGGCTCATTCATGGCAGACGCCATGCGCGACATGTTCAGAAAGTCAAAGCGCTCCAGCTCATCGGGCTTCATCACCGGACTGGGCCTTTTCTCAAGATTCACAATGAAATCGATCACCGTATATTGAAACCCGTTGCGCTGGGCATAATCACTCGCCGCCATGAATGCTTCTGGCTTGCTCTTGGCGCCATAAATGGCCGTCAACGCGCCCGGCACATGTTTGATCAATGGCACGGAGCAGGCCCACAAAGACAGTGATCTAGGCCGGAGTCCCGCGTAAAAAGCGACGGTCGAAAGTTCGATGGTAGGCATTGAGTAATCTCCACAATCTGGTTGCGCAGTGCTCGTGGGCAGCAAGTTAAACGCTGTTTGCTTCAGCCGTCATCGAAACTTTCACCATCGTTGTCCTTTATTCAGTCTGTGCGGAAAGCGTACCTGTGCTGGCTGGAATGCTCACGGCCGCTCCTCTTCGCTGTCAGTAAAAGTGAGGCGCATGCGCCGGCGCCGCTCCATCTCTGCCAGCAGCAGCCCACCCGCCATTTCCAACATCCGCTCCGCGGTCGAAGGCTTCCACCACTGCGCCGGCAGGGGCCAAAGCCGTGGCGGCTCCTTCGCCACCTCGTCTGGGTCGATGCTGCTGGCGGCGTAGCAGGCGGCGGCCACCGCGAGCTCTCCCTCGGTGTACTGGTCGTCGTGCTCCGGTGTCCAGCCCTCGACATCGAGCTGCCGCTGGCGCTCGGCCAGCACGTCGCGCACGGCGAGCAGCGGCTGCAACTGCGGGTCGGCATGAGCGGCGCTGCGCCGCTGGCGCGCGGCAGGCTTCAATGCGCCGCGCAGCAGCACCACCGCAAGGCGGCGCATGGCTTCGCCGGCTTCGTCATCCTGCAGCGCCAGCAAGGCCGTGCGTGCGGCCGTGTGCAGTCCGTCCCGGGCCTGCTGCTCGGCGCGGATTGCCTGCTCCCGTGAACGCACCTCGGCGTCGATGCGCGCGTGCGCTTCAGCCACGCTGCACGCTTGCGCGCAGGGCTCGTCGCACTCGGCATCGCATCCCGGGCATGGCCCTGTGTAGTCGCCATCGAAGGTCCACAAGGCCTTGAGCAGTGCACCGTCGCTGGGGTGGCGCACCTCGCGCTCGCCGGCCCAGTTGCACACGGCCTCGTACAGTGCTTCAAGGCGCTGCAACCGGTGTTTGTCGCCGTTGTCTCTCATGGTTGATTCTTCATCCATTGCTGGCTCCGGTTGAAAACAGATCGGTGCTTGGCAGTGCTGCGAGATAACAGGCGCTGGTGGAGCCAACGCGGCCCACCGTCAGCCCAATGGGCTGGCCGTTGACCGTCCAGACGGTTTCATCGCACCGCGCGTCGTAGCGGTAGGCAAGGGCTGCGGCGAGCCCGTGGCCAGCCCGCCGCAGTGCCTGCCGGAACTCTTGGTGAGACACCAAGCAGACTTGCGCAGAGCGGGTGCCCACGGCGTGCGCAGAATCGGTCAAGGCAGCATGCCGGGCGGGCAGTGCCTGCGATGCCGCGCACGGCGGCCGGAAAGCGCTGCACGCAGTCGTTGAAGTGGATGACGCCATTTCAGAGCCTTTCTATATCTGTGGAAGGCAAGGCGGACGCGGACACCAGCGGCAGATCCCGCGCGATGAAGGAATCAGGCTCGTCGGGCAGCGGCTCGCACACGGGGCAGACCCCGCGGCTGGAGCGCTCCACGGCCACGGTAGCGAGCAGCGCTGCGGTGCGCTCGGGCTGCTCGCGCTCGAAGGCCCTGCAGCCCATGGCCGCCGGCGCCAGCGTGCCGCCGCGGCGCTGCCAGTGCTGGCAACGGCAGCACTGGCCTGTGGCACCTGGGAGGCTGGCGTTCATGTTTCTTTTCTCCTGCCGGCCTGGTGCCCGGCTCCAGCAGCACCGGGCGCGGCGTGGGGATTGCTGAAGTCCTTGGTCGTGACTTGCCGTGCATGGATGCCGTAGCCGAAGCCAGCGAAGCACGACAGGCGGAAGAAGCCGCAGCGCGTGCGCTTGAGCTCGGCGTCGAACTTCTCGCGCGCTTCGTCGTCGTCTTGCGCATCAAAGTAGGAGCGGCCGGACTTCAGGCCTAAAGCCGCTTCCCAGCTGTGCCGGTTGTTATCCGTCTCCGGGCTGTCGGTGCCCCGGTATTTCTCGATGTAGTACATGGCGCTCCCCGGTGAAGAAGGTCAGGTCAGGCTGGCGCGTGGTCCTCGTGCGTCCCGGCCAGGGCACCAGGCGCGGGGATAGCGCGCAGCGCCCGCTCGCGCCAGCCGCCGGGGCGGGCGAATTCATGCTCGCCGATGCCGCCCGGGGCGGCCGCCTGCTCCACCAGCGCCAGCAGCGCGGCGTTGTGCTCCTGCAGGTCTTTCACCTGCTGCTGGGCTTCGCGCAGCTTGTCCTCGGTGCGCAGCAGCGAGCGCGACACGTCGTGCAGCTCTTGCCGCACGCTGGCAAGCAGCGGGGCCTTGAAGACCTCGGCTGCGATCTCGGCCGTGGTGGCCGCCGGCGGCGTGGCTTTCCAGGGATCGAGGCCACTCCAACCCGCGCGCCCCTCGGCGCAGGCCTGCGCCCGCATCGACAGCGCGGCGAGATCCAGGGTGCGCAGGGCCGCCGCGGCGAGATCGAACACGCCCGGGCTGCAGTCCGCCACCGCCATCCCGTAGCACTCGGCCATGCGGTACTTCGAGCAGCCGCGCCAGTCCGTGCCAGGCGTGAACGCGTTGAGCGCTTGGGCAATGTGCCGGGCGTCGATACCGCGCACGGCGGTCATGAACCTGTCGAAGCCGGCAAGTACAGGATCGGTGTTCATGGCTGCTCCAGGTGGTGGGTGATGGAGACAAGGGAAGGAGAGCCCAGCGCGATGCGGCCAAGCTCCATCGGGCTGAACTGCGCCAGCAGCGCACGCTCGGCCTCGGCCCGCTGGTGAAGATCGGTCAGGGTGTCCATGGTCAGCGTTCCGCGGTGCGCTGGAGGTCAGCCAGCTTGCTGAGGGCGTCGGCAGCGGCGCTTCGGTCGCCCGCTGCCAGGAGGCGGCGGGCTTCATCGCCAAAGCGGCGGAACTCGCGGCAGTCCTCCCAGCGCCCGACCTCGCCGCCCTTGCGGCGCGGTGCGCTGCCGGTGATGGCCGCAGGCAGCCACCCCGCGCGCCGCAGTGCCGTGTTCCTGGCGAACATGGCGGCACTGCCCAGGATCACGCGCAGGTGCTCCAGTGCCAGGAAGCGCACCGGCACCGCGCTCGATTCGAGCTCAGTTCGCATGCTGTTGCTCCTGCGATGGGCTGTGCTGAGGGGGCCGGTGTGGCGCCGGCCCCGCAGGCGTCAGGCCGCGATAGCGCCGGCTTGCTGGGCCAGGGCACGCACCGCCTCCCACGCACGCAGCTTCAGCCCCTCGCCGGCGCCGAACCATGCGCTGGTCATGCGCGTGTCGTCGCTGCGCCCGCGCTCGTGGTCCACGTAGTCGGTGACGGCGTTGAGAAGCGCCCACGCGCTGCGCGTGCCGCAGAGGTCGGCGCCGATCTGCGCGCCGCCGAACAGGTCCATCAGCCGCTTGTAGCTGCGGCTCGCGCGCACGTCGGACAGCGGCCGGCCCTTGGGCGCGGCCTGGACCGACAGCAGCAGGTCGGCCGCGAACTTGTCGGCCTGCGCCTCCGTCACGTCCACCTGGGCCAGCAGCCGCGCCTGCACCAGCCAGCGATCCCACGCGGTGAGCACGATGCCGAGTTGCTGGCGCACGGCGCCCGCGTCGAACTTCTTCATGTGCGGCACGCGCACGCACTGCACAACCGGGCCTTCCGTGGTGTCCTGCTCGGACTGCACACCAGTTTCAGAACCCGCGGCCATGGTCAGCGTGTTGTTGCAGACCACGCGGATTGCGGTGAACTTGGCGGTGGTGGCCATCGTGCCGTCATAGGAGGTCGCCAGCAGCAGATACGGGCGCACCGTGTCCTGCCCAACGACAGGCGCGCCGTCGTTCACACGCGCCAGCCCCCACACCCGCTTGCCGTGTGAAAGGGCGCCGGCCGTCTCCAGCACGAAGCCGCCGGCTTCCGCCAGCTTGCCGAAGAAGTCCAGCACCTCACCCGGTTGCACGACCTGATAGCCGCCGCTCACGACGCTGAGCGCGGCGCCCGTGTCGGAGCGATAGAGCACGTCCCGCCCTTCCATCGCCTCGTTGCGGTCGGCGGCGCCGGCATGGGCGCGCTGGAACAGGACGGGCGTGCGCTCCACGCTGTAGGCCAGCCCGGCTTCGCGGTGCCACGTTTCGAGATCGGCGCCGGCCGTCAGGCGCTGCCCCAGCTTGTGCCAGGGGGCCTCTCCGACGAAAGCGATAGCGGCGCGGCCGGTAGTGGTGTCGATCAAGTGAGCCATTTGGAAATCTCCAAGCAGAAAGTTGCGGATAGGACTCAGCAAAACTTCAGGCTGGCGTGTGATGTCTTGGCTGCTTCCATGGCTCAAATATAGGCCAAATGCCCATTAAAGACAGTTCAATATCGTTTGACTTGTAAGAGTTCACTGCTATTTATCATCGAGCCGACAGCATGCGATATATTTAGGCATCGGCTCTATCAAAAGCAAGGGCCGGCGCGCCGGGCGCTCTCCCGGCTGGTTCGCACCCTCATTGCCGGGCTCGTGTCCCGGCCTTTTTGGAGCAGCACATGGATCTCTCTGAACAAACTCAGATTGTCGAAGCGATCAAGCGGGTGCAAGGCCGGGAGATAACCGTATCTCTGAAGCACTTGTTCCGCGACGCCCTCAATGTCCGCCGCAAAACCCCGGCGCGCAGTGTCGAAGAGTTGGCGGCGCTGATCTACTCGCAGAGCCTGCTGCAAAACCTCATCGTGCGCGCCGAGTTCTCGGGCAAGAAGGCGTCCAAGCCCACCGGGCGCTATGGGGTCGTCGCCGGTGGCCGCCGCCTGGAAGCCCTGAACCTGCTTTTCACTCAGGGCAAGATCGACGCAGATTTTCCGGTGCGCTGCCTGGAGGTGTCGCAGGGCTGTTCACTTCTGCCAAGGATAATGGCGAGCTGGTAATGCAATGACGGCAAGTGGATGAAGACGTTGAAGGAATGCCTGGCGACGGTGAGCGACCCGCGCCGGGCACAAGGCAAGCGCTACGACCTCGTGCACGCACTGCTGTACTGCGTGCTGGCGGTGGCTTCCGGGGCGACGTCGTACCGCAAGATCCACCTGTTCATCGACACGCACTGGCAGCGGCTCAACGAGGTATTTGGCAGCGCTTGGAGGCGCGCGCCGGCCTACACCGGGATACGAAAGATCCTGCAGGGACTCGATGCGGCAGAGTTGGAGCAGGCAATGCGCTTGATGGCTGAGGAGCAACTGTGCGACGCACCCGAGGCGCCGGTGCAGCGTGCGCTCGTGGCGATGGACGGCAAGACGTTGCGCGGCAGCTTGGACCAGTTCGAGGATCGCAAGGCCGCTCAGGTGCTCAGCGCGCTGGCAGTCCATGAGCGCTTGGTGTTGGGGCACGTGCTCATCGAGGGCGAAGGCAAGGACCACGAGATTCCTGCCGTGCAACGGCTCATCGAAGAACTGGATTTGGCCGGGTGCATCTTCACGTTGGACGCGCTACACCTGCAAAAAAACAGTTGATCAGGTAACAGCTGCTGGGGCGCACTTGCTGTGCCAGCTCAAAGCCAACCAGCCCCGACTGCATAACGCCATGCACAAACACGCGCAGCAACGCCCGGCCGCCGACTGCGCCTATGACTGCGATGTCGGGCAGCGCAACCGAATCGAGCAGCGCGAGGTGCGGGTGTGGGCACTGCCCCCGGGCAGCGGCGTGGAGCCCTGGCACGACCACTTCCTTACCCTCATCGAGGTACGCCGCACCACCGAGGTGTTTGATACCGCCACAGCTCGCTTCGTCCCCCGCGCTCAGGCCCCGGCGTACTACCTCAGCACGCTCAGCAGCACCAAGGTGACCGCCCGTGAGTTCGCCCGCCTCGTACGCAAACACTGGAGCATCGAGAACAGCCTGCATCATGTGCTCGACACCACCATGGCTGAGGACGCCAGCCGCATCCGCCGCAATCCCGGCGTCTTCGCCTGTCTACGCCAACTCGCGCTGAACCTGCTGCGCGGCAACGGTGAGCGCAATATCTCCCAGGCCCTGTACCGCAATGCGCTCTCGCTCGACAAGGTGCTCAACTACGCAGGCATTTGGGAGAAGTGAACAGCCCTGGGAGGTGTCGCAAGAGGATGCGGTGTCGGTATCCCTGGCCGAAAACTGCGGGCGTGAACCTCTCCACGGCGCAGACCAGTTTGACGCTTTCGCTACCTTAATTGAATTGGGCAAGACGGTTGGGCAAATTGCCGACGCCTGGGGCATCAGCCCGCTTACAGTGGAGCGCCGGCTGAAACTTGCCAAGATCAGCCCGAAGCTCATGGCACTGTACCGGGACGACAAGATTGAGCTGGAACAGTTGATGGCTTTGACCCTTACTGACGATCATTCTTTGCAGGAACAGGTTTGGGAAGGCTCCTCGTCCTGGGAGCGGTCGGCGCACAACCTGCGCCGCAAACTGACCGAGCGCGATGTGCCGCTGAATAACCCGCTGGCGCAGTTCGTGGGCTTTGCCGCCTATGAGGCAGCAGGCGGGAATATTCGCCGCGATCTATTTTCCGACGATGAAAACTCGCCCGGCTATATGACGGAGTTGGCGCTGCTGGAGCGGCTGGCGCTGGAACGCCTGGAGCGCGAAGCCGAAGCCGTGCGCTCCGAAGGCTGCTGGCAGTGGGTCGAAGTCCGTACCAGCTTCAGCTACACCGACCGGCAGGCGTTCGACCACTGCCGCACGCTCGACGTGGGCCCGAGCGAGGAACAGCAGCAGCGGCTCGACGCCATCGAGGCGCTGGTGTCCGAGCTGGGCGACCAGATCGAGAACTTGGACCTCGGAGCCGACAGCGCGGCCATCGACGCGCTGGAAGCGCAGCAGCAGCGGGCCGAGGCCGAGCGCGAGGCGATTGAGCAGACCCTGCAGCAGATCGACCCGCGCGATCTGCCGCTGGCCGGTGCGGTGGTGTATGTCGATCAGCGCGGCGAACTGGCCGTGCTGCGGGGGTTGGTGCGCGTCGAGGACCGCAAGGCACAGGCTGCGCAAGGTGGGGCAGTGGCATCTGGCAGCGCCAGCACGGGCAGCGCCACCTCACCCAAGCCGCCCAAGGCCGAATTTTCGGAAAAGCTGCTGCGCCAGTTGTCGGCGCACCGGACAGCGGCGCTTCGCGCCATGCTAGCAGGTAACCCGAGCGTGGCGCTGCGCGTGCTGGCATGGCAGCTTGCATTGCGAACCGGCCTTGCATCCCTGTACGGCCGGGAAGACGATCCGGTCGAAATTCGTGCCGACGTGACGGATATGCGCAAGGAAGGTCCCGATCTGGCCGAGTGCCGCGCACAGCAGGAACTGGACGCTCACCGCCAGCGTTGGAGCGAGCGCCTGCCCCGCCAGGCGCAAGACCTGCTGGCTTGGCTGCTGAAGGCCAACGATTCGCAGGTGCTGGACCTGCTGGCCGTGTGCACCGCGTGCACGCTCAACGCGGTGCAAAGCCGCGAGGCGCCGCAGCCCATCGCGGACGCCATCGCCGCCGCCGTGGACCTCGACATGTCGCATTGGTGGATGGCCACCGGCGAGAACTACTTGAACTCGGTCCCCAAGGCCAAGGTCATCGAAGCGGTGCGCGAGGGCGCAGGCGCTGAGGCGGCGTCGGGTCTGGAAGGGCTGAAGAAGGGCGACGCCGTCGCGCTGGCCCAGCAGCGGCTGCAGGGCAAGCGGTGGCTGCCGCCCGTGCTGCGGGCCAAGGGCTGAAGCCGCGCCGGCCCCTGCTGCAAGACGGGGAGCTGGGCCGCCCGGAGATGCAGCCGGCCGCATAGCTCACCGCCTGCCGGCGCTGTCCAACGAGATCGATGTCACCGCACGCTTAAAGACGGGCAGCAACGCGCTCGAACAGCGCGTCGAAGTCTCGATGAATCGCTTGAGACCTCACTCCGTCTCTGGCCGCCACCGTGGCGCCAGAGGGCATCGTCAGCATAGCCTCCGCCCCTCCCGCACGTTCAGCGACATCGACCCGTTCGACACCCCGAAGCCACAGATATAATGGCGACAGGAACCGGGGGCGGATTTCTTAAAGAAACTTTATGCACTCGTTCCTGCATTCCCCGGTCATTGCCGCGCTTATCGAAGCGGCCGGCCTCGTCGTGGCGGCGCTCATTCCAGCCGTTGCCGGCGCACCATCTGCTACCCCTGCAGCCTTGCCGGCGCCCCCTCCCGTTGTCGTGAATTGTTCGCCTATGTCGCAGCAAGGCAGGCCGGCCGGGACGTAGTAAGGCGCGCTGTTGGCGTGCAGTTCCATGGACAGCTTCACGGCGCGATTGCTCGCCCGCTCGAGCTTGTCCGCCACCACGGCTTTGAACACGCTCAGCACCAACGGCGGCGGCGGCGCCGCCATGGCAGGCCACGTCCGCGCCAGCTCCTCTAGCACTTCGGCCGGCGTCAAGCTCTGCGGCTCCGAGTGGAAGACGGCGCCGCAGGACCAGTTGCTGATGGGCGTGAGCCGCGCCCCGACAGGAGGCCGCCGCACCCGCTGTGGCTGCAGGCGCTGGCCCAGAGTGCCGCACGTCAATCAAGGTGAGAGCCTCATCCAGATCGCCGCGCCACACCAGAGCCTGCGCATCGTAAAGCTCATCGGCTACGACTGCGGCCGCGCAGATTTGCGCCGCTCGCACAAGGCGCCGGCCAGCGACCGCAATTTCGACTACCTGCACCTGCTGCAGTTGATTGGCTGGCACCGCCAGGATTGCGTGCGCGCGATCGTGCAGGTGCTGGGGCCGGCGATGGTGCCGATCAAGTCGGCCTGCTTGATGTGCCCGGCGTCCAAGGTCTGGGAGCTTTGGTGGTTGGCCGGCAAGCATCCCGAGCTGCTTGAGCAGGCGCTGCAGCTGGAGCGCAGGGCGCTCACGGGCAAGCACTCGCGCTTTGATGAAGTCGAGTTCGGCGCAACGTGGGACGACTTGGTGCGCAACGCCGACTCGTTCCCGTCCAGCAACACGACGGTCGGGCTGGGTCGCAGCTTTGCGTGAAATCAATGGGCACGCGTCAACGAAGTGGTCGATAGCGACTTCCGCGTGCGCCGCGACAAGCGTGCAGCGTTCTTGGCCATGGCCGAGAGCCTGCGCAATACAGACAACGCCCTCGATGCTCGCAGCGGGAGTGATCTAGCCAGCGTGCAGGCCTCGCCCAGCGCCCGCCGTCCGCACAGCATCAACGTGGCCGTACTTGCCTAACAGGCCCACATGGGCCGGCATCGCTGGTCTAGCACGCTTGGCAGGCCCGCACTGCGCCCTACTGGTGCCACGGAACTCCGAAGGAACACCACTCGATGCAATCCGCCGATGACGCACTGATCTGCGTGTTTATCGGCGCTCTCCTTGAAGGTCAAAACGTAATAATGCCGCCCACAATGCAGTCCCCCAAAACCCTAAAAGCTCCCCGACAGGTCGCTGGCGCTGCTGAGCCAGTCGTCACGGCTCCAGCAGTCGAGCCCGTAGAGTTCCCGCACTTGCATCCCCTCCCGGGGATCGAGCTAGTGCTTGCTGACGCGCTCCAGTGGATGGCTCAGCGCGACGAAAACTCCGTGCACGCCATCGTCACCGACCCTCCGTATGCCCTGGTCGAGTACGAGGACAAAGACCACGACAAGATGCGCCAGGGTCAAGGTGGCCTCTGGCGTATCCCGCCCTCGTTCGACGGCTCCCAGCGTAGCCCACTGCCTCGCTTTACTGTCCTCACGCCCAAGGAACGCGAGAAGCTAAACACCTTTTTCAAGGCGTTTGCGTACCAAACTCAGCGCATTTTGGTGCCTGGCGGTCACTTAGTTATTGCTGCCAACCCGCTGCTTTCAACGACAGTGTTCTATGCCTGTGAAACCTCAGGCATGGAGAAGCGCGGCGAACTGATCCGTATCGTCAAGACACTGCGCGGTGGTGACCGCCCCAAAGGCGCTGAAACCGAGTTTTCCGACGTTTCGGTCATGCCTCGCTCCAGTTGGGAGCCTTGGGGACTGTTCCGCAAGCCCATTTCCGAAAAAACCGTAGCCCAGAACCTGCGCAAATGGGGCACGGGTGGCTTTCGCCGTATCTCTGACGATGAGCCCTTCCGCGACATTTTTGAGGCTGCACCAGCACGCTCCCCAGAGCGTGACTTAGCCCCGCATCCTTCGCTCAAGCCACAGAAATTGATGCGCTACATCGTCCGTGGCGTTTTGCCGCTATCCCGTGGTGTTGTCTATGACCCGTTTTGTGGCAGCGGCTCAACGCTTGCAGCGGCTGCTAACCTCGGCCTTTCCGCTATCGGAACCGAGCGCGACGTACAGTACTTAACCATGGCCCACCAAGCCATTCCCAGGCTGTCGCAGATCAAAATCAGCACCTAATAAAAAGCAACGTGTCCACCGCCGACGAGATTTTTGAAGAAGTAAGAAACAGCTTTCTAGAAACCAACAGTCGGCGACGACGGCGTTTCCTGCCAGGCCTTCTCATTGCGATGATGAACCTCGTTCGTGGCGTTCGCGGCCACGACGGCCGCTTTTCATCAATGGCCGAGTTCTACGCTGCATATCCGCGCCAGACGGTCACCGCTGATGGGGGTCGGGCTAATACGCTCATCATTTCCATACCAGGCGAGAACCGAACGCAAAGTATTCGCCCGTACTACGAGGCTTTCGTTCGGTGGCTTCGCATTGACAATAAGCGGCTGGATTACCCAAAGGCAGCGCCTCATGCTACGCAAGCTTGGGGTGACTATCAGCATTGGTTGGAAAGTTTTCTGCCAATGACTGATGAAAGTCTAGATACGTTGGAACAACGCGTCAAAGCTTTCGTTTTAGAGCAACTACCCGCACACGTTCGCGATACTTCTGCGCTACGCAGAGAACCACTGCGTTTCTCATTATTTCTTCAAAATTTTGATTTATCTACTAGCCGCCACCGTGGTGAGAAAAGCGGCGCAGCATATCAAGGCACAGTTTTCGGCTATATCCGCGCCGACGCCGCACACCTGCAGATTGAAACTGCCCGGGTACGCAGTGCAGGCAAGCGCGAGGGGCGCATCGGCGACATCGATGCACTTAACGGCCAACAGTTGGTGATTTCCGCTGAGGTCAAGCAGTACATCATCAAGGAAGATGAAGTGCCGGATTTTGAAGATTTCGCCACACAGGTGGCGAATGAGGGAGCGCTTGGCCTAGTGGTTGCCTTGGACTTTACGCCTACCGCTAGGACGGCTTTGAAATCTATGGGGCTGGAGCCGCTATCGCGGTCCGATATGCAGAGCCACGTGCGGCTCTGGGACGCGCTTAAGCAACGCGTGGCCGTCGAAGCGCTGCTTTACTACGTCACCCGCATCGAGCAGAACGCTCCGCTCCGAGACCGCGTGATGGCCTTCTTTGCGGACATAGAGGCCCAAACTGCAGCTGCAGCAGCGGGAACGGCTGAATTACCAGAACCAACTGCCGACTTGGAAGTAATAAGTGAACCCGCTGCAATTGAAGCGCCGGCCGTTACTGCCGAACCTGCGGAACAGCCCCCCAGATCTGAGCAAGGCTGAACGCGCTGGTCGAGAAATGCCTTAATTTCGGGCAGCGATAAAAACTCCTGCCGATTCAGCCACTTGTTGCGAGCCACGGGCACTTGCAAACAGACCTGTGCACAGGATTTTGGGGGTAAGTAGGTGGGACAGGTAAGGCGGTGCCAGCCAACGCACCAGCCTTACACAGCACCCGCCGTCTGCGCAGGAAGCAGTGCGGCCATGCTGGCGCGATTCGCTGTTCTGGTCTGATGTTACTGGTCTAGCATCCGTCTCTGCCTCTCCGCCACCACCGGCCATTACCGGGAGTTTCTTCATGGCATCCGACGACTACTCCAGGCTTCAGCCGCCGGTCACGATGACGCTGCAGATTCCCGCAGAGCAGGTGGCCGAGTTCGAGCAACTGCTGAAGGACTTCACCAGCGGCAAGGTGCGCGCAATCGCACCAGCATTCGATTTCGACGCCCACGACTATCGCGGCGCGGCGCAAGCCCTGGTTCACGACCCCGATACCACCTATGCGCTGCGCACCCGCATCCTCGAAGACGATAAGCGCGATCCAGCCGCGGCGCTGGCCGACGCCGAGCAGCTACATGCGCTACAAGCCAAGCGCTTCGCCGAAGCAAATTCCACCGCTTCGGTGGCCGACCGGCGCGAGGGCTTGGAGGACGTAGGCATCCAGGCGCTGCAACGCCTGTTCAAGACCGCCAAGGGCAACTCAGGCCAGTGCGGCCGCGTCGCGCGTTTTTTGCTCGGGCTCTACAACGGCAGCCGGTTCCAATTCGATCTCACACTGCTGCGCGGCGTGGACGAAGCCATCTTCGAAGACTGCGTGCGCGTGCTGCGCATGGACGCGCTGCTGGTGCGCCGGGAGGTCCACGAATACCTGGCCAACGGCGGCGCCGAGTTTGAGCGGCTGGTGGAAACCTGGCACATGCTCGACGTGTACAAACTAAAGTGCATGGTCAAGGAGCTCGGCTGGCACACCGCCGATGGTGAGTCCCATGCCAAGGCCGTGGACGAGGTTGTTGAATACGTCGAGAACTACCACTGACGCCGCCACACCGGACTGCTCTCGCATGTTCCAGAAAAGCCACGGTTTCATACAAGCCATCGCCTGGGTGAACTTCGCCTTCAAGGCCAACTCCGCCGGCCTAGTAATGCATTACAAGAACATGACGACATAGGAGGGAGCCGTGGAGTTGACAAGCATTCGACGCTGGGCTCGTGCCGCAGCTGCCCTTGCCGCCACCGTGCTCATGGCCGCCTGCGGCACGGGCAGGCTCGTCGATGGCGCCGCGCCGGTGGACCGCCTCACGCCGGGCGTCACCACGGTCGCAGACGCCACCGCGCTGCTCGGACCACACACCGCCGAAACGGGCTACCCGAACGGCCAGCGACTGCTGCAGTGGGGTGCGGTTGCGGGCTCGCCTTCAAGTCCTGCTGCGCGCCGTGTCGCGATCCTGTTCGGTGAGGACGGGTGCATGGTGGGGGTCATCCACGCGGCAGCACAGCAGGAAACGCAATAGGGCTGGAAACGGCTTTTGGTTTTCCCGTGCAGCGGCACGTTGCTTGTTTTTTGAGCAGCCCTGGAAAATTGTTATGTATCAACGGCTTGCGAGCTGCTGCGGTGGCTTACTACCAGACTTGCCCACAGAAAACGGGGACAAGCAGCTCAGACCGAATTGCCCTCGTTGACGGCTGCATTGCTTGCTAAGAACCTATCCCATTTGGATGAGTCTAAGCCGTAGGTTTGGCGTCGGAGGTCAGTATGGGACTCGTGACGAAGGACGACGGCTGGCGTATCAGTGACGAGCTGTGGGAAAAGATTGAACCTCTGTTGCCACAGCGACCATCTCATCCTCTTGGCTGTCACCGCTCACGTGTTCCGGACCGGGCTGCAATGAATGCCATTTTGTTGGTACTGCGCACGGGTATGCAGTGGAATGCTTTGAGCGCCACGGGAATCTGCTCTTCAAGCTCGGCCCATCGACGTTTTCTGGAATGGACTGAAGCTGGCGTTTTCCGGGAATTCTGGCGACAGAGCTTGTTGGATTATCAGGTCCTCAAAGGCATTGACTGGGACTGGCTGGCCATGGACGGCGCAATGACCAAGGCGCCCTTGGGCGGGGAAAAAAACCGGCCCCAACCCTACGGACAGAGGCAAAGAAGGCACCAAGCGCAGCACGCTCACGGACGCAGCAGGCATGCCCATCGCGATGGAAGTAGCGGGAGCGAATCGTCACGACATGAAGCTGACCAGGGCGACGTTGTCGGCGATCGTGATTCCACGACCCATACCTATTTACGATGAACCCCAGAGGCTATGCCTGGACAAGGGATTTGACTACGACGAGGTGCGTGACATTGTGCTTGAGTTTGGATTTACTGCACATATTCGCACTCGTGGTGAGGAAGCCAAGGCCATGAAGAAACAAGCTGGTTTCAAGGCGCGCCGCTGGGTAGTCGAGAGAACGCACAGTTGGCTCAATCGATTCCGCCGGCTATTGGTACGTTGGGAAAAGCGGGCTGACACTTATCTGGCTATGCTGCATCTGGCCTGCGGCCTTGTTGTTTGGCGGTCCAATTCCCTAATGGGATAGGCTCTAAGGCAGGTTCGACGATACCGCCTTGCTGCTGACAGATTGGCTCGGCCAATGGCGCCGCCAGCTGCAGCGCTTCATTGGCGCTTGATGTGGGTGGGCTTCTTTCATCACGAGGACAGTCGACGTTCTCGTGCGAGGCAAGCTGGCTTGGCCGGTTGGCGGAAGTGAGGGAACGTTCCCAAGGCTTCCAAGTCGAATTGACGCAATATTTACCGAGAAATACATGCACAAAATTGAAACTGAAATTCTTCTGGACAAAGAAAGTCCACTATTGTCGGCAGAAACTAGCAATGGAGGTGTCCATCCAAAACTAAAAAGCGACCTAGATCTTTACATAATTTCTTGCGCAAAGGCGCTGACAACTATTATATCGTCGACAGAGAAAACAAAGCTTTCTCTGTCGCTCCTAGACGTGAGCCACGTAGAATTATTTAGCGAGACAGGTCAATCAGATGAGGCATACATAGAAATGCTTGTTGAAAATTGCATTATAAGAGTCCAGTCAATTTATGACAGGACTCTGATTTTTGTCAATAGAATACTCGATCTAGGTATTAGCAACGAATCCATAAGCCACAACATTATGGTTACGAATGAGCATGTAAAAAAGTTTAAATTGGACGAAAAGCTCAAGAATATCAACAAGGCCTGCAATGGATATAGATTAATCAGGAATACCGTGATACACCATGGTCGCCACTCTGAAGACCAGCTTGATAAACTAAATTTGATCATCAGTGCAGATCGCCTATCGAAAGAAGTTGGCAAAGGTTCATTCATAAAGCCGGAGGAATTGAGAATTATAAAAAAATCTTACTTAGAAACAAAAAGGGAAGAACTTGGCATATATTTAGGCAATATTGAGGAAAAGCTTTTTCAGCTTTATGACTCCATTCTCCCCATATACACCTATCAGAAAGATAAATTGCGTGCGAGATGAATGCAAAAGTTGTTCAAGTGAACCCAGCGCCCGTTAAGGTAGTTACCGCCTGACGTACGGCGAGCGTCAACGTACCTGTCGCCTGGAGTATGCAGCCAGAGACAGGCTATTCGGGGTAAGCGAGTGCGTCTCAACGATGGCCTCGCGTTCGGGGTTGAGCTGGAAAGGCACGGCGCCAATGAGCGTTCAGTTGCGAGTGGTCCTCGACCAGTGCGATGAGTTGCGTTCAACCGCAGCGGTGTAGACGGTGTGGCGAGCAGCCAGGGTGTCATAGTAGGCATATAGCTGCAGCTCGGATGCACACGAGGCGCGTATTGAGGGCTACTGCGTGGCCCTGGCCCGCGCGGCACGCCGCGCGGGTGCGCGACCAGCCTCACCAAAGGCGTCGGCCCTTTGACGCTGGACGGCGAGACCGGCACAGTGAAGGTCATCGTGTGGCGGTCCCTGCGCGAGCCGCGGCGCCGGGAAATGCCGCATGTCACTTTCCGGCATATAGGAGCCGGCCTTTTTCGGCATATAGGAGCCACGTCGAAGGGCTCTTTTGGACACCGGTGACGGCCTCAAGCTTGGGCGGCCTTTGAGCCGCTGGCAAGCCGGTTGTGGATGACGGTAGGGAGTTGCCGCGGTGCGCGGTAGCTCGTGCCGTCGAGCACCAGGCAGTAGGCGTTGTGGCGCATGCGGTCCAGCGTGGCGCTGGCCAGCAGCTTGTTGGCCGGGAACGCCTGGTCCCACTCCTGGAAGTCGAGGTTGCTGGTGACGATGGTGGCCACGCTCTCGTAGCGCTCGGCCATGAGCTCGTGCAGGTCCTCGTCGGCCGGCGGGCGCAGTGGTTTCAGGCCGAAGTCGTCAATGATCAACAGTGGCACGCGCGCCAGGTTGGCCAGCCGGCGCTCGTAGCCGCCGGTGGCGCGGGCGGCGTTGAGCGAGGCGGTGAGCTGGCTGCAGGTCATGAAGGCCACGTCCACGCCCTGGCGCACCGCGCAGTGCCCCAGCGCCTGGGCCAGATGACTTTTGCCCGTTCCACACGGGCCGACGATGAGGACCGGTGACTTCTCCTCCAGGTAGCGCCCGGTGGCGAGCTCGTGCACCAGGGCGCGGTTGAGCTCGGGCAGCCGCTCGAAGTCGAACTGCTCCAGCGTCTTGCTGCTGCGGAAGGCGGCGCGTCGCAGCCGGGTGACGAACTTCTTCTGCTCGCGCCGCGCGACCTCGTCCTCCACCAGCAAGGCGAGGAACTCGGTGTAGGCGAGCTTGGACTCGATGGCCTGGCGGTTGCGCGCCTCCAGCGAGTCGAGGATGCCCGAGAGGCGAAGCTGCTTCAGGTGCGGGCTCAGCACTGGCATGGGGTTCATGGCAAGCACTCCACAAGAGGAAGGTCAGTGACGCGGAGCGTCGGGGTCGAACAGCAGCTGCGCACTGCGCACGAAGCGTGCGCCGGGCGCGTGCACGTGGCCAAGCTCGGCCACGCTCAGCGGCTGTCGGTCGTAGCCGCCGGCCAGGATGGTCTTGACCGTGCGGTAGAACGGGCTGGCATGCAGCAGCGCCCGCGCGCAGGCGGCTTCGAGCCGCTCGGCGCCGTAGGTGTCGCGCATGCGCAGCACGCCTTGGGCGGCGCGCAGCCGCTCCAGGATGCGGTCGGTGAGCATCTGCTCGATGAGCTCGGCGCACGCGGTGCCGATCTCGCGCGCCTGCTGCAGGCACCAGGCGCGGTCGTGGGCGAAGAAGAGCTGGGCCTCGGGCGGGAGGTGATCGCGCACGCTCACGCGCTCGCCCGGGCGCTGCGCGCGCCGGTGCGTGGCCACCAGCTGGTGCTCGTGGTAGACGAACACCGCGGTGTCGGTGGCGCGCAGCCACAGCGTCTTGCCCACCAGCGTGAACGGCACCGAGTACAGCGCGCGCTCGTGGGCGACGTGGCAGTCGCGGTGCACCGTGACGCGGTGCCAGGTGCCCAGGTCGGGCGCGACGGCGGGCAGCTCCAGCATGTGCGCCCGGTCCAGCTCGAACAGCGTCAGCGGCTTCTGACGTGTCGTGCCGTGCACGCGCTGGCCAGCCTCGTTCATCACCCAGCCGCAGGCCTGCGCGTTGAGGTCAGCCAGGTCGCGGAACTCGCGCAGCGGCAGGAAGTTCATCTTCACGAACTTGACCCCCGCTTCGACGATTCCTTTTTTAGGGGCGTCGCCTGGGGGACAAGGGTCTATCCGGAAGCCCCAGCCCTCGGCGCACTCGGCGTAGGCGCGCTGCACCACCGGGTCGTGGATACAGGCCTTGCTGATGGCGCACTTGGCGTTGTCGATCACCAGCCGCCTGGGCACGGCCGTGAACCACTCGAAGGCGCGGCGATGGCAGCCCAGCCAGGTTGCCACTGTCTGGTCCCAGACGAACTCGACGTACTGGTGGCGGCTGAAGCACAGCGTCATCACGAACGCCCAGGTGCGCCGCACGCTGCCGTCGGGGTGCAGCAGCTTCGGCCCGGCGCCGAAGTCCACCTGCGCCGCCTCGCCCGGTGCGAACGCCAGCGGCACGGTGGCCGCCGGCGGCGTCTCGCCGCGGATGGAGACGATCATCCGGTACAGCGAGGAGTAGCTGCCCGGGTAGCCGTGGTTGCGCTTGAGCGCCGCCAGGATCGCGGTGGCGGGCACCGACTGCTCCAGCCACTCCTGGATGCGCTGGCGGTGCGACTCCAGGCTCGAGACGGTGCTGGCGGCCTGCTTTGCCGGCTCCAGCGCCGCGGCGATCTGGGCCTCGTCCGGCAGCGGCGCCTCGGCGTCGAGCCAGCCCTGCATGGCGGCCAGCGCCCGGAACTCGGCGAGCTTGCGCCGGCCCATGGCGTGGCTGCGTGCGAGTTCGCGGTCGGAAGCGCCGCGCCGGATCTGCGCCAGCACGGATCGGTACTGGAACATCTCGAACCTCCTTCGGCCCATCGCTGCCTCCGTGCTTGCCTGGATGGCACGCACTTCAGCACCGACGCGGCCGGGCTCAGATCGAGGTGCCCGTCAGCCCTGGGTGGCTCCTATATGCCGAAAACGAAGTGGCTCCATTACGGCGGAAACCGCGTGGCTCCATGACGCCGAAAACGCCGTGGCGCCTATACGGCGGAAAGTGACAGCCGCACTCCGGGCTGCTGGCCGTCTACAGCGTGTGGTAGCGCGAAGGGTAAGTGCGGTACCTCATCGCCCGGCGGCTGTAAGAACTTATGCCGCTACTGGGACGATGGAAACCGAGAGCCGGGATTTCAAGTAAGCCGTCGCGAATTCATCCAGTGCATGGCGTATGAAAGCGCGCAGCCTGGAACCGCCGCCCCACCCATGGCCGGTCACATCCGGCTATTATGGCAAACCAGACAGCTAAGCCAAGCCAGCCTTTATCACAACCGCTAACTCCTGCGGTTTCAGGACAAGCCAGCAAGTAAAAACCAAGTCAAGGAAAGGAGACAAGCGTGCCTTCGCCACTACAAACAACAAACGACGACATCAAACTTCTCAAGGACAGCCAACTCGTGGAGTTGCTATGGCGGCTTGTTAACTTAGAACTCTCGGCGAATCGTATTGAAAAATATGACAGCCAAGTTCCACTTTCCATATACATCAAGGACGGTGGCATTGACGGTTTAGCGCGCTGGACTGACGGACCGGATAAAACTACCATGTTACCGGGCCGAATAGTCGGCTTTCAAGCAAAAGCCACGGACATGAGTGAGGCGGCATGCTCGTCTGAGGTCCGAAATAAGGATGGAACCTTAAAGCCACAGGTCCGAAAACTAGTCGAGTGCGGAGGTGCTTATGTTTTGTTTTTGGGCCGAGACTGCGTAGGCCAATCAAAAGATCCTCGCATAACTGCTCTCAAAGAAGCCATTACAAGCGCTTCTGAAGTTGCCGAAGGAGAAAAGCTTACGCCCGGTGACGTCTACATCTATGACGCAACAGACATAGCGGGTTGGGTTAATACATATCCGGCAGCAGTTGCCGCCGTATTTGAGTATTTGGGCAAACCGGGCGCCGGGGCGCTCACTTGGTCTGAGTTATCTGGATACCCGTCGTTCGAAGTTCCTTTTGCTGATGCAGAAAAAGCGCGAGTCGAAATTGTTAAGTCTCTTCGGGTGGCGGCAACAGAAGAGCGGAGCATCACTCGCCTTACTGGCGCGTCGGGCTTAGGCAAAAGTAGGCTCGTCTTTGAAGCATTCCGTCCACCGACTGATCCAGCGGCTAACCCAGAACAGGCCAGGCTTTCAAGCCGGTTCTGCTACCTGAATGCAGCACGAACAAGTGACATTGAAGGGATAGTGCGTGCTTGGCGACGCGTAAACTGCATTGGCACAATCGTGGTCGATGACTGCCCGCTGGAATTGCACGAATTCCTCGCTGAAGAAGCTCGTCGCGCCGATAGTCGCTTAGCATTAATTACCATCGGAAATGATCTCGATTCGTCTGCGTACGCTGGCACTCCGACAAGGTTGGTACGTCTTGAACCGGCAAGTACGGATTTGATACAAGGCCTGCTTGATATTGCTTTCAAAGATCTCACACCGGACGATCGGCGTTTCATCGCTAACGAACTAGCGCAGGGGTACCCGTTGATGGCAATTCGGACCGCTGAAGCTCGAGCAGATAAAGCCCCACTATCAGCACGTCTTACGCCGCAAGTTTTAGCAAAGCTCCTTGGAAGACATGTCGAGGTGGCGTCACGTGCGGCCAAGGTAATAGCAGCCTGCGCGCTATTCGAAAACATAGGATTTGATGGCGACACCACACCAGAAAGGGAATTCGTCCGATCTATTTTTTGTCCAGAAGTATCGACGGATGACTTCTATGCCGAGCTTGTCGAATTTCAGAAAAGTGGAGCAGTCACAAAATACGGGCGTTTGATCCAGGTTCGCCCTAGGCCACTCGCTATCCGCCTAGCCGCAGACTGGTGGGAAAAATGCCCTCCAGAGCGCGCTGCTGAGATTGTCGCACTCCCATTTCCTCCAGCACTCGCTGATGCGTTCTGTGAACGAATCCGAATGCTCGACTTCGTTCCGGCCCTATCAGGCTTAACCGAGAAGCTTTGTGGGAGGACAGGCCCTTTTGGCCAAGCGAAAGTGCTCAGTTCTGATCTGGGTTCGCAGCTCTTTCGCGCGATCGCTGAAGTGAACCCGGTGCATGCCGTCGCAGCACTTGATTACGCCTTTGGCGATTGGAAAACAGACGACCTTCGGACCTTATCAGGCACTCCCAGACGGAACCTTGTATGGGCCTTAGAGAAGCTTGCATTTCGGGAGGTAAGCTTTCCGCGAGCAGCCCGGTTCTTATTCAAACTTGCTTGTGCCGAGAACGAAACTTGGTCGAATAATGCCACAGGGGTCTTGACCCGGCTTTTCATGGTGTTGCTCTCCGGGACGCAGGTTCCTCTCGATCTACGATTCCCCTTACTGCGCCAGATGGGGCGCAATGAGGAAATTGACGCTAGGCGCATTGCAATCTTGGCGCTTGACAAGGCCTTAACTACAGATAACTTTTCCGGTATGTCGGGCCCGGAGTATCAAGGTAGTTCTGGTCCGCTGCCACAGTACCGGCCGAAAACATGGAAGGAAATTTTTGAATACTGGAGAAATTGCCTTGAGGAACTAGTTCGGCTAGCAAAAGAGCCCGGTGACATCGGCGAACACGCTGTAGCGATCATCGCTGCACACATTAGAGGGCTTGTTCAGCATGGACGGCTAGATGATGTCGAATGGGCCCTCGGTGACGTCATTAGTGATCTTCGCGCCCAAGGTAAGGTTTGGGTCCAAGCGGTAGATGCTGTCAAGGATGTACTTAAGTATGATTTGGATGGGACACCGGTAGGAACGGAGCCACGGGTGCAATCTTGGCTCCAAATATTAGCTCCGGCAGATATTCCTCAGCGGCTTAAGCTTTTAATAACAGAGCCGCCTTTTGAGCATACTGAAAGTAGTGACGGTAGCTGGATTGATGTTGCCGCAAGAGAGGCTGAAGCACTTGGGCAAGACTTTGGACGTAACTGGGAAACAGTCGTCTCGCACCTAGACCTCGTCCTACAGGGCGAGCAACGGCAGGCATACGCTTTCGGTCAGGGCTTAGCACGCGGTAGCCGTATGGCGCAGGCGCTTTATGCGGTCATTCTTTCGCGACTCACCGACATCCCATTTGAACGTCGAAATAGCGCACTTCTCAGTGGCTGGCTATCAGTGGTTGCTGAACATGACGCAACTTCATGCGATGCATTGTTCACTGCACTCGCAGAGAGTCCTGCTCTGCGACAATCGCTGCCAAGCATTGCTCGTGGTGTGGGACTTAACAATAATCGCACAGCTGTACTGCAAGGCCTTGTTGAAGCTGGTCACATAGAGGTGAATCTGCTGTACGGCCTCTCAAATGGGCAAGCGATGGCAGGGGTATCTGTTGAGCAGATTTCTAAGCTAAACCGGGCACTCTTGCAGAAGGGTATTGATGGAGCTTGGATCGCTCTAGACATTCTTTTTATTTATAGCCACGGACAGCCAGAAACTGTTGAGGCACTTCACCCAGATTTCAGCGCAATTCTCTCTACGAGAGGAATGCTCTCATCAGGCCGAGCACAGCGCGATGCGCATGAGTTTGAGGTTGCAGCCAGTCGGCTAATACCACAATCGGCTGAGATTGCACAGGTCTTGACCCAAGAGCTCTGTCTTTCGGTTACGGGTGAAACTCGTATCTCTGATCATCTCGTGGAGAAGCTATTTCGTTCCCTCTTCGAGCAACAGCCCGAGGTCTCATGGCCCATTGTTAGGCAGGCTCTCACTCAGAGTGGCAACATTGCTAGGTGGAAGCTTGGCGAGGCGCTGCGTGCTCGGAGAGCGGGGGGAGACAAGTCAGGTGCCATCGACAACTTGGATTTGCGTTTTTTAAAGGAATGGTGCAACGATGACCTGGCTCTCGCTCCTACGTTAATTGCACGCATTGTCAAGGCCATCGAAAAGGATGAGGCTGATGTATGGCATTTGTCAGTAGCAGCCATGATGCTGATTAATGATTATTCGAATGTTGATGGCGTTTTGGATTCTCTCGGCGCAAACTTGCATACGTTCTTTTGGTCCGGTTCACTCGTTCCATTCTACGATCGGCTTATCAGTGTGGTAACGCCCCTCCTTGATCATGATCACGAAAGAGTGAGAGTTTGGGCACAACACATAATTGACGAGGCAATCCAGAGCAGAACTAGGGAATCGTTGAAAGACGAAGAGAAGCGGGCGGGCAGATGGTAAAAACCAATTGACAAGCTGCAATTGTCAAAAGGAATGTTTTCATAAAACAAAACTTGCCGTGGGTTAATTTTCGGGCACGGGTGAACATCCGCTCTTGATTTGGACGGCAGGCGGCTCAGGGCACGCAGCGGATTCTGGGTGTGGCTTCGACTCCACCGCTGCACACCGTCTGTCTGCTTGGCGTTGTTGTTCTGCCGGCTGATGTAACAAGGAGCATTCAATCTGAAGGCAGCTGTTGCCGGGCTGGAACCGGCATCGGCGCAACAGCCACCGCCACGAGGAGATCCAGCGCCCGCTGCGCCATGTCCCGCGGCACGAAGAGGTAGTCGTGGTGGAAAGTCGCCACGGCGTTGCACGGGATGCCGGCGTCGGCCAGCACCGCGGAAACTGCCGCCAGGAACCCCACGGCGTCCAGCGAGGAGTGAATCGTGAGGGTGATCAGGCCCGACTCGAACTGGTAGGGCACGCCGGCGCGCTGGGCGTCGTCCAGCGCGAGGATCGCGCTGAGCCCTTCGGCCTCGCGGAACGTGGCGATGGGAGCCAAGCCGGCAGGTACCTCTTCGCCCGAAAAGCTGCAGAACACGAAGGTGCCGGGCTGCAACTGCGGCGTCATGTGCCGCAGCAGCTTGCGCAGATCCCGCTCGCCGGTCATGGCGTCGCCTCTTTCCAGAGGGCGTCCGAGACCGGCCAGCCATCGGCATCGGTTGTCGCCGGTGCTGCAGGCCGTGCTGGCGGTGCTGATGCCAGCGAGCGGTAGTCCTCGTGCTGCGTCGGTGCCTAGCCCTGGCGTAGCGGCTGCTGCGCGCTGCTCACGGCCTCGCGCTTGCGTTTTGCGTGGTACGGAGTAAGAACCTGACCTGCGATCAGGTCCAGCGCAGGCCGAGGTTGATTCTCACGGTCAATCCAAACCTTTGGCGTCAGCGTGCCCGCCAGCGACACCGCATCGCCGTCCGAGAGCACCAGCAGTGCCGCCTGGGCGGTGGCGTCGAAGGCCAGCACATTGACGAACAGCGATTCGCCGCCGCTGGTGGCGGCGCGGACCTTGGCCACGGTGAAGACCTTGCCGGTGCTGTTGCTCGTGCGCTGCTCGGGGCAGCCGTACACCTTGCCTGCGACAAGTCCTTCAATCACGACCGGCTCCTTCCGTGTGGCTACCCGGCGCCAAGGCGCAGCTCGGCACCCTCACGCACGCAGTTGTACGCCAGCTGTCAGGACCACGGCGCATCGGCGGCTTCCACCGCCGGCTCGGCACACGATGGTGTCCCGCCTGCGCCCTGCCCTAACAACCTGAGCACCCTCGGCCGCCGCGGCGCCAACACAATCGTTTGTCTCTCCCATGCCAGCGCGCCGAGGCCCCGATGAGTTATGACTACAGCTCCGCCAACGCCACCCTGGAGCTGCCCAACCCGTATCGAGTGCAGAACAAGCTGCTGTTCGCCTGCGCCGCGCTCATGGGCGCGGCGGCCCTTTTCACCTTGTTCGAGCACCGTCAGTCGCTGGAGCCCATCGCCGTGGCCGTCGGTCTGGGGCTGCTGTTCGCCAGCGTCGTGACGGCGGCCACAGGCGCCAAGCGGCTGCGCTTCTTCTTCGGCCGCGGCCGGCCGGCCTCGCTGGCGCCGGAGCTGCCCAACGCCATGGTTGGCACCTCGGACCAAGCCTCGACCATCAAGCGCATCCTGCGCGACGGGGCGCTGACCTACCCGGAGCCCGCCCGGGCCATCGAGGGCGTGCTGTACCACTGGGTGCCTCGGCTCATCACCGCCCCGCTGGCCATCCAGGAGCAGGCCAAGATCGCGTTCTACAACCTGTGCGCGATGCTGGTGACGGCCGTGAGCTTCGCGCTGGCCTGGGGGCTGTTCGGCACCGAGGCGTCGCGCCCGCTGCTGAGCATGGCGTACTTCGCCTTCGGTGTCTTCTTCCTGCTTCGCCCGGTAGTGGCTGCCTCCACCGCGCGGCTGACCACCGCGTCGCTGGTGGCGTTGCTGGCCGTGGCGATCCTGGGCCCGGCGCTGGTGGGGCTCGTCTCCCGGGCGCTGCCACAGGTGCCGCAGATCTCGCTGGCGCCGCAGACCACGATGCTGCTGGTCTCCGGCCTGGTGGCCGTGGCGCTGGTGCTGGCGGCCACGCTGGAGCAGGTGCAGCCGCCGCCGCCCACGCAGACCAGCGCGCGCCAGAGCCGCGTCTCGCTCAACGTGCCGCCGAGCCTGCTGCTCGACGAGCTCGAGCGCCACCTGCAGGAGCAGTGGGTCGAGCGCATCCCCAACCGCCGCTACTCGCGCATCTCGCCGGTGATCGACCCGCAGCTGCACGCCGGCCCGTTCGCGGGCGAGCTGCTGGAGGAAACCCAGCCCATGCCCATGGCGCACACGGCACCGGCCACCATCCGCCAGGCGCTGCAGTCCACGCGCCACCGGTTCCTGACGCTGCTGGACCTCTACGCCGCGCTGCTCATGGTGGTGGCCGTGGGCTGCGCGCTGGCTTTCGTGCGCTCGGTCGAAGGGGGTGGCGAGCTGCCGCTGCGGCTGCTGGGCGCGGCGTCGATCTTCCTGGTAGTGGCAGCGTTCGGCTTTCGCGCGTCCAGCCGCCTCTGGGGCCGCTTTGACTTCGCCTCGGTGCTGACCTGGGTCGAGATGGAGGGCACCTACCAGACCGCGAGCATCGGCACGGGCAACAACTTCACCGGCAAGGTCCAGAGCTCCAACCAGATCGTTCGCACCGAGTCGATGACGCTGCGCGTGTGGCGCGCCCGCATCGAGTCGGTGGTGTTCGGCAAGGACAGTGCGCGCCAAATCACGGCGATGTTCTCCACCGACGCCGAGGCCCAGGCGCTGGCGGACCACCTGATCCAGTTCGGCCAGACGCGCGCCAGCCTCGTGGCGCCGGCCAGCGAGGAGGACCTGGGCCGCATCCAGGCGCTCGCGACTGCCGAGCGCGCGCTGCAAGGTTCAATCGCCTCGCCCGCGCAGGACCGCATCGCCGCCGACGTGGCGGCGGCGCTCGGCCGCCCGGAGGCCGGCACGCCAGCGCCGCAGGCTGCGCAGGCCAAGCCCAAGTTCTGCCCGTCCTGCGGCCACCGGAATCCGGGCAATGCGCGCTTTTGCATGGACTGCGGCGAGAAGTTCGAAGGTTGAGCCTGGCTCGCGTGACTGTGCAGCGTCAGGTCGCCGCAGTTGCAGTGCCAACGAAGTTGTAGGCCAGCGACTTCGGCCACGCCACGTAGCCGGCCTCCATGTTGGCGGAGAAGCCCGCTTCCGCCAGCAGCCGGGGTATGTCGCGCGTCAAGTGGCAACCGCCGGCGATCCGGCTCCAGTACGGCTCCAGCCTCCTTTGCCAACGCGCCACGGGCTCATCGGGCGCGAGGCCATGCTCTGCGAACAGCAGCTTGCCGCCCGGCTTCAGCACCCGGCGCATCTCGCGCAGGGCCTTAGACGGGTTGGTGATGGAGCACAGGCTGTAGGTGCAGGTCACGGTATCAAAGGAGCCAGATTCCGCAGGCAACTCCTCGGCGGAAAGCTGCAGCAGTTCCACTGGCAGGCCCAGCTGTTGGCTACGCTTTCGGGCCAGCGGGTGCATCTCTGCTGCCGGGTCCACGCCGACGACCTTCTCTACCTTGCTGCGATCGTAGAAGGTCAGGTTCAGCCCGGTGCCGATCCCGATCTCAAGCACCCGCCCGGCCGCCTGAGGAATTACCTTTCTCCGCTGGCGCGCGATAGGCGCAAGGCCGCAGGCACAGTCCAAAAGACGCGGTAGCAGGTAACGGTCGTACCAATATGGAGAAAGCGGCATGACAAGCACGGGAAGCTGACGCGGAGACAGTACCCTGCCCTGCCATGACGGCCAAGCCCAGCATGCATGCGCCGGGCCCTCTACTGACGGCTTGGACGTGAACCAGCAGCTATTCTTCACAGAAAAAATATTCCTCACTGATCGTCAAGCAAATAACTGGGCAAGAATAGAAGTTTGCCGGCCAATTAACCATAACACCAAGATAGCCGCTTGCGGTCAGACATATATTCGCGATAATCATTCGTCCGCACATTTTATTCCGACGCATATCGAACTGAGGGAAGGCAAACATGAGAATTCGGTGCATTATTGTAGCCGCCTCTGCACTTCTCGCGAATGCTTCAACTGCCTTGGCCCAGAGTGGGAACAAAAACCACTGGAGCATGCAAATTGGTCCAGCACGCATTGATTTTCATGAGTCAGCGGCTCTCGCGGTTGCCGGTGCACCTGTACCCGGCGCGGGAGCAAAACTCCAAAACAACACGACTCTGGCTGCGGAAATCTCGCACCACTTTACGCCCGCTTGGTCTGCCGGGCTAACCGTCGGCGTGCCGGCTCGCACACGAGTTATCGGCACTGGCGCAGCCGAGGCTTTCGGAGAAATGGGAGCAGGCCGCTACGGTCCGATGGCGCTAACAGTGAGATATGCGTTCAACGACTTCGGGCGATGGCATCCCTATATAGGCACAGGCATCACGTATTTCGTGATGCTCAAGGAATACGATTCTTTCATCAAGGATCTAAAAATCGACAACGCCTTTGGCGGCGTTATACAATTCGGCATCCATTACAATATTGATTCCCACTTGGGTCTTTTCATTGACGCAAAAAAGCTGTTCGTCAAAACTTCGGCAACCGGAAACCTGCCTGCTCTCGCCGGCGCGCCACTTAATACAAATGTCAAATTAAATCCTGCGGTGCTTCACGCGGGAATTTTATTTCGTTTTTGACAGCGCAAGCAGCGCCTTGTTGCAGAACATATGCACTGGACTCGCAATAATAGCCTAGCTTTTGGCAGTGGAGATATTGATGGACCTGGATACCTCCAAGTGGAGCCTCAAAGAAATCGTGGAACTCCTGAATCTTTTGGTGCTTGCCTGTATATTGGCCTACTTCATCGTCAGATTTTTAAGCAACCTTCAGGCGGCATGGTCAAAGCGCAAACCCGGTGACGGCCCACTTGATGTATTGAAGATCATTCAAGAAGAGAGAGATCTTTACGCAAGCAAGCCAGAGAAATGATGTTCGGCAGCAAGGCTTGGTATATTGCATCCTATCCATTAACGCTTGTCGTACTGCTACTTTACACTCAAGCAATGGCTTCTGACGCTGTTTTCTATAATTTCCTCAACATATATTTTGTTGCAGGCATTGGGATAACTATTTTCATGCGCTTTAAAGACAACACCCAATGGGAAAAACTGAGCTTCGCAGACAAGGGTTACTTTTACGTCGTGCATGCTTGGTACTGGCCGTGGTCGATATTAAGACATTTTCGCGGCCATAATAATAAGTGAGAAGTCAGTCTTGACAACTAATTTCTTTATGTAGCGTTATTTGCAGTCTGGAATCCGCCGGTCTATGACCATGCGCCACAGAGGCGGAAGGATCGCCAGCCAAGTCAAGCCGAAATAGCCTACCGGCATGGTAGGGGCGCCTGGCAGCATATTGAGATGCTGGTAGGGCACAGTGATGTTCGCGTGATGATGACTGTGCCGAGTGATATTCAACGTGATGGCATTGGTGAGCCATCCGTTGAAGTTCCACGAGTACCGCAGCGAGACAGGACTCTTATTAGTTCTCTGCAAGCCGTAGTGTTCAAAATATTGGATCGTTTCCACGACAAACATTGCCATGAGTGCTTGAAACACAAACACGCTAAGCCCGACCCATCCCCATGTGACAAGGAACGTGGCGCCTATGAGAACGCTTAAAGCGTGCTGCTGAATGACTCGGTTGCTCCATAAAGATAGATGTTTAGTGCTTCTGCGAATTTCCTCAATCCTATAGGCGTTGCCAAAGCTGAAACGCAAATTACGCAAAACAAATTTATAGAGAGATTCCCCCTTGTAAGGCAGAGTACCGGCCTCGGCGATGCCAACCGTTCTGTGGTGGTGAAGATGCTCAACCACAAATTGGCCGTAGCAGCAAATCGCCATAGTGGTTCGACTGAGCCAACGGTCAAACGCATTGCGGCGGTGCAGCAGCTCATGCGCTGCGCACGTCGCAAAAGCACTGCTCAATCCCGTTGCAACGAGCACCCCAATGAGTTCCGCATTATGAACTGACTGAGTTGACACAAGCCAAGTAGCCCAGAACAGGCTTGCAATCCAAGCCGCGACATAAAGGATGGGCACCATGTACAAGTAGCCGTTCCATAAACCATTTCGTCGATCGCGATTGTCAGAGGCAGTTTGGTCATCACCCAATATCAAGTCAAGCAGAGGAACGGCTACGAATATAGCGAACGGAGAAAGCCATGGGATGCCAGCACTGTAGCCGATGGGCCCAAATGCCGGTATAAGCAGCATCAGAGAAAAACCTGCATTCTTCAGCACAAATGCTTTCCGCTCATTGCTTTTCATATCAATCCATTAGTGCTGACTGCACATCACCGTCATTAGGCGCCATATTATTGGCACCATGAATTAAAACGTCAACAAATTCCGTGAGTGACTGAGGCGCATTGGAGTTAGATTTCCTGCTTGGCAGCCGTTGCGGTCGCGGTGGCCAGCTGCATTGCCACGACATGCCTTGCGCTAATTACAGCGCCATTACCAAATAATCCGACAGGCGCGTTGCCTGATCTTGTCGTGTGGTTACCTGCGCCGGCATAGGCTGGGAGCATCGCTGAGCGCAACCCTTCGTCCGCTCTGCGTCTGTATCGCGTTTCCAAGGGGAATACCGGTAGGGTTGCCCTGTGCTCCTTTGGTCAAGTCAATGGCGGATCGCTTCTCGGGTAAACCCTGAGTCCCCTCGCACGACTAACCTTTTGTTAGAACACAAATACTACGTTACACGCTTTTACGACCTTTGACACAACTGCGGACGCCACCTACGTTCCGTCGCATTTCCATGGACGGCCAGCGTCAACCAATTCCCAATTTCGAAATGAGTACTGAAATTTCCAACCTCTGTATTCAGTGCCCGCATTGCGAGCACGAAGCTGAAGACTTTTTCGAAGTGCTTGATCCTGATGTGCTCGATGACATGCGCTGCGAGAACTGTGGCCAACATTTTTCCTTTGCTTTGATGGAATGCCATCGCTGCGCTAACGAGCAGGTATTCACTTGGCCTCATGAGCCCTCTGAAACGGCATTGAACATGCTGACGTGCGAGGCCTGCAAAAGCACTTTCAGGTATTGCGATGAAGCAGAGCAGAATCAAAAGCGTTGGCTTGGCTGACAGGAAACGGCATATCTCCAGCCAAGATGGCCGGTTGAGTTTTGTATTGGCGCGATCACGAACCGGCGTACATGTTCAGCGTTGTGAGAAGGTAGACGAAGGCTCGTATGCGGGAACGGTATCTCTACAGATGCTGTTCACGACGGAGGGCGAGTTTGATCTCTTCTGCCAAGCCGACAAGATTCGGTTCACACAGCCTCTCGTATATCAAGCGTTGATCAGGGAGTTCCATGACCTCCTCTACGCCGACCCGTAATACTCCTCGTTGCTTGAGCGATGTTGTAAACGCGCAGGGCTTCGCAGCACGCGCTATCGACGTGATTCAACACGTTCAAAACGTAGCCGATGACGCAGAGATGGTGGAGCTGCTCAAAGAGGCGAGAGATGCCTTGGGGGCAGAGCAAGCCGTTTTCGCCAGCTTCATTCGCGACGATGATTCGCATGAGAGCTTTGATTTCATAAATGCCGCCCATCCCGCCTGGTGCCTGACGTATGAGCAAAAAGGTTGGTACGCCAAGGACCCGTGGTTGCTGTACGCCATGGTGGGAGCAGAGCCAGTTTGCGACAGTGCCATTCCGCTACGCACCAAGTCACAACGTGAGGCCCGCGCGCTGGCTGCGCAGTTCGGCATGGTTTCGGCCTATATCGTGCCGGCGCCTTCTGCAGGCGGAGTTTCGAGACTGGGCGTGCTGATTCTGGGGTCTAGCGTTCCCGGATATTTTGAAGACGCTGCGACGGCTCGTATTCGTGTCATGGCTCAAGGGCTGGCCATGAGCCTGCACGCATGGTGGCTAAAGAAAGTTCGAGCCAAGATCGTCGCTACGTACCGGCTCACCAACGAGGATTTGCAGCTCATCAGGCTGGAGCGCGAGGGCAAATCGACGAAGGAGATCTCAGTTTTGTTGGAGATTACGCTGGCGAGTGTGGACAGCCGATTCCAGCGGCTGAATGCGAAGTTCAATCAGCCCAATCGTCGGGCCACGGCACTAATCGCCGCTGAGTACGGGCTACTGCAAGAATGAAGCGCGAAGAACTGGTTCATGGCAGCGGCTATCTGCTCATCCTCTTGCCACCAGTGCTGATGGCCTGCAGTACGGTGCAAGGGCTGTTGGTCTTGCCTTTTGTCTGTCTGATCTTTGTCGCGCCGCTACTGCGCTTGGTGCTCGGTGATGCACCGCCCAAGCAACCGGAGTGGAGCGAGCCCGCCGCAATGTTGCTGGAACTGCTGCCCATGACAGCAGCTGTGGTGTTTCTGCTCTCGGTGGGCTACAGCGCCTGGGCCATCGGCCAACAGGAATTGGCAGCCGGGGAATGGGTGCAGTACGGGTTAAGTCTCTGGGCCGTCGCCATCTTTTCGTCCTGTTATGCCCATGAGCTCTTGCACCGGCCGCGCGCGCCGGTGTCCAAAGCCCTCGGTCGGCTAGTCAGTGGTGCCATGGGATACCCGTTGCTGGAGCACGAGCACCGGGAGCATCACATCCAAAGTGGCGATGTGGTCGAGACGGATTGGGCACGCGTAGACGAGTCGTTGTGGAGCTACACCGCTCGGCGGATGAAACGCGTGGCTTTTGACGCATGGGAGGGCGACCAGCAGGCCGCAGCTTTGAAAGGCCATCGGCTGGCCGGTGGGCTGCCGATGGCCGTGGCCGCGATGTTGGTGACTGGGGCCCTGTTCTATGCAGTAGCTGGCCTGCCCGGATTGACGGTGTATTGCGCTGTCGCAGCGGGTGTAGCTTGGACGCTTCAGGCCATGACGTACGTTCAGCATTGGGGTCTCGGGCCTGATGCCGTGCCGGACGCCCAGGAAGGCGACTATGCCTGGGAAGATGGCTGTCGGCTGCAAGCTTGGCTGTCGCTGTGCATCAGCTACCACCAAGCCCACCACCACCAGGCGGCGGTGCCCTACTACCGTCGGGAGATCCTTCCCGGATCGCCTCGACAGCCAGCCGGCTACATCGTGCTGCTGTTCGCAAGCATGGTGCCGCCGCTGTGGCGTTCGCTCATGCTGCCAGCGCTCAAGGCGTGGCAACGGGAGCCGTACCGGCAGGTATCAGCAGGCCGGCGGATTTTTTGTCTAAACCGCTGACGGGGTTTTGATAGTGGCCTGGACTATTAAACCTTTGGGCCTTAGGGAACTCTCCGAAGCAGAGGTGACCTCATGCTAATCACGGTCCAGATAATGGATGAAGCCGGTGAGGTGGTCGCGCAGGCACACACAGAGATAAATCCCACAAACCTGATTCTTGTGCAACGGTCAAGAGAAGCACTCGCGCGGGAAAAGGGCGCTCGCTGGACAATGGGCGCCCTTCCGTTCTTCGGAAAAATGTTCAAGGAAAGTTACGGCGTCGAAGGCAAGGAAGATGATGCCGACAAGGCCATGATCCAGATGGCTGGGTCTGCGTGGCTCTATGACCACGTGTATTGCGGCCTCACGGAGCAGCAATTTATCGACAGCGACTTGGTCTTCAAAATCTATCCAGATGCAGCTGTGGTCTGCACTCGTAATCAGGTTTCTTGATCATCTGGAGCAGCACGCAAATCGCCCAAGTAGCTTCAAGTAAATTTCTCGGCCAGTTCGGTCGCCACTTCAGCCAGTCGCTCAGGCCTCAACGAATCGAGCTCAATCCGGGGCGACTCGTCAGACGCCTTGTAGTTGCGCTTGGTGGACCGCTCGTAGCAGAGGTCGTAGTGGTGCGTCATGACACGAGCGAAAAGTTCGTCCACGCGTCCGGTGTCGGCCATTTCGCGCCAGAGTTTCAGTTCTTCGCCACCTACCAGCGGCTTCAGGGGCTCCAGCAGATTCACCAACATGACGGGATCACTGGCCAAGTGAGGGTAATCCTCTCGCCAGAGCCGCACGCGCTCCTCCATCGGCGCCGTAACGTGGATAGGAACCGTCTGGTGCATGGCCTCGAACAGCGCATCGGGCAGTTGCACGTTGCCGATCTTCTTTGACTCGGCTTCCAACCACACCGGGCGATTCGGATCGAGGCCGCGCATGTACTCCAGCAGCAGCGAGTCGAACCACTTCTGCGTCGGCTGGGACCTGCCGGGCAGTTTCCCAAGCAGCGAGCCGCGGTGCGACGCCAGTTCCTCGAGGTCGATGATCTGTTGGCCAGCGGCAGCCAGCGCGTGCAGCAGCCGCGTCTTGCCACAGCCGGTGCTGCCGCTGAGCACCCGGTACTCGAAGTGCCGGGGCAGCACCTCCAGGCTCTCGCGGACCCAACGCCGGTAGTTCTTCCAGCCACCCTTGATCACATCGACGTTGAAGCCGATGGTCCGCAGGTTGTCCGCCCAGAGCTTGCTGCGCTTTCCGCCCCGGAAACAGTAGACCAGCATGCGGTCACGCCGGTCGAACTTGGCGATCAGCGGCTTGATGTGGTTGGCGATGTTGCGCAGTGAGTACTCGACACCGATCAGGTACGCCGCATGGGTGTCGGTCTTGTGCAGCGTGCCGACTTCTGCGTATTCCTCGTCATTCACGACTGGCAGGTTGACGGCCCCCGGTACATGGTCCTCTTGGTACTCACGAGGCGAGCGAGCGTCGATCACCAGCGCGTACTGGCTCCAGTCTGCGACTTCCAGCTGCAAGGGGTTGGGCAGGGAATCAGCGATAGGACCTGATTCAGTGTTTTGCATACGCTACTATTTGTGAAAATCCGCTGAATTTCGACCGAAATTCATCGGCGGATATCGGGGAAAACGGCCATAGAGTTTGCCTCAAGGGTGGCTTGCGGCCCCAGTCGCTAGAAAGCGTCAAGGTTGCGAGACAGGGGATTTCCCTTGCTGCAAATGCGCCAATAAAACTCAAAGTCGAGTTGAGAGCGCAACAGAGCAAGCCAGTAGTTGAGGCGTGCTGTGAAAGCTACGTTTGGTTCTGAGTGTATTGAGGAACGTTACTCGGCCACCGATCCCCTCACGGGGCAGCCCATGGGTTTTGAGGCTTACGTTCCCATGCACCATCTGATGCAGCGTCTTGCCGACGACTACATGCGCGAAACTCCGGACGGTGTGTTCTACCGGAGTCGCAAAGGCGGCCTGGTGTACGTCCCCTGCGAGATTCCGCCGCTGCAGCCTTCCGACCAAAGGCGCACAGGCATGCCCAAAGGCTGATGCGCCACGATGCCTGGGAAACGGAACCGGCTCAGCGCGCCGGCCTCCGAATGGTCGTGAAATGCCGCTCCAGCCAATCGGCCCACTTCACGGCCTTGAGCATTAGCTCGGCCCGGTATACCCGGTTGAACTGCGGCGTGCGCGAGTGGTAGTTCGCCGCCTTCGTCCAGAGGTCGCCCTGGTCGAGCTTGATGTGCATGCGCAACCGCCAGGCTGCGAGCTGGTACGGGTAGCAGCCCCGGGCGGCAACGTCCTGGGCCGTGATGCCGTAGCGAGCGAGGTCGCGCAGGTAGCCGGTGCTGAACTGCATTGGCCCCACGTCCACCGCGCCGTTGGGATGGCGCACCCATTCGCCCGGCTTGCCGCCCTCCTGCTCGGCCACGGCCAGCATGAGGTTCGCCGGGATCTCGTATTTCACTGCCGCATCGATGGAGCACGCCACGCGCTTCTGGAACTGCGGCGGGAGGTCAGCGACGGCGGGCAGCATCAGTTCCACCACATGCCGCTGCCCCGACCGCCGGCCGCATTCTCGGCAGCGATGCGGGCCTGGTACTCGGCCAGCGCGCGGTCGTAGTCCGCAGCCTCCACCCAATACCCTCCGCGCTCGGGCTCGCCCACGTAGCGGGGCAGCGTGCCGCTCTGCTGCCATGTGTCGTAGGCGTTGAAGAAGTAGATGCTGCACTGCCACGGGAACTGATTGCTGATGACGATCCGCGCCACGCCGGTGTACGGATCGACCACCTCGTAGCCCATGGCGTTGAGGGTCTGCAAATCGCAGTACCCCGCGCCGCGCGAAATCGCATAAATCAGCGACTGCATCTGAGGCGTCTGCGAGGACACCGGGCACAAGCTGAGGAAGTCACGCCGGGCGTTCATCGTCTTGCTCAACGTGCGGCGCCTGATGTCGAAGTAGCGCCGCAGCGACGGCATGCATTGCCCGGGACGGATGCTGGAAGACAGGCACAGCGTGGCTTCGCAGGCCAGCCGCGTGTCACCCTCCAGGTAGTGGAACTGGCCCACGTCCGGCTCTTGAGCGAACACGGGACGGATCAGGCAAGCCACCACCGCAGCGACAAGAGCAAGATTCAGCTTCACAGGGTCACCCTTTTTGGGAATCGAACATGCCTTCGTCGTCCACGGTGCCCTGTGCCGGCCAGGCCGGCGGCGCCGGCTCCGCGCCGGCGGTGAAGGCGGCGACTTCAGCCTCGGGGTCAAACACGTTGTCGTCAGCGCCGGGGGAGAGGGAATCGGCACCGAAGATCGAGCTGTCATCGGCCGCGCTGGTGCCCAGGCCGTTAGCGGCGCGGATCGCCTGGGCGACCTTGGCGCCCGGGGTTTCAGCCACGCGCTCAACGAAGGACGCACCCGATTCACGCGCCCGGTCCGCCGCCACGCTCTGCGCGCCGCGCTTGAGCTGCTCGCTCACGGCGGCCATGCGCTGCCCGAAGCTGGGCCTGCCGCCGGCGCCAGCACCGGCGCTGGTGGACTTGCCCGCCGCGCCCGTGCCACCAAATCCACTACCGAAGCCGGCTGCGTTCGCAAAGGGGCTGCCGCTGCCGCCGCCGTTGCTTGGGTTGGGGCTGCCGCCACCGCCAGAGCCGCCGCCGCTGCCGCCGGTCCACCCGAGGCCAGGCATCCCACCGCCGCCAGAGCTGCCGGAAGCACCAGAAGCGCCGCCAGCGCCAGTGCTTCCGCCGCCAGCACCGGCACCGGCACCCCCGCCAGTCGCCTGGAAGGCCGCCTGCAGCGCCTGAAAGCCGCCCATGGCATGCGCAGCCGCCGCGCCCATCAAAGACGCGCCTGCAGCGGCTGCAGCCAACCCCATGCCGGCGCCACCCATCAACGCGCCAGCCCCCACACCACCCAGGCCCGTGCCACCGACAGGGCCGCCAGAGGCCACGCTGGAGAGAAGCGGCGGCACCCTGTTGACCAGCACCAGCAGGATCAGTGATGCAACCAGGACCACGGCCAGGTCCGTGATGCGCGTACTGCCGCCCAGGTCCCTGTAGTAGTCATCCAAGAAGGTTTTGCCGATAGCTACCAGCAGAACCATCGTCATGAGCTCGATGCCGACCTTGAGTGCCGTGCGGTAGTAGCCGATGGCCATGTCGGAGGTCCACCGCCCGCCGCCGAAGCCCAGGTAAATAAGACCGCCGTAGGTCAGCATCCAACTGCCGATCAGCACGAGCAGGATGTTTGTGCCCACCATGACCAGCATCACCAGGATGACGATGCCCACCGCCATGCCGACAAGACTGTCAATCGGCGCCCAGCCCGAGGACTCGGCACAGATTTTGAAGAAGATGGCGAAACCAATGTCCACCACACCCGAGGGCGTCAGTGCGCCGCTGCTAAGGTTGCCAGCCTGACCGGCAAGCTGGCGCAGCCCGTTCAAGATCCGTGGCACGAAATCGGTGGCGTTGACCATGAGCCACAGGAAAAAACCCGTGGTCATGATGAAGCGCACCAACTCGGTAAAAAACTCGCTCAGGTCGGCCCGGCGCAGCAACATGAAGCCGAAGGTGAAAGCCAGCGAGATCGCGGCCAGCGCCCAGAACAGCCAGGTTGCAGCCGTCATGAAAACATCGGCCCATCCAGACGCTGCATCACGGAAGCGGCCCAGCACCCTGTCCAGCACACCGGCACTGGTAATGGCCGCGTGCGCATCGAGCGCGTAGAGGGCCAGCGCCGCCAGCACCAGGAAGGCAATGGGCCGGTGGGAAATGGACAACTTCATCGCGGCTTACCAGTGGCGGGGAGGGCTGGGGCTGAAGGTGCCCGAGCGAAAGCAGCGGGAGGCGAAGTCCTCACGGATGCGCTTGGGCAAAGCCTTGATTGCCTCGGGGCGGCAGTTGGCTTCGTTCACCTCGGGCAGCGCGTCATCGGACGGCGGCGTCTCGGTACGCGGCGAGCACGCTCCGAGGAACGCCGCCGCCGCGATGGCCAGGGCCAGGGCAGGACGGCGCATGGGCATCACCACTCCTTCTTCGGGCTTGGGGTGAAGGTCCCGCGCCGGAACTCGGCGCCGGCCACCGCCTCGCGCGCTTCCCGGTCGGTCAGCGCCTGCTGGCGCGTCACGAGCGCCGTGTTCTGCGAGATCAAGATGCCGCGGATCTGCAGGAGCTGGTGGGATTGCTGCGCGGCCACCTGGGTGGCTGCATCGATGGCTTCGCGCTGCCCTTGCGCGCTTTGCGCGTTGCGCTGCAGTTGCTCCAGGCGCTTGGCGTCAGCCACGAGGGCGTCCTGCTGCTGATCCACGGCGCGGATAGCCGCCTCGTTCGCCCGCTTCTGTGAGCCCAGGAGGGCAGCCTCGCGCTCGTGTTCCTGGTCGCGCTGTGCCTGCGTGCAGCCGTTGCCGTTGAAGCACGGCGAGTCCCTGTAGTCGTGCACATCGTTGAACTGCCGAAGGTAGAAGTTGATGTCGCCCATCTGGCGCTTGTAGAAGGCCAGGGTGTCGATAGCGCCGCGCAGCTGATCCATGACCCGCGTGGCCTGGTCCCAGATGTAGGCGGCCGGCGCAGCAGCGTCCTTGAGCTGCTGCGCGTACTGCTGAAGCTGGGTCCGGTATTCCTCGACCTGCTTCATCGTCTGCTTGATGCCCTCCTGCGCGTTGATCGTGCTCTGGATTTGGGTTATCCCATCGCCAACCGGGATGCCCTGAGCATGGGCGGGGATGACGGTCGCAAAGGCCAGCGCCATCGCAGCGCCAATGCTGGTGAGCTTGCTCATTTCGCTTTCCTCTCAGGGCTGCCCTCGCGCCACTGCATCGGCGGCAACACGGGAACGCTCGGGACCGTGCAGGGCAAGTCGGATTGCTTCCCGCTGCGCGCCAGCAGGAGGTGGTGCTCCATGCACATGCGGTAGACGTCGATTGCCATCTGCACCGTCGTGGCGTACAGAACCACCGTGCGGTTGTAGGCATCGACCGCGGCAGCGCCGGTGAGCTCATGGGGCGCGCTGGGCGCCCCTGCGGCCATTTCCCGGGCGTACTTGGGGACCGGGTAATCGTCCACGGTGTTGACGCCATATGCGTGCGCGCCGGCGGAAGCTGCGAAGAGTGCGGCGGCAACGATAAGGAAAAGGCGTGCTTTCATTGAATGCTCCTGGCGGGCTTGCCTTGGTAGGGACCGGGGAATCGCAGGTCCTTGGCAACGACAACGACGAAGCGGAACCCGGGGCGAATCTCCAGGGTTGGAGAAAGGTTCATGTTCTTGCTGAGCAGCTGGCTGGTGGCCAAGCCGAGTTGCTGCCCCACGGCTTCGCTCATCGCGCCACTGAAGGTCGGCACGCCGTTCGGGGATTGAGTGGTGTGCTGGCTCATGGAGATGCCAGCGGTGATGCCGCTCAGCAGGAACGCCGAGGCGAAGAGGCGCACGTAGTGGTTGTTCACCCGGTCGTGCAGGCCCGCGTAGCCCTCGGGATCGGCCGCAGGCATCCCGCCGATGTCCAAGGTGCTGTCGTCGGGGAACACGAGGCGCTGCAGCCCAACCAGCACCCGTGCCTGTCCGTAGGCCACCTCGCTGCTGTAGGCCCCGACCACCGTAGTGCCCTGCGGAATCAGCAGGTGATCTCCCGTGGCCGTGTCGAAGATGTTGCGCGTCACGATGCCCGTGATCTGGCCGGGCAGTTCGGAGTTGATGCCCTCCAGCAGCGTCACAGGGATCTTGGCCTTGCCGGCGCGCAGCAGGTACGGTGTGTCGGCCACTTCGACCTGGGAATCCAGGCGCCAGCGGTCGCCCCCCTGGCGGTTGTCGAACTGCGCCATGCCGTTGCGCGCCGGCACCGGCTGGGCCGCGCCCGCCCGGGCATCGCCAAGGCCGCCAGCGGCCCCGGGACCGCCTTGGAGGGCCGCCACGCGCGCGCGATAGACGGTCATGGGGTCTTGGCTCTCACCGCCGGCCGATGCAGCGGCCTGTTCGGCCTGACGCATGCGCGCGAGCATTTCCTCGCGCGAGCCCGGTGCGCCGCCCGCGCCGGCTGCCGCGCCCGTGCTCGGCTGCTGGCCCTTGATCGCCAGCGGCATGTTGGTGTTGGCGCGTACGGCTTCCATGAACTGCTGCGCCTTGATCTGCGCCAGTTGCTGGGCCTGCTGATCGACCGGGGGCTGCTGCTGGCCCGTGCCCGCGCCGGTGTACTGGCCCGCGCCGTTGCCGGCGGCGGTGCTGGTACTGCCCGGGGGTAGGGGCGGCCGGTCCAAGTCCTCGGGGGAAGGGCGCGCCACGGGTACGCCGCTGGCGGCCGAGGCGGGCGCCGCCGCGGGCGGGGGCGCGTCTACCCTCGCCTCGATAATCGAGCGGTTGGAGTCGCCCGCGATGGTGCGTGCCATGGCCAGCGCACTCGTGGTGCGCTTGGTGTTGGGCTCCATCTCCTGGGCGCGCTGCTGCTGCTGGTCAGCACGCTGGTAGGCGACTGTCCCGATGATCCCAACGAAGCCGAGCAGGGCCGAGCCCAGCAGGTACAGCGGCACGTTGTTGACGCGGCGCACGCTGGCTTTGCCAGGCGTGGCATCGGGCGACATGAGGTCCTTGTCGGCCATGCCCTACTCCTTGCGCATCCAGGGTCCGGCGGCAGCCTGGTTGGCGTAGGCGCGCGAGATCGAAGTGCCGCCCACGGTCACCATCACGCGCACGAGGCCGCCGCCGAGCTGGTCGACCACGTAGCGCAGCGGCAGCGCGCCATCGGTGCCCTGCGCCGCCTTGGCGCCCTCCTGCACCGCGTAGCCGCTGGTGCGCAGCCCCTTGAGCAGCGCCGCGCCGAAGGGATCGGTAGTGGGCTGCGCCAGCGCCAGCCGCGTGCGGGCCGGGAGGTAGAGGACCTGGAGCTGACGCAGCGTGTCGGCTGCCAGCCACTGCTGCTCGACGGACTGCGGCAGGAAGTTGCCCTGCGGCACGCCCTTGGGGGTGGAGGCGCAGCCGCCCAGCGCCAGAGACAGCACCAGTGCCGCGGCTCCCTGAATCTTCGTGGCGGCCATCACTTCTTCCCCCCACGGGTGATCTCGACGCGCAGCTGGTTGCGGCCCACCCCGGAGACGAGGACCGCCTTGTCAAAGAGGCCGTCCACGATGTAGCGGCCATTGACGAAGCGTCCGTTGAGGCGGTCCTGCTTGTCGTCGCTGAAAAGGCCGCCTTCCTCGCGCAGCACCACCAGCGACAGCAACTCGCCGTTGGCCATGTCCGGTGGCATCTCGACCACCGTCTTGCTGCCGTTGTTGTAGACGCGCGTGGGGCGCAGATCCTTGGGGCCGTTGTCGAACTTGTAGTCGAAGGACAGCCTATCGAGCGTGTCGCCGCCGGCGCCCGGGATCGTCCGCTCCTGCGTGCGCTGCTGCTGGGCCTGCACCGCGGCGAGCTTGCTGCGGTCATCCTCCGGGTAGGTGAAGGCCACCAGCGGCATGTTGTGCTCAAGGTGCGAGCGCAACACGATGTGGTACGTGCGCCGATCGGTGTAGAGGAACAGCGAGGCGCGCAGGCCCACGTCCATGGGCTTTGCCACCAGGTGCACCGTCAGATCGGGGCCGACCGGAACCACGACCGGATCGACGTTCCAGAGCTTGTTGGTGAGCTTCATGTCCAGAAGCTGCTCACCGGGCTGCAGTGCAATGTCGCAGCCATCGAGCACGGCGCACACGAGGTTGGGCTGCTGCACGCCGAAGGAGAACACGATCACGCCGTTGGGACCGGGCGCGGGCGCCAGGCCCGTGGCCGAGTTCCTGGCCCAGCGCTTGGCGATGGCCAGGGCGTCTTTCTCCTGCTTGGTCAGCGTCGGGTTGGCCGAGTTGAAATATTTGCTGGCCATGGGATCGGCCGCGAAGGACGGGAGAGCCAGCAGCGCAACGGCCGCGGCGAGCAGGTGCCTTTTCATGGGAGGCTCACTTGGTTGCGATCTGGGTCCAGGAGCCGTCCGTCACGAACACCCGGGCCGGGTTGAGGTCCATCTCCTTGGCGGAGGTATCGGCTGTGGGCTCGATGTGGCGCACGGTCAGCATGGCCCGCCACAGCACGGGCTTGCCCACAGGGGCGCCGCTGCGGTCGTGGGTGGTTTCCTCCCAATCGAGCTGCACCGTGTCCTTGCTTTGCCAAACCCCGGTCATGCTCTGCGTGTTGACGACGACCTTCTCGGCACGCTTTGCCGGCGTGTTCTCCTGGAACCAGCCGCTGAACTTGGCCGTTGCAGCGGCGTCGGCGATCAACTTGGAATAGACCCGTTCGATGGCCTTGTTCTGCACCGCGACGTCGGGAGTCACGAGGCGCCAGTCCTCGACAAAGCGCTTCATCTCGGCCATCTGCACGCCCGGGTCGGTGACCGACACGAGGTGCGCCGGCCCCAACGCCTGCACCTCGTTGGCGCGGTTGACGGCGTAGAGGTAGGGCAAATATTTGGAGCTCTTGGCGAGGTCGTACATGCCACCGACGGCGCCCAGGCCAATGAGCATGCCCAGCAGCCCCATGATCTGCCACACGAAGCGGCTGTAGATCGCAGCGCCCACGTGCAGATTCCAGGTCCTGCGGGCGTTGAGGTAGGGGTTCTCGGTGTCGGTGTCGGGCCTGTTGATGAACAGGTACTTGATGCGGCTGGCGGTCACGCGCGCACGCACGACGGCGTCTTTGAAGCTGCTCATGCGGCCTCCAGGTAGTCGTCCAACTTCAGGTTGCGGCTGGCGAGCCAGTGGTGCACCCACTGCTCACCGTGCTGCACCTCCAGGCGCTGGATGGTTGCGATGGATTCCTTGTCCGTGGCGCCGACAAAGGACAGCGCCAAGGGGCCAAGGTCGAGGGAGAACATCCGGCGGTGCCCCTCGTTGGACATGAAGTAGTAGTCCTGCTTGCCGACCGCGTTCGCCAGGTTGTCGATCTGGCGGTCGTTGAGGCCCATGCGCCGGTAAAGCTCGGTCGCCTCGGGGTCGCGGGCTTCCGGGTTGGGCAGCAGGATCTTGGTGGCCGTGGACTCCAGGATCACGTCGAAGATGCCGGACTTGGACGCATCGCTGACGTTCTGCGTGGCCGGGATGACCGCGCAGTTCAGCTTCGCCAGGGTCTTGAGCCACTTGCGAATCCACTCCTTGAACACTGGGTGCGACAGCATCAGCCACGCCTCGTCGAGGAAGATGACGGTGGGCTTGCCGTCGAGGCTGCGCTCGATGCGCCGGAAGATGTAGAGCAGCGCGGGGACGGCGTACTTCTCGCCCATCTCCATCAGCTCGCCCATCTCAAACGTGTTGAAGCGGCTGAAGTTCAGGCCGTCTGTCTCGGCGTCGAGCAGATGGCCCATGGCACCATCGACCGTGTACTGCTGCAGCGCTTCTCGCAGCACCTCGTCCTGCAGCCCGTTGAAGAACTCGGACATGGTGCGCGACCCGGTGTCGCGCATGCCCACCAGCGTCTCGCCGATGGCGTTGCGCTGCTTGGGCGTGGTGTCCACGCCGTTGAGCAGCAGGATGCGGTCGATCCACCGCATGGCCCAGGCGAGGTCAGAGCGCTTGTCCAGGTGCTGCAGCGGCGCGAATTGCAGCCGGTCGGCGTCCCCGCCGACCACGTAGTGCTGGCCGCGCAGTGCCTTCGTGAGCGGGTAGGCGCTCATGCCCGCTTCGAAGAGGAAGATGCGCATGCCCTTGTAGCGCAGGAGCTGTGCGGCGATCAGGCCCAGCAGCGTGGATTTGCCCTTGCGGGTCGGGCCGAAGATGAACGAGTGCCCCAGATCCTGGACATGCAGGTTGAAGTGGAACGGCGTGCGCCCGTGCGTGACGCACTGCATCAACCTCGGCGAGCCCTTGGGGTACAGTGTGCTCGTCGTGCGCTCGCTGCCGGTCCAACTGCTCGACATGGGAATGAAATCGGCCAGGTTCGCCGTGTGGATCAGCGGCCGGCGCAGGTTCTGCACGGCGTGCGAGGGCAGCGTTCCGAAGAACGCGTCCATGTTGTTCACTTCCTCGATGCGCGCGTTGAAGCCCAGCGCCTCGATGACCTTCTTGATCTGATTGGCCGCGGTGTCGAGCGTGTCGCGGTTCTCGTGCCGCAGCACGACCACGCTGGTGTAGAAGCCGCCCGACACGAGCCCGCTTTCCAGCTCGGCCTTGGCCGCCGAGGCATCGGCCTCCATCATCACGGCGTCCTGGTTGATGCCGCCGAGATGCGTGTTGAACATTTGGTCGAAGATGCTGCGGAACTTCTGCTTCCACTTCTTTCGGAAGTCCTCCATCAGCGCCAGCGCCTGGTGCCGGTCAAGGCAGATGAAGCGGTTGTTCCAGCGGTACTCCACCGGCAACTCGGCCAGCGCCTGCAAGATGCCCGGCGAGCTCTCCAGCGGCAGACCATCGATGGCAACGCACTGGATGTACTTGCGGCCGATCCTGGGCGTCGTGCCGGGCACGAAGTCCTGGCAGCCGATCACCGCGTCCAGGTAAGCCGGGTTCTTCGGCAGCCGGATTGGCTGGTGGATGCCCGTGATGCAGAACTGCAGCCAGGACAGCAGATCGTCCTGGGTGTAGTCCTGGTCGAATTCGTCCTGCAGCTTCTGCCCGCGCAGCCGCGTCATGTTGAGGACGGTCGAGAGACTGTTCTCGATGGACGCGATGTGCTGCTTGTACTGCTCGATGAGCAGGTAGGTGCGAGTGGTGTGGTCAGGCCGCACGGCGTCGTCATCGAACATCAGTTCGGCGAACCTGGCCTGTGCCAGCATGGGTGGCAGCCACGTCAGGCTGATGACGAAGTAGCCTTCGAAAAGCGTGCCCAGCTTGGTGAAGTGGCGCCGCCGTTCCTCATCGATCGCGCGCGACACGGGGTCCGGGAAGTGGGACTCGGCGGGCGCCGTGTAGCCGGGCGCTTCGCGGCGCACGGCATCCTGGCTCACCATCCAGCCGTTGCCCAGTGGCGCCAGCGCCCGCGCAAGATGCATGGACTGCACGTTGCGCTCGTCGTCGCTGGCGCTGGCCATGTCGGGGCAGCGGTACAGCCATGACGCCGTGAACGACCCGTCCTTGCCGACGACGATCCCGTCATCGACCTCGGCCGCGTAGTTCAGCAGATCCACGAGGGCTGCATCCTTGGAGCGGTGCCGCTTCAGCCGCAGTTCAGCGTCGGCCGCACGCAGGCGGCCCACGAGGACAGCGACCGTTGCCAAGCCTGCGGCAGCAGTGGCAATGGCCGTGGTTTCAAAACCGATCATCGGTACTGCTTTCCTTGCGAGCGGGTGTTCTTGCGGAATGGGGTGGACCGGGCGAGGTAGATGCGCTGGCGGTAAAGCCGGCTGCGCATGTAGACCTTGCGCATCAACGGGTCCTTTTTCGCCATCCAGCGCAGACCCCACAGCGCCAGGAACCAGCCCCCGATGCCGTAGATCAGGGCCGGCACGGTCATGACAGCGAAAACCAGGGTGAAGGCGATCACCCCCGAGAACATGGTCATTTCGCGGTCGCCGCCCATGAAGAGGTTGGGCCGGTTCCCGGAACGCCGCACGGGAATCTTGCGCAGCGTCATCGCATCACCCCATGAGCATCTGCAGGGGAGCCATCGCGATCTCGGCGCCACGGCCGAAGGTGCCCGCCAGCCAGTTTTGCGCCGCGATCAGCACCGAAATGATCAGGATGATCAGGACGATGAAACGGAAGAAGCCGTTCAAGTCGGAACCAAAGATCAGCACGCACGCCCCGATCACGATGCCGAGCAGCGACATGACGTAGGCGAACGGACCAGTGACCGACGCGCGGAGCTGGTCGAAAGGGCCTTCCCACGGCATGCCTCCACCGCCACCAGCGGCGGCATGAGCATGTTGCGGAATCAACGCAATGGCACTCAGGAGCAGCAGCGCGACCAGATTGAAAAGCATCCGCTGCGAAACGAATGGGCGAGCTTGGGCCTTGGAGGTCATCAGAAATGCTCCTGTCGGAAGAAAGAGGAAACGGGGGTTAGAGAGGCCTGGTGATGTAGTGGCCGTCCCTGGGGCTGTAGCCGGACACCTCCAGGACTTCCTGGATGCGGCGGCCTTCCGGCGTCTTTTCGATGTGCACGATCAAGCCCACGACCTGCGCAATGAGAGGCTCGACCGGCTTCGGGGACTCGGGGTGCATGCTCACCGCCAGCTTGAGGCGGCTGAGGCAGGCGTGTGCGTTGTTGGCGTGGATGGTGGCGAGGCCGCCCTCGTGCCCGGTGTTCAGCACGATCAGCAGGTCCAGCGCCTCGGCGCCGCGGACTTCACCGACGATCACGCGGTCAGGCCGCGCGCGCAGTACATGCCGGATCAAGTCGCGCATGCTGACGGTGACGGTGGTGTGCCACTGCGCGTGGTTCTTCGCGCGGCACTGGATCTCGCCCGTGTCCTCGATGATGAGCAGGCGCATGTCCGGGAAAATCGTCGCCAGCTCCAGCAGCATCGCGTTGACCAGCGTGGTCTTGCCCGAACCGGTTCCACCCGAGACGAAGATGTTCTTGCGGGCTCGGATCGCCGCCACGATGGCCTGGCGGTGCGCTTCGCTCAACTCGCCCTTGGCAACGTAGTCGTCCAGCGTGAAAACCTCGATCGGGTGCTTGCGCAGCACGAAGGACGCGTGGCGCACCACCGGCGGCAACTGCCCGGCGAAGCGCGCATGCGACAGCGGCCACTCGCACTCCAGGATCGGCTTGTCCTTGGTCACCTCGCGCCGATGGATGCCGGCGACGGTTTCCAGGATGGCCTGCGCCCGCTCGGGCTTCATGGTGCCGATCTGCGCCATGGGCTCACCCAGCCGCTCCAAGAACACCGTTCCGTCCGGGTTGAGCATCAGCTCCAGCGTGCGGGGGTCGTTGAACGCCGCGAGGAGTTCCGGTCCAACGTCGCGCTCCAGCTTCGCCTTCGCGCGATCCTCAACGGTGACGGAAGCCTGATCCATCGGTATATGCCTTCAACAACACCAGCACGGTGTCATATCTACGTTATACCGATGACAGAAACAGCGCAATAGCTCTACTATTCGCCCTCGCTTCGTAGGCGTTTCCCAGCGCCCACTTCTCGCTCAAGGGGAGGCCTGATCCGAGATTTCCTTGGCCCAGTTGTTGACGATGAAAGCTTGGTAGTCAGCAAGAACAACCGAGACCCTGGCGTAGCCCGGTGCAACGCTGCTCACCGGCGCAACGGCCCCCAGCTTGGGCAGCACCTCCTGCGGCAGGTCGTTGCACTCCAATAGAAATGGCAGTGGGGTGCGCAATGCGTTGGCGATCTGCTCCATGGTCCCCACCGAGGGGTTTCCCTTGCCCGTGGTGATGTCCGAAATGAAGGACAGGGATACGCCGGAAAGTTCGGAGAGCTGCTGCTTGGACATGCGCTGCTCCTCCAGGATGCGCAGCACATTCGTGAAGAAGTTGAGGTAGTAGTACAAGCCCCGCTGCTCCTGCTGGTTTAGCGGCTAGAACCGCCTTTGGTCGGATGCCTCTAAACTGCGACCGCTGATCTTACTTGCCGGCGATGCTGCTCTTGGCACGCACTGAAGGAAGAACGCCATGCGACACCCCACGGATGAACCGCGCGACGCGAGCGGCCATGGCGCCGGCCGCGACCGGGAGTCGGGCCTCCTCTGGGCGCTGCTCGTGGGCTACTGGCCCTTCGTGCGTTTCGTGCTGGGCTTTTGCTCGGTTGTGGCGCTGTTCATTGGCCCGCCGGGCTCCTTCCTGCTGACCTTCGGCCTGCTGTTGTTTCTGAGCTGGAAGGTGCTGCAAGCGGCCGACGCGAGCAAGCGACGCTGAAGCTGCCGCCCCCGGGATCTGCCGGCGGGCGGCTTTTCTTTGGCTGGCAGGCCTGTTTAGCTAAACCAATGAGACAAACTAAGCGCCTGACACCGGAGCAGTTCGAGCTCGCGGCGAGGGACTTGAACGTGGGGGAGAAGACGATCTACATCGCCGAGGCGGTGCTGGTGCAAGGCCGCCCGCAGACCGAGCTTCGCGACGAGCTCAAGCTGTCCAAAGGCGCGGTGTCGCAAGCCGTCGACCGCGTGTGGCAGGCCGCCCAGCATCTGCTGCCACAAGGACTGCTTCGCATCACGGCCACCCTGCCCCTTCACCAAGTCCGCATCGTTCGTCAATGGGAGAAGCAAGCCATGGAGAAAAGAGGCACCAAGCCATGACAAGCCTCGTTGTCGCCATTCCGAGGGGTGGCCAATGCAAGAAGGTAACCCGACCGGCCGACTGCGTGGCCGGGAAGATGGAGACTGCTTGATGCCCGCCAAGACAGCGCGCACCGCTGCCACGAAGCCGGCGTCCGGGCTTGGGCTCGGTGAGACCGGCGGAGCCTCTTACCTCCCGGGAACCCCAGCGCCCTCGCCCGCCGTGCCCGTCGGCGCCCCGCTGGAAATCCCGCTGGACCTTATCGATGAGGACCCGAACCAGCCGCGCGGGGCCGACAACCCGGGCTTCTCGAAAGAGAGCATCGCCGAGTTGGCCGCCAGCATCGGCCCGAAGGGGATCAAGACGCCCATTTCGGTCAAGGTGCATCCCACCGCGTCAGGCCGGTACATGTTGAATCACGGCGCGCGCCGGCTGCGCGCGACGCGGCTCAAGGGATTCCCGACCATCAAGGGGTTCATCGACAACGACCACAGCAATGCGGATCAGGTCATCGAGAACCTGCAGCGCGCCGACCTGACAGCACGCGAGATTGCCAACTACATCGGCCGCGAGCTGGCTGCGGGCCTTAACCAGCAACAGATCGCTGCGAAGCTGGGCAAGTCCAAGGCATTTGTCTCGCAGCATGTCACCCTGCTCGATCTTCCCGAGCCGGTCGCTGACGCCTTCAACAGCGGGCGCGTGACGGACGTGACGGTAATCAACGAACTGGTGCGAATCCACAAAAAGGACCCGGCCACGCTGACGCGCTGGCTCGCAAAACCCAGTCAGGAAGTGACGCGCGGCACCGTCCAAGCATTGCGCGCCTTTGTGGAAGGTATCAGCACCGCGCCAGTACCCTCCCCCGCTGCACAGGGCGCCGTGCCTGTGCGGCAGCCCGCGCATGCTCCAGCACCACCGCCAGCGGCCACCAGCGCGCCAGCCTTCACACCCAAGGCGGCTCCGGCCACCCGACAGACAGCGAGTCGTGATGTCTCGGCCAGTGACCCCGGCATCATGGTCACCGTTGGAGGCCGCACCGGGCGGCTGCTGCGCGCCTGGGTTCGATTCGATGACGATGGCCAGGAGGCCGAGGCCGACCTCGCCGATCTGAAACTGGTCTCCGCTAATGAGGGCTGAGCAATGAGAAAGCGCGTGGTGGTGCTCAACGGCCAGAAGGTGCTGCAGGCCGAAGAGGGTGCGACCTGGACAAACGAGCGCGTCGAGAAAGCCGGGCTCCTGCGCCCCGGCCTGTACGAGCTGTTTACGGCCCAGCAGTCCGACCGCAGCAGGTCCACGGCGGGTGCTCTGCTCATCGTAGATAGCGGGATGCTCTACCAAGCCACGAACACCGGCTTGGTCGCGCACAACTGCAGCGACTTCGATGCCCTGCCTGCCGTGGGCGCGCACGGCACCGTCATTTATGACGCCGATTGCCGGGCCAGCTTCGACGTCCAGACGCCAGCCCCTGCCCCTGCCTCCCGCAGCCGCCGTCCCACGCGCACGACTCGCTGAAGCGGTTTAGCCGCTAGAACTTTGACTGTGCGGCAGGCCGCACGACAGCCTGCATCACGCGGCCCAGCTCCTCTTGTTGGGCCGCAATGCGCTGCAGCAGCGCCTCGACGGTGTCGGCGTTGAAGGCTGCCGTCCTTGGATCGCACTTGAGGTACAGCTTCAACAGTCCCCCGAGCCGGCCCATGTCGCCATTGATCCGCGCCATCTTCTGCACTGCCTCCATGTCCACGGTGCTCTTGAGCTGGTAGCCCCGGCCGACCTCGCGCAGGTAGCGGCCGACACTGCGCTTGGCGGTACGTGCCTGTGCCTGCAGATCGGCTTTCTCTTCGTCGTTTACCAGCACCCGCAGGCAGTGCCGGCGCACCTCGTGCGCGGGCTTGCGCTGGCGCGACTGCACTTTGAGGACGCGGCGCTTGGTGGTCTTGCTGGCAGGGGGTGGCATCGACAACTCCACAAGAAACACCGGCGGCAAGAGGCAACCGCGCAGCGCAGGATGCCCCGTCGAGCGCAGCGAGTAAGGGGAAGTGAACAGGGTCAGGTCGCTCCGCGACATGGCCATGTTCACCTATCCTGCCCAGCTTTTTCGGCTGGGTAACTCCACTGTAGTCTAGCGCGCATCTACGATTTATCACCTATTGGTGCGCGGGTGACACACTGCGATTGCGCTGTTGCATCTACGATATGTCGAATTCATCAGCGGTAGCGATGCAATGCGGCATGAACAGCGAAGCGACAGCGCAGCAGTAGCGGTGCAACCCACTCCAGGCGCGCGGAGCTGTTGCGATGCGGCAGCCATCGTCCATTGCGGGCGCTGAGACAGGCATGACGAAGCCCGCCCCTACCTATGTCGAGCAGTTGGCGGCCTGGGTTCGCGAGAGCCCGGCTCCTCGACCCCGCCAGGACAAGAACCTCGCGGCCTTCCTCGCCGTGAAGGCCGATGTGCAAGCGGCGCTCGCGGCGCGCTTCCCGGCCAAGACGATATGGGCGCACCTGCGCGAGACCGGCCGGATCAAGTGCCGGTACGAGACGTTCCTGACCCACGTGAAGCTGCACACCACCGAGCAGCCCGTGCCCCCCGAGGCTGGCGCGCCGACCGGGAGCTTTGCTTCTGCGCCAGCGCCTCTTCCCGAAACCGGGCCGCACCGTACGGAGGCATCCGTGCCGGGCTTCAACTTCAAGCCGGCCCCCGACAAGAAGGACCTGATCGGATGACCACCATTCACGCAATGCTGCAAGGCAAGGGCGGCGTGGGCAAAAGCATGGGCATGTCCGTGCTGGCGCAATACAAGACCGACAAGGGCGAGCGCCCCCTGTGCATCGACACCGATCCCGTCAACGCCACCTTCGCCGGCTTCGCGGCGCTGGACGTGGCGCGGGTGGAGATCATGGAAGGCGACGAGATCAACCCGCGGCTGTTCGACCGGATGGTGGAGCGGGCGTGCGAGTCGGCCTCGGACGTGGTGATCGACAACGGGGCGTCATCGTTCGTTCCGCTGGCGCACTACCTGATATCCAACGAGGTGCCGGCCATGCTCAAGGACATGGGGCACGAGCTGGTGATCCACACGATGATCACTGGAGGGCAGGCGCTGCTGGACACGGTATCGGGCTTCGCGCAACTCGCCAGCCAGTTCCCGGCCGAGGCGCAGTTCGTGGTGTGGCTCAACCCCTTCTTCGGCCCCATCGAGCACGAGGGCCGCGGCTTCGAGCAGATGAAGGCATACCGGGACAACAAGGCCCGGGTAACGGCGTTGGTTCAGGTGCCGAACTTCAAGGCCGAGACGCACGGCCACGACTTCGCGCAGATGCTGCAGGCGCGGCTGACATTCGCGGAGGCGCTGGCCTCGCCGGACTGGCCGCTGATGACGAAGCAGCGGCTCACGCTGGTGCGGCGACGGCTGTGGGAGCAGCTCGACGGCGCAAGGGTGCTGTGATGCCGGCCGGCGACCGCATCGAGCAGATGGTGCGGGAGATCGCAGTTCGCCACGGCGTGGCCGTGGGCCGCGACGACCCGATCCTCATGCTGCTGACGATCAACGAGCGGCTGGTGCAGGACGGCGAGATTGCCCAGCGCGCGCTGCTGGATCAGTTCAAGTCCGAGCTGGAGGGCATGACGCGCCGCGTCGGCGACGAGGCAAAGACCCAAGCGGCCAGCGCGCTGCAGGCGACGCTGCAGGCGGGGCAGGCGGCGCTCACGCTGGCGGTGCAGGAGAGCTCGGCGGCGGTCGCTGAGGTCGTGCGCGCAGAGGTGCAGAACAGCGCCCGCGCCGTGCAGGCGCAGCTGCGCGATGCCCGCCGGGTGTCGTTGATGAGCATGGGCGCCTCGCTGCTGGTGCTGCTGGCGGCGTTCGTGGTGGCCTGGGGAGGGCGCTGACATGGCCCGGGCGCAGTACGCGGGGCTGTACGTGGGCGCGGTGCTGTTCTGCGTCTCGCTGGCTTTCGGGGCCTCGCTGCTCTCGGCGATCTTCTGGGGCTTCGGCGGTGTGACGGGCTTCATGGGCGCCCGGCTGTGGTGGCTGGGCCGACGGGTTGCGGCCATTCGCTTCGTGTGCGGCTACCTGATCGTCGGCCTGCTGCTGATGGCGATTTCCAGCCGCTGAACCGACCCGAGTGCGCCGCCGTGATCGCCAAGCATGTCCCCATGCAGAGGCTGCACCGCAGCAGCATGGCCGACCTCGTGGGCTACCTGGAGAACGATCAGGGCACTCTTGAGCGCGTCGGCGAAGTGCGGATCACGAACTGCGCGGCCCATACGCTGAGCGCGGCGGTGGCCGAGATGCTGGCCACGCAGCACCTGAACACCCGGGCGCGCGGCGACCGCACCTTTCACCTGATCGTGAGCTTCCAGGCCGGCGAGCAGCCGACGCCGGAGCAGCTGCGCACCATCGAGGAGCGCATCTGCCAGTCGCTGGGCTTCGCCGAACACCAGCGGGTGAGCGTGGTCCACCACGACACCGACAACGTGCACATGCACGTCGCGATCAACAAGATCCACCCGACGCGGCACACGATGCACGAGCCTTACCTGGCGTACCGAACGCTCGCGAAGGTATGCGCTCGGCTGGAGCGCGAGCTGGGACTGCGGGTGGACAAACACATCCCGCGACGCACGGTCAGCGAGGGCCGGGCCGGCGACATGGAGCAGCACGCCGGCGTCGAAAGCCTGATGACCTGGGTGCGGCGGGAATGCCTGGGCGCGCTGCAGCGCGCGGACTCGTGGGCAGCGGTGCACGAGGTGCTGCAAGCACACGGGCTGCACATGAGCCAGCGCGGCGCGGGGCTCGTCATCGAGGCGCAGGACAGCACGCGCGTGAAGGCGTCCACCGTGGACCGGGGGCTGTCGAAGGCGGCGATGGAGGCCCGGCTGGGCGCGTTCCAGGCGGCGGCCGGCGCCAGCGCCACACAGGCCAAGCCGCGCAGGACCTATGCGAAGCGGCCCACGCGCAGCCGCGTGGACACTGCAGCGCTGTTCGCCCGCTACGAGCGCGAGCGCGAAGGCCAGGCCGAAGCGCGCACGGCGGAGCTCGCCGCGGCGAAGCGGGCCAAGGACCGTGCCGTCGAGGGCGCGCGCCGGCTGTACCGGCTGCACACTGCCACGCTGCGCGTGGTGGACGGGCGCGGCATCGACAAGCGGCTGCTGCACGCGCAGGCCAGCCGGCAGCTCAAGGCGCGGCTGCAGGGCATCCACGAGGACCACGCTCGCGAGCGCGCCCGCATTCTGGAGCGGCACCAGCGCATGAGCTGGGCCGACTGGCTCAAGGCCGAAGCGCTGCGGGGCGACCAGGACGCGTTGGCGGCGCTGCGCGCGCGCGCGGCTGCCGAGAACCTGCGCGGAGCCACCGTGCACGGGCAGGGCGGCGCGGCTGCTGGCGCTGGCCAGGGGCCCGAGATCGACACCGTCACCAAGGCTGGCACCGTGCTGTACCGGGCCGGCGCCAGCGCCGTACGCGATGACGGGCAGCGGCTGCAGGTGTCGCGCGAAGCCGACCAGGAGGCGATCCGCACGGCGCTGCGCCTTGCGCGCCAGCAGTACGGCGACCGTATCAGCGTCAACGGCTCGGCCGCCTTCCGCGCAGCGGTGGTGCGCGCCGCCGTGGACATGAACCTTCCGATCGCGTTCACCGACCCGGGTCTGGAGCGTCACCGCCAGGCCCTCATGCAGAAGGAGCGACCCGATGCCACCTCCCCGCAATCCCAGACCGGGCGAGCAGCAGCTCAACGAGGCCCTGGCGGGCTTCACGGACTCCGACCTGGAGCTGCAGCGGCTGGACATGCCAGCGGCCCCGTCCGCGCCAAGCCCAACCCTGGCCGCCATCCCTATCAACCGCCGCCCGCACCCGGGCACGGTCTGCGAAACCTGTCCGCAGTCGATGTGGATGTGCAGCGAGAAGGGCGACGTGCAGTGCTACTGCCGGGTGATGTTCGTGGTGATCTGGAGCACCAAGGAACCGCGCCCCCTGACGCACTGCGACGGGCCGTTCATCGGTCAGGAAGAGGACAAGGTCGAGAAGTAGGTCAGGCGCCGCCGCCGGTCGCGCGCAAGCGCACCAGCAGCTCCAGCGCCGCGCGCCGGCCGCCGGCGGGCAAGGGGCAACCGCCCCAGGCCCGCGCCGCGCGCGCGCAGCAGGCCCCGCAGCCGGGCAACGGCAAGGTGTTCGTGGCCGCCGTGGGCACGAAGCCGCCGCCGGCCGCGCGCGCCCGAGTGCGCCCGTTCTCGGCCCTGGACGCCGGCCCGCTCGGGTGGGGCCACCCGCTGCGGCAGGCGGCGCCAGCGCCGGCTCCGGCCGCTTCCTGGCAGATCCCGGGGGCCATCTTCACGCCGGCGGCCTACGCCGCGGCCGACGCCTACATCGCCGAGCGCGAAGGCAAGCGCGCGCTCGGCCTGGCTGTGCCGCGGCACAGCCGCTTCAGCCCCGGCGCTGGTCCGCTGACCTTCGCCGGCACCCGCAACAAGTATGGGCAGTCGCTGGCGCTCCTGAAGCGCGGCGACGAGGTGCTCGTGATGCCCATCCACGCGACCACCGCGCAGCGCCTGACCCGCACCGGGCTGGGCACGCCGGTCAAGGTCAACGCCAACGCCACGATCAGCACAGGCGCCGGACGAGGACACAGCAGATGACCACCACGACGATGAACAACGCGGTCGGCCCGCAGGTGCGCCAGCGCCGGCCACCGCGCAAGAAGCTGGTGCCGGCGATGGCCGCTGGCTCGCTGCTGGGCGGCACCTGGGCCGCCACGCAGCACTTTGCGCACACCTTCGACTACCACTACACGCTGGGGATGCACATCGGGCACGTCTACCTGCCTTGGCACGTCCTGGGCTGGGCCTGGAAGTGGCACGGCGTCTACCCGCAGGAACTGGTGAGCTCGGGCAGCGTCGGCGTCGGCGTGGCGGCGGTCGGGCTGCTGGGCACGATGGTCACGCAGCAGATCCTGCGCAACGCGCCCACGGCGAACCAGTACATGCACGGCTCGGCGCGATGGGCCACCGAGAGCGACATCAAGGCCGCAGGGCTGCTGCCGCGAGGAAAGCGCAACTGGCTCGACCGGTTGCGCCAGCACGCGGCGCCGGCATCCATGGCCTGCTTCGTGGGCGGCTGGCTCGACAAGCAGGGCGTGCTGCGCTACCTGCGCCACAACGGCCCCGAGCACATCCTGTTCTACGCCCCGACCCGGTCCGGGAAGGGCGTCGGCCCGGTGCTCATGACGCTGCTGTCCTACGTGAGCAGCATGATCATCTCCGACCTGAAGGCCACGCTCCACGCGGCCACGGCCGGCTGGCGCAAGCTCCACGCCAGGAACAAGGTCCTCAAGTTCGAACCGGCGGCGCCGGACAGCACCCACTGGAACGCGCTCGACGAGGTGCGCGTGGGCACCGAGTACGAGGTGGGCGACGTCCAGAGCATCGCGCTGATGGTGGTGGACTCGGACGGCAAGGGGCTGCAGGGCGACCACTGGCGGGAAACCGCCTACGCGCTGCTGCAGGGCCTGATGCTGCACGCCCTCTACAAGCACAGGAACGGCCACGGGCCGCGCGCCTCGCTGCCGCTGATCGACCACCTGGTGACCAACCCGGACCAAGCGGTGGCCGACCTGTGGGTGGAGATGACCACCTACAAGCACCTCAAGGACCGGCCGCACCCGCTGGTGGCCGCGTCCGCGCGCGACCAGATCGACCGGCACGAGGAAGAGGCCGGCTCGGTGCTCTCCAGCATGAAGACCCACCTGTCGCTCTACCGCGACCCGGTGGTGGCCGCCAACGTGGCCGACAGCCATTTCCAGATCGAGGACCTGATGCACGGCGCCGACCCGGTGAGCCTGTACCTCACGACGAAGCCCCGGGACAAGGCGCGCATGAAGCCGCTGACGCGGCTGTTCATGACCATGGCGATCCGGGTCCTTGCCGATGGAATCGGGTTCAAGGAAGGCCGCCCGGTTCCCAAGTACAGGCACAGGCTGCTGATGCTGCTGGACGAGTTCCCGTCCTTCGGCAAGCTGCCCGGCTTCGAGGACGCGCTGTCCTGGATGGCCGAGTACGGCATCAAGGCGTTCATCCTCGTCCAGGACATCACGCAGTTGCGCCATCCCCAGGAGGGCTACGGCGAGCACGAGACGATCACCTCCAACTGCCACGTGCAGGCCGCCTTCCCGCCTAACCGCGTCGAGACCGCCGAGTACCTGTCACGGTGCACCGGGCAGACCACCATCGTCAAGGAAGCCGTGACGGTCAGCGGCAAGCGCTCGGCGCTGATGCAGGGGCAGATGTCCGTGACGTTGCAGGAGGTCGCGCGCAACCTGCTCACCGCCGACGAGGCCATGCGCATGCCCGGCCCGGTCAAGGACGCCAACGACCAGATTCTGGAAGCCGGCGACATGGTGGTCTACGTCGCCGGCCGCCCAGCCATCTACGGGCGGCAGATGCTCTACTTCAAGGACCCGGTGTTTCTGGCCCGCGCGTCGGTGCCGGCGCCCAAGCACAGCGACCGGCTGCGCGCGCCGAAGATGCCTTCCCTGGCAGTGGCAGCATGAGGCGCAGGATCTGGATCGCGGCCGGCGGCGGCGCCGTGCTGGCGCTGCTGATCGGTGCGGGCGTGGCGGGGCTGCGCTTCAACTCCACCCGCAGCATCGCGCAGGGCTTGTACCGCGTCACCGAAGAGCCGCTGCGCGCGGGCGCCTACGTCCTGGCCTGCCCGCCACCGGTGCAGCCCTTCCTGGAGGCCCGCGCGCGGCTCTACATCGGTCCCGGCATCTGCCCCGGCCGCATGGGCTACCTGATGAAGCGCGTCGTCGCCGTGTGCGGCGACCGCGTCGAGCTCACCGAGGCCGCCGTGGTCGTCAACGGCCGGGCCGTGCCCGGCAGCGCCCGGCTGCCCGCCGATACCGTCGGCCGCCCCCTGCCGCAGCCCACCAGCGCCAGCACCGTCCTCGGCGACGAGGTGCTGCTGATGGGCGATGTCAGCCCGCGCTCCTTCGATGGCCGCTACTTCGGCCCCGTTGACCGCACGCACATCCTGGCCGTGATCCGGCCGGTGTTCACCTGGAACTGAGAGGAGCCCACGCATGAACCCGATGGAAGAACTGCTCGACGGCGAGGAAGTGCCCAACCTGATCCACGCCACGCCGGCGGATGTGGCGCGCGCCAAGGCCAACGACGTGGGCGAGCCCGCGCTGCTGGTGGCTTTCACACAAGCCGAGGCGCGCGCGGCCGGCGCCTTCGCGGAAACCGCGCTCACCGAGGCTGACGCGCTGGCCAGCGCGCGCGGCGAGGAGGCCTGACGCCATGCAGTCGAAGCGACCTTTCGCAGACGCCGTGGCCGAGAACGTGATCGGCGCGCTGCAGTCCGGGCTGATGCCCTGGCAGCGCACCGATGCCGGCGGCGCGCCGCTGGCGCTGCCCATGAACCCCTTCAACAGCCATCGCTACAAGGCCGCCAACGCCGTGCACCTCGCGGCACAGGGCCGTGACGATCCGCGCTGGCTCACCTACGACCAGGCGCAGCGCATGGGCGCCCAGGTGCTGCTGGGCGAGAAGGGAACCCGGGTGCAGTACTGGCGCTTCCACGACGACAAGGGCGCCAAGCTCGACAAGCCCGAGTGCCTGACAGCGGTGGTGTTCAACGCCGAGCAGATCGCCGGCATGCCGGCGCTGCAGCCGCATCAGCGCCCTGACGCCACTGAGCGCGCACGCCACATCTTGGAGGCCAGCGGCGCCAGCATCAAGGAACACGCCGAGTACCGTCCGGCCTACCGCGCCAGCGCGGACAAGATCCAGCTACCCACGCCCGAGGCGGCCGGTGGACAGGAGCAGTTCTGCAGCGTGGCGCTGCGCGAGCTGGCCCGCTGGAGCGGCCATGAGTCGCGGCTGGGCCGCGACGTGGACCACCCCTTCGGCAGTGACGGCGCTGCGCGCGAGGCGCTGCGCGCGGAGATGGCCGGCGCGCTGCTGGCCGACACGCTGGGCATGCGCTACACGCCTGGCAGCAGCCCGTACCACGACGCCTGGGCACGCCTGATGGAGCAGGACCCGCTGGAGCTGTTCCGCGCCGCGGCCGACGCCGAGGCCATCCACACCTACGTCATGCAGTTCGACCACCCGCGCCAACAGCAGGGCGTGCGTCAGCAGGCCGCGCCCGCCATCCAGCTCGGCTACGAGCAGGCCGCCATTGATGCGCAGGAGAGCCGCATGGGCCAGCACTTGGACCAGGAGAACGCCCGCATCGACGCGGCACTGGCCGAGGTGGAGACCCCGGCTCGGCAGGCGCTGCAGACGCCGCCAGCGCACCGGCCGCCGCCGGTCGATCCGCGCCCCGAGTTCGCCAGCGCCATGCGCGCGCTGGGCTGCATCGTGGACGCTGACCCCAAGGTGGCGCATCCCGTGATGGACGGACTGCCCCACCGGGTCAAGACCGTGGGCGACCGGGGCGCGGAGAAGTCGGGCTTCTACGTGGGCCACCTCGATGGCACCCCGGCGGGCTACATCAAGAACAACCGAACCGGCCTGGAGGAGCGCTGGAAGGCCAAGGGCTACGACCTGAGTCCCCAGGACCGCCATCGCTTGGCAGCCGAGGCAGCGGCGGCCACCGCAAAACGTCGCGCCGAAACCAAGGCCCGGCATGCCTTGACGGCACAGCGCGTGATGCACCAGGCCTCGCGCCTGAAGCCGATCTCGCCGGACAAGCCCACGCCCTACTTGGCTGCCAAGGGCGTGCAGCCGCATCGCGGCGCGCTCACCGATGCCGCCGGCCTTACCACCTTCATCCCGGCCCAGGACAAGACCGGCAAGGTCTGGACGATGCAGTACATCGGGGACAACGGCATCAAGCGCTTCGCCAAGGATTCGCGCAAGGAAGGCTGCTTCCACGTCCTGGGCGGGATGGAGGCGCTGAAGCAGGCACCGGTAATCGTGGTGGGCGAGGGCTACGCCACTGCCGCCACGCTGGCTGAAACGCTCAAGCACGCCACCGTGGCAGCCTTTGACTCGGGCAACCTGCAGCCAGTGGCGCGTGCACTGCGCGAGCTGTTCCCGGACAAGCCGCTCCTGGTGGCCGGTGACGATGACCGTGCCGTGCTGCTCACGCAAGGCTTCAACCCGGGCCGCGAGAAAGCCGAGGCCGCGGCAGCGGCTGTAGGTGGCAAGGCCATCTTCCCGATCTTCGCTCCCGGCGAGAACACCTACCCAGCGACTCTGCCGCCGGTCACGCCCGCCACCTTCCGCTCCCACGCCAATGCCGAGCTGCGGCTGCAGCAGGGTGGCTTGTCACCGACCGAGGAGGCCAAGGCGCGCGCCGAACTGCTCAAGCCTGAGCAGTTGCAGGCACTGGACAGGATGAAGCAGCACACGGACTTCAATGACCTGGTGCAGCGCAGCGAGCTTGGCCGCGATGCCGTGCGCCGGCAGGTGCACTCCGAGGCGCAGCAGGCGATCCGGGTCACCGAGGCCCGAGTCCGGGAGCAGGTCCAGGAACGGACGCAGGCGCAGCGCCAGGGCCAGACCAGGGGAAAAGGCAATGGCCATGGGATGCGGGCCGGCTGAGAGCCGACCGGGGCCGCAAGCAATCCACTGCCATGACTGCCCCTGCTAACCCAGGCGCTGGATCGACTCACCACCGCCCGGCGCCACAGCTTCAGAAAGGACCGGGACCAATCAGAAGCGACTTCTGAACCCCGCAAAGAGAAACGCCCCGGGATTGCCGTCCCGAGGCGTCCTCCGTGATGCGCGATCCCTGGCCGAAGCCGCGATCACTCCACATCGCTGTAGCAAGCATGGAGTGTACGGACGGCGAGGGAATCCGCAACACGCGGGTGAACTCGTCCCTGCAGATTCATGAACCTGTCTGTTTCAGACCAGGCGGGCGCACGCGCGCCCTCGCCTTCTTGCCGCCGCTCGCGCGACCTCCCTGACCCCATTCACGAGGCCCATCTGCGGCTTGGGGAACAGATTCACCGGGGCGAACTGCGCGGCCTGCCTGCGCGGGCCGAGGCCGTGCTGTACGAGTACTTGGCCAAGGCCGACCTCAGCCGTGTCGATGACGGCGGCCGGCGCCGCGTGTTCGACACGGCAGTGCGCGAGCTTCAGGAAGCTACGGACTATTGCCGGCGCAGCATCACCGGCGCCAACGCCGACTTGGTGGCATGGGGCCTCATCGAGCGCCCGCCTCAGGAATTGCATGGTGCACGTGGTCCCGGCACGCCTATCGGGAAGACCTGGCTCACGCCCTACGCCGACGCCATGTTCTTCGGCCCGCGTGCGCAAAACGTTGCGCAGCCAGTAGATAAAGAACCAAACCCTTCAGGGGGCGAAGGGGTTGCACCCCAGGCCGCTGAAGAAGCGGCCGATACCGAAGCCCCGAGGCCACCAGCGCCTGCTGGAAGTCGAGCCGTTCACGTGCGCGACGACCTGAAGCCGCTGCTGCAGGTGATGCAGCCGGACGACGTGCGCAAGGTGTTGGCCGTGGCGCGTGCACACGACGTGTGGGTGCAAGACGTGATGGCGCACCGGTTGCCGGCCATCCTTGCCGCCCGTGAGCCCGTCGGCTACCTGATCCACCTGATCCACAGCGGTGAGGACTGGCAGCGACGCGTGACGCCTGTTGGCGGGCACAAGGAGGCCGCAGTGCAGGGGTCCGTCAAGGGCCCCAACACGCTGGCCAGTGAACGCGAAGATAGGGAGCGCGAACGTGAGTCGGCCGAGCACCGGGCGCAATGGTCCAAGCCGAGGATTGAGCACCTGCAAGCCTTTTCGGTGCTGAAGTCGGCGGCGAAGCTGCGTGGGCTGCAGGCCGCGAGCTGAATCGATGCCGAGCACCATCCGTGCCGTTCAGGGCTGGGGTGATAGACCGTTTGTCGGCCCTTGCGGATCGGGCGCACTGCCAGGCGCGGCGGTGAGACGGTTGGACGGTTGGCTCGCAGTCCGGGGTGCTAGACCGTCTAGCACCCAGACCTTCAGCCGCAGACCGCGATGGCAGCGTAAGGTCCCCCGCTCCGCTAGACGGTCTAGCAGCGCGTCGAGGCACACCGTCATGCGCAGCATGGTGTGACAGCTCGGAGGCGGGGTGATAGACGGTCTAGCACTTTGAGTTTGCAGACGCAGAGAGCGGGATCAGCCTACGCTGGCATGCCGTGCTAGACGGTCTAGCACCCACCGTCCGGGACGCAGCCAGCACGTCAGCAACAAGTGTCTCTGGCGCGACAGGCCGCCCAACGGCATCCCCGGTCACAGGCTGCTGTGCGTATCTGCGCCGCGACGTGCGCGGGAGGCAATCCGGCAACAAAAAGGGCAGGGGACCGAGCACCCTGCCCCTCGACGGTCAAACGGAGACACCGAGCCGCGTTAGTCCAACAGCGCCTTCAATGCCGACTCGAGCGCCTTCCATTTCTCCGGCGGCAGAACACCCGGAGCGATCTTCAGGACCGTATGGCCTGTGTCGTCCACGACGATGGTGGCCCGCCGCCCCGCGCCCAGGTTGAACTTGCGCTCAGGTAGCGGCGCCGCCCGCGCCGGGCTTTCGCGCCTCAGGCACGCGGTGAGCTTGCGGAACACCTCCGGCGCGGGCAGGCGATCTGCAGCCGCCTGCTTCGCCGCGGCGAGCACGGCCTGTTCATGCTGCGCGACCGCCTCCTTCAGATCCGTGGCCCAGCGGAACTGGATGTCGTTGGGGGAGGGAAACGCCTCCAGCACGGCGGACGGCAGCTGCGCGATCTGCGTTGCCTTCACGACATCGCTGATCGCGCGGCCAATGCCTTCGGCGAGCTTTCTCATCGAGGGAAAGAGCCCCTCGTCCAGCGCGCGCCGGTACATGGCCCCCTGCTCGTAGGCCGACAGGCTCTGGCGGTTGCGGTTCTCACGCTCCATGTGCGTGAAGAGCTCGGTGTCCGACAGGGGCTGCACGACGGCCAGGACGGGCAGGCCGAGCTCCAGGCAGGCGCGGTGGCGCCGGTGGCCGAAGACGATCTCATACTGCGGCTCGCCGTCCTTGGCATCCGGCCGGGGCCGCACCTTGATCGGCTGGACGTTTCCTCCCGCGTCCTGAATCTCGGCCCTCAGCGCCTCGAACTCCGCGGTGATGTACGAGTCCGCGTGCCGGTTGGCCCAGCGGGACGCGGTGATCAGCGCCGGGTCTATCGGCTGGGCGCCGCGCTCCTTTTCCAGCTGCGAGACCTGCTGCGTGAGCCGGTCAATCTCGGCCTTCGTCCTGTGACCGTCCTGGAAGAACCCGGAGATCTTGCCGATGCCCGTCGGCGCTGCTGGCCGCGCGGGTGCGGCAGCCGGGGCCGCGGGTGCCGCCGGCGCGGCGGTGGCCGGCTCCAGGTTGTCGAACGTGATGGCGGCAGCCCTCTTGGCAGGATTAGTCATGGCGGGCCTTTCGTTCGGCTTGCTTGCGCCAGTACTTCTGCATCTCGTCCTCGATCATCTCCGTCACCCGCTCGTAGGCGGCGGTGGCCCGCTTCACGGTGCGAGGATCGCCGGCGGAGGCGTCGAACACCGTGCCGAACGCCGCCGAGGCGGCGCTAGCGGCAACGGTAGTCGGTACCTCCACGGGCAGGAGACGCTCGGCGTAGGCGGCGGACATCCACTTCAGGACACCGGTGGCCGACTGGTCCGTGGACTGCACCTTGGTCGGCAACACGCTGATGAACGAGAACGTCTTCTCGGCGCCGCGCTGGGAGACCATCTGGTCCGTGACGTCCTTGAACATGCGCCAGAACTGCGCCGAGCTGGCGAAGTCCAGGGCATTGGGCGGCAGCGGCATCACGATCCCGTTGGCGGCCATCAAGGCATTGATCGTCACGTAGCCGAGCGAGGGCGGCGTGTCGATCACGATGACGTCGTACTCGCCGCGCACGTCCTGCAGGCCCTCGTCCAGCACCCGCCACACCTCGAAGTCCGCGCTCTCGGCTTGGCGCGATGCAAGCGCGAACTCGGCCGCGAACAGCACGGGCGCCGCCGCCACCAGGTCGATCCCGTCCCAGTAGGTCTGCCTGATGGACGGCCGGATGGACGCCTCGCTGCCGGAGAGCAGCGGCAGGATGGTGTCCGCCTCGTGCACCTCGGTGTCGGGCAGGATGCCGAAGAGCGTGGTGAGCGAGCCCTGGGGATCGCAGTCGATCACCAGCACCCGGTGGCCGCGCAGCGACAGGCCCTGCGCCAGCGTGAGCGCCGTCGTGGTCTTCGTCACGCCGCCCTTGAAGTTGCCGATGGCGATGGTCGCGGCCGCGGCGCCCTCGGGCCGGAGCTCGCCGCCGCGCGCTGCACGCACCCACTGGCGGGCCTCGGCCAGCGTGAACTCGCGTTTGGCGCCGCTCGGGCTGAGCTTGCCCGTTGGCAATTCGCCTTGCTTGATCCAGTAGTCGTACTTGGCCTTGTCCAGCCCGGCCAGCGTCTGGATCTGGCCAGCGTTGAAGGCCGGCGCCTGCTTGCGAACCTCGGGTGCCAGCATCTGGGCGCGCACCTGCGACACGACCGCATGCACGCGGTCCGCCTGCATGCCTACATCGGCCATCGTGATGTCGTCGTCGACGAACTTCAAAAGCACCTCCGGTTACGCTTGTTTTCAGACGCAGGATCGTAGCATTGGCGCCTGTTCCTGCCTCTGACGTTACGGCTTGCTTCTGATCTTTTGGTCTGCTTGTCGCACCGCCGCTACACAGATCGCCTGCACGCTCGGGGCAGGCAAAGCCTCACCCTCACCGGGACGCCTTTTTCCTCTCGACCCAGTCCAGCACCGCGCGCAGATCGGCGGCTTCCTTGCGGCCCTGCTGTTCCAACTCGGTCTGCAGCCGATGCAGGCGCTGCAGCGCGGTTTTCGTGGGCGCCTTAGGCGGTCGGGCTTCCCGCTCCACGGCCAGTGCCTGGGCCTGTGCCTTGGCTGCTTCCATGGCCGCCTGGATTTCGGCCGCCGTGCGCTGGCTGCGCCGCCGGTTCGTGGTCACGCCAGTGCGCCTCATGGCCCGCGTCAGCGTGCTGACGGCGATGCCTGCGGCCGTGGCGGCCTCCTGGACGGATCGGCCGCTGGCCACCAGCACAAGCGCGCGGGCCGTGGCTTCGGTGGGTTGGCGGGGCATCGAGTCCTCCATGCAGCCGGCGTTTGGGAAGGCAGCGCGCTGCAGTGGCGGTGGTGACCAGCGCCAGCCGCCGGCCTTCCCGGGGACCACCCACCTGCCTGTCAACGTTCCGCCGCATGGGCTTTCCCGCCACACAGACGGGAAAGACGCCGGGCGGGCCGAGCGGTGAAACGACGCGCGTTTCAGCCGTTGGCCTGCGGCGCCTCGGGATGACGCGCTCGCCAGGCGCGCAACGCCTGGCGGTATCGCTCCATTTCGAGGTCGTACAGCTCGAAGATGCAGGGCTCGCAGCCATTGCCGCAACAGGCGTCGAGATCCGGCTGCGCAGGCGGCTGCGGCATGGGATCGGCGTCGGGTGCAGTGGTCGGCGTCATGACGATGCGGGCCAAGGGCGCGCCAGCGGGCGACCCGGGGCGGCGACGTTCGGCTCGACGTCAGCCAAGCCACGAGCGGTCTCGATCCCGGTCGGGCTCGGCATGGAACCCAGGCGCTCCAGCGCGTTGCGCAGCGCCGCGGCCAGGGTGTCGCCGCGGGCCTTCTCCTCGTCGAACTGGCGCTGCAGCCGCGCATGCTGCTCCTGGAGTTCGCGCAGCTCGGTGGCCAGATTGCCCGGCCGCGCGTTGACGTCCAGCGCTGCGATGGCGTTGCTCAGCGCGGCGGCACGGCCGCGGTAATTGGCGGCCAATGCGGGCGCGAGGCGCAGACTCGCCGCGCACGACGTGGCCTGTTCCCGGACGCTCGTGGCAGCGGCAATCAGCGTGTCGCGCTGCTCGTCGAACAGCATGACGGTGATGACGTTCATCTGGTCCTCGTGCCTTGCGGGTAGGGGAGCTGGACTTGGGCTGTGCCTGGCCGTGCCCAGGACATTGCCGGTCCAGGTGGAGCAGCACCGGCCATGCCAGCGCCTGGGGCTTTGCCGTACGCATCTTGGCGGCGAAAGACTCTACTGGAGGTAGATGTTTTCTCGCCAGTATGGATACAGTGCGCGGCATGGACGAGAACGACGAAAAGCAGCTGCGCCGAGAATTGGGCAAGCGCTTGCGCGAGGCACGCCAAGGCGCAGCGGCGGGCCATCGGTACACGCAAGGTGAAGTAGCGACCGCGCTGGGAAAGAAGGTCGCTGCAATTTCTGCCTGGGAAACGGGACGTACCTTGCCTGACGCCCTGGCCGTGCGCTGGATGGGCCAGCACTACGGCGTATCAGCAGACGTGCTGCTGGCCTTGAAGCCCGCGCTGCCTGGCGAAGGCCCTGCGCCCGCGCCGGTGCCCGCTGCGGCCGGCGAGCCGTCTCAAGACACGGAAGAAGCTGCCTTCCATTCGCAGCGCGTCGCAATCGCCAAGGTCAATGCCAGCGAGGTCCCAGGCAGCGACTCCATCGAGTTGCCACTGCAGGACTTCGTTCGGGTGCTGGACCGGGCGCTGGGCAGTGGCCTGAGCGGTGAGCGCGAGAAGCACGCTTTCATCGAGGGCGTTCTGGCGGCCTACCAAGTCAAGAGTCCGCCTCAACGCTGATCAATTAAGGGTGCATGTTTGTTCTGACGAGTTCAGTTAATACCGTTCGTTTCTTCAATATTGATACTCACAGTTTAATACATGCGTCAGAGGTGTATATATACACCGAAAATAGGAATTAGAAGGCGATTTAAAGTATAATTACCTCCATGCATCAGGGCAGGTGCTACAGGAGATAGAGATGAGTGGTTTCGATTCTTCTCCCAACACCTTCAGCTTTCATTCGGCATTCGCCGGCATTCCGGTAGTCATCGAATACGAGGTTGAAGTCAACGAGGACCACCGGGGCCGTGACGTTGAAATCATCCCGACCGTCTGCGTCATTAACGACAAGGGCGTAGACCTGTGCGAAGACGCCGGCTATTTCCACCCGGACCAACTGAAGACATGGCTGGTCGAGGCTGAAGCTGATTACAAGAGCCTGGGTGCTGACGACAGCGAGCCCGAGGACTACACCGTTCCCTGGGCCGCCTCAGCTGCTGAGGACTGCTGGATCGCCCAACGCGACCACGCCCACTACAGCCGCGCAGGGGTCTGACGTGGAAGGGCTCTGCATCCAGCGGAGCCCCTGGCCCCCGGCGCGGGGCCATGCGGCGACCGTCAGCCAAACGCCTTCTTCTGGTCGCCTGTATTTCGGTTTTCAGCCCGGCCCCTACTACCTGGGAGCCAGCGGGCGAACTGTGCATCACGACAACCTGCCGAGCCCTGGCGGTTTGGTCGCTGTGGTGCTGGTCCTGGCTGACGCCAACTTGCTCAAGGCAGCGCCGGACCTGTTCACGGTGGCGCAAGCCTTGACTGAGCTTCCTGCCCTGCGTGCCTCATCTGACGCCGAAGCCCTGGCGGCGCGGATCGGGCTGCTCGTGGAAGCCGCGCATGTGGCCGTGGCCCGTGCCTTGGGAGCGATGCAATGAGCAGCGCAGCCCATCAGTCGGCCATCCATCTGTTGACCGCGCATCTTCCGGTCAATCCTGTTCAGCGCATTCGCATCCTGGTCCTTGTTGGTCATCACGAGGCCGAGTGCGTAGCCGAGGAACAGAGCGACCCGGATTGCCCGCCGTGCCAGTTCGGGCACCGCTGCCAGTTGGGCGAAGGCTGTCCGATCCGCGATCTGGAGCACCGCCATGGCTGACCCGTACGCCACCGATGCGGCCCTGGCCGAGCAGGCAACCGCCGACGCCTTCGAGCACACGCGCAATGACCGCGCCCGCTCGATCCCTTGGGACGTGCTGGGCTTCCTCGCCGGGCTGCTGCTGGCGCTGGCATCCGCGCCGTTCGTTCCGTACTGAGCCCCTGGGCCTCGGTCGGCGGCCCTTCCTGCCGGCCTTCTGGAGTACCTGCCATGTCGCAACTCGGTCCCGTCATCGGCAATCGCCTCGCTGACGCTCACAAGGCCGTGCTTAAGCCGCACCTGCGCGAGCGGCTGGTGCTGGCATCCAGCCGCAGCACGGCGCAGGGCACCCTCGCCACCGGCGCGGATGGACGGCTGTCGTTCACGCCGAAAGATGACCCGTTGCGCGGCTGGGATCGGATCGAGGGCGACGGGCGCCCCATGCCGCGCTACGCGTTCCGGCCGGGACAGCGCGTGCGGGTGAGTGCCACGGTGGGCGAGTTGCTGGAGCAGGAGCAGCACTCGTTCGAGCCCGAAGAAGCCGCCACCCTGGCCGGCCGCGAAGGTGTTGTGGTCGAGCACGCGGGCTGCGCCTCGCTCGGGCTGGTGCTGGTGATGCTGGACGGCATGCCCTGGGCGTTCATGCCGGCGTACCTCGCGCGGGTGTGCCCGGCCGAGGGCGACGATGAACTGGCCGCCATGGCAGGGGAGGGCGCCGCTACCGCCTTCAATCCCTACAGCGAGCCGCTGGCGCTGGGCGACACGGTGCAAGGCTTGGACGGACGCGTGGGGCGCGTGACGCTTGTGCAGGCGCGGCGCCTGGGCATGGTGTTCGAACACGGCAGCGCCTGGACGGGCGACGTGGCGTGGCGCACCTCCTTCCGGCTGCTGGCCAAGGCCGGCGCCTGGGGCTGCCCCGACGGCTGCCCGTTCTGAATGCGAGGGCCGCGCCATGCTTTCTGACGCTCAGAAGGCGCTGCGCCGTACCGGCGTGGGCGCTTCGGAATGCGCCGCGGCCCTGGGGCTGAGCCCGTACCAGACCCGGTTCGAGCTCTACCAGGTCAAGCGCGGCGAGGCACCGGAAGGCCCGGACAACCTGGCGATGCGCTTTGGCCTGGCGGCCGAGCCCTTCATCCTCTCCGAGTTCCAGCGCGCGCACCCGGATGACCTGCTGGTGGTGGCGCCCGACACCATGCGGCGCGGGCGCCTCTTTGCGCACCTGGACGCCTGGGTGCCCGGCCGCTTCACCGTGCAGGCCAAGACCGCGCGCACGCGGCAGGGATGGGGCGAATCTGGCTCGCCTGACATACCGCAGCACTACCTCTTGCAGGTCCAGCAGGAACTGCTGCTTTCGGGCGAGGCGGTGTCCTTCGTGCCGGTCCTGTTCGGCGGCGCGGAGTACGACGAATTCATCGTCGAGGCCGACCGTGAGCTGCAGGAGTTGATCGAGGACGGCATTGCCGACTTCTGGGCGCTGGTGGAGCGCGGCGAACCGCCGGAACCGGTGAGCCTGGACGACATGCTCGCGCGCTTCGGCAACGCCAGCCACGCCGATCTGGCAATGGCCGACGCCGACGTGCTGCGCGCGGTGCACGAGTTGCGCGCCATCCGGGCGCAGCGCGAGCAACTGGAGGCGGCCGAAGCCGCGTTGAAGGCCCGGCTCATGGGGGCGCTTGGCGAAGCCGACACGCTGGTGGACACCAGCGGCCACACCCTGGCCACCTGGAAGGCCACCAAGCCGGCGCGGCGCTTCGATGCCACTGCGTTCGAGGCCGCGCACCCGGAGCTTTATCGGGAGTTCCTGCGCCCCGGCGAGCCCTGCCGCCAGTTCCGGCTCAAGGACTGACAAAGGTGAGCCTTTTTGTGAAAGCCCCGAGGCGGGCGCGGTAGACGGCGCCCCCTCGCATCCCGCAACGGCATCCATCACAGGAGCAAGGCCATGAGCGACATTGAAGTGGTCCAGAACCCGTTCGACACCGCCCCGGCTGGCGCGCGTGCCGTCGCCGATGGCGCAGGTGCCCGTGCCGTGCAGACACGCGAGAGCGCCGAGGTCATGGCGCTGGCGATGATGGCCAAGCGGTTTCCGCGCGACGTGCTTCGCGCCACGGACCGCATCCGCAATGCCTTCACCCGGCAGACCCTCGCCGAGAAGGCGCAGTACCAGTACAGCCGCGGCGGCACCGATGTGGTGGGGCCGAGCATCCGCGCGGCCGAAGCGTGCGCACAGCAATGGGGTGCCCTCAGCAGTGGTTGGCGGGAGATCGGCCGCCACGTCGGGCCGGACGGCGTGGGTGTGTCCGAGATCGAAGCGTTCTGTTTGGACCATGAATCCAACAACCGCGAGGTCATCCAGTTCTTCGTGCGCCACTGGCGCGACACCAAGCACGGCGGCTACCGGCTCAAGGACGAGCGCGACATCTACGAGCTTTGTGCCAACCAGGCCGCGCGCCGCAAGCGGGCGTGCATCCTGGCGCAGATCCCCGGCGACGTGATCGAGATGGCGATGGAGCAGGCCAGCGCCACGCTGCGCGCCAAGGCCGACACCAGCCCCGAGGGCATCAAGCGGCTGCTGGACACGTTCGTGGGCGAGTTCGGCGTGACCAAGGAGCAGATCGAGCGCCGCATCCAGCGCCGCATTGATTCGATCCAGCCGGCGCAGGTGGTGGGCTTGAAGCGCATCTACGTCAGCCTGCGCGACGAGATGAGCACGCCCGCCGACTGGTTCGAGCCGGTGGAAGTATCCCTGGCGGCCAATGACGCGCAAGGCGAGGGCGGTGCTGGCGCTGCCGCTCAGGCACCAACCGCCGCCGACAAGGCCAAGGCGATGCTTCGCGAGCGCGCGAGGCCGCCAGCGGCACCGGCGCCGGCACCTGCGGCCGAAGGCGAGGGGCAAGAGGCTGCAGTCACGCCGGCTGCTGCACCTCCTGCGCCGGCCCGAGCGATGGCGCCGCCGCCGCAGGCCCGCCGCGGCTTCGACGCCGACGCCTTCGCCGAGCAAATGCAGCGCGCAGCCGACAAGGGCGACGCCGAAACGCTCGATGCCCTGGGCGAACAGTTGCGCGACGTGCTGGACGATGACCTGCGCGCGACGCTCACCGACATGCACGCGCGGCTGCGCGCAGACCTGGGCCAACCGCCTCGCCAGCAACCGCCTGCGGCTCCCGTGCCGCCGCCGCGCCGCCGCGCTGCTCCCTGACGGCAACAGCCGCCAGGTCGAACAGGTTTTACAGGGCGATCAACAGCGGGGTGGGGCGCTTCTCCTTGCCTCCCTCCGACTTCCCATTCCGCGCAGCACAGGCGCTGCCGCCCCCTCTTCTTCCCTTCGCGTGCCAAGGAGAGTGCCCATGCCCGCCGTTCCTGTTGCCGAGTCCGGGCGCGTGGCCGACCGTGCCCACGCCTGCAGATCTGCGCTGTTCAGGCAGCGCAGGCAGCGTTTCGCAGCCGGGCGTCCAGGCGCGGCGGCGCAGCCGGCAATTGACGACATCCATGCGCTCATGCGTGAGCACGGCGTCACGCTGAGCGAGCTCGGCGCGGCCTGCGCGGTGTCGCGCATTCATGAGCTGGCGCTGTACGGCAGCACGCTCGACGAACTGCGCGAGGTGCGGATCACGCGCTGCCCCAGCCTGGACCACGATCCGCGCTATCAACTGCCGCCCGGGGCTCGCGTGGTGGGGCCTTTCACAGCGGAGTGGAAGCGGCTGCGCAGAGGCAGGCCATGAAGGTCAAGCGCAGGCCCCACGCCCATGCCGAGCGAATCCGAGCGCGGCGGCACGAGCAGCATCATCCGGTGCTGGCCAGCCAACCTTGCGACGCCGGCGGCCTGCGCACCGGTGCCTGCTTCGATCACGAAATGCGCGTGTGGCGCGAAAGCTGCCGTGACGCGCGCGCGGCAACACGCAAGCAGAGGGCGGCCATCCGTGAGACGTGGCGGGCTTGGCCTGGCCCGGTCACGGTGCTGTGCTTTCGCTACATCGTCGATCTGCATACCGGCGCGCTCGACCAGCGCCGTCAGGCCGCTGTGCAGGCCACACTGGGTGTCGCGCGGGCGGACATCGAGGCGGCGCTTCAGGCGAGCGCTCAGCGGTGAAAAGCCGCAATCTCGACCTATTCCCTGAACTGGCGACGCCTCGCGCAAGGCCGCGGGTCGTCTCTATCCAAGCAGCAGGAGGTCCTAAGATCGGCCGCCAATCAATCCAACGGAACATGCATGTCCTCGACCAGCGATGCTGCTACGCCGCCGGAGCGCCCGAAGCGCGGCCGCCCCAAAACGATCTTTACGCCCATCTACCCCGAACTCCAGCAGCCCACGGGGGAGCAGGTGAAGGAGCTGCGGCTGCGCATGGGCTGGACGCTGGATTTCACGGCCACCGTCGTTGGTCTCACCGACGCCCAGGCTGTCAGCGACATCGAGCGCAGTTCGGACCGCCGAGGCACGCCGCGCAAGCTCAGCCCCTGGCGCTGGACATTGATGCTGCTGGCCGCCGGCGAGCACCCGACGTTGATGCTGGTGCCACGCGGCACGGCGTCGAGCTGAACGCCGCCCCACCTGGGAGTCGAGCCACCGTGCCGCCGGCTGCGACTCGGCAATGAGGTCACGGTAGGCGAGGACTTCATCCATCGTGAGCGCGAACAAACGCCTTCCTGCAGACGCCTCTGCGAGTTCGCCGGCACACTTCATCCGTCCTCCACGCGTGGGCTGAAGATCGGCATGGCCGAGATCGCCTAATCGGCTTGCGGCGTTATGTCCAGTAGGGCAGGGCAGTTGATGCCACCACGAGGCAATTCAGTGGCCACCTCTCGAGGACGAGAAGCTTCTGCAGTTGATCGCGCCAGGCCGTTGGCATCCGAAATCAATGCCAACGTTCACGCAGTTGTCGTCCATGCAGCCTCCTGACGCTGCGATGGGTCGGCGCTGGAGGCAGGCAGTGCTTGCTCGCCGCCACGCCAGATCACGTACAGCGATGAGACGTTGCCGCCACCGCCGCGGGCGTAACCGTCGAAGGGCGCGTCTACACGCGCCGGCCGGTCTAACCGGCGACCATGCGCAGACGGCATTGCCTTGTGGCTGAGATAGCGGCCTGCGCGGCCCACGTAGCGCTTCTGGATGTCGCGTTGCACCGCAGGAACGTTGGACAGCAGATCCATGCCGCCATCCCCCGGAAAGGCCACCGCAGCCAGGGCGTTGTCGGCCGCGATCGACAACGCGGTGTCAAAGAAGGCGTCCACAATGGTCGCCACGTCGTGTTGCGACGCATAGCGAGCGACCGGGTTCAGCGCGCGGATGATGAGCGCCGGCCGCTCCGGGTCGATGGCTGGCACGACTTCCAGGAAAAGCATCGCCATGCCGGCCATGCAGCGTTGGGCCGGGTCGAACACCACCAGGTGGCTATGGCGTGGCTCCTTCCACATGTCGACGTTGTAGCGGGTACACAGCGCGACCGCCTGCCGCGCGAAGAACGTGGCTGGGGCCTTCGAAGCGATGGCGCGCAGCACCGTCTCTGCCTGCCCGTCACGGACCTTTGGAAACTTGCCGCGCTCGCGCGCGAGCCATCGACGGGAGGTTGTCTGGACCTTGTGAAGGGTGGCAGCGATCGCCGACTGCAGCCTTGCGGCCATGCCCGCGACATCGTCGGGCACCGGCGCCCCAAGTTGCCGCTCAAGCAAGCGCGCGTCGTTGTCAGAAAGCCGGCCCAACCGCGACGATGCGAGGACGGCAAGCGCGTCGGGCAGCGTGGTGTCGATAAACGTCTGCAGCTGTTCCAACTCCTCGTACGGTACGCTGCCGGCGAGCAGACTTTCCCGTATCTGTTCCCATCGCCGCAGGTTGCCGTCGACCTGCTCGTCGCCATATGCGAGCGAGCACAGCACGGCCAAGTGATGCGCGAGCCCGTCGACGTCCGCGGCGGCCCGGAACTGGCTCGGTCGCAGCCCCTTGCAGGCGTCGAACATGCTGCTGGACCAGTGGGCGCGGATATTCGAGACGAGTGCCGGCAGGCGGGCGATCGCTGACAGGTTCTTGATGTTCAACTGTGCACCATCGCGCAGGCGCCGGTGCACCTTCCGCCAACGCATTGGATAGTGGTCGGCGAGGACAAGGCTCGCTAAGTCGCTCTGCCGGCCTGTCACGCTAGACCACAGCTGCTCCACGTTCCCTGGGGTGGTCTCGTACACCAGGGCAACTGCCTCCGCCTCGATGTCAGCCAATGTCGGGTCCGTTGGACCGCGTCCCGCGAGCAGTTCGTCGAGCAGCGGCGCCACGACAGCCAGGCGGGCTTCCGCCTGTTCCGGGCTCGCTACCTCCAGGAGGCTCGTGAACAGGACACCACCAGTCATTGGCATGATGCGGCCGGCGTCCTCGAGCACCGCGCGCCTCTGAGTCTCGATGACCTGCTGCCGTGCCTCGTCGTACGCCGCGAGTGCCGTCGCATCAAGGCCGAGGGGACGCGGCCCGAGCAATGCTTGGACGCGGCTGTGGGCCGCCTCATGAAGACATGAAATGTTGTGGCTGACGCGCGTGTAGCAGCACCGGTCGAAGGCGTCATCGAGCGAGAAGCGCTCAAAGTCGCCCAATGGGCGCCACAGTTTCATTTCTAGCACGCCGGCAGCGCGGTCGTAGAACCAGTCCAACAAGCTTTTGAGCGTTGCGAGCCGCTTGTCCACAATCAGATAGCGGAGCACCGAGGCACCAAGCGGGGCAACCGCGAGCAGGCGCTCAAGATCAGGCAGGCTGCGGAGGCCCAGCAGGTGAGCCCCGATGGCGCAGGCCTCGACATGCCCGATGCGTCCGGCGCGGTAGACCCAGTCCGCGAGCTCGGCCGCGGTGGCTTGGCCACGCCGGGGCACCGCGACATCGAGGAGTGGGCTCAGCCACTCGGACTGGAAGGCTTGGTAGCAGCGCTCAAAGGCCAGCACCTCGGCCGGCGCCGTCAAGCTGTGCCGCGCCAGCGCGTCGAGGAAGGTGTCAAGACTGCTGCTGTCGCGAGCGTAGCCACGCACGTGCCCGAAGTCCTCGGCTCCAAACGAGAACGGGGGGCCTGCGATTCGCTGCAACGCATGCACCGGCGCCTCGGAGTCGCGAGTGTCGAGCATCAGCACCGACTGGCAGGCGGCCAATCCTTGCGGTGAGGTGCCGCGCTCGATAAGCGCGTTGGCCAGCCTTGCGTTCGGCTCGGCGTGAGCGGCCAGAAAATCGGTGAACCGCGCTAACTCGGCCGCATCGTTCAACTTCAAGATGTCAAGCAGGAACCGCCACCGTGCCGCAGGGGCGGTCCACAGTAACTTGCCGACCGCCTCGGCCAGTGGCCGCACCTCGATCCGGTGTGCCTCCAGCAGCGCCAGGTTTTCCTCAAACTGGCGCGGCTGAAAGTCCGGTGTGCCGCCTTGGCAGGCGTTGACGATGGCCCCAGGTGCCACGCCGAGCTGCACCAGGCGCCGCACAATGGTCCTGGCAGACGCGAAATCCTGTTGGCTATGCCGGTCTATAACACGGAGGTAGGCCGGGCGGCACCGGCACGGCCACGCTGTCAGTTCCTCCGCTGAACAGATGACACCCTCGTCGACCAGCAATTCGACGAGCGGCCCGTCATTTCCTTCGAGCGGCCCCTTTAGGCGGGAAGCAAGCTGCGCCATCGAGCGCTCGCCGACCTTGTAACAGGCCCGCAGCCAACAGAGATCCTTGTGTTCCAGGCTCTGGAGCAGCTCGTGACTGGCAGGCCCTTGGGCATGGCGGAAGATGAAGTCGAGCGCTGGGGTGTACTCCAGTTGCCGGCCACTGGTGAACCAACGCCGCACCAAAGCTGCGAAGACGAGTTGGCGCCCCCGATAAGAGCGCACGCCGCGCAGCTGGTGCTTGGCAATCCAGAGCGCTACGCGCGCTGGGGTGAATATTCCCAGCACCGCGTGGAAAATCCGGACGGCCAGCGGGTAGGACAGGCGCAAATCGCCAGGAATGGCCAGCGCACGGCGGGCGAGGGCGTCGGGGTCTTCCACCAAGCCGTGCCAACTGTCGTAGTAGTGGTAGTACAGATGCTCGCGAAGCGCTTCGATTCGATGCCGGAACACGCTAAACGTATGCTCGGGCTCGGCCGCAGCGTCGTCAGGTCCGTGCCACCCGCTATACCGGTTGCCTGCAGGCAGTTTGGTAGCGACGGTTGTCAACAGCGTTGCCCGGTAGTCCCGATAGGCGCATCTACCCGCTGCCTGCTGTTCCGCTGTCGTCTCGCCTAGATTCAACCGCATCTCGATTGCAGCCTTACCGCGGCTACGATACCGGCAAATGGTGGCACAACAAAATCCTCAACGGACCCATCTGCTAGCTTGTTCAGCGTTGAATGGCATCTCATGCGGTTCGGTGCGGAGATCGGCGTGGCGTCCACGACCGTGCCGGTGCTCAGCAGATCGTTGACTGGGGCAAGGCGACATTGACACGGCGATGGCGTAACGCTCCACGGGAGAGCGGAACCTCACGTTTTCGTCGCTGAGGTCCCAGGGCACGTGCAGCTGCTCCAGCGGCACCGCGCCCAGTTCCTTGCGCGCCGACGTGACGGCAACCAGTGTGCTGCCCCGAGCATTGGCGCCCGGGGGCAGGGGGCGCCAAGGCAGCAGCAATGGGGGCCAGGTACGCTTTGATGAAGCGGCGGATGCGCTGTCCCTTGCTCTCGCCGATGCCCGGGATGCCCGACCACCAGCGCCGCGGCACGCAAGCGGATGCGGTCTACGAGCGGTGCCACGGTGAACAGGTCCGCCCGGTGCAGCCGGTCGGCGATGGCCGGCGCGAACCACGCCGCCAGGAACGAGGACGGGGTCCGGTCCGCGCCCACGATGCCCTCGAGTTCGGCGATGAGCCCCATGCCGCTCCACCAGGCGGCCGCTGCCAGAGCGGCACGGCTGCAAGCCTGCGCCCCGGCACCCTGTCCTGAGCAATCGCTTGTCGAGGCTTAATTTGCCGGACCGCTGGTCCCCAGCAGCCAACTTGTTCGCTCTTCCTGCTATGGGAGATTATGGGGGATTATCTGCACTACAATGCGCTGTAAGCTGCCCGCTGATACCTAAACGGCTCTGGGGTACAGTACTGGCCAGGAAACAACCATGCTCAAACCCTCCCGATTTCAGCTCCTGGCCTCTTCGACGGTCATGGGACCGGCTGCGCGCAAGAGTCGGGTGGACAAGGCCGTGCGTCGGCTCGAAGGCAAGGACGGCAGCCCGGCTGTGGCGGCGAACCGTGCGGGCGCGTTGCCCAAGCGGCTCAAGGTGAAGGTCGTGCAGCGTCGCCGCATGGTCACGGAGCGGGAAGTACCCGTGCTCGGCGAGGCCGAAACGGCTTTCCATCGAGGCATCAGCGAAGCCGGGGAGAGGTTCTCTCTGGCCAACGTTTCGCAGGCCTTCCTCAAGCGCTACGGCTCCAAGTGAGCGCGCCGCCTCGGCCCCAGGTCCTCCTGACAGAGGGCCTTCGGGAATACCTGCGCGAGTCCGGGTTGGACGAGCAGACGCTCGTCCAGCAATTCCGGGACTGGAAAGCGCTGGCCGCCGTTGGCAAGGAGCACTTCGCGTTCGGGCGAGATGCTGCCGGCCTGGGCAACCGGCATCTGAGGCACGTGCACATGGTGCCCCTGTTCACGCCTGCCGCCGAGCAGCGCTGGACTCAGGCCTGGAAGCGGCGCGGGACCCGCACCAGCGACCGCTACCTGTTCTACGCAGATGGCACGCCGGCATTCGGCTACCTGCTCATCACGCTCATCAACGATCCCGGCGCCCACCAGGTCTGGCAGCCCCAATACAGGGATTTCGTCGAGATGATCGAGTGCATTGCCGACAACTTTCACCATCACGGCAAGACGCCTGACTGACCAGTTACCTCTTGTGGGAGCTGTGTGCTGGGTCGGCACGACCGGCCCGCCGGGCAGTCGCGCCGTCGCTGTCACACAGCTGGCAACCCGGGCCCGTCCCAGCGCTCAGCTGCTTGTGGATTTCCACAACGTGCTCGGTGCCTATGGCGGGCAAGATGGGCGGCTTAGCTTGCTGCGAAGCAGCTGCACTTCATTGATGCTTGGTACAGCTCACAGGCCCCGGCTCCGCAAGGACCGGGGCTTTTTTTGTGCTGGACGGCGTGAACAGGAGATTCTTCATCTGACAGCCAAGCGCTGGGTGGTGAGCCGACTTCAGCGGGGCTTCTGTACGAGCCGTTCCTCCACCGCCAAGTGCTGCCGCATGGCATTGAGCACTTCCTCGAAAACCGCCAACGTTTTGTACGCCGCCTCGGTGTCGCGTCCGAGCCCAGCCAGGGCCGTGAGCAGGGCCCGCTGGCGGGTGAGCACGCCCTCGGCTTCGGCGACGTGGCGCCGGGCCATCTCCAAATCGAATGCGCAGCCCGCCGTGAGCGCCGCGGCGTGGTCTGGCTGTTGTGTGTGGCCCAAGGTTATTGCGAATGGCGTCCAAGGTTGTTGCGAACGGCCCAGCAGGGAAAAGCTGGCTCAGCGCCAAAGGAAAACGGTGTTTTTGCCCTCGAAGCGCGGTGTTGGCTCGCTGCCACAGAACACATGCCTGGGCTCACAGTTCTTGCGAACGCGGCTGGCGCGCCCAAGGTTCATGCGAATGTGCCCAGTTCTGCTTGGCGACGAATCGTCCAGGGAAAGCTCCCTGTTTATGGGAACTTCACGCCGTAGGAATTCGTGAAAGGAACCAATGGCTCGTTGACCATTCATCGGTTTCCGTCGAAATTTCAGCCGCATTCGCAGAAACCTTGGACCTATTCGCAATAACCCTGGACCTCAACATGCTGAACTTCATGCGCTGGTACCCGCGCCACCGGAAATCGGGCTTTCCGGCCGCGCCGCAGGCCTCGTAGGGGGCTCGCCCCTGTTTCTGGCCGCTCCCCAACCCCAAAACCAGGCACATCAAGCAAAAAAATCAATCCAAGCTCAGTTAAATTCGTATGTTTTCCCATCGAGGTTTATATATGATTTTATGCCAGCCTCAATTAAATTCATAGGAAGCCAATTTTTCTTTTCCGAAGCTTTAGGCATAAAAGAAACGTAGACATCCACCCCTTCATAAAACCACATATTCAGCAAGAAAAATCCATGCACATCCGGCCTGGTAAATTGGTAATAGAATACCTTCTGATTTTCGCCATAACGCGGCTCGTTAGCCAACTCTAAACTGGTTTTGTGCCTTATGAACGAGTTAAAGGTGCGCCCGTTCTTTTCTTTTCGGTGCAAAAAACCCAAATGAAGCTTCACCGCCCCATCAAATCTATGCCCGAAGTGCTCACGGTACACGCCATAGGCAATCTTTTCAAAACACGAAACCAGTCGCGCATAGTCAGGCGTTCCAACGATCAAATCAATGAACTTATTATCCTCCCGTTCAATTCGCACAAGCTCTTTTTGACGAAACACTTTATCAAGCAGCTTATAAGAAGTCCGCCGCACGGCCCGCTCAACCTTTTGCTTAGCGTGTCGGTAACCTATTGAATTATTACTGACGATCCCCGCGATACTCACCATGAGGAATTCGTCATCAGCGGATTTTTCACAGTTATGCTCGACGCATGACGGAACCTTGATTAGGTTTTTTCTCAGGTCGATGCCATCCATTTCTTTAGCTTCTGGAAATAAACACCTCGGAGGCACATGCTCATCGGTGGTAGCCACCTTATCGCACATATAACAATACTGGATTGCTTTTTTCATGGTTAGCTATTCACTGCTGTTTAAGCAGGCTCCAGAGTGCCTTCATCCTGTTTGTTGAAGGTGAAGCACAGAGGCCGTTACAGAGGAAATGCCCTTCAAGAAGGCAAAGCGGCAAGATTTCTATCATGCAAGCATGCTTCCATGCTGAAAACCCGCCCTATTCGCGGTAGGCGGTTCCAATCCGAAAGGCCTAGTCGTCCCCACATCCGCCGCGCCGCTCTTGTGGTCGAGCCACCTCAACAGGGTCGCGTACCGGGCCGCACGTCCTGCGCTTCATCGCCCCAGAGTTCCCGGGCCAGCCAGTTCAGGAAAGCGACCTGGGTCATTTTGGAGACACGAGCCTTCACGCGCAGGTTGGGCAGGTGCTGCTGGGCGTTGTAGCGCTCGCGCAGGGCTTCCTTTTCCGTGGGTGACTGCTTGTCGTAGTGCGCTCTGGCGAGCTCACGGCGCTTGGTAGCAGCAGCGTCGCTTGCGTCCGGCGCGCCGACGTCGTTGGCCGCCGCGGCGGCAACGGGACCTGCTGCCTGCATGACTTGCAGGGAGCCGATGTCGCCGGCGTAACCCCAGCCAAGTTCCAGCGCACGGCGAAAGTACGCGGCGGGCGACTCCAGCGGGGTTTGCTCGGTGTCGGTCTGGCGCAGTTCGGTGTAGTGGAGCGCGGCGTGCAGACGCGGTACCGGGTAGAGACTGGCCATGCGCTTGGCCTCGATGGCCGGCACGCCCAACCGCACGATGCGCTCGACCAGCCGCTCGGCCTCGAGGGGAACTCTGGTGTCCTGCGACTTGCGCGTCACACGGAACTGGACTTCAGCCATGCGGCGGCCCTCGCGGAACTCGATGAGCTCGATGTCGTGGTCCGAGCAGGCGTTGATCTCTGCGATGGCAGGCACGACTGCACGCTTCTTAAGCACCTTCCAGTCGGCGAAGGATGCCTTCCCAGCGCCGTCGAGCACGGCGTCGCGCAGCTCTTCCCAACGCAACCTCTTGGTCACGCCGATGTTCTCGAAACGCACGCAGAACTCCCACAGCTGCAGCGCCGCCGCGGTGGTGAAGCGGCGCATGACAGCCATGTTGATCAGCGCGTAGACCTCCGGGCGCAGCAGCTCGCGGTAGATGTTGTCGCTGATCTGCCAGCGGATGTAGCCACGGGACAGGGCCACGCCGTGAAACAGCACCTGCGCCTGCCACTCGTCGGTCCGCCGCTCGCCAGGTGCAAACACGTCGAACTCAAAGATGATGCGCATGAGCGCCTTCGCTGACTCTTTGAGGTGCTTTGTGTTGTGCGAGCCTCCGAAGCCCGTTTCCTGGCGCAGCTTCATCAGCGGCATCTGCCACCAGCCGTCACGGCCACGTGGGTTTTCGATCGCGTGCTTCATCCAGGCGTTGGCGATCTTGCGCTGCATCACGGTCAGCGAGTGCCCGCGGGGGACGCTGTGCACCACCTTGACGGTCTTGCGCCACAGGTCGTCGGGCTCTTGGGACTCCGGTGGAAGCAGACTGCCCTGCGGCGATTCGGCGACTTCGCGCGATCTGCGGTTCAAGCGGTAGCTCCAGAAAGCGGGACAACGTTACATCGTAGTGTACCGGTTCGCTATCCGAAGTGGCCGCTGTTACGTTGACGCAGCGGCAGCCGAAGGCCGTGGCGGTGTGGCGTCTTGGGCTGTTCGGTTCCGCCTTGCAAGGCAACGGCCTGTTTTCAACCTTTAAGAACCTTTAATACGTTTTAAACCTTTAGGGTTCGATTTTCTCTTTGCTGACAAGCACTTGGAAGCGTTTGAGGTACAACTTTTGGGCTTTTGGGGGTCAACTTTTGGGCTTTTGGGGGTGTGGATATGGGCTTTTGGGGGTCAACTTTTGGGCTTTTGGGGGTGTGGATATGGGCTTTTGAGGGCCAACTTTTGGGCTGTTGGCGTGGTGATCGGGGATGAGCCTGCAGTGCACGAAACCTTACGCAGCACAACCGTGGACAAGCGAAGCCGGCGCTCCCGCGCAATCACTGCCTGCGGTACCGACCAAGCCAAGGCGCTACCCGATCTACGCACATGGACTTGGACTTACTCCGGTTCCTCGGCCAGCTGCTCGACTTGGCTGCAGCACCAGACAGCAAGTCCTCGTCAAAGCGCCTGGACCGCGCAAGGGGACAGGTTTTGGGCTTTATGAAGCGCGGGCAGCGGCCAGGAGCCCAAGAGCTGTACCTCTTGAGGGCATTCAAGATGGAAAGGGGACAGCTTTTGGGAATCTGCAGGCCTTAGGTACCCGGTGAGCCCAAACGCTGACCCCAATGCACCGCTCGAAGAGCCAAAGGGCCAACTTTTGGGCTTTCGCGGTGCGCTTTAAGGCTCAGCAAATCCCAAAAGGTGTCCCCGTTGCTGCTTGGAAGGCCTGAAGGGGGACAGCTTTTGGGCTTTCTGGAGCCTTAATAGCGATAGAAGATCCCAAAAGTTGTCCCCTCTGAGCCCGGCGGGAGGACATGCAGCGCTGCGCCAGAGGCATGTAGGAGCCATGGCCCCGACCAGCTACGCAGCGCCAGTTGATGGGCGCCCTGGGTCTCGTCGCCGCGCAGCGCGTTGGGCACGCTGCCCGCGTCGCTGTCCAGCTTCAACCCCCTTGGCCAAGAGGCTGTCCTTCACGTTGAAGCCCATCTGCAGCAAAGACGTTAAAGCAACATACTGGATCACTGCCATTCGCCTTTCTTCCCCCCGCCTGTCCCGGCCGCGCTGTTGAAGATGGGGAAGGGGAATCCCGCCTTCCTGCACGGCTGTCCGCCTCCTTGCGGCCCTGGGCCGCTTGAGGGGACGATAGGGGATACCGGTGTCTCCACTGCGCCCGCTGTGGCTGCTTGAAGGGAGAAGGAGAAGACAGGTTCTCCGTCTGGGCTTGTCTTTGCCTGCGCGTTTCCGGTGCTGAGAGGTGGGTGCAGGGGAAGATAGGGCGATCAGAGGAAGGTGCGCGGATGGGATAGGTTGGTGTTTGAGGTTTCAGGTATGTTGTGCAAATAGCGTTCTTCCCTGCTTCCGCGAGGTGGCTGCAATGCCCATGGGCTTACAGCAACAGCCCTTGCCCACTGATGACGGCCGTGGCTCCCGGGTGACCCGGGCAGGCCCGGGGCTTGCCGCGGCACCATGGATGGAACGCTTGACCGAGCTGCGGGCGCAGCGCGATGCATTGGAGCGCGAGATCTTGAGACTGCAGCGGGACGTCCATCGACCGCGGCACCTTCGCTTGGCAGCCGCGGCCGGGAAGCCGTGCCAGATGCAGGCGAGATGACCGCGGCGCTGCTGCTGCGCCTAGGCATCGTCAACGACGCGCTCGCCGCTGTAGCGCAACGCACACCACCAGCACAGAGAGGCAGCCGACGAGGCCCGCCACCCGAGCCGCCATGCGAGGCGGCTAGGATAGATTCCCCAAGCAAGCGCAAGGCCCCAGCGAGCCATACGACGGAAAACAGCTTCATGAACACCCCGAAGCAGCCACCGAAATCGCCCGTCACGGACCTGGACGAGCTCGCACGCACCGACGCTATGATCACCCGGTGCGAGGCCCGCATCACGGCGCAACTGGAGCTGTTGGCCAGCCTGTCCCCATGGGAGCCCAAGTCGCAGACGGTGCGCGACGAGGTCGATGTCGAGGAGGGCGTGCTACAGGGCTTGCGGGACCAGAGGCTGCGGCTGCTGTCAGCGGCCAAAGAGCCACCAGCGCCCTGACCCGCCCAACAGGGCAAACCGCTGGTGCTTGAACCGCAGGCGCAAGCCCTTCACTCCTGATCCGACGCAGGCCCGGGGCCCATGGCCACGAGCTTGTCGTTCACGGCGCCCAGTTGCCGCAGCAGTTCGGTGGAGCGCTCGGCCAGATCGTTCACCTGCGGCGAGCCTTCCCACCACTGCGGCGGCCGCTGCGCCTCGATGGCCTGCTCCAGCGCCAGCAGCCGGCCTTCCAATTCGTCGCGCTTTGCGCGCAGCTCGCTTTGCCCATCCATGGCTGCACGCATGGCAGCGGCAGTGCCCGTCTTACCCGGGCGTTGCTGCTGTATGCCCGCGGGAAATGCACCGGTACCCGCCTGATGCCTGCGCCCGGGCACGGTGAGGGCAGCGCGCGCGTGCAAGGGCGCGCTATCCACGGCGAAATGCCGCGCCTGGCTCCTGCAGCACCCACAACCGCAGGCTCAGCCGCCCATGCGCACCAGCGACAATGGTCCCTGCACCGAACCCGTGGGCCGACCCTCAGCGTCCAGTTCGATGCGCCCGAGAAGGCCGCAGGGGTGACCGGAACGCCACATCGTGATCGCCAGCACCACCGTCGCCGGCGCCAGCGGCTCACCGCCTGCGCACCGCAGTGACCGCCTGAGCGCCACCTCCACAAAGGTCAGCGAGCAGCCGGCCTGGACCTCTTCACGGGCGCGCGCGACGAACTCGGCTTGCCCGGTGACTGACTCATCACCCCAGGCCAAGTCCAGCACCGCGCGCTCGATGTCTCGGTCCAGATCCTCGCTGCGAAAGGCAATCCACCTCAGCCGGTAACCGCGCAGGCGAACACCAGGCGAGCGGAACCGCGCGGAGAAACGGTTGTAGAGGGCCAGCAATTCCTGCGGTGGCCGGGGATCAAAGGCGTCGGACATGCTTTTGAGCTTGCCACGCAACAGCCGGCATCATTGCGCCCATGGGCGTACAACCGGCGGCCCAAACTCGACCCTTCACGACAACAGGCCATGGACCAGGATAAGGCGCGCGACTTTTGGCAAATCGTGGTGGACGGCGGGGCAACGCTGTGTGAGCGGCTGGATGCATCGCCCACCGAGCACGGGCTTCAGGAAGGCCTCCAGCGCATCGGCCGGATCGTGCAGACGCTGCGCGATGCCGCCACCAACATCGACCCGCTGCTGACCGTTGAAGTGGACCAGGTGCCCGCCGCCGACGGCGCCGTGCTGCGCATCGCCGTGAGTTGCAACCACGATCCCGACGGCATCGAGGCGGTGCAGGCGCTCGTGGCCGCGGCGCTGGCGATGCCGCCGCGCATCGAGGTCTGCGCCTTCGCACCGCCAACACCCAGGGAGATGGCACGCGAGCTGGCCTCGCTGGAAATCCTGGGCAAGGAGGTTCCCATCCAGCAGGTGCGCTTCATGGCCGAGCCCAGCACAGCAGCGCCCGGCACTTTCGATGTGGCCTGTTTCGTGCCGACCTCGGCCGTGACCAAGGCGGACCCGGAGGGCGTCCCCGGTGCCATGGTCGCCGACGTCATGCTGAGCATGGGCATCGGCGAGCTGCGCGTGATGACCCGCGTGAGCCGCGTCGGCATTGCGGTGACGGACCAGCCGCCGCCCCAAGCCCTCCACGCCTGGGATCTCGTCGAGATCATCGACAGCGCGCCGGCGCACTGAGTCCCTGGCGCGCGAGTGCCGGGCACCGGCGCATCAAAGCGTTCCAGTCGGCCCGCCTGCTGGCCAATGCCTGCGGCCGCGCGTTGTTCAGCGCCGTAGCCGCCGTATCTCCAGCCGGATCAAGCGCCAACGGCTTCCAATAGCCGGACTCCGGGGCGTGGCTCGGCCTTGCCGGCCTTCTTCACCTCGTACATCTGTTCATCTGCTGCCTGCAGCAGCGCGTCCATGTCCGGGCCGTCCTCGTGCAGCATCGCGATGCCGACGGACGCCCCGATGCGCACTACCGCGGCCCCGAGCGGGATGGGTGCCATCAACCTCGTGCACATCCGCTGCGCGATCGTCATGGCCTCGTGGCGCGAGGCGACGCGGCGCAGAACGACGACGAACTCGTCCCCACCGACGCGCGCGATGGCATCGCCCTCCCGGCACTGCCGCCGCAGGCGTGCCGCGACTTTTCGCAGCACCTGGTCGCCGGCGGCGTGGCTGTAGCGGTCGTTGACCGGCTTGAAGTCGTCGAGGTCGAATACCAGGACAGCGACGTGCTTTCCAGCACCAGCGGGCGTGCTGCACAGCCTGGCCAGTTGCTCCTCCAGTCCCCGGCGGTTGAGCAGCCCGGTCAGGGGGTCGTGCAGCGCATCAGCCTTGAGTCGATGGATCTGTTCGTGGCCCAGGTGCAGCAGTCGGCCCGAGTACCGGATCGCCCAGAGCATGAACGCCACGAACACCAGTCCGCCGCCCGCCAGCAGCTTCTTGAACAGGGCAAGTTGCTCGGCTCGTGCGCGTGCCCTCGTTCGCAGCAGCTCCTTCTGGACCTGCTCCGCCTGGTCCAGCAACATGCGCAGCTGGCGCGTCGGGTCGCTGCTCGCCCGCGCAGCCAGGATCGACTGCAGTGCCGCCGGACCGTCGCGCTCGGCGATGTTGGCCGCGCCGCGGTACTGGCCCAGCACCTCCGAGAGTTCGGCCCTGAGCAGGTGGAGCCGGTCGTTGTGCACGGGGTCGGCTTCCGTGAGGGCCAGGAGCCGGTCAGCCGCATGCATTGCCTCGCTCGCAGAAGAGCGCGCCCGCTGCAGCGAGTCCTTGTTCTGGTCCACCGTGAACTTGCGCAGCCAGACACCAGAGCGCAACGTCTCCAGGCGCACGTGCCCGATCTCGATGACGATCTCCTGCGAATGTTCAACCCAGCGGCCGGCTTTTTCAAAGTCGGCAAGAACGCCGTAAAGCATGGCACCCATGCCAACCACGAGCAGCAGGGCGAGGAACTGGGTCAGGCGCAAGATGCGCGCAATGCGACGAAGCATGGAACAAGGACCGACTTGCAGCGAGAGCACGCTGGTCGGCCACGGGTGGTTTTGCCGCTTTCTATCGACAGGGCGGCTGTCGCCCTTGATGGACCCGTCCAGTGAAAAAGTCACGGAAATTGAGGCCACGCAAGGACTTGTGTCCCGCCCGGTGCTAGACGCGCCTCGTCTTGTGATGCGTCGTTGCTGCACCGGCAGCTCACCATCTCCACCGCCGCGGCGAAGCGGCGTCACCTCACCCCAGCGCCGTATCCAGCACCATCATCAACACGAAGCCAATGATCAGACCCATCGTGGCGTGGCCCTCGTGGCCGGCCCGGTGGGACTCCGGAATGATCTCGTGGCTGATGACGAAGAGCATCGCGCCGGCCGCGAACGCCAGGCCCCAGGGCAGCAGGCTCGCCGACAGCCCGACCACCGCCGCGCCCAGCACGGCGCCCACGGGCTCGATCGCGCCCGACACCGCGCCCAGGAACACCGAAAAGCCGCGCGAATAGCCCACGCCCTGCAGCGCCAGCGCGATCACCAGCCCCTCGGGCACGTCCTGGATGGCGATGCCGGTGGTCAGCGCGCTCGCGCGCACCAGGTCCGTACCGGCGAAGGCCACGCCGATGGCCAGGCCCTCGGGGAGGTTGTGCAGCGACACCGCAAAGACGAACAGCCAGGTGCGCTTGAGGGCGTGTGCGTGCGGGTGGTCTCGCTCGATGCCCTTGATGAAATGCTCGTGCGGCAGCCAGCGGTCCAGCGCCAGCAGCAACAGCGCCCCGAGCACGATGCCCGCGCCGACGATGCCGCCCGCTCCCCAAGGCCCGGCGCCCTGCGCCTGCGCCGCGCGCAGCCCCGGGATGGTCAGCGAGAAGGCGCTGGCCGCCAGCATCACGCCGGCGCCGAAACCCAGCATGGTGTCGCGCGCGCGGGCGGAGCTTTGCTGGGCCAGCAGCACCGGCAAGGTGCCCAGCGCCGTGGCCGCCGCGGCGATGGTGCCGCCCAGCAGCGCCTGCCGCACCGCCAGCGGCCACGCTGCCAGCCACTCCCACAGCATCGCGCCGCCGGCCAGGCAGCCAGCGCCGAACACCAGCAGCCCCAGGCGCTGGCGCGGCTTGAGCCCCAGGCCGGCCGCCCGGGACCACAAGGAGGGTTGCTGCCTCAGCGCCATGGTGCTCAAACGCTGCTACGAGGGCCTGGGTGTGCGCGGCGCGGTGCCGTCACTGCTGATTTCGGTGCCGGTGATGCGCTGCGTGGACCGCTGGGCGAACATCGCGGGGTACTCCTGTGAGAAGGATAGTCACAACTACAGGAGACGGGGCAAGGTATTGAACAATGGCAGCAGCCAGAGCGCACCGGGCACAGGCGCCTGCATCGCACATCAACCGGTCAATGGCCCTGCCTGGATTCGCGACTGCTCAGGGCCGCAAAGCCACTGTGACGCCGCCGCCGTGAACAGCGAGCGGCGGCTGGGCACTGGAGCTGCAGGGCAAGTACCTCTTCGGCGCCCTGGGCGTTGCACTGCTCGGTGCCGGGCGCTACAGCGTCGGCGGGCTGCACGGGCGCTGGAACTGAGCCCGGTTTGCCACAGGCAGTGGACTCGCAGCAAACCCGCCCCGCTTTCCGAAGCGGCCACCACGTCCTTGCCGGGCAGCACGGCGACTCACTTGACAGTGCATACGGTCGAGCAGCGCGAGGAACTCGCCGTCCGAGATGCTGCTGCCTTCCATCCCTGCGCCCACCCTCACCGCGCGAGGGAAGGGACAGGAACAACAGGCAGATCCATGGCGGGAATGTTCGAGAAGACTACTTCACCGACGTGATCACGTAGTCCTTGCCCGACTGCACGAACTCGAACTCCACCGACTGCCCTTCGGCCACCTTGCCCAACAGTGCCTGATCCGTGACCTTGAAGCCCATGTTCATGGGCGGCCAGTTCAGGCTGGGCACTGGGCCGTGCGCCAGGGTCACGACACCGGCCTTGGCATCGACCCTCGTGACCGTGCCCTTGGCCTTGTGGACGGCACCTTTGGCGTCAGAGCCCATCTTGTCCATCGGCATGCCCTTCATGCCATCCATTTGGGACTGGGCGAACACGGCCGTGGGACCGCATGCGAGGGCCAGGGCCATGGCAGCAGCTGCAACTTTCTTCATCGTGGACCTCTGCGTTGCGTTTGCGATAGGGGTAGAGAAACGCCGGTGGCCAACCGGATGAGCCACCGGCTGTGGATACGGCGTTACCGGTCTCGCATCATCTCGTGGCACGACGCCATCGCTTGCATGCCAGCACCGGGCTTCATCGGATGGCCGGGCATGGCGGAGGCGCCAGCGGCGGGCGCGGCTGCCCCGCCGCCGACCTGTACGACAGCCTGCATCGCGGTCACGGTCAGCTTGCCGTCCACCAGCGCGAGGACAAGGGCCACGGTCTGCCCGGCGGCGATACCCGCGCCATTGACGGTAGGGTGCAGCGGAAAGTCCATCGTCATGGCCGGCATGCCCAGACTGGGAATGTCCTGGTGGGTCACGGTCAGCAGCCGATGCTCGACATCGAGATCGAGGAGTTGCCCGACAGCCAGGTGCACAGCCGGTGTTACTGACTGGGCTGGCGACGGTGTAGCAGCCGGTGGCTCGGCAGCTTGCACCGCGACTGCGGCCAAAGCCAGCACCGTGGCACCGAACAGGTTGCGAACCGAGTTCGTTTGCATGATCAACCTCCAAGGTCAATGAGTGAACTGGCCGGCCGTCAATGACCGGTGCGGGGCTGGCCAGGCAGATCCGCAGGCCTGCCTGGGCGCCAGTTGGCGGGCTTGAGGGTGTTGGGTGGCCTGGGCTGGCGCATCAGCAGGTAAGCCGCCGGCACCATGAACAGTGACAGCAGCGGCGCCGTCACCATGCCGCCGAGCATGGGCGCGGCAATGCGGCTCATGACTTCAGAGCCTGTGCCGCTGGCCCAGACGATGGGTACGAGGCCTGCCAGGATCACGGCCACCGTCATGGCCTTGGGCCGCACGCGCAAGACAGCCCCTTCGCGGATGGCTTCGAGCACTACGTCACGGCTGGGAGCCAGGCCCCGTGCCTGCCGCTCGTCGAGCGCGTGCTTGAGGTACAGCAGCATCACCACGCCGAACTCGGCCGCGACGCCAGCCAGCGCGATGAAGCCCACGCCCGCGGCAATCGAGAGGTTGTAGCCCAGCGTCCACAGGAACCACACGCCACCGGTGAGCGCGAAGGGCAGCGTGGCCATGATGAGCAGCGCCTCGTCGAAGCGCTTGAAGGTCAGGTACAGCAGCACGAAGATGATCAAGAGCGTGGCCGGCACCACGACCTTGAGCCGCTCATTGGCCCGCTCCATGAACTCGAACTGACCCGAGTACGCCAGGCTCATGCCCGGCTCCAGCTTCACGTCCTTCGCCACCGCCGCGCGCAAGTCATTGGCGACGGACGCCAGGTCGCGCCCGCGCACGTCCACGTAGACCCAGCCGGAAGGCCGTGCGTTCTCGCTCTTGAGCATCGGCGGCCCGTCGGTCACCTGGATCTTCGCCACCGTGCCCAGCGTGATCTGCTGGCCCATGGGCGTGAGGATGGGCAGGCTCGCCAGCCGCTCAGGCGAGTCGCGCCACTCGCGCGGGTAGCGCAGGTTGATCGGGAACCGCGCCAGCCCCTCCACCGTTTCGGCCAGGTTCTCGCCGCCGATGGCGCCGGCCACCACCGACTGCACGTCGGCGATGTTGAGGTTGAAGCGCGCCGCGGCCGCGCGGTCGATCTGCACGTCGATGTAGCGCCCGCCCGTGAGCCGCTCGGCCAGGGCCGAGGACACGCCGGGCACGCCCTTGGCGACGCGCTCCACCTCCAGTGCGACGCGGTCAATGGTGGCCAGGTCCGCTCCGGTGACCTTCACGCCGATCGGGCTCTTGATGCCGGTGGCGAGCATGTCGAGCCGGTTGCGGATGGGCGGAATCCAGATGTTGGCCAAGCCCGGCACCTTCACCGCGGCATCGAGCTCCTCGATCAGCTGCTCCGGCGTCATGCCGGCGCGCCACTGCTCGCGGGGCTTGAGCTTCACGGTGGTCTCGAACATCTCCAGCGGCGCCGGGTCGGTGGCGGTTTCGGCGCGGCCGGCCTTGCCGAAGACGCGCTCCACCTCGGGCACGGTGCGGATCATGCGGTTGGTGACCTGCAGCAACTCCGTGGCCTTCTGGGCCGAGAGCCCAGGCAGCGCCGAGGGCATGTACAGCAGGTCGCCTTCGTCCAGGCGCGGCAGGAACTCGCCGCCCAGGCGCGAGAGCGGCCACAGCGTGCTGGCAAAGACCACGGCTGCCAACACCAGCGTCGTGCGCGGCCGGTGCAGCACCCACTCCAGCGCCGGGCGGTACACGGCAATCAGCACCCGCGTGATCGGGTTTTTCTGCTCGTCCGGAATGCGCCCGCGAATCCACAGTCCCATGAGGACCGGGATCAGCGTCACCGACAGCCCCGCGGCCGCGGCCATGGCGTAGGTCTTGGTATAGGCCAGCGGCCCGAAGAGCCGTCCCTCCTGGGCCTCCAGCGTGAAAACGGGGATGAAGGACAGCGTGATGATCAGCAGCGAGAAGAAGAGCGCGGGGCCCACCTCCTCGGCGGCGCGGGTGATGACGTCCCAGCGCTCGTTGCCCTTGAGCTCCTGCCCCGGGTGGGCGTGCTGCCAGGCTTCGAGCTTCTTGTGCGCGTTCTCGATCATCACCACCGCCGCGTCCACCATGGCACCGATGGCGATGGCGATGCCGCCCAGCGACATGATGTTGGCGTTGATGCCCTGCCAGCGCATCACGAGGAAGGCCGCCATGATGCCCAGCGGAAGCGCGATGATGGCCACCAGCGCCGAGCGCAGGTGCCACAGGAACACCGCGCATACCAGCGCCACGACGATGAACTCCTCGATCAGCTTGCCCTTGAGGTTGTCGATGGCCCGCTCGATGAGCGCGCCGCGGTCGTAGGTCGTGACGACCTCGACGCCCTGGGGCAGGCTCTTCTGCAGCTCCGCGAGCTTGGCCTTGACCGCGTGGATGGTTTCCTGCGCGTTGCGTCCGGAGCGCAGGACCACGATGCCGCCCGTGACCTCGCCCTCGCCATCGAGCTCGGCGATGCCGCGGCGCATCTCCGGGCCGACCTGCAGCGTGGCCACATCGGCCAGGCGCACCGGCACGCCGCCGCGCGCATCCAGCGGGATGGCGCGGAAGTCGTCGAGCGTCTTGAGGTAGCCGCTGGCGCGCACCATGTACTCGGCCTCGGCCAGCTCCAGCACCGAGCCGCCGCTTTCCTGGTTGCCCGCCGTCAGCGCCTCGCGCACCTGGGCCTGCGTGATGCCGTAGGCCGCGAGCTTCACGGGGTCCAGCACCACCTGGTACTGCTTGACCATGCCGCCCACGGTGGCCACCTCGGCCACGCCGGGCAGGCTCTTGAGCTCGTACTTCAGGAACCAGTCCTGCAGCGCGCGCAGCTGCGACAGGTCATTGCGCCCGCTGCGGTCCACCAGCGCGTACTGGTAGACCCAGCCCACGCCGGTGGCGTCCGGACCCAGGGCCGTCTTGGCCGTAGCCGGCAGCCGCCCCTGCACCTGGTTGAGGTACTCCAGCACCCGCGAGCGGGCCCAGTACAGGTCCGTGCCGTCCTCGAACAGCACGTAGACGAAGCTGTCGCCGAAGAAGGAGTAGCCGCGCACGGTGCGCGCGCCGGGCACCGACAGCATCGTGGTGGCCAGCGGGTACGTCACCTGGTTCTCCACGATCTGCGGCGCCTGCCCGGGCAGCGTGGTGCGGATGATGACCTGCACGTCCGAGAGGTCGGGCAGCGCATCCACCGGCGTGGTGCGCAGGCCCCAGATACCGGCGGCTGCGAGAAAGAGCGTGGCCAGCAGGACCAGGAAGCGGTTGCCGACCGACCAGCGGATGAGCCTGGCGATCATGGCCGGCCTCCCGTGCCATGGCCGGCATGCCCGGGTGCTGCCTGGCGCTCGATGGCGGTCACCACGGAGTCGCCGTCGTCGGAGCGGAACGTGAATCGCACCGGGTCCTTGGGCTTGAGCCCTCGCGCCAGCTCGGGCTTCTCCAGCTTGAAGGGCATGGTCATGGGCGGCCACTTCAGGGCCGGCACGGCCTCGTGCTCCAGCGTGATGGTGTCACCATCGATCTCGACGACCACGCCGCGGGTGTCGTACTGCCTGGCAGTCGCCGCAGCGCCCGGGGATGCTTGGGGCGTCGCCGCTTGCCCAGGCGGCGCTGCCAGCGCCGCTGGCGGTGTGGCTGCGGCGCTGCCAGCCTGCGCCACGATGCCGCGCAGGCTGGCTTCGGAGTCGATGAGGAACTGGCCGGAGGCCACCACCTGCTGCCCGGCCTCGATGCCGCGGCGCACGACGATGCGCTCGCTCACCTCGGGGCCGAGCTCCACCTCCACAGGGCGGTAGCGCCCGGGCTCATCGACCACGTACAGCAGCGCGCGGCGCCCGGTGCGGATCACGGCCTCGGTGGGCACCGTCACGGCCTCGCCCTGCGCGCTGCCCTGGAGTTGCACCTGCGCAAACATGCCCGCGCGCAGGCGCAGGCCCGGGTTGGGCAGCTCGACGCGCACGCGCAGCGTGCGGGTCTCGGCATTGGCCTCGGGCAGGATGGCCGACACCTTGCCGCGCAACGGCTCGCCGGTGTCGGCCGCCAGACGCACCGTGGCCGGTTGCCCGACCGAGACGCTGCCGGCCTGAGCCTCCGGCAGTGCCGCCTCGACCCAGACGGTGGAGAGGCCGTTGATGCGTGCCAGCGTCATGCCGGCCGTAACCGTCATGCCCTGGCGCACCATCAGCTCGGCGATCAGCCCGCCGCCGGGCGTGGTGATGGTCGTCGTCGCCACGGGCCGGCCGCTGCGCTCGACGCGCTCGACAAGGCTGGAGGGCATGCCCAGCAGCGTCAGGCGCTGCCGTGCCGCAGCCGTGAGCGCCGCGTCCCCGGTGGCGCGCACGGCCAGGTATTCCTGCTGGGCCGCGAGCCACTCGGGATGGAGCACGTCGGCCAGCGGCGCGCCGGCGGCGATCACGTCGCCCGGGGCGCGGGCGTAGACCCGCTCGACAAAGCCGTTGGCGCGCGCCTGCACGATGCTCACGTCGCGCTCGTTGAGCTGCACCGTGCCGACGGCATCCACCACCATGCCCAGCGAGCGCTTCTCGGCCGTGGCCACGCGCAAGCCCAGCGCCTGCACCGCCTGCGGCGACACGCTCACGCCGCCCGCAGCCGCCGCCCCGCCGGCTTCGTCGGCGTACTTGGGAACCAGCTGCATGTCCATGAAGGGCGACTTGCCGGGCTTGTCGAACTTCTGGTCCGGCCTCATCGGGTCGTACCAGTACAGGACCTGGCGCTCGGCCGAGGCGGCCGCCGCGGCTTGGTCGGCAGCGCCATGAGACGGCGCACGCCAGGTGGCCAGAGCCCAGCCGGCGGCCACGCCAGCCGCCAGCAGCGCGATGGCGGCAACGATCTTCTTGGGTTGGGTGTTCATGATGGTCACTCGGCGATCAGGGTGTTCAGGCGCACGCGCAGGTCCATGCGCTCGGCGTCCAGGCTCAGCGAGCGCAGCCGCAGCTCCAGCGCCGCGGTGCGGGCGCTGAGCACCGCCCCGAGGTCACCGCGGCCGGCCTGGTAGGCGGCGGTTGCCAACGACACCCGCTCGGTGGCCAGTCGCTGTCCGTCAAGCCGCAGCCGCTGCGCCTGCGCCTCCAGCGCCTGCAACTCGGCCAGCTGCGCGTCCACCTCTTGCGCCTGGCGCCGGGCCATGTCCTCGCGCTCGGCCTCCACGCGCTCCAGCTCCCGGCGCTTGAGCGCGATCTGCGGCTCCTGGCGCTGGCCCTGGCGCAGCGGCAGGTCGAAGCTCACCTGGAAGGACACCATGTCATCAAACCGCGGGCGCCGCGCGTAGGCCACTTCCCAGGCCCAGTCGCCGCGCTTCTCGGACTCCGCCTCGCCGATCTCGGCGCGGGCCATGGCGGCCATCGCCTCGTAGGGCTGCAGCTCGGCGTAGCGGTGCAGCGCCGTGCGCAGGGCCGGCGCATCGACCGGCAGCGCGGGCGGCTCGCCCGAGAGCGGCTCGTCGGCGCGCGGCCCCACCAGGCGCCGCAGCGTGGCGCGGGCCTTGGCCACATCGCGCGCAAGCTCGTCCTGGCGGTCGTCCAGGTCCAGCGCCTCCTGGCGCGCCATGGTCAGCTCGGCCGGCTGGGCGCTGCCCGCGGCGATGCGCGCGGGCAGCGTCTGCTGCAGCAGCCGGTTCTCGCGCCTCACCTCCTCCAGCAAGGCCAGGCGCGCTTGAGCGAAATGCACAGCGACCCAGGCGCGCATCACCTCACGCCTGACCTGGAGTTCCGACACAGCGATCAGGCTGCGCTCGCGCTCGATGCGGGCCTGCGCCAGCTGGGCCCGGGCCTCGCGCTTGGCGCGGTTGGGCATCTCCTGCATGACGCCGATGCGCTGCATCGTCATGGAGTCACGCGTGAGCCGCCAGCGATCCATGCCCGTGACCGGCAGGTTCTCCACGCCGACCGACACGCGCGGGTCCGGCAATGCTGCCGCGGCTGGGTGAGCGGCTTGTGACCCGGCCAAGGTCGCATGCTGGGCCCGCAGGGATGGTGAGACTTGCCGGGCCAGCTCGACCGCCTCGTCAAAGGCCAGGCCGGCAAGGGCAGCCGGAAAGTGAAGGGCGCCCAGCGCCAGGGCGCAGGCCGCGGCCAGGCGGCGCAGCCGGGGCCGTCGATGCACGACGGCAGCGGGCCGCGCCGCGCGCGCGCCCGTCGGGATTAGGAACATGGTGAGCTTTCGCAGTGAAGGAACCGACACGGGGAGGCGTCAGCGCACACCTTGGTGGCGTGGCGCGAGCACGGCCCGCAGGGTCAATTCCGCAGCGAAAGCAGCGAGATATAGAGAGGCGGTGAGCCCCGTGGGGGGCCGTGTGTCGGCGCCCTGGAGCGTGCCCCCACCGAAGGCGGCTCGCTCAGTACCGGAAACACCCACAGCAGCACGGGCAGCGCAGCCAGTGACGCCTGGAGCTCCGGGCTGGCCTGCGGGTTCACGGACTGGGTGCCCTGATCGCAGTGTGCCTTGCACAACTGCGGCTGATCCGGGTCCATCTCCGCATGCATGTCGCCGTCGCACTCGTGCATCAGCTCGTCGGCCGCGGCAGCCGCTGCTTCGGCGCGACCCTCGGTGCGCGGGCAGGCATAGGCAGCCGTCACCAGCTGCACGAGCAGCATGAACGCAGCCAGCCAGGTGGCCAGGCCGCGACGGTGACGGGAGGCGAGACGCATGCTTGCAGTCTAGGCCAGAGGCGGCGCATCCGATTGAGTTGTATCAAGCGGCCCAAGGCTGGGCTGCACGACAGGAACCGCTCTTGCCCCGGGTGCAGCCACGTTTCGTGCACAGTTGCGCTTCGGCGTATTCATCGCCGCCGACGGAGGTGATCATGAACGGTTCCGGCTCTCCTTCGCGCGCAGGAGATTCGGGGTCAGATGCTCCCCAACCGGCAGAGCATGCCTCGTACGTCTTCCTGATCGACGACAGCGGCGGAGTTCATCCGCTGCCGCATGGCCTGTACGTCGCACTGGCCCGCGACGGTGCAGGCAGCATGGTCTTCGCTGGTAGGCGCTTGCGGCTGGCGGACTGGTACGTGCGCTTGAGCAATGGCAGCCCCGCGCGCGTGGTCAACGAGTGGTACGGCTGGGTGAGCTTCGACGGCCAGGGTCGTTTCGATCCCACGCCGGATCTGCCTCAGCGCCCCCCGCTGGAGCCTGGCGCCCCTGCCATGCATTCCTCGGCGCGGCCCACGGTGGAGGAGCGCCGGCAAATGGAAGCGCTGCTGTTCAGCGGCCAGTGGTCACCGCGCGAAGGCGCCCAGCGATAAGCAGTCCGTGCCGGGCGTCGTCTGTCCTGGAGCTCAGTGCTGCAGGTCGTCGAGAATCGGGCAGTCCGGGCGGTGATCGCCATGGCAGCTGGAGGCCAGCTGCTCCAGCGTTTCCTTCATGGCCGTCATCTCGGCGATGCGGCGCTCCAGATCCGCGACGTGCTCCTGTGCGATGCGCTTGACCGCGGCGCTGCTGCGCCGGCGGTTCTGCCAGAGCTTGAGCAGCTCGGAAATCTCCGCCATCGAAAAGCCCAGGTCCCGCGCCCGGCGGATGAAGCGCAGGGTGTGGACCTCGGCTTCACCGTATTGGCGGTAGCCCGAGTCTGTGCGGCGCACCTTGGGAAGCAGACCCAACGACTCGTAGTGCCGCACCATCTTGGCCGACACGCCCGAGCGGGCAGCCGCCTCACCAATGTTCAGGCTCTGGGTGTCAATGGCTGCAGACAGCATGGCAAGGCTCCTCCTTGGACGACGCACAGGTCCGGATGGCGGCGCCTGCTCACGACATCGTGACCGGCTCGATACCACGAACCTGCCCTTGCCAGTATCAACCTTGCCACGAAGGGAAGGTAAAGACGGACCTCCTTATGGCCATGTTGGTGTTGACATCATTTCGTTCGGTGCCTTGACCTTCCCATGGTGGCAAGGTCGAAGCTATGACCGTCAGCAACCCACCAGGAGGACCACCATGATCGAGTTCACCGTTCCCGAAATGAGCTGCGGCCACTGCGTCGGCGCCATCACCCAGGCCCTCAAGGGCGTGGACCCGGACGCCCGGGTCGATGTCGCCCTGGCCGAGAAGAAGGTCCGGGTCCAAAGCGATGCCGGCCGCGAGGTGCTGGCGCGCGCATTGACCAACGCCGGCTACGAGCCGGCCGCAGCCCCCGCCGCGGCAGCCCCTGCGCGTGGCGGCTGCTGCTGCCGATAAAGCGCAGGTAGTCCCCTCGGGGCCGCTACAGCCGCTGCGAGATCTCCAGCAGCGGTTTCATCCCGGAGCCGAAGCGCCGCATCGGCTCCATGTTCTTCTTGAGCTCGCCGTAGGGCAGGTAGCGGATGCCCAGGGACGACACGCGCGAGAACGCCGGGCGCTGCAGCTGCTGGCGCACGTCCTCGCGCCGGTCGTCGGGCGCGACCAGGAACAGCGCGCTGCCCTCGCCGATCTCGGTGCCCAGCGCGAGGTCCAGCATGCGCACGATGCCGGAGTAGATCGAGGTCGAGTGCTCCACCTCGAAAGCCGCGGCGACCTTGGCGTTGCCGGGATCGATCCACACCACGTCGATCAGGCGCACGGCTTCAAGGCCCGCGCCCGCCATGGCCGGGAACTCCGTGAGGCACCCGTCCGCCAGGCGGGAACCGGCGTACTCGCGGCTGCGGTCGTTGGCGGCGATCCAGACCTTGAAACCCAGCGCGTGACCGAGGTCGCGCAGCCAGCCCTGGACCTGCGTGTGCGTGGCGTCGCTCTCGCTGGCCGCCGCCCAGGCTTTTTGCGCGGCAGCGGACTCCTCGCGCACCTTCTGCAGGTCGGCTTCCCACGCCAGCAGCGCCGCCGCATCGTCCTCGCGCGGCGGTGCGGCATAGCGGCCGCTGCCGATGTCGAAGAGCAGCCCAGCGATCGCGCCCAGGTCGTTGGAGAGCTGCGCGCGGTGCGCCTGGTTGAGCCGGATGGCGCCCTCGCGCATCGAGAGGTAGTGGTCCCAGCGGCCGAGCTTGACGTTGCCGCCCGTCACCGCGTTGTAGCCCTTGACCATGGCGGTGTTGAAAGGCATCACCAGCGTGGGATGGATGAAGTACAGCAGGTTGGCCACCGCTGGTCCGAGGCCCTTGATCTGCAGCGCGTCGATGCGCTGGATGGCCTCGATCACGGCCTCGGCCGTGTCGCAGCAGTCGCAGCTGTGCAGCAGCCGCGCGAAGGCTTTCTGGTTCGCGGCGTTCTCGTAGATGTCGGGGATGCGCAGCTTGGGCTTCCACAGGAAAGCATGGTCCGCACCCTTGAAGAGCTGGCGTTGCTCGGCCACCGATCCGACCACGGTTTCCAAGGCTGATCCGCGGTAGGCATTGCCGAAGGTGCCGGCCTCGATCTCGCGCACGACCTGGCCGATGCCGCGCCGGATGGAGCGGAAGTTCTTGAGTCGCTCGTCCCAGAGGAACCAGGTGTTGTAGGTGCTGTGGGGGTCCGCCTTCCAGTGGTCGATCAGGATCGCCAGGGTGTCGTGCATCGGGTCTTCCGGGTCTGAGCTGTCGTACAGGGTCCGGGATGGTAAGTCCCACGAGCTGCGGCGCGCTTCTGGCAGATCAACTTGTTGTCCGTGCACCGAGCTCCGCCCGATGCAGTGTCCCTTGCACACTCTTGACGCTGCAGGCACAGGACGGGGACCTGCAAACGCTCCGCGGCGGCGACCTGATCAGGATTCCCGGCCAGCACTTGTGCCGCGTACGCCGCCCGGCGACCTGCGCTTCATGGGGCCGCGCGGGATTGATTCAGATCAAACGCGCGGGGTGGTGCGTGTCTATGCTGGCCGCAACACGTCTTGAACGCGACAGCCATCCCATGCGTTTCCACCATCGACAGCTACGCCGCTGGGCAGCCCTGGTGCTGTTGGCGTGGCTGTTCGGGGTCGCGATGAGCGTGGCCAACGCCTGCGCGCTGCGCCTGTCTGGCGATGCCAGCGCAGCCTTGGTCGAGCACGCCGAGGCGTCCAGCCACCATCACAATGACGGCCACGACAACGAGAGCCAGGCCAACTGTCTGGATTTCTGCGAAGAGTCCTCCGTGGCGGTTTCCACATGGCAGGCTGTTCCCGACCTGACAAGCCTGGCATGGCTGCCGACGGTATTCATCACCCTGGTGATTCCAGCGCCGCCGTCCTTGAGCGCGCGCTCGGTCTGCGCGCCACCCGACGTCGCGGCGGGTCCTCCCATACCGATCACATTGCGGCGGCTGACGCTATAGCGCGCACGTGAGGGGCGACAGCTCCCGCTGTCCGCGCGCACACGTCCGTGCCGTTGCCGTCGTTGCACTCCATCGCCTTGGCGAAGCGGGCGGCTGCGGTCGCGGGCCTTTCCTTCTCGTCCTTTTCCGAACCCGCGCTTACGGCGGCCGGTCCAGGCGCCTGACTGTCTCACTGCGCGAAGCCGGCCCAAGACATCTCGCGCGGCCAGTTGGAAGGATCTCAACGATGCATGTTTCCTCACCCCACGCCGGCTGGAGCACGCCAGCCCTGTTGCGCTACTGGGCGGATGTGGCCTGGCGCACGGTGGCCACCATGGACACGCTGCGTGAGCGCGCCCGCGTGATGCGCGAGCATGAAGCTGCAGGCATGCCGCCGCTGCTGCACTTCGAGGCCGAGCAAGTCGCCGACGGCCGGGACGGCCATCCGCGTTCCAACTACCAGTTGCTGCGCATCACCCGTTGCGGCTCCGACCATCTGGAGCAGCACGTGCTCCCCGGTGCCGCGCCGGTCCTCGTGGTCGATCCGCGTGCCGGGCATGGCCCGGGCATTGGCGGTTTCCGGCGGGATTCGGAAGTCGGCATGGCCCTGGTCGAAGGACACCCCGTCTACTTCGCCGTCTTCGATCCCGAGCCGGTGGAAGGACAGACCATGGGTGCGGTGGTCGAGACCCTGGCCCGCTTCATCGATCTGGTGGCCAACCGCCATCCCGGCACCGAGCCGATCGTCTACGGCAACTGCCAGGGCGGCTGGGCCGTGGCGATGGCCCTGTCCCACTGCAACCGCCGCGCCGGGCTGGCCGTGCTCAACGGCTCGCCCCTGTCCTACTGGGCCGGTGAGAACGACGTCAACCCGCTGCGGCTCATGGGGGCCTTCACTGGCGGCGCGTGGCTGGCGCACTGGGTGGCGGACGTGGGTGCAGGCCGATTCGACGGCGCCTGGCTGGTGCAGAACTTCGAGCTGCTGCGACCTGAAGGGCTCTGGAGGAAGTACGACACCCTCTTCGCCAACCCCGAGCGCGAGCATGACCGCTTCCTGGAGTTCGAGCGCTGGTGGAACGGCTTCTACTTCCTGGGCCGGGAGGAGATCCTGGTCATCGTGCGCGAGCTCTTCATCGGCAACCGGCTGGAGAACGGCGAAGTCGTCATCGACGGACACTGCCACGCCAACCTCGCGCGCGTGCGCACGCCGCTGGTCGTCTTCAGCTCCCATGGCGACAACATCACGCCGCCACACCAGGCGCTGGGGTGGCTGCAGGCGGTCTACCCCTCGACGCAGGCACTGGTCGATGCCGGGCAGCGCATCGTCTACCTGCTGCACCAGGACGTCGGGCACCTGGGCATCTTCGTCTCGGCGGACGTGGCAAAGCGCGAGCACCGGGCGATCCTGCACCATGCCGCGGCGATCCAGGCACTGCCTCCAGGGCTGTACGAGATGTGCCTGGGCAACAAGGTCCGCGACGGCGCCGTGCCGGCCGCGGAGTTCGTGCCGCGCAGGGTGGAGGAGCTTCCCTTCGAGCCGCCGGGGCCCGGCTTCGAGGCCGTGAGCCGGCTCTCGAACCAGCTCGATGACCTCTACACGGCCCTGGTGTCACCCGTGGTGCGGCTGTGGGCAACGCGGCAAGGCGCGTGGCTGATGGAGCAGTGGCACCCGATGCGCACCAGCCGGCGCTGCTGGTCGGAGGAAGTCGTGCCGGCCTTGGGCGCGCTGCCCGTGGCCAGGCAGGCGCTACAGGCGGCCGGCGCCGAGGACCCCGCGCGGTCGTCCAACCCGTGGTTCCAGGTGGAGCGCCTGGCCAGCGCCGCCACGGAAAACAGCATCACGGCCTGGCGGCTGCTGCGCGACCGCTGGGCGGAAGCGGCGTTCGATCTGCTGCACGCATGCGCTGCGCCGTACCGCGTGCCGGACGCGCACGGCATGGATCGCGACGATGGCGGCTCGCATGGCGCGGTCCACCGCGTGACGGCATCCGAGCGCAGTACCGCGGCCGTTGACGGCTCATCGGCCTGCGCCTGACCGCATCAACAGGAGAAGCCTCATGGACCATTCCGCGCAACCCTCCTACGGCCTGTGGAGCCTGGTGATCGTCAACTCCCTGGTCTTCATCATCTTTGCCTTCAGCTTCGCCAAGCCGCAGAGCTCGCGCGACTGGCGTTCCTTCAGTGCGTTCTCCGCGTTCGTGGTGGCGCTGTTCGCCGAGATGTACGGCTACCCGCTGACCATCTACCTGCTCTCGGGCTGGCTGGGCTCGCGATTCCCCGGCGTGGACTTCCTGTCGCACGATGCCGGGCACCTGCTCGAAGTGATGTTCGGCTGGCGCGCCAACCCGCACTTCGGACCCTTCCACTTCCTGAGCTTCGCATTCATCGGCGGCGGCTTCTGGCTGCTGTCGGCCGCGTGGCGCGTGCTGTGGGCTAACCAGCGCCGCGGCACGCTGGCCGCCACCGGCCCCTATGCCCGTGTGCGCCATCCCCAGTACGTCGGCTTCGTGCTGATCCTGTTCGGCTTCCTGCTGCAGTGGCCCACCATCCTGACGCTGGCGATGTTCCCGGTGCTGGTCTTCATGTACGTGCGGCTGGCCCTGTCCGAGGAGCGGACGTCCGAGCAGGCCTTCGGCAGCGAGTGGACGCGCTACGCGGCCCGCACACCACGCTTCTTTCCGCGCCTGGGCCGCCCGCAGCCCGGCAGCGACCCGCATCGCCGCGCCTGACACCGCCAGGAGCCGTCAATCGCCAAACCTTGGATCGACTGGCAGGTCACCCGATGGACAAGCAACCCGTTTCCGTCCCGCCGCAACCCCGTGCCCGGGCCTGGTCCCGCTGGGTCCTGGCCGCATTCACGGCCATCACGCTGTTTCTGCTCGTCAGCGAGCACCGCGCCCATGTCCTGGGGTGGGGCCTGCACGTGCTGGTAGGCGTCTGCGTGCTGCTGCTGTACCTCAACACGCGCGCTCACGAGCACGATGGCGGCGATGACCACATCGGCAGGCCGTGAGCGCGGCGCCTGCGGGTGGCGGTCGGCACGACAGGCCCGACTGAAATGTGCTTCTCGGCCACCGCCAGCCTGGCAGCCGGTACGTTCTTGCTCGGTTTCGGCGTCATGACGCTGCACATGGCCAAGCGGCGTCACGAGCTGGCCTACGCTGCCATCCCGCTGCTGTTCGCCCTCCAGCAACTCACCGAAGGCGTGGTGTGGCTGACCTTCGGCCCAGGGCTCGAGCCGCTCAACACCGCAGCCGCGCAGCTCTACTCCTTCTTCTCCCATGTTCTGTGGCCGGTGTACGTGCCGGCAGCGGTCTGGCTGCTGGAGGACGAACCGCCACGCCGCAGGGCTCTTGGCGCCACTGCGGCTGCAGGCCTGGCCGTAGGGCTGTACCTCCTGTACACGCTGCTGGCCGACGGCATCGTCGCCCGTCCGACTGGACAGCACATCGAATACGACGCGCGCCACCTCTACATCCCGGTGGTCATGGCGCTGTACCTGTTGGCCACCACCGGCAGCCTGCTGCTGTCGAGTCACCGCGGGGTCCAACTGTTCGGGGTACTCGCCTTTGCCGCCTCGGTGGTGGCCTACCTGTTTTATGCGCGGTGGTTCATTTCGGTGTGGTGTTTTCTGGCCGCCGTGCTGAGCATGGCCGTCGCCCTTCATCTGGCGCAGCGCCGACTGCCCCCGCCTGCGCTCAAGCCATGACGGCACTGGCGTGCCAGGCCATCCTTTCAACTGCAACCCACCTCAACGATTCGACCGCCGATGGACAAGAAACAGACCTTCTCGCTCTGGTACGTGTTCGCAGCCTTGCTGCTCATCAGCCTGCTGCAGGATTTCCTCGGCGCCCGCCACACGCTGACGCTGACCTACAGCGAGTTCAAGCAGGCGCTCGCCGCGGGACAATTGCAGGATCTGGTGATTGCCGACGGCCTGGCCAGCGGCACGCTCAAGGCCGAAGGGCTGGAGCAGGTGTTGCCCAAGGAACGGGTGGACCAGCTCAAGTCCGCCGGTGGCGAACACCGGTTCGCCACCGTGCTCGTTGACGATCCGGGGCTGGTGGCGCAGCTTGACGCGGCCAAGGTCCGCTATGGCAGCGTGCGCGAGAGCAAGTGGCTCGCGATGCTGCTGTCCTGGGTGGCGCCGGCGCTGGTGTTCTTCGGCATCTGGTGGCTGCTGATGAAGCGCATGGGCGGCGCAGGGGGCGCCGGCGGGCTGATGTCCATCGGCAAGAGCAAGGCCAAGGTCTACCTGCAGCAGGAGACCGGCGTCACGTTCAAGGACGTGGCCGGCATCGATGAAGCGCGCGAAGAGCTGATGGAGGTGGTGGAGTTCCTCCAGAACCCCGACCGCTACAAGCGCCTGGGCGGCAAGATTCCCAAGGGCGTGCTCATCGTGGGCGCGCCCGGCACGGGCAAGACGCTGCTGGCCAAGGCGGTGGCGGGCGAAGCCGGCGTGCCCTTCCTGTCGCTGAGCGGCTCGGAGTTCGTGGAGATGTTCGTGGGCGTGGGCGCGGCGCGCGTGCGCGACCTGTTCGAGCAGGCCGCGGCCAAGGCGCCGTGCATCGTGTTCATCGACGAGCTCGACGCCTTGGGCAAGGCGCGCGGCATGGGGCTCACCGGGGGGCATGAGGAGCACGAGCAGACGCTCAACCAGCTGCTGGTGGAGATGGATGGCTTCGACACCAGCAAGCGCGGCGTCATCATCATGGCCGCCACCAACCGGCCCGAGATCCTGGACCCGGCGCTGCTGCGCCCGGGGCGCTTCGACCGGCATGTCTCCATCGACAAGCCCGACATGAAGGGCCGGCGCCAGATCCTGGACGTGCACGTGAAGCCGGTGACGCTCGCGCCCGGGGTGGACCTGGACTCGATCGCCGCGCGCACGCCCGGCTTCGCCGGCGCGGACCTGGCCAACCTGGTCAACGAGGCCACGCTGCGCGCCGCACGCCATGGCAAGGACGCGGTGGACATGCACGACTTCGAGCAGGCGCTGGACCGCATCGTGGCCGGGCTGGAAAAGCGCAACCGCGTCATGAACCCCGAGGAGCGCCGCTTCGTGGCCTACCACGAGGCCGGCCACGCGCTGGTGGCCGAGCACCGGACCACGGCCGACAAGGTGGCCAAGGTGTCGATCATCCCGCGGGGCATCGCTGCGCTGGGCTACACCCAGCAGTCGCCCACCGAGGACCGCTACCTGCTGCGCCGCAGCGAGCTGCTGGACCGGCTGGACGTGCTGCTGGGCGGCCGGGTGGCGGAGGAGCTGGTCTTCAACGACATCTCCACGGGTGCGGCCAACGACCTGCAGCGCGCCACCGACATGGCGCGGCACATGGTCACGCACTACGGCATGAGCGAGGCGCTGGGCTTGGCGACCTGGGAGGCCGCCCCGCGCTCGGCCTTCCTGGCCGTGCCGGGCGGGCCGCAGCAGCGCGAGTGCAGCGAGCGCACGGCCGAGGCCATCGACGCCGAGGTGCGGCGGCTGCTGGAAGAGTCGCGCGAGCGCGTCACCGCCACGCTCAAGGCACGCCGCGAGCAGTTGGAGGCGCTGGCGCAGTTGCTGCTGGAGAAGGAGACGGTGGACCGCGGCATGCTCGACGGCGTGCTTGCCGCTGCAGGCAGACGCGTTGCCTAGAGGCACGGGTTTGACGCCGTGCCGCTACCGGTCTTCAGCGAAGGCCCTTTGCGCGTCCTGCGCCATGCGCCGCGTGCACCAGGCTGCATAGGCACTGGCGAAGAGCCGGCCCAGCCACGGATGGCGCTCCGGCCAGGCGTACTCGATGAAGACGCCCAGCCGGCAGCCTCGCACCAACGGTGTGATGTTGAAGCCCATGCGGTAGCGCCCAATCACCAGCAGCCGCGGCTCGCCCACGGTCAGCCAGGTCTTGCGCCGCGGCGGCGCGTGCTCCTCGACCTGGGAACTCACATCCAGCGCCAGCCCCAGCACACGGCCGTGCAGGCGGTAGACCGAGCCGACGGCCCGCCCGCCGCCGGCATCGGCAGTCAGCGTCATCGTGCCGCCGGCCATCATCGCCGAGCGCTTCTGCATGTGGGCGGACAGCCGGCGCGGGTCGTCGAGGTGCTCGAAGAGCCGCGCGGCATCGGCGTTCACCAGCACCTCCGTGCGGTGCCGGAAACGCAACGGCTGGGTCACGGCTTGCCGCCGCGCAGGCGCAGCGCGTTGCCGATCACCGAGACCGAGCTCAGGCTCATGGCCAGGGCGGCAATCAGGGGCGACAGCAGCCAGCCGGTGAACGGGTACAGCACGCCAGCCGCCAGCGGCACGCCCAACGCGTTGTAGACGAAGGCAAAGCCCAGGTTCTGCTTCATGTTGGCCACGGAGGCCTGTGACAGCACGCGCGCCTGCGCAATGCCGCGCAGGTCGCCCTTGACCAAGGTGACGGCGGCGCTGTTCATCGCCACGTCGGTGCCCGTGCCCATGGCGATACCGACGTCCGCCTTGGCCAGCGCCGGGGCATCGTTGATGCCGTCGCCGGCCATCGCCACCACGCGTCCCTCGCGCTGCAGCCGCTCCACCAGCGCCAGCTTGTCCGCCGGTTTGACCTCGCCGTGCACCTCGTCGATGCCCAGCCGCGCCGCCACGGCCCGGGCCGTCGTGACGCCATCGCCGGTGGCCATCACCACGCGCAGCCCGGCCTCGCGCAGGGTCTGCAACGCCTCGGGCGTGCTGGCCTTGACCGGGTCGGCCACGGACAGCAAGCCGGCAAGCTGGCCATCCACGGCCAGGTGCATGACGCTGGCGCCCTCGGCGCGCAGCGCCTCGGCTTGCGGCACGAGGGCGTCCACGGCCACGCCCAGTTGTTCCATCAGCGCGGTGTTGCCCAGGGCGAGTGAGCGTCCTCCGACATGGCCGCGCACGCCGATGCCACTGCTCGACTCGAAGTCATCCGGCTTGTCCAGGGCCAGGCCCCGCTGCCGTGCGGCGCTCACGATCGCATCGGCCAGCGGGTGCTCGCTGCCCTGGTCCAGGCTCGCGGCCAGGCGCAGCACCTCATCGGCCTCCCAGCCCGGTGCCGGCACGGCGCGGTCGAAGGCGGGCTTGCCCTCGGTGAGCGTGCCGGTCTTGTCCACGATCAGCGTGTCCACCTCGCGCAGCCGCTCGATGGCGGCGGCGTCGCGGAACAGGACCCCTTTCGTGGCGGCCCTGCCGGTGGCCACCATGATCGACATGGGCGTGGCCAGGCCCAGCGCACAAGGGCAGGCGATGATCAGCACCGCCACTGCGTTGATGAGCCCGTACACCCAACTGGGTTGCGGACCGAACAAGCCCCAGACAAGGAAGGTCACCAGCGCGATGGCGACCACCACCATCACGAACCAGCCGGCCACCTGGTCGGCCATGCGCTGCATCGGCGCCTTGGAGCGCTGCGCCTGCGCCACCATCTGCACGATCTGCGACAGCATGGTCTGCGCGCCCACGCGCTCGGAGCGCATCACGAGGGCCCCACTGGTGTTGAGCGTGGCGCCGATGAGCCTGTCGCCGGCGCGCTTGCTCACCGGCACGGGCTCGCCGGTAAGCATGGACTCGTCCACGGCGCTGGCGCCTTCCACCACCACGCCGTCCACCGGCACCTTTTCGCCCGGGCGCACGCGCAGCAGGTCGCCCACGTGCACGTGCGTCAGCGGCACGTCCTCCTCGCCGCCATCGGGCCGGATGCGCCGCGCGGTCTTGGGCGCCAGGCCCAGCAGCGACTTGATGGCGGCCGAGGTCTGCGAGCGCGCCTTGAGCTCCAGCATCTGGCCCAGCAGCGTCAGCGAGATGATCACCGCCGCGGCCTCGAAGTACACCGCCACCCGGCCCATCGAGAAGAAGGACTGCGGGAAGACTTGCGGGGCCAGGGTGGCGACCACGCTGTAGAGGAAAGCCGCTCCTGTGCCGATGCCGATGAGCGTCCACATGTTGGGGCTGCGGTGTGCAATCGACTGCGCGCAGCGCACGAAGAAGGGCCAGCCGCCCCACAACACGATGGGTATCGACAGCAACAGCTCGATGCGGCTTTGCGTGGCCATCTCGAACCAGTTGAAGCGGTGGCCTGCCATGGCCAGCACCGTGACCACGACGGTAAGCGGCAGCGTCCACCAGAAGCGGCGGCTGAAGTCCACGAGCTCCGGGTTCTCGTCCGCTGCATCCAGGTCGGGCAGCAACGGCTCCAGCGTCATGCCGCATTTGGGGCAGTTGCCCGGGTGGTCCTGCCGGATTTCCGGGTGCATCGGACAGGTGTAGATCGTGCCAGCGGGCGGCGGCGCCACATCCTGCGCCGACGCTGGCGCCGGTGCCGCCACGCCGCCGACGTACTTGGCAGGCTCGGCAGCGAACTTGTCCTTGCAGCGGGCGCTGCAGAACCAGTAGGGCCGGCCGGCATGCCGCAGGTGGTGGGGCGACTGCTCGGTGACGGCCATGCCGCACACCGGGTCCTTCAGATCCCCTGGCTGCCCGTGACCGTGACCATGGTCGTGGTGATGGTGCTGGTGTGCGTGCGTGTCCATAGGGCCTCACCAGTCCCGCTTCGACGCAGAGCCGTCTTCGTTTCGCGGCCCCCCGCCGTGGTGGCCGTGGCCGCCGTGCCCACCATGCCCGTGGAACAGGTGCATCAGCGGGCATGCAAGCAGCAGCAGGTACGGCCAGTACCCCGCCACGTGGCCCCAGTGCTCGCGCAGCAGGTAGAAGCCGCCGATGAGCAGCAGCATGACGACGACCGTGGTCCACGGGCTGCGCCGGGTGCCGTTGTCACGCCCTTCGGCCGAGGTGCCGTGGTGATGAGAGGTGTCCATGCGGTGTTCTCCTTGATGGCGTCGGCGCGAGGCCGGCTGCACAGGGACCATAGAGCTTCCCATCATGGGAAGGTCAAGCCCCGGCACACGCCGCGCGTTGCCGGGGGGATACCGTGTCAGGGCTTGCTGGCGGAGGGTGTGACCGGCATGCGGTCCATCATCATCTCCATCATGGACTGCATCATGTCCATGCGCTTTTCCATCATCTGCATGCGCGCGGCCGGGTCGGCAGGCGTCGTGGCGCCGCCCATCATCCCCATGCCGCCCATGCCCGCGCCGGGGCGCATGCTGGACATCATGGCCATGCCCTCCTGCATGAGTTTCATGTGCTCGGGCATCAGCGCCTCCCGCTCCTTGGGCGTACTCGCGCGGGCCATCTTCTCGTGCATCTCGCGCATGGCCTTCATGTGCTGCTCCATGCGGGCCATCTGGCTCGTCGAGTCCACCGGGCCGGCTTGTCCGGTGCCCCCCACCGCCGGTGCCGCCGCCGGGGCAGACGCCGCGGGTGCGGAAGCGCCTTCGGGATGGTGCGCGGCGTGTTCATCGGGCTTGAGCTGGGCGCAAGCACCGAGCGAGAAGGCGGCCAGGACGGCCGTGATGACCAGGGGGCGACGTGCCATGGTGTGGATTCTCCGAGGTGGTAGGGACGAGACATCGGGCGCCTGCGCCGACGCGCTGTCGTGCAGGGCCAGGACGCGCAGCCCGCCGGGCACGGTCCGTGATGGCGTGCTCAGGCGGGCTGGCAGGGACCGGCTCTAGATCGTGAGCCGCAGGAACGCGATGGGTATGGGCGGCGGCGCCGGCAGGGTGCAGGCATCAGGGCGCGGCACGCGTGCCACAGCGAGCGCCGGCAGGATCAGACACGAGCCGGGCGTGGCCGCCGCGGGGCAGGCCAGCGAGAGCACGTCACCCGTGCTGGCCTTGGCGACGGCGCTTTGCTCGCTGTCGCACAGGCTCTTGCATGCCTCTTGTCCTGGCGCCGCCTCAGCGTCGAAGGCGCCGTGACCGTGCGCGATGCCGGTCGCTTCGTGGTGATGATGGTGGACAGCCTCACCTGCCGCATGCTCATGCGCGGCGGCATGTGCCGCCGTGGCAGTCAAAGGGGCTTGCAGTACGCAGGCGTTGGCGGCACCGGCCAGCCACCCGAACAGCATCACCCAGCACATCAGCCGGGCGATGAGGCGATTCAGGGTGGGCCGGAACGTAAGGCGCATGGATGGCGCGGCAGGCGGGGCGCGTTGTCAGAACGCTTTGATCCTACGTAGCACCCGCAATCCCAGATTGAGATACGTCAAGGCACGTCCGGGTGCGACGCAGGAGTGATCAATTGCTGGGCGAGCCTTGCTCGCTGTCGTTACCGGTGTGCTGCCCCCTGAGGCCGCGCAGCGGCTGGTAGTCACAAATCTCAAAGTGGTGGCACAGCATGTCGCGCATCTCCTCGATGCCGTTGAGCTGGTTGTGCTGAATGCCCGAGCAGTAACGGTGCAGCGCCTTGTGCTTGATGTCCGCGGCCACCAGGCAGGCTGTTGCCATCGTAACAGCCATGTAGTGGTGACGCGCCATCGTCTCAAGAAACGCGTGGTCGAACTCGGCCCCGGCCGACGTGGACTCCAGCAGCTGGATCTGGCGCCGCCCCATGTCGTCGAGCTGCGGCTCGTGCGTCTGGCCGTACCAGTTCTTGAGGAACATCTGGGCATGGGCGATCTCCTCGCGCTGCATGCGGTTCTCCGTGCGCGCCATGGAGCGGATGCTGCCCGACCGGGCCTTGGCGGGCGTGGCGGCGGTCCCGGGCGTCGGCGAGGTGCCCTCGGCGTAGCGGCCCAGCTCGGCGTTGCGCGTCGTGTCCGTGCCGGCGGCGAGCTCCGACATGCGCAGCGCCGAGTAATGGTGGTCGATGATCGACTTCAGGAAATCGATCTCGAACCCGGCGGCCAGGCCGCGGCCGGGAGAGCCCTCCTGGGCGTGAAGGGGCTGCACCGGCAGCGATACTGCCAAGGCCGCCGCGGTCAAACAGTGGCGCGCAGTGGAGCTGCGCGTCGGGGCATGAGGCTTCATGGAAGGACCTTTCGCTGCAAGGGGGAGGCGTCGCCATCAGTGCCGGCGACGGGCACTTGCCGGATCACCAGCCGCCCGCAGCAATGCACGTTCCCTGCTCAAGACGCTGATTGCATCCGCAACCTTCCCTGCCAGCTCAAATCGAGCCTGGCACGGCATACCGGCGTGGCGCCTTTACCAACGAACATCCGAAGAGATCGCCGCTTCTTCTGTCCTCCAATGCATGTCGCGCGGCCCGGACGGGGGGCCGGGCCACTGGCGCAGTCGTCCGGCCACCCCGCCTTACTGGCCGGGCTGCAACTGCGTCACCACGAAAGCGCCGCCCTCCCTCTGGGCCTGGAAGCGCACCTTGTCGCCCACCTTCACCGTGTCAAGGAGCGCGGCGTCCTTGACCTGGAACACCATGGTCATGGGCGGCATGTCGAGGTTCTTGATGTCGCCGTGCTTGAGGGTGATCTTGGCGCCCGCCTTGTCGATGCGGCGCACCTCGCCCTCGGTCATGTCAGCGGCGGCTGGCGCGGCAGCCGAGGCACCGGCCGGGTGGTGTGCCGCGTGGTCGGCCTCGGAGGTCTGGGCCGCCACGGGCAGGATGCCGGCGCAGGCCAGCAGCGCGGCGAGAAGCAGATTCTTGTTCATGATGTTTTTCTTTCAGCGATAAGTCTGGTAGGTGGCGGCCGTGCCGTCCTTGCGCAGCAGCACCACGTCGTAGGGGTCCTTCTGGCCGCCGTAGTCCGGGCCGTCCATGCCGGGCGACCCCACGGGCATGCCGGGCACGGCCAGGCCGATGGCCACGGGGCGCTCCTTGAGCAGGCGCTGGATCTCGCGCGCAGGGACGTGGCCCTCGATGGCGTAGCCGCCCACGAGGGCCGTGTGGCAGGAGCCGTACTTCACGTCGACGCCCAAGCGGCTGCGCATCGCGGTGTTGCCGCTGTCGTGCACCTTCGTGCGAAAGCCGTTGGCTTCCAGGTGCGTGATCCAGTCCTTGCAGCAGCCGCAGGTCGGGCTCTTCCAGACCTCCACCAGCGGCGCGCCGGCGGCGTGCGCCAGTGAAGCAACGGGCAGCGCGGCCAGCGCCAGCAGGAGTCGGCGTCGTTGCGTTTTCATCGTGATGTCACCTCGATGGTGCCCACCATGCCGGACTGGTAGTGGCCGGCGATCAGGCAGGCAAACTGGAACGTGCCCGGGCGGTTGAAGGTCCAGACCATGTCGGAGCGCTTGCCCGGCGCGACGTGCGCCATGTAGGGCTCGTCGTGCTCCATGTCGGGGAACTTGACCATCAGCGCGGCGTGCTCGGCGTTGGCCTGCTCGGTGCCGATGACAAACTCGTGCATCAACTGGCCGCGGTTGCGGATGACGAAGCGCACGGTCTCGCCCTGGCGCACCTTGATGGCGCTGGGTGCAAAGCGCATGTCGTCACCCATGGCGACCTCGATGGTGCGGCGGGCGTCGCGCGCCTCACCGGCGATGCCCCAGTCCTTCTGTTCCTTGTGCACGGGACCGGCGCTCTTGGCGTGGTCCTGGTCGCCGTGCGCCTGCGCCGGGCTCCAGGCCAGGCCAGCCCACAAGGCCAGCGCCAGGGCGGCGCCTGAAAGGGTTCGGTGGTATGTCTTCATGGGTACTGCTTCGTGGATTTCTGTCATCAGTGGCCGCTGTGGCCGGCGGGCTTGCGCACCTGGACCTCGGTCGGTGCCGCGGCCTTGTCAGCCCGGGGCATCGCGCTGCGGCCGGCGTCGCTGGAGCGCGCGGGCTCGGCCAGTGCGCCGGTCCACTCGTAGGCCACGGTGCCTGCCGGGTGCTTGAACCAGCCCGGGTCCGAGTAGTCGCCGGCTTGCAGGTCGCGGCGCACCTTGATGACGCTGAACATGCCGCCCATCTCGACGCCGCCAAACGGCCCCTCGCCGGTCATCATTGGCACCGTGTTGTCGGGCAGCGGCATGGTCATCTCGGCCATGTCCGACATGCCGCGCTCGCCCATGACCATGTACTCGGGGATGAGCTTGTTGACCTGGCGTGCAATGCCGCTGTGGTCCACGCCGATCATCGTGGGCACGTTGTGCCCCATGGCGTTCATGGTGTGGTGGCTCTTGTGGCAGTGGAACGCCCAGTCGCCTTCCTCGTCGGCGATGAACTCCAGCTGGCGCATCTGGCCCACGCCGATGTCGGTGGTCACCTCCTGCCAGCGCGTGCTGCGCGGCGTGGGGCCGCCGTCGGTGCCGGTGATGGCGAACTCGTGCCCGTGGATGTGCATCGGGTGGTTCGTCATCGTGAGGTTGCCAATGCGGATGCGCACCCGGTCGTTCTTGCGCACGTTGAGCGAGTCGATGCCGGGGAAGACGCGGCTGTTCCACGTCCACAGGTTGAAGTCCAGCATCGTCATGATCCGCGGCGTGTAGCTGCCCGGATCGATGTCGTAGGCCGAGAGCAGGAAGCAGAAGTCCCGGTCCGCCTCGTCGATGAGCGGGTGCTTCGTCCTGGGATGCGTGACCCAGAAGCCCATCATCCCCATGGCCATCTGCGTCATCTCGTCGGCGTGCGGGTGGTACATGAAGGTGCCGGGGCGCCGCGCCACGAACTCGTAGACGAAGGTCTTGCCCGGCGGGATGCCGGGCTGCGTCAGGCCCGTGACGCCATCCATGCCATTGGGCAGGCGCTGGCCGTGCCAGTGGACGCTGGTGTGCTCGGGCAGCTTGTTGGTCACGAAGATGCGCACCCGGTCGCCCTCGACCACCTCGATGGTGGGTCCAGGCGACTGGCCGTTGTAGCCCCACAGGTGCGCCTTGAAGCCCGGTGCCATCTCGCGCACCACCGGCTCGGCCACCAGGTGAAATTCCTTGACGCCGCCCTTCATGCGCCAGGGCAAGGTCCAGCCGTTGAGCGTGACCACGGGGTTGTAGGGGCGGCCGGTGCCCGGCACCAGCGGCGGCATGGTGTCAGGCTTGGTCTGGATCACAGGCTCAGGCAAGGCGGCCATGGCCACCTTGCTCACCGAGGCGGCGGCCACGGCCGCCGATCCGGCGAGGAAGCGACGTCGATTCGTCGTCATGGAGAACTCCAGAAATGTCGTTGGCTTGGGCCGTCAGTGGCCGCCTTCGCTGCCGCCGCCGGTCGCGGCCGGCGCGGCTTGCAAGGAAATGCCCGCGGCAACCGGGCGCCCGATGAGCGCCGCCTGCAGCGCCGCGTCGGCGAGCCAGAAGTCGCGTTGGGTGTTGAGGGCCTGGGCCACGGCGGCGACCTGGTCTCGCGCGTCGGCCAGCAGCTCGAAGACGCCGATGAGCATCCCGTTGTAGCGAAGCAGGTTCTCGTCGGAGATGGTCTTGCGCAGGGGCACGATCTCGTCGCGCCAGTGGCGCGCCAGGTCGTAGGCGGTGCGGTACGCGCCGTAGTTCTCGCGCACCTGCGAGGCAGCGTCCACGGCCAGCTGTGCCGTGCGGTTGACTGCGGCCATGTAGCGGGCCTGGGCGGCACCTCGCGTTGCGTCGCCGACGTTGAAGATGGGCAGCGGCAGCGCGAGCTCGATGCCGCGCTGGTGCGGCTCGCCGGTCTCGCTGTTGCGCATGACACCCAGCTCCACATGGTCGAGCACGCTGGTGACCGTGGTGAGCCCCTGCTCCCGGGCGGAGGTTTCCAGTTCCGCGCGCGCTTGGCGCACGTCCAGGCGCTGGTCGAGCGCGGCCTTCATCACGCCTTGCTCGTCGCGCGGCGCGGCGGGCAGGTCGGGCAGCCGCTCGGGCAGCTTCAGCGCCTGGGCCTGGGCCTCATTGAGCCCCAGGGCGCGCACGAGCGCCTCGCGACTGGCCTGCGCCTCCTGCCGCGCGCGCGCCAGCTGGGCCACCGCCTCGGCGCTGAAGACCTGCTCACGGGCACGCTGCAGGCGGTTGAAGTTGCCGGCGGACTGCATGCGGCGCGCGAGCTCGGCGCCCGCGTCCGCGGTTTCCTTGACCTGCTCGAAGTAGACTTGGGCCTGGGCAGCCGCCACGGCGCGCACCCACGCCTGGCGCGCCTGCGTGGCCGCCTGGACCACGTCGCCGGCCATGCGCAGGCGGATCTGCTGCTGTTGCGCGGTGGCGATGCGCGAGCGTGCCGGCAGCAGCAACACGTCCAGCAGCGAGAAGCTCAGGGCACGGCCGAGCTCCAGCTCCCGATGGTCGCCACTGCCGCGCACGGCGCGCTCGAAGGCGAAGACCGGATTGGGCAGCCGCGCCGACTGCGTCACATTCAGCGACGAGGCGGCGGCCTCGGAGAGCAGCGTCTGCAACGCCGGGCTGTAAGCCAGCGCAATGCGCACCGCGTCGTCGCCGGAGAGCGGCTGCTGCAGCAGGCGGTCCACCTCGGCACGGGCCTGCTGCCGCGCTTCCTCGGAGTCGAGCCACTTGAGCTGCGTGCCCAGCTGCTGGCTGGCGACCTCCTGGGCCGCGCCCAGGTTCTGCTGCACGGCCGTGCTGGCGCAGCCGCCGAGCGCGAGCAGCGCCAGCACGGCAGCGGCCAGGCGCTTGCGCGGCCAGGCGCGCACGACGTTGTTGTTCTGTGTGGACCGCGTCGTCATGGCTTGGCCGGGGCGTGGTGGTTCGAATGGGCGCCGCCCGTGGCAGCGGCTGCGGGTGCGCTGGCGCCGGCAGCAGCAGCTCGGGCGTCGCCGGACTGCGCCTCGCGCGCATAGGTTTTCCAGCCGCCGATGCGGCCGACGGTGTCGTTGGTTTCGCGCCAGGAGCGCACCGGCTCGTCAGCGAAGGGGCGGTAGCCCTCGAAGGCGGAGCGGTAGACGGATTGCGGCGCCGCGGGCGTGGCGCTGCCCTGTGCCGCGGCAAGCACCGGGGCGACGATGAGCACCGCCAGTGCGACGGTGCGGGTGATCGATTTCATGGAACTGCTCGCTACAGCGAGGCCCGGTACCGGCTGCGGCAAGGCGGCCGGCAGGGCGAGTGACGTAATCGACGGCGGGCCATGAGCGACGCACCTCCTTGAGGAGGCCGCGCTCTCACCCGCGCCGGGGGCGCGTCAGGCGAGCAGGGATCGGGGGGGACGGTCCGGGCCGTCGGTCAGGAAAGCCGCGGGACTGGGAAGGAAGGCGGGTGGAGGCCCGGCGGCACCGATGGCCGCTTCGAAGCGCAGCGTGTCGGCAGGCAACGCCGCCGTGACACAGCAGGCCGCGCAGGCGCTGCACGTGTGCTGAGCGTTCTTGTGGAGGTCCTGGGTGGCGGAGCTGGCCTCGTCGTGCGAGAAGGCCGGCGCATCGTCGTGGTGATGCGAGGCGTGGTCGTGTGCCACATGGGCCATCACCACCGCCATGCGCTCATGCCCGGGACCGCACACGCGCAGCGTGGCCGCGACGCTGCCCTGCAGGGGCAGCGCGACGGCCAGCAGCCACATCATCGCGATCCGGAAAACACGCCACATATCGAGAGTCTAGATGATCCGTGTCAGGAGCAGCTTGGCCGCTTCAGTGTCCAACATGCCCAGCGTGCGCCTGGTGCGTCCACGCGACGAGGAGGTCACTGCTCGATGCTGCTGCGGCTGCATGCACCTTGGGCCCGGGTTGCCTGGTGCGGTCTTTGTTGTGCGCTGGATTGCCTTTGACTTGCTGCACGGGCGGTGGCGGGTTGTGGGACGCAAGGCCCTCGATGATCGTGCAGTCCGGGAGATCATCACCCCGACAGGATGCAGCCAGGCGCTCCAGATCCTGCTTCATGGCGGCCATCTCGCGCATCTTCTGCTCCAGGTCGGCGATATGCTTCAGCGCGAGATCCTTCACCTGCCTGCTGGAGCGCCGGGAATTGCTCCAAAGACCGAGCAGCTCCGAGATCTGCTGCATCGAGAAGCCGAGCCGGCGTGACTGCCGGATGAAGCGCAACACCGAGACGTCGTGCTCCGCGTACTGCCGGTAGCCCGATTCGGTTCGCCTGGCAGCCGGCAGCAGGCCGATCTGCTCGTAGTGCCGGATCATCTTCGCGGACACGCCAGCAGCTTCAGCGGCCTCGCCGATGTTCATGGAGCGTGTCATGGTTTTCTCCGGGGACGGTTGATCAGGTGGGCCGGAGTCTCAACCTTGCCACAGTGTCAAGGTCAAGTATCCATGCCCACAAGATGGCGGGCTGCGGCTTGCGCCGGTCTTGCCCTAGTCCGGGTGCGGTCCCCGGCCAGCGCTGCCAACTCTTCGACGGCGCGCATGCGAACCAACCGGGGTACTGCGGCGAGGGACAGCTGTCGCCACGGGCCGGCAACCATCGGGCCCCGAGCAGTCACGCGGTTACCGCGTCCGCGCTTATCCAGCGCTGCGCTACGGATTCAGGGCTGAGTGGACTGCCCGGCCGACGAGATCAGGCGGTGATAGAAGGCGATCATTTGCGAGTAGCTCTCTATCGAGAGCCGCTCATTGGTGCCGTGGAAACGGGAAAGGTCCCGCTCGGTGGCGCGCACCGGGGAAAACCGGTAGACGTGGTCAGCCAGCGGCAGCATGTGTCGGGAATCGGTGGCCGCCACCATCAGGCCCGGCACGACCACCGTGCCGGGGAAGATCTCACGGATGGTCCGGCTCATGAGGCGATACGAGGCGGCGCTGGTACTGGAGACGGACGATGCCTCTGACGCCGCTCCCGTGCGGCGCACTTCAACCGCCGGGTTGGCAATCACGTCCCGTGCATGCTGAATCACTTGCTCCTGGCTGTCGCCGGGCAGCAGGCGGAAGTTGACATAGGCCTCGGCGTGCGCCGGAACGACGTTTACCTTGTTGCCGGAGCGCACCACGGTCAGCGCGGTCGTGGTGCGGGTGAAGGCGTTCGAGCTCCGGCTCCTCTCCAGCTCCTTCTTCACCAGCGGACCGAACAGCCACAGGTTCGACAGCAGGACCCGGTTGACGCCTTGCATCTCCGGCGCCAGCGTGTCGAACATCTCTGCCGCGACCCCGCTGATGGCGGCGGGCATCTGGTTTTGCTCCAACCGGGCGAGGGCGACGCTGAGCATGCCGATGGCGGTGTCCCTCGGCGGCATGGAGGCATGCCCCGGCTCGTCGTGCGCCGAGACAGCCAGAGTCAGGATGCCCTTCTCAGCCACGCCGATGAGGGCTACCGGCTTGTCGAGTCCCTTGATGATGCCGTCGGTGATCAGCGTGCCCTCGTCCATCACGAAGTCGAGCCGCACCGACCGGGAGGCCAGCAGCTCGGCAATTCTCTTGGCCCCGCGCTCGCCGCCGACCTCCTCATCATGCCCAGCGACGAGATAGATCGTCTGCTTCGGTTGGAAACCCTGCCCCAGCAGCGATTCGATGGCTTCCAGCATGGAGAGCAAGTTGCCCTTGTCGTCCCACGACCCACGCCCCCAGATGAAGCCGTCCTTGATGGTGCCGGCGAAAGGATCGACCTCCCAGTCCTTCTCGGTTCCGTCAGCTATCGGCACCACGTCCTGGTGCGCCATCAGCATGATGGCCTTGGCTCCCGGGTCAGTACCCTGCCATGTGTAGAGAAGGCTGTAGCCGCCCACGATCTCGCGTTTGAGCGTCCGGTGCGTCAATGGGAAAGCAGCTCGCAAGTACGCATGGAGCTTGGTGAACTCGGCAGCGGAGCTCTCCCGGGCATCGTCGTGGGAGATCGTGCGCAGACGCACCGCACCGGCCAGCCGCTGTGCGGCGGCCACGCCGTCGACCCTGGCATGCGTGACGGGGTGGACATCGAGCTGCCTCGTGCCCTTGCGATAGGTGTTTGCAAGCACGACAAGCACCAGCAGCGCCAGCGCGGACAGCACGGCAAGCAGCAGTCTTCTTGCGGTCATGGCGATTCCTTTTTCAAGAAGTCCGCAGCCTCCCCGGGTCGTGCCCCAAGGTGCAGCAAGTGGTTGCCACAAGCTGTGCAGGCCGGCCTCAAGCTCCCCGGCGTCCTGCCCGGCGAGCCGCCATTGCGTGGTGGTTCAAGGCAGAAGGGTCCTTGACGCAGGCCCGCCGGGCCCCCGCGGTGGGCCCGGCTGCGAGGGAATCAGGCCGCTATCGATGGGCGGCCCCGCGCAGCACTACGGGGCCACGGCGATGTCAGTCACCATCAGCTTCCCGCCCTCGTTGGCCGCCTTGAACGTCACCCTGTCGCCAGCCTTGACCTTCTCGAGCATGGCCTTGTCCTTGGCGATGAAGACCATCGTCATCGGCGGCATGTCCAGGCTCTTGATCTCGCCATGCTTGAGCGTGAGCTTGGCCGCGTCCTTGTCAACCTTGCGCACTTCGCCGTCGGCCATGTCGGGCGAGGGGGCGGCCTGGACCACAGCGGGAATGCTGAACGCCAGCGCGACCGTGAGGGTAGAGAAGATGCGCTTCATGATGTGTCTCCATCGAGGCGAGGTTGAAAAATCGGCCTCTCTTGAATTCTGAGTGGGTTGACTTGCCGGCTTTGGGGCTGGCAGCCATGGCCGATGCGGCATGCTGACGCCTTGACCATAACGATCAGAACGTTTGAGATGCACGACCGGTTGTTCGAAGCTGCTCTGGGAATCACTGCACCGTGGTCCGTCACGGGTGTGCAGTTCGATGAGGCGGCCAAGGTGTTGACGGTGGCCATCGACTTCGCCGTGGGCTCTCGCTTCGCTGTCGAGGGCGTACTTGGCGAGCATCCGGTCCACGACACCGTCACCAAGACCTATCGGCACTTGAACTTCTTCCAGCACGAGTGCCTGCTGCAGGTGCGCACGCCGCGGGTGAAGCTGCCTGACGGCTCGGTGCAGTTGGTCAAGCCGCCGTTTGCCGGCCGCCTGTCGGGCTTCACACTTCTGTTCGAAGCCTTGGTGCTGATGCTCGCGCCTGAGATGCCGTTTGCCGCCGTGGCGCGCATCGTGGGCATCTCGCCGCACCGGGTAATGGCAATTTGTCGGCGATACGTCGCGCTGGCGCTGGCTGAAGCCGACTTCCGCGAAGTCACCGCGCTGGCCATCGACGAGACCTCTCGTGCTCGCGGCCACGACTACATCACACTGGCGGCCGATGCCGTCAAGCGCCGCGTGCTCAGCGTGACCGCCGGGCGCGATGCCAAGGCCATTGCCACGATCGCTGCCGAGCTCGCTGAGCACGGCTGCCCGCCCGAGCAGATCGAATCGGTGAGCATCGACATGTCGCCCGCGTTCATCAAGGGCGTGGGCGAGCAGTTGCCCAACGCGCGCATCACGTTCGACAAATTCCACGTCGTCTGGCACGCCAACGCCGCGGTGGACAAGATGCGGCGCATCGAGCAGCGCAGCGACAAGTCTCTCAAGGGCATGCGCTGGTCGCTGCTCAAGGACCGCGACAGCCTCAAGCCCGAGGCCGTCGCTGAGCTCGACGCCCTGATCGCCCGGATGGCGAGCATGCGCACCGCGCGAGCCTGGGTCTACAAGGAGCAGCTGCGCGAGATCCTGGAGCGCAAACAGATCAATGTCGTGCGCGCCATGCTGCTGCATTGGTGCCGCTGCGTGATGCGCTCCAAGGTCGAGCCCATGAAGGCCGTGGCTACCCTCGTGCGCCGCCACTTGGAAGGCATCGTGGCCTGGGCGCAGACCCGCCAGACCAACGGCTTCCTGGAGGCCCTCAACGGCCTGTTCCAGGCCGCCAAGCGCCGCGCCCGGGGCTTCACCCGCATGGCCACCATCAAGACCGTGATCTTCCTGATCGCCGGCAAGCTGGACTTCAGCGCGGTCAACCCTCATGCCCGGCAACCCACTTGAAATTCATCAGAGCC
>NZ_JABBFW010000013.1 GCF_012927045.1 Azohydromonas caseinilytica | reverse complement strand
TGCCCAGCGGGCAGCTCCCCTTCACCGAACAGGCTGGGCTGGCCTTGTTCACTCCCTGCTGCGGACGGCGCTTGACTCATGCGCCCATTGTCCCGGCGGCCGGGAGATTCATTCACACCTTCTGAGCGCGCGGGCCACGGCGGACGCTGCCCGGCCGGGACGGCCCGCGCGCCTCGTGTCCAATCAGGGCTTCGACAGAGGAGGGGGATTCCTTGGGACAAGCCGTGATGGTGCTGGGCACCACCAGCGGAGCAGGCAAGAGCTGGCTCGCCACCGCGCTGTGCCGCTGGTATGCGCGCCGCGGGTTGAAGGTTGCGCCCTACAAGGCGCAGAACATGAGCAACAACGCCCGCGTCGTGCCGGGCCTGGGCGGGCGCACGGGCGAGATCGGCAGCGCGCAGTACTTCCAGGCCCTGGCCGCCCGGGTGCAGCCGGACGTGCGCATGAACCCGGTGCTGCTGAAACCCGAGCGCGACACCGCCAGCCAAGTGGTCGTGCTGGGCCAAGTGCGGCCGGACCTGATGGCCGTGCCCTGGCGCCGGCGCAGCGAGCAGCTGTGGCCGCCGGCGCGCGAGGCGCTGCACGAACTGCTCGCCAGCCATGACCTGGTGGTGATCGAGGGCGCGGGCTCGCCGGCCGAGATCAACCTGCAGCACAGCGACTACGTGAACCTGCGCACCGCGCAGGAGGCGCAGGCCGCCTGCCTGCTGGTTACCGACATCGACCGCGGCGGCGCCTTCGCCCACCTCTACGGCACGCACGCGCTGATGCCGGCCGAGGTGCGCGCGCTGGTGCGCGGCTTCGTGCTGAACCGCTTCCGCGGCGACGCGGCGCTGCTGGCGCCGGGGCCGCAGCAGCTGCAGGGGCTCACGGGCGTGCCGACGGTGGCGGTGCTGCCGATGTGGCGCGAGCACGGCCTGCCCGAGGAGGACGGCCTGTACGACGAGGCCGCTGGCGGCGGCGAGGGCCTGCACATCGCCGTGGTGGCCTACCCGCGTATCAGCAACCTCGACGAGTTCCAGCCGCTGCGCCGCCTGCCCGGCGTGCGCCTCACCTGGGCGCGCACGCCGGCGCAACTGGAGCGGGCGGACTGGATCGTGCTGCCCGGCTCCAAGCACACCAGCGGCGACCTGGCCTGGCTGCGCGCGCAGGGGCTGGACGCGCCCATTCGCCGCCACGTCGCGCTGGGCCGCCCGCTGCTGGGCGTGTGCGGCGGGCTGCAGATGCTCGGCCGCGCGCTGCACGATCCGCATGGCGTGGACGGCAGCGGCCCCGGCCTGGACCTGCTGCCGCTGGAAACCACCTTCGACCCTGAAAAGCTGCTGCGCCCGGGCCGGGTCGGCTTCGAGACGCTGCAAGCGCCCTGGGCCGAGCTCTCGGGCCTGGCCTGCGCGGGCTACGAGATCCGCCATGGCCGCACCCGGGCGGTGGGCGAGTGCGTGCCGGCGCTGCGCAATGCCGCGGGCGAGGCCATCGGCTGGCAGCACGGCCCCGTGCTGGGCCTGTACGCGCACGGGCTGTTCGAATCGCCCGAGGTGCTGCGCGCGCTGTTCGGCGTGAGCGTGCCGGCGCTGGACCAGGTCTTCGACGGCATGGCGGACTTCATCGACCGGCATGTCGAGCCCGGCGTGCTGGAGGGGCTGCTGACGGCCGCCTGATCCCTGCCGTACTTCCCGGATCGGCCTGCGGGTTCATCCGCATTGAAGACGGCGCAAACCCGGGAAGGCCGCTTGCTGCAGGCCCGGATCATGGCGGCCTCTTTTGTTTCCCCCGATGAACTGCACGCCGCCCGGGACGCCCCGGGCGCGGCGCCCGCGCCCTCGGCGGTGGTGGTGTGGCACACCGCCGCCGACGGCCGCATCGAGGTCGAGAACCCGTCCTGGAGCGTGTTCACCGGCCAGACCTTCGAGCAGTACCGTGGCTGGGCCTGGAGCGAGGCCATTCACCCCGAGGACCGCGCCGCGGTGCTGCACCGCTGGCAGGCGGCGGTGACCACGGGCGGCGTTTTCGTGCTGCATTACCGGTTGCGCCGCCATGACGGCGAGTACCGCGAGGTGATGGCGCAGGGCGCGCCGGTGCTGGTGGGCGGGGTGATCCGCGAGTGGGTGGGCACCTGCGTGGACGTGACGGCCGAGCGCCGCGCCCAGGCCGCGCTGCGCGCCAGCGAGGAGCGGCTGCGCTTCCTGGACCGCATCGGCCAGGCCACGCGCGAGCTCACCGACGCCACCGAGGTGATGGCGGTGACGGCGCGCATGCTGGGCCAGCACCTGGGCGCCACGCGCTGCGCCTACGCCGACGTGGAGCCCGACAACGACCGCTTCACCATCCGCAGCGACTGGTCGGCGCCGGGCGTGGCCAGCAGCGCGGGCGTCTATTCGCTGGACCTGTTCGGCCCGCAGGCCACCTCCAACCTGCGCCACGGCCGCCACCTGGTGGTGCACGACGTGGACCGCGAGCTGGGCGACGAGGGCGGCGGGCGCATGTTCAACGCCATCGGCGTCAAGGCCATCATCTGCGCCGGGCTGGTCAAGCAGGGGCGGCTGGTGGCAATGATGGCGGTGCACCAGGCCACGCCGCGGCACTGGACACCGCAGGAGATCTCCATCGTCGGCGAGATCGTCGAGCGCAGCTGGGCCCACATCGAGCGCGTGCGCGCGGCGGCGATGCTGCGCGAGCAGGACCGGCACAAGGACGAGTTCCTGGCCACGCTGGCGCACGAGCTGCGCAACCCGCTGGCCCCCATCAAGTACGCCGTCGAGCTGATGCGGCTGTCGCCCGAAGGCGCGCTGAAGGCGCAGGCGCACAACGTCATCGACCGCCAGGCCACGCACATGGCGCGGCTCATCGACGACCTGCTCGACGTCTCGCGCATCAGCCGCGGAATGATCACGCTGCAGCGCCGCAGCGTGCCGCTGCGCCGGCTGATGCTGGAGGCGGTGGAGACCGCGCGCCCGGCCATCGAGGCCGCGCGGCACCGCCTGACGCTGCAACTGCCCGAGGAGGACGTGCTGCTGGATGCCGACCCGGCGCGCGTGGTGCAGATCATCGGCAACCTGCTGTCCAACGCCGCCAAGTACACGCCCGACGGCGGCGAGATCCGCCTGGCCGGCTGGGCGGCGGGCGTGCGCGCGGTGATCGAGGTGGTGGACAACGGCGTGGGCGTGCCGCTGGAGCAGCAGGGGCGGCTGTTCCAGATGTTCACGCAGCTGCACCACAGCGCCGGGCGCGCCAAGGGCGGGCTGGGCATCGGGCTGTCGCTGGTGAAGAAGCTCGTGGAGATGCACGGCGGCGCGGTGCGCATGCGCAGCGACGGCCTGGACGAAGGCAGCACGTTCACCGTCGAGCTGCCGCTGGCGCGCTCGGCAGGAGTGCCCCCGCCCGCGGTGTCCAGTCAGGACGCCGCGCCGGGGCAGGGGCCGCGGGTGCTGGTGGTGGAGGACAACCCGGACGGGCTGGCGATGCTGGTGTCGCTGCTGCGCGCGCTGGGCCACGAGGTGGCCTGTGCGGCGGACGGCCCCGAGGCGCTGCGCCAGGCGCAGGCCTTCCGGCCTCGGCTGGTGCTGCTGGACCTGGGCCTGCCGGGCATGGACGGCTATGACGTGGCGCGGCGGCTGCGGGCCGACCCGCAGTTCCAGAAGGTGGCCATCGTCGCGCTCACCGGCTGGGGTGCGGAGCGCGACCGCCGCCGCACGGCCGAGGCCGGTTTCGACGCCCATCTCACCAAGCCGGTGGAGCCCGACGCGCTGCGCTCGGTGCTGGCGCATTTCGCGCGCGTGGCGCGCTGAGCCTCGAACCGGCCCGCGGGCGGGGCCGCAGGGAATGCACCTTGCCCTGAACCGGTTCAACCCACTTTTTGGAGATCACCATGGCTGGATTCCTGATCGGCGCCGTCGTCGGCGCGCTCGCCGCGTCCGCGTACCTGAAGAAGAAGGGCAGCAGCGGCATGACCGCCACGATGAGCCGCTCCGGCATGGGCAGCGGCATGACCGAAGGCCGCGTTGATGAGCTGTCCAGCGCCGCCAGCGCCGGCAATCCCGAGACGGCTTCCGTCAACGCCGGCGATGGCACGCCTTCCGGGTCCGGCATGGGGCGGCCGATGCCGGGCAGCTCGGGGACGGGGTTGTCGGAGAGCCGGCACTGAGGCGCCGGACGACACACCCGGGCACTTGCCGCCACTGCGCAATGCCTGGCCGCCAGGACCCGTCACGAACCTTCGTGGCATTCCCGTGGCGGTGTCGGCGCGGACACCGCCGCAGTCAGCGCCTGCGGCCCGGGAAAGGGACGGGCCGGGAGCGCCGGTCCTTGGGGTCGAGGGCGTCGGCGATCCTGCGGCGCGCCTCTTCCTCGGTCTGGCCGAAAAGGTCCACATAGGCTATTGGCGCCAGCAATCCCGGCGGCTCGCAGTTATCGATCCGGAACGGAATGATGCGGTGGCGCAGGGCGAATGCGGCCTGCCATTCCTCGTTGGTGAATCGGGCAGACAGGTAATTCCGGGACAGGATGATGGCCAGCTTGTCGCAGGTCTGGAGGGCTTCGTGCATCTTTGCGACGAAGTTCGCGCCGGCGGCAAAGTCCCAGTGCTGGAGTATGACCTGGGCATTTTTCTTTTCGATCTCCTGGCCGACCCATTCGGCCCAGGCCAAGTCGTTCCCGTTGTAGCTCAGGAAAATGGTTTTCATGGCGAACCGACCCCGCCTTGCTGTTCCTGGCGCAATATCTGCTCCAGCTCGTGCCGCATGCGCCAATAGGTGCCCAGGGCCGGGTCCGTTTCGAAGCTTTTTCTCATGTCACGCAACAGGTCGAGAAACTGCCGCGGCTCCAGGCCGAGCGCCTGGTGGTTGGTTCGCTGCAAGATTGATTCCTTTCCGTGTGGCGTGGCATTCTTGACCATCGCCTGCCATTGTGCTGGCGTGAATTGGCAAGGGCGGTAAGGCTGCCGTGCGATGGCAAGGGCGATGGCCAGTTTTTTCGCCACGTTCCAGCATTGCTTGGAAAGAACAATCAGCCCTGCAATTATCGCCAGGGTTATGACGATTTGAGCGCCCATGCTGCCCAGCCATTGGTCCAGCCTCGCAAAGACCCATGCGCCGGTCAGTGCTGCCGGCATGGTTGCCGTGAATACCAGGAAAGCGGTGCCCAGCGCCCTGGGCACTCTGTTGACAAACTTCTGTTGCGACGCTTTTCTCATCCTGTCGACGAAGAATGGCAGTGATGCATACAACGAGAGCCCAATGCAAATTCCAATGCCTACCGGAGGTATGCCGAATTTGGATGATGCCGCTTCGAACCATGGCCTCAAGGAGGTAAACAGATAAGATATGACTGGCGACAGCAGATAAGTCAATAACGCTATTACAGCAATGGTTGCGACGGCGCCCATACTGAAAGAGCCCATTTCTTTGTATTCGCATTCTTCCCATGTCACTCGGCTCAGCAATTTGAAGCTTGAAAGCCATGTTTTCCTTTTCTTCGTGGCCAGCAAGTAGGTGAGAAGAGTTGCGCTGTGGATGATTCCGGCCGGAATGGCCAATGCAGGTGCAAGGAAGACGGCCCCGACGGTGAGAGGGATCGATGACACGGCCTTGCCAAGTGAGCCTGTCCACGCGTCCGGCAGTATGGCAAATGCACTGATGGTGAACAGGGCCGTACCTGTGGCCCATAGCCACATCAGCTTGGGCGCCAATGTGAAGCTGATAATGATTGCGGCAACCACGATGGCTGCGAACCAGTGATATGGCAATGTGGCTTGAAATGCTGGTAATTTAGAAATAAAGGCTGCCCAATATAATGAGCTGCACAGCAGCATGATGCCGGACAGCAGCAATGCCATTGAAATCAGGCCATAAAGCAGGTGGCTCCAGGCCCGCCGATTTTGCTGTGCCGCGATGGCTTTCGCATGATCGCGGAACCGGTGCGCCAGTTCACACCGGGCCAGATCGTAGCAATTTGCATCGGTGTGTCGGTGCCGAGGTGCTGCCGATGCGCCGGGGATTCCGCGATCAGCGTCAGCGCCTGGCTGCGCACCCAAGCTATTGAGGAGTTCAGCAGCTGGCCGATTTCTTTTCCGACGTCGGCATCGGGCACGTTCTTCCAGGCCCACAACATCTTGACTTGGCTGCTTGGATTGCCATATTGGGTCAAAAGTTGAATACCTTGCTCCAGCGTGGCCACCGCTGTCGCGGACATGCCGGTTATCCCATGCTGTACCAGGCGGGACAGCAGGTCGACCCGGTCAGCGAGCAGCGTTTCTGCGGCATCGTTGATGCCATATCTGTCCATGGGACGACGGCGCCACCGGAGATCTGGAGCGCCAATTCGAGCCCTGATCTCGGAAACGTGTGTGTTGACGGACTCGGCCAGTTGCTCCACGGGCTCCTGGCGCCCTCCCAGTTGTATGTAATTGATCAGTGTCTCCTGCCATCTCGGGGCATCCATCACCGTCAGCCAGTCGAACTCCGTGCTCGAATGCCTGAGATGGCGGGCAGCGAAAAACTCCTGCAGCCGATGGTGTGCGAAGCGTACGCGGGGCACGGATTGGTTCAGCGACTGTTCCAGGAAACCACAGCGCGTGCCGACGAATATCAACGTGATGACGTCGATGTCCGGAAGCTCTTTCTGTATTTCGCTCAATGTCGCCGACGTGCCCAGGTTGCGTTGCATCAAGATGAATGCAAGCCGGCTCAGGGCCGTGAACGGCCGCTTGATTCGGGCAAATGTGCTCGCATTCTTCCGGTCGGCCCGTTTTTCGTTGTAAGCATGCCGGCAATAGAAGGCCAGCAGGCCTGGGCGGGATGTCGGCCAGGATTTCTTGTTGCACAGGTAGATGCACAGCAGCCACAGCACGAATGGGTTCCTCGGGTCGACGAACAGGTTGCCGGATTCGAGTCGGGCGGCCAGTGATTTTGTTGAAAAACTTTCGCCCGAAATCTGTAGCGGCCAGTGGGGTATGTAGAGCCTGAGATATTCTTGCAGTTGCCGGCGGTCGAACGGCAGCAATACGAGGCGGTCGTGTGAGAATTCTGGACTGAAGTCGTTGATTCGGCATGAAAAAAGCGTGCGAACGAGCGGATAGACGCTGCTCGCATAACTGCTGAGTGCCGCGCTGTGCTGGCCGTAGCGGTCGCGGCTCATTTCGTCGATGCTGTCAAAAAATACGATGATGCGGCCCGAGTCCCGCAGCGTGACCCAGTGGGCTCTGATGTGGGTGTTCAGATTTGAAAGCATGAACTGTTGGACATCATCGAACGACGGCGCGTGTTGCTCGACGTGAAAATCACCCAACCTGACAAATATTGGAATGGATGGATAAATGCGGTGCCTCTGCTGTTCGATGACGGCCAGCATCGCGTGTTCCAGGGTCATTGTCTTGCCGCTGCCGGGGTCGCCCAGAAGCACGAGCGGGCCGGAACTCCTGAGCAGCGTTTTGACGATGTTATGAACGACATGGCTGCGGCGGCTGACCAGGCTGAGTTGCGCCGTCGCGCCGTCTCCCCCTTTCGTACTGCCGGTAATCTGGCGGATCAAATGCCGTACCGGTTGAACGAATGCCTCCTGCTCCGTGGCCAGCGGCGAGATCGGCACAGGCAGCGCACGTGCGTCCATGGGTATGTAGAAGCGCCTCCGGATGCTCTGCTGCAACGAAGCGCGGCATTCGGAAAGATAGTTGTGCAGTTCCGAATACTCGGAGGGTTTTTGCAGAAATCCGTGAAGGCACAGCCAGAAGTGAAACCGGGGCAGGAGCCGGTCCAGCAGCCGGCGCCAGGCATTGGGGGGAGTTGCCTGGGCCGTGGGCGCCTGAGTGTCCGTGAATGCCGGAGGACGGTTGCGCCGCCGCCGCGGTTCGAGGCCCTGGCGTATCGCTTCCATGGCCTGCGCATCATTCAGTCCGTGGAGCCTGATGCTCGTTAGAGGCGCCAGCAGCCCTTGCAGTGAGGAGTCATCGACAATGATCGGGATGACTCTGTATCCGCTGTGCACGATGGCAGTCCATATCTCATCCCGAGATTCACGCAAAAAATACTCTGAAACAATCAGGACTGCGCCTTGCAGACGTTGTATCGCGGAATGAAGTTCCTGTATGGCGTTGTCGCCGGCTTTCAGGTCAATGAGGTCAAGAAAAGTATCGTATTTCAGGCTTCTCAAGCATTGATCGATGTATTCCGCCCAATCCTTGTCTTGAGGGTGATAGCAGATGACGAATCCTGTCATATTGTCTCCCTGTGATTGCCGGGCTTGTTTTGTCGCTTGCTTGTGGTTGAATGAATATTGTGTTGAATATCACTGTTTTCGAATGTCTGCCGTAATGCGTTTCCATCTGTGTAGCATAAGATGCCTGAATACATGGGTTACAGGACTTGGCATCAATAAGTGTATTTCTTGTCAAATATGGTTCTAAACAGGCCGGCTGCCGTGCCGGTTGAAGCATGAAGCGGCGTCATGCCCGGCTGCGCAGGCATGACGCTCGTTTTTCTGAACCCTGTTCCGTGCTGACGAGCGGTTGGCTTCTCCCTGGACAGCCGTGCGTCTGTGCACACCATGACGGCACCTCGTCCGGCGCCCGCCTTCTACGTCCCACGCCACAAAGCGTCCAAAAAATCGCCCGCACCCCACCCGTTTCACACTCCCGCCAGGGAGAACCCTCCCGCCTCGCGCACAATCCCGCCCTCGCGGGAGCAGCTGAGCGGGATTCAGGGAGTTGGGATTGATGCGGCAAGGAGGACTTTTCGACGCGGAGGCGCCGCCGCCCGGCAAGGAGGCGGCGGGCCCGGCACGGCGCAAGGCGCCGGCGCCTGCGCTCGAACTGATCCCCTACGGCAAGTACAAGGACCAGCCCCTGTCGCTGCTGCTGGTCCATGCCGAGTACGCGCTGTGGCTCATGGGTGCGCGCCACGCCCACCTGCGCCGCCACCATCCGCAGCTGCTGCAGTGGCTCTACAAGCACTTCGGCCCGCCGGCGAGCACGCCGGAGCAGAACCGGCTGCAGAACCGCTTCCTGCAGCCCGACTTCGGCCTGAAGCTGCTGCTGCGCGTGAACCCGGAGCTGCCGGCGCAGGTGGCCGCTGCGGTGTCGCCCGAGGCCATCGTGCGCGGCTGGCAGGCACGGCTGCCGGCGCGCATCGCGCTGCGCTACCAGGACTACAGCCTGCACGAGCCGCTGGAGGAGGGCGACCCGATCCCCGAGGCGCACCTGCGCCACAAGGCGCGCGTGCTGCAGGCGCTGGAGCGCGAGCTGCCGCGGCTGGTGGTGGAGTGTCCCGGCACGCCGCTGGCCGCCGTGCCGGCGGTGGCCCCCGACGGCGCGCCGCTGGAGCGCTGGTGGGAGCCGGTGCTGCAGCTCGACGAGGCGCTGTTCGAGGTGGACGGCGCGCATGTGCAGTTCACGGCCCGGGCCCAATGCCGGGTCAGCGTGGACGGCGAGGCGCCGGGCGAGGGCGCGCTGGTGGATTTCAGCTTCCAGGACGAGCTGCGCATCGAGCTGCGCGCGCAACTGGGCGACGACTACCCCTCGGTGCTGCGCGTCATGCGTGCCAAGCGCTGCAACGTGCTGCTCATCGGCCAGTTCGAGGCCGACGGCGCCTGCTGGGAGGAACTGGTCGAGATCTACGCCCGCCGCGGCATCCGCGTGGCGCTGCTGGACGAGGTGCTGGTGACGGCCGTGCCCACGGCGGTGCGGAAATTGAAAGTGCCGGCGCTGGAGCCGGAGGCGCTGCTGGAAGCGGCGCGCGAGGAGCTGGAGCGCTTCGACACGGAATGGCTGCAGCGCGGGCGCGGGCTGCAGCCGCGGCTGGATCTGTAGCGGATCAGGGCGCCGGTGCCACCAGCGGCTTGCCCTTCTCGACCACGTACACCCCAACCAGCTTGGAGGTGACGGCGCCGTCGTTGTGCGCGTCGTGCGGCACGCCGGCCGGCACGGTGAAGGACTCGCCGGCTTTGACCAGGCGCGGCGGCTGGCCCTCCACCGCCAGTTGCAGCTGGCCCTCCATCACGTAGCCGATCTCGTCGCCGGGGTGGGTATGGCGCCCGGCGCTGGCGTTGGCCGCCACGTCCACGCGCACCACCACCGCCTCGCGGCCGGCCACGGAAATCTCCGAGCGGCTGACGAGCGTGCGCGTCAGGCCCGAGGCCTGCGCCACCACGGCGCCGACCGCCGCCAGCGCGGCGGCGCCGATGAGAATGGACTTGCTGCGGAATCTGGTTTTCATGGTTTTGTGCTCCCGGTGTGAAATTGCGCTTGAAAACTCTGCTCAATCGGGCGCGACCACGCGCACCACCGATTCCTTGTAATCCCTGAATCCCATGCGCTGGTATAGCCGGTGTGCACCATGGTTTTCGCTCATGACGTGCAGAAAAGGCGTTTCCCCGCGCTGCAATTGCCGGCGGATGAGTTTCAACATCAGCCGCCGCGCCCAGCCGCGGCCCTGGTAGTCCGGGTGTGTGCACACACCGCTGACTTCGCGCAGCGTCTGGGCCGCCATGCGCTCGCCGGCCATGGCGACCAGATGGCCGTTATCGAAAATGCCGAAATAGTCGCCCAGCTCGATAGTGCGTGGCCCAAAAGGGCCCGGGCGGGTCAGCGTGGCCAGTTCCAGCGCCTGCAGGGCATGTTCCGATTCCAATGGAATGGCTTGCGGAAAATCATCGTCCGCCGGCAGCGCGCCTTCCCAGACCATCCTGAACATGGTGGTTTCGGCCTCGATCTGCCAACTTGGCGGTGCCGGGCCGGACCAGCCATCGCAATAGAAATGCTCGCCCGGCTCGCAATAAGACCGCAGCGCATTGAAATCAGGCTGGCTCGGGTCGATGAATCCCGCGATCGGCGAAAAGCCCGGGGAGTAGCGGCGCGCCCGGTCGGTGCCCACCGAATACCGGCGCTGCGTGCCGGACAGGGCGTGCCAGATGATGTTGTCGAGCAGGTGTGTCATGGCCGGCTCCTCGGGGATCAGGGCTCGCTGGGCAGCAGCGCGTACCAGGCCGCCTTGCGGGCGTGGATGGCGGTGGTGTCGAACAGCGGCACGGCGGCGTCATGCGGTTTGACCAGCAGCGAGATTTCCGTGCAGCCCAGAATCAGCGCCTGCGCCCCGCGCGCCTGCAGATTCGCCATCACCATGCGGTAATAACGCCGCGATTCGGGCAATACCTTGCCCAGGCACAATTCCTCGTAAATGATGCGGTGCACCCCCTCGCGCTCCTCGGCGGAGGGAACCAAGACCTTCAGACCATGGCGCTGGCGCAGCCGCTCCTTGTAAAAATCCTGCTCCATGGTGAAGCGCGTGCCCAGCAGGCCCACGCTCGAAAATCCGGCCTGGCGGATTTCCTCTGCCGTGGGGTCGGCAATATGCAGCAGCGGAATGCGCACCGCCGCTTCGATGTCGGCAGCCACCTTGTGCATGGTGTTGGTGCACAGCACCAAAAAATCCGCGCCGGCCGATTCCAGCGACTTGGCGGCCTGGGCCAGCAGCAGCCCGGCCGTGGTCCAGTTGCCCTCGCGCTGCAGTTGCTCGATCTCGTGAAAATCCACGCTGTAGAGAATCACCTTGGCGGAATGCAATCCACCCAGGCGCTCCTTGACCGTTTCATTGATGAGCCGGTAATACGGCACGGTGGATTCCCAGCTCATGCCGCCAATGAGGCCGATGGTTTTCACACTGTTCTCCTCGTTGTGGATTATTCAAATCGACCAGCTTGCCACGGGCACAAGCGGTCGATGTTAAAGGAGCGCACCGCAGGGGCAGGCCGTGGCAGGTCAAAAGAAAAGCGGCGCCCGCGGGCGCCGCCGTGATGAAGAAGCCGCGTGTCTCAGTCCGCGCGGCGCAGCCGGTGGGCGCGGAAGAACTGCAGCATCGCGTCGGTGGCATCCGGGCCGGCGGCGTCGGTGTAGGAGCCGGCGGGCCGTCCGCCCGACCAGGCATGGCCCGCACCGTGCACGTTCCAGTGCTCGGCCCGCACTTGCCCCGCGGCGTTGCGCCACACGCGCCGGGTGTAGGCCCGGCCGCCGTGGCTGCGGCCGCGCTCGGTGTGCGTGGCCGCGCCTTCGGCGCAGGCGGTGATGGCGCGTTCGCCGTTGCACGGATGCACCGTGTGGTCCTGATCGCCGTGGAAGACGATGGTGGGCGGCACCGGGCCCGGCACGGTGGCTTCGGCGTCCACCGAAACCGTCGCCTCGCCGCCTTCCAGATCGGCCAGGCCCGGCAGGTCCGTCAGGCGGGACAGCCCGGGCAGGTCCGCCAGGCCGTGCAGGTCCTTGAGGCCCGGCAGGCCGGCCAGGTCCGGCGCCCCGGCCGCGCCGGCGGGCGCGCCGCGCATGGCGGCCAGCGCCGAGGGCAGGTCCCGCGCCGCGCCGGCGGGCAGGCCGGAGTGCACGCCCACGGCGGCAAACAGGTCGGGATAGGCGCCGCCCAGGATGGCTGCCATCGCCCCGCCCGCCGACAGCCCCGCGACGTACACGCGCTGCGGGTCGATGCCGTGGCGCGCCATCACCGCGCGCGCCATGCCGGCCAGCAGCGCCGGCTCGCCCCGGCCGCGTCCCTGGTGGTTGTGCTTGAACCAGTTCCAGCAGCGCTGCGGGTTGGCCTTTTGGGCCTGCGCCGGGTAGAGCACATAGAAACCGTGCTCGCGTGCCGCCTCGTTCATGCCGGTACCGGCGGCGAAGTCGTCGGGGTGCTGGGTGCAGCCGTGCAGCATCACCACCAGCGGCAGGCCGGCGCCGTGGCGTTCCGGCGGGATGTAGAGCTTGTAGTGGCGTGTCAGGCCGGCCTCGGTGTGGCTGCCCTCGACGAAGCTGTCGCCGCCCGGCTTGGCCGGCTCGGTGACCGCCGGTTGCGCCGGAACGGGTGCTTCGGGCGGATCGGCGCGGCGTCGGGTCAGGCCCTTGGCGAAGCGGGCGAGCCGTGAGCGGAGGGAGGCGCCGGTCGGTTGCGCCGCCGCGGGAGGGGCGTGGACCGCGCCGGGAAGCGGCTCGGTGGAGGCGCCGGTCGCCGTGGCCGGTGCCTGGATGGCGGCATCGCCGTTGGCGAGGGCTTGGGCGTCGGGAATGACGCGCGCCGGGATGTCGATCACATTCCCGCGCGGCGGCGCCGGCGTGCCGCGGGGCGGTGCGGACCCGGCCAGGGCCGCCTGGATCAGCGCGGTGGCGGCCTGCAGGTCGCCGGCGCGCGTGAGGCGGGTGGCCTCGGCCATGGCCTGCTGGAAGGCTGTGTTCATGAGGTTTCCTGTTGAGGGGCGGTGCGCTCAGCGCATCCGGGAGGCCAGCGCCGCCTTGACGGCGGGACTGGCCTGCAGCACGCCCAGCACCACGATGGAGTCGATGGTGGAGAGCGCAAGTTCGGGAGTGACCTCGGCACCGATGCTGGCCAGGCCGAGCACGCGGATCTGCAGCCGCTGGCCCGCGGCCTGCACGGCGCGCAGATCGTCGGCGCTGAAGTGCTGGATGCCCAGCACCAGCGTCTTGCGCGCCACTGCCTGCTTCACCGCATCGGCATGCGCGGCGAGCTGGTTGCGGATGGCGGTGCGGATGAGGTCGGTGCGGTTGGCATAGAAGCCTTCCTGCACCAGCAGGTCGATCTGGCCCAGGTCCACGACGCCGAGGTTGATGGTGATCTTCTCGTCGGTGGACTTGGCGGCGGGGATGGCGGTGGCGCTGCGAGGTGGCATGTGACCATCCTACAGTCATCCCTTAGCCATCCAAGTGGATGGCATGGCGAGTGCCAAGGTCATTGCACCCCGGGCTCAGTGCTGCCATGGCAACGCCGTGGGCCGCGTGCTTCCCGCCATGTCCTGAAAACCGGTCTTGCGGTGGCCGCCAAGATGACCAAAGTTGAATGCCGCCCGCCCTGGCCCCGGATCAGAATATGACGCCGCTGATCCTGCTTCGGCAGAGCGCCGGGTCGCCCATATTCAGGGCCTTGTGATTGGCACCTCATTCGCGCGCGTGGCAGGAGTGGCGAGAAAGGGATGCAAAACGGCCGAATATTGTGAGATTCGTCCGGTACAGCCATGGAAAGGACATCGTCATGCCTGGTACATCGCCTGTTCCTTCTTTGCCTCCCGACGTGGGTGTATTCGACAGGGCGGCGCCATTTCCGCCCAATACGCCCGGCCCGTGGTGGCCGCAGGACCCGAATTACCAGTGGCATATCCTGGCCGAGGGCGATTCCTGGTTCACCATCGCGGCCCTGCCATCATCGAATCTGCTGTTCGAGTTGCGTTTTGCGCGCTGGGCACAAATATGCAATCTGGCTTACCCAGGCGACACCATCAAGCATGTCGGCGCGCTGGCGACCAATGGGGATCTGCAACGGTTGCTGGCCCGCCCGGGCTTTGCCTGGCGATGGGACGCGCTGGTGCTGAGCGGCGGGGGTAATGACCTCATCGATTCCGCGCGCAACCTGATCCGACCGCCGCTGCCGGGCCAGAACCCCGCGCTGCCGCAGAGCTACATCGACGACCAGGGCCTGCGGCAATTGCTGGGCGATATCCAGCAGGCTTTCCAAGCCATCGTGGCCTTGCGCGACGCGCCGGGCAGCCTCAGCCGGGGCTGCCCTGTCGTCACCCACACTTATGACTATCCGACACCCCGCAACGAGCCCGCGCGCTTCATCGGCACCATTCCGTTGACGGGGCCCTGGCTTTTTCCGGTATTTGCCCATTCCGGGCTGGGTTTGCCGCTGCAGCAAACCATCGTCAATCTATTGATGGATCGCCTGGCCGAGGCCTTGCTGGCATTGGATATGCGGCGTGGTGGCCCGCTGGCGCTTCCCAATTTCCACGTGGTGGACACCCGCAATACGCTGCTCATGGCCAATCCGGCGGACGTGGGCGTGAGCAACGACTGGCTCAATGAAATCCATCCCAGCCTCACCGGTTATCGCAAGATCGCGGCCCGGTTGAGCCAGCGGCTCAGCGAATTGCTGTAGCCGGGTGATATTCAGCTTTGAGCCCAATGCCGGCCCGGTGCCGTGAACAGGGCCACGGCACCGGGTGGAATACTCAGCGCGGTGCAGCCGGCTGCGGGTTCAGAAACCCGAGCCCTGCGCACGACTCCTGAATATCGGCCGCGTGGCGCGCGGCCTCGGTTCAAGGCAGCACCGGCGTCGCCTGCGCGCGCTGCACGATCAGGTCGGCGTCGCGCTGCAGCAGCAGGCGCTGCGACACCAGCTCGGTCGCGGCGCTGCGCACCGCGGCGACGTAGCCGGCCTGCGTGCCGTACAGCTCCTCCAGCGAAGGCCGTGCGTCGCCGGCGGCCAGGCGCTCGGCACGGGTCTTGTGGAAGGGGATGAAGGCGCCCGCAAGATTTGCCAGGTCCACCACGCCCGGCGTGGCCACGTAGTTGAACTCGATGCTGGTGCCCAGCGGCGCGCGCGCCTCCACGCTGCGGATGCCGGCGCGCGTCAGGCCCGTCAGCGCATCGACCTGCGGCACCAGGATGGCGTAGTCGCGGTTGAGGTTGGCCGGCGGCAGCCGCGTGGCGATGCCGGACTCGTCCTGCGGCCGGTAATCCGGGCCGAAGTCCAGCAGCGGGAAGCCGTTGTAGCGCGCCAAGTAAGTGAAGTCCGGGATCGGCGTGCTCGCGCCGTTGGCCGTCCAGCTCAGGCCCTTCATCGCCGGGAAGGTCACGGCCTCGGGCCGCACCAGGGTGCCGTCGGCGACCTTCGGCACCTGGCTGGCCGGCGGCTCGACGCCGCGCACCACCCAGTCCTCCAGCGCCACGAACAGGGCGCGGAAGGTGTCGTTGAAGTGCACCACCGTGCCGGCCGGGTAGACCGTGCGCGTGGGCGTGTAGCTGATGCTGGCCAGCCCGCCGGCGCCGCCGTGCTGCGTGCTGCTGTAGTAGTAGATGCGCGCGTTCTCCGGCTGCGTCAGGTCGCGCAGGCCGTGGGCGTCGGTGAGCACCGGCGAGCCCTGCAGCTGCCAGAACTCGGTGCCCGAGAGGCCCAGGAAGAACTTGGGGCAGGTGTCGGTGGCGGCGCAGCGCGCCATCACGCCGCCCTTGCGGCCGCTGACCTCATCGACGTAGTCCTTGTCCAGCCCGCGCGGCGCGGTCTGGCCGAAGGCGCTGTGGTCGGTGCGCAGGCCACCGCCGCCGCCGGGCACGGCAAAGCGCGTGTTGATGTTCGTCTGCCGCGCCGCGACATGCGCGTACAGCCCGTCGAACACCCTGGAGCCGTCCAGCGCCTGGTTGAAGCCCAGGTGCAGGAAGGTCTTCATGGCATTGCCCGACTGCGAGGTGCCCTGGCCGATCGTGTGCTTGATTTTCCCGGCCAGCGGGTTGGGCTTGCCGTCGGCGTCCGCCACCGCGCCGCGGAAGAAGCTCACCGTGTCGCGCAGCGCCGCCAGGCCCACGCCCATGACCTTCGGGTCCTTGGCGACGTAGACCAGCTCGTACAGGTACTTCGGATCGAAGCCGCCCTTGAGGCACACGCTGCTGGGGCTGGGCGTGCCGGGGAAGGGCGTGGCGGCGTCGCAGCTGGCGAACTTCCAGTCGCCAGCCGGGATGGGGATGCGCGGGTCGGTCTCGTTCAGGCGCCGGGTGAGCGAGTAGCCGGGCTGCGTGTTGTCCAGGCTGGCCGGCTCGTAGGGAATCATGCTGCCGTTGAACACGCCGCCGGGCAGCGTCATGGCCGGCGTGGGCGCCGTGGGCACCAGCTCGGCGCGGTAGGGGCCGGTGATGGAGCTGCCGTCCGGGTTGCGCGCCACCGGCACGTTGACGGTCAGCCGCGCCGGGCTGCTCTTGGGCACGTCGCCCTGCCAGCCGGCATAGAGCATCACGTAGCCGCGCTCGAAATACTCCGCGTCGCTGGGCACCCGCGCCGGATCGGGCAGGGTCAGGATGTTGCCGCGGTTGGGCGCGTCGTAGCGCAGCACGCCGCCGGCCTTGCTCGTGTCCTTGGGCTTGAGCATCACAAATTCGGTCGCGTACTCGACCATGCCGCGCGCGTTCACCGGCGCCAGGGCCAGGTCCTGGATCACGGCGTTCTTCGGGTCCTTGGGATCGACCTCGCCGCTGATGACGCCGCTGACCTTCTCGTAGGCGCCCACGCTGCCGTAGCTGCCGGGGAAATCTTCCGTGGCGGTGATGGCCAGGCGCAGCGCCGGCCTGGCCGCAGGCGCCGCGGGCGTGCCGGGCGTGGCGGGGTCGTCGCTGCCGCCGCAGGCGGACAGCAGCGCGGCGCCGGCGCACAGCGCCAGGGCGGTCTTGGGGAAATGCATGGAGTCTCCTTGGGACGTGACCGAGCACACCGCCGTGCCCGGCAGTGGCTCAACAGGGCCTCTTCTGCGGAGGCCTGGGGGAAGGAACGGGTCGCGGCGCGCGGGCCGCAGCCCTCAGCGGCGCGGCCTCACTCGGCCTCGATCCCGGCCGCCTTGATGACGCGGCCCCACTTCTGGGTTTCCTCGGCCTGGAACTTCGCCAGCTCCTGCGGCGTGCTGGTCCAGGCCTCGGCGCCGCTGCTCTCGAAGAAGGTCTTGGCCGCGGCGCTCTTCACCGCCTGGCCCAGCAGCTCGTTGAGCCGCGCCACCACCGGCTGCGGCGTGGCTGCGGGCACGTAGGCGGCGAACCAGTAGCCCATGTCGTAGCCCTTGACGCCGGCCTCGGCGATGGTGGGCACCTCCGGCAGCAGCCGGCTGCGCTTGGTGGTGGAGTAGCCCAGCGCGCGCAGCTTGCCGGCCTTGACCTGGGGCACGCCGGTGGCGGTGTCGGTGATCATCAGGTCGATCTGCCCGCCCAGCAGGTCCGTCACCGCCTGCGGGTTGCTCTTGTAGGGCACGTGCAGGATCTCGGTGCCGCTGAGCTGCTTGAACATCTCGCCCGCGACGCGGCTGGAGGAGCTGCCGCTGCCGAAGCTGAGCTTGCCCGGCGCCTTTTTCGCCTGGGCCAGCAGCTCGGCCACGCTCCTGTAGGGCGAGTCCGCGCGCACCACCAGCACCTGCCCGCCCTTGGCCAGGCCCGTGACCGGCGCGAAGTCCTTCACCGGGTCGTAGGACAGCTTCTTGTACAGGTGCTCGTTGGCCGCGTGCGTGGTGTTGGTGGTGATCAGCACGGTGTAGCCGTCGGCCGGCGCCCGCGCCGCGGACTGCGCCGCCATCATCCCGCTGGCGCCGGCCTTGTTCTCCACCACCACGGCCTGCTTGGTCTGCTCGGTGATCGACTGGCCCAGGGCGCGCGCAAGCTGGTCCGTGGCGCTGCCGGCGGCAAAGGGCACGATGAAAGTCACCGGCTTCTCGGGGTATTTCACCTGCGCCTGCGCGGCGGGGGCGCCCAGCAGGGCGAACGCGGCGGCGGCGATGGCCGCCAGGGCGTGGCGGCGGGTGGGGGTGGTCATGGTCTGTCTCCTGATCGTTGGAATGGTGGGGTTCAGCCCGGTTGCCGCAGCAACGGCACCAGCGCGGCCGGCACGTCGATCTCAAGCTCCAGCAGCAGGAAGGCCAGCGCCTTGCCGTGGCTGTCGAGGTTCAGCGCGTCGTTGACGCCGCCGTCGAGCACGCCCTCCAGCACGAAGTTCATGGCCTGCAGCTTCGGCAGCAGGTGGCGCGTGACGCGTTGCGGGCGGCGGTACGCGAACTGGCGCGCCACCGCCTCTTCCGTCACCTGCGCCACCAGCAGTTCGTACAGGTCCGGGTGCCAGGCGATGACGCTGATGTTGGAGACGTTGCCCTTGTCGCCGGTGCGGCCGTGGGCCAGGCGCTGCAGGGGCACGCGCAAGGTTTCGTTGGTGCTGCTCATTCGACGAACTCCAGTTGCACGCTCACCCGCTCGCGCGGCACCAGGCAGGACACGGTGCCCAGCCGCTGGCGCAGCCCCGTGCGCACGCCGCCGCCGCCGGCCGGGCCGCAGGTGTAGAGGGCGGTCACCTCGCGCGTCAGCCGCTCGGCCTGGCGCCGGTCGGCGTGGTTCATGGCGATGCGCAAGCGCACGTCGCGCGCATCCCCCACGGGCTGGCGGCTCAGCCATTGCCCGGCGTCGTCGCCGAACACGCTGGCCACGCCGATGAGGTCCACGCGCAGCGGCCCGCAACCGGCCAGGCGCCGGCGCAGCACGTCACCCGCCAGCCGCGCCCGTGCCTCGGCGCCGCGCCCGGCGTAGGAAATCTCGCCCTCGGCCAGCCAGCCCTGGGCGTGGAACACGTTGACTTTCAGGCGCGCCGGCCGCGCGTGGCCGCGCACGCCGTGCAGGCGCACGCGATCTGGGCCCACCGTCTCGACCCAGGCCTCGCGAATGTCGGCCACCACGTCGGGCGTGAGGTAGGCCGCCGGGTCGTGCAGCTCGTACAGCAGCTGCTCCTTGACGGTGTGCTCGTCCACGCAGCCGCCCGTGCCCTCGGCCTTGCCGATGACGCAGCCGCCGTCGGCGTCGATCTCGGCGATGGGGTAGCCGACGCTGGCCAGCTCCGGGACGTCCTTGAGCCCCGGGTCGGCGTAGTAGCCGCCGCAGACCTGCGCGCCACACTCCAGCAGGTGCCCGGCCATGGTGGCGCGCGCCAGCCGGTCCCAGTCATCGGGCGCCCAGCCGAAGTGCGCCAGCGCCGGGCCCACGGTCAGCGAGGGGTCCGACACGCGGCCGGTGATGACGATGTCGGCCCCCGCGCGCAGCGCCTCGGCGATGGCCTCGGCACCGAGGTACGCGTTGGCGCTGGTGATGTCCAGGCCGTCGGCCGCGCCGCCCAGCGCCTCGTGCAGCAGGCCGCGGTGCGCGGCGTCGGAAAGATCGTCGCCGGTGACCACGGCCACGCGCGGCACACGCGCGCCCACCTCGCGCGCCAGCGCCAGCACCCTGCGCGCGGCGGCGTGCGGATTGGCCGCGCCGAAGTTGCCGACGATGCGGATGCCGTGCGCCAGGCAGTCGGCCAGCACCGGGGCCAGCATGTCCGGCAGCAGCGGCTCGTAGCCGGCTTCCGGATCGGCGCGGCGCGCCAGCTGCGCCAGCGCCAGGGTGCGCTCGGCCAGGGTTTCGAAGATCAGCACCGCGGGCTGTTGCCGCCGGATCAGCGTGTCCACCACCGGGCGGGCGGCGTCGGTGCGGTCGCCGGAGAAGCCGGCGGCGCAGCCGATGAGCAAGGTGTCTTTCATGCGCTCCTGGGCAGCAAGGCCGTTGGTGAGGCGATGCGGCCACTGTAGGCAGCGGGTTTCGATAAGAGAATTCGTTTGTTTGGATCAATTCATCCGCTTATCAAATGAGTGAAGCCGACTTGTCCACGCGCCAGCTGCGTGCCTTCGTGGCGTTGGCCGAGACGCGCAACTTCACGCGCGCCGCGGCGCGGCTGCACCTGTCGCAGCCGGCCTTCAGCGCGCTGATCCGGGCGTTGGAGGAGGCGTTGGGCGCGCGGCTGTTCGACCGCAGCACGCGCCATGTGGAGCCGACGGTGGAGGGCGCGCTGTTCCTGGAGAGCGCGCAGCGCCTGCTGCGCGACCTGTCATTGAGCGTGGCCGACCTGGGCGAGCATGTGGCGCGGCGCCGCGGGCGCGTCGCCCTGGCGGCCTTGCCGGCATTGGCCGCGGGCTGGCTGCCGCCGCGGCTGGCGGCGTTCCGGCAGCGCTATCCGGACATCGAGCTGGACGTGGCGGACGCGCTGTCGGAGGACTGCGTGGAGCGCGTGCGCGCCGGCCGGGCCGACTTCGCCCTGGCGGCGCTGCGCGCCGGCGCGCCGGAGCTGCTGGTGGAGCCCTTTTGCAGCGACGCTTTCCACCTCGTGTGCCCGAGATCGCACCCGCTGGCGGGCCGAGACGGCGTGGCGCTGCAGCACCTGGCCGGAGAGCCCTTCATCCACCTGGCGCGCACGAGCAGCGTGCGGCAGCACATCGAGTCGGCGCTGTGGCCGCTGGCGCTCAAGGGCGTGATGGAGCTGGAGCAGCTCAGCACCGTGGCCGGCATGGTGCGCGCCGGGCTGGGCATCACCGTGGTGCCGACGCTGACGCTGTTCCACTTCGAGCATCCGGATCTCGTGACCCGGCCGGTGCGCGCGCCCGGGCTGCGGCGCGAGATCTTCACCATCCGCCGCCGCGACCGCAGCCTGTCGGTGGCGGCGCAGGCGCTGTTCGAGGCGCTGGTGGCGCAGCGGCCGGCAATGGAGGACGCAGCGGCTGACGCCGCCGCGCCGTGAATCGCCCGTTACTCCCTGGGCACCAGCATGTAGGCCTCGACCGTGCGGGCGTCCACGGCTCCCCACTGGCCCACGCCGACGACCACGCCGTTGTCGTTGATGGCGTAGGCCGCGCCCAGCGCCCACCAGCCGGTGTTGCGGGCCGAGGGCAGGCCATCCAGGCCGACGATGGTCTGGCCCCGGTGGCGCCACACGCGGCCGCGGTCGCGCGGATCGGAGGTGAAATTGTCCCGGTATCCCGAGACTTCCCGGTAATTGTTCAGACCCAGCCCGTAGGTGGTATATCCGGACTGCTCGTTCATTTTCGAGTAATTGTTGCCGACCAGCAAAAAGCCTTCCGAGCCCAGCACCTCGCCGAAACTGCCATACATATGGCCCGCGATGTCGCCGTTGTCATTGATGGCCTTGGGCACCAGGCCGATATACCCCTCGGGAATGCGCAGCAGCTGGGGTTTGCGGCCCTTGAGCTGGCGCACGCCCTGCTTGACGCGGCGGCCGTCGATCTCGACCTCGCGGTAGCCCACGATGTCGCCGCGGCGGTTGATGGCGGTGGCCTCGGCCGCGAGGCCGCCCCAGGTGCCCAGGTCGATGAGCGTGCTCCCGTACCAGTACACGGCATGGCGCTCGCCGGAGGAGAGCGCCTGCGACCAGCCGACGATCTCGGAGCGGGCATTGATGGCGGTGGCGTAGGAACTGCCGCCGCCGAGTGAGGGCAACGTGGTGATGGTGTTGAACTTCCAGCGGAAAGCCTCGGTGCGGTCGCCCTGCTGGAACCAGCCGACCACCTCGCCCAGGCCGTTGACACCGCTGGCCGAGCCGGGGCCGTCGGTGTGGATGACGCGGGGCTCCCGGCCCGCCGCGAACAGCGCCGGGCGGAAGCGCCCCTCGATGTCGAAGCCCACGTAGCCCGCGGCCTTGCCGTTGGGGCTGAGCGCGTAGGCCGCGCTGCTGCCGCCCTGCACCGTGCCCAGGCGCAGCGTCCGGTAGCCGCGCGGCGCGGTGTTCTGCTCCGGGGACGCCGCGTCGGAAACCGCCCCGGCCGCCGGGGCTTCCACGGCCCGCGCCACCGGCATCAAGGCCGCCGTGAAAAGGGAAAGGGCAAAAATCATTCCGCGCATGAAACCTCCTAAAAATGCTGATTGGGTAATTGCAAGGTGCCGGAAAAGCCTAACCCTGCGCGGAAATCTGCCCACCCCCGAGGCGGGCCGTGCCTGCCCGCCGGGAGTTTGAAAACTTTGAATATCGGCCCGGGAGACTCCCGGGTTTCTCACTCGGGAGTGAATTCCTGGAGCGACACCACGGCGGGCTCGGCCGGGTCGGTGGCGGGCGCGGCGGCCGACTCCGGTGCCGGCCCCAGGGGCGCGGCTGGGGCCGGTGCGCAGCCCTGGGCCCGGGCCAGGCCCTTGAGGAAGGCACGCCGCAGGCTGCCGGCGTTCACGGCGGCGGCCACGCGGCGGTCGCGCCGCTCGGCGCCGGTGAGCTTGCGCACCCAGCCGCGGAAGGGGATCGCGCCCGACACGGCGCCCTGCACCGCGTTGAGCGCGGCGCTGCCGGCCATGTCGGCGCCGCGCTCCAGCAGCGAGGGCCTGTCGGCGCTGTCCGGGGCATCCAGGTCCGGGCCGAGCGCCTGGTCATGGGCATCGATTTCGGCCGCCAGGGCTGCGCACCCGCGCTCGGGCGGCAGGCGGTAGGGCGCCTCGCGCGCGGCCAGCAGGATCGGCGGGATCCGCGCGCGGATGAGGTTGAAGTCGCTCAGCGGCGACGTGACGGCCGCGCCCAGGCCCTGGACCACCTTGGGCGCGGCGTCCGTGCCGGGCGCGGTGGTGGTGGCGCTTGGCGGAGCCGCCGAGGCGTCGGTCGGGGAGGCGGCCTCGGGCGGGGCGCCGCCGGGCGCGGCCGGCGGGGCCTTGCCGGTGGCGGCGCATCCCGCCAGCGCCATCGTCAACAACGGCAACCAGATTCGCTTCATCGTCCGGACCCTCCCGTGCGTCCCCGGCGGGACGGTTGCTCATGGAACGGTCAGGGTAGTGCGCTCAATGCGGCGCCGGCAGCTTCACGAATCCTCATTGACAAGCCCCAGCGGCAGCGTCACGGCGAAGGTGCTGCCCGCGCCCGGCGCGCTGTGCAGGCTCAGCTCGCCGCCCATCATCGCCACCAGCCGCGTGACGATGGCCAGGCCCAGGCCGGTGCCGCCGAAGCGGCGCGTGATGGAGCCGTCGGCCTGGGTGAAGGGCTCGAACACGGCCTGCTGCTGCTCGGCGGCGATGCCGATGCCGGTGTCGGCCACCTCGAAGCGCACCCGCGCGCCAGCGGCCTCGCGCGCCAGCAGTTGCGCGCGCAGCGTCACGCTGCCCTCGGCCGTGAACTTCACGGCGTTGTTGAGCAGGTTGGACAGCACCTGCCGCAGGCGCAGCGCGTCGCCGCGCAGGCGCGGCGGCAGCGCCGGGTCGGCCTCCAGCCGCAGCTGCAGCCGCTTGCCCGCGGCCAGCACCTCGGCCTGCGCCTGCAGCTCGCGCAGCAGCGGCAGCGGCTCGAAGGGCAGCTCCTCCAGCCGCATCTCGCCCGCCTCGATCTTGCTCAGGTCCAGCACGTCGTTGACCAGCCCCAGCAGCTGCGTGCCGGCGCTGGCGATGTGGTGCACGTACAGCTGCTGCTTGTCGTCCAGCGGCATGCGCGCCAGCAGCTGGCTCAGCCCGATGACGGCATTGAGCGGGGTGCGGATCTCGTGGCTCATGTGCGCCAGGAAGGCGCTCTTGGCGCGGTTGGCGGCCTCGGCCTCCTCGGTGCGGCGGCGCAGCTCCTCCTCCTGGCGCTGGCGCTGCGCTGCCCGCAGCGCGCCGTGCAGCAGCAGCGCCAGCGCCGCCATCGTCACCGTCACGCCCAGGCCCGAGCCCGCGGGCGAGGGCAGGTGCAGCCGCTGCACGAAGGGCGGCAGCGCCTGCATCTCCACCAGCCACTCGCGCCCGAACACCGGCAGCTGCACGCGCTGCAGCGGCGCCTTGCCCGGCGCATGCCAGCCGGGCGAGGCGTAGAAGCGGTCGACGCGGCCCCAGGGCTGCACGTCGCTCAGCGCCAGCGCCAGCGCGCCGTTCTGGTCGTCGAAGTCAACCATCACCACATCGGCCACCAGCGGCATCACGGCCCAGCCGTAGGTGGCGCGCTCGCGCTCGGCGCGCCCGATGGCGCCGCTGCCGCTGCGGGTGTAGACCGGCAGCGACAGCACGAAGCCGCGCCCTTCGGGCGCGTCGGTCAGCGCCAGCGTCAGCGGCGCCGACAGGCGCGGCTCGCCGCTGAGCATGGAAGCGCGCAGCGATTCGCGGCGCCGCACCTCGGTGGCCAGGTCCAGCCCCTCCACCGCGCCATGCTCGCGGCGCGGCTCCATGAACATCAGCAGGTAGCGCTCGTCCGTGTCCACCCCCTCGGGATTGAGCTCGCGGATGCGGAAATCCGGCTCGCCCTTGCGGCGCATCTCCTCCATGAAGGCCTGATCCTGCACGCGCTGCGTGCGGCGCACGAAGCCCACGCCGCGCGCGCCGGGGAAGCGCTCGCGCAGGTCGATGGAGCCGGCGAAGCGGCGGAAGGCCTCGCGCGTGAGCGCCTCGGCCGAGGTGCCGGCCACGCGCACCGCGCCGCGGGTGGCGAACAGCGCGTATTCGTAGGACTGCATGCGCTGGCGCAGCCGCGCCGCCGCCTGCTGGGCGGCCTCGTCGAGCTCGGCCTGCACGCGCGCCTGGTTGGCGCGGTGCTGGGTCCAGCCCGTGGCGGCACCGGCCACCAGGCCCGCCAGCAGCAGCGCCAGGGTCCAGCGCTGCGGAGCGGCCGCAACCTTTGAGCTCAGCAGGGAAGCGCGCGCGTGCATGCCCCATTAGACAAGGGAGCCGCCGCGCCCGAAGCGCCGGCAAGCCCCTGGCGCTCCACCGCCGCCGCGCCCGCCGACGACGCGCGGCCCACGGGCCGCGTGCAGGCAAGTGACCGTAACTGGTCGTAATTCACCGATCAGGGCAATCCCTTGAGCATGTGGCTCCCGACCCACGTGACCCACCAAGGTGGGGGACGCAACGCCCATGAGTACCCCATCGCCCCGTTTCACTTTTCCCTTCACCGTCCCGATGCCGCTTCAGCGTCGCCACCAGCCGCCCCTCCTTCCCGCTTCGGCCGGGGAGGGCGCTGCCGGTGCGCGCCCGCGGCACGCACGCTGGCTGCGGAGCGTGCTGTCCCGCGGCACTGCGCCGTATCGCGCGACGCCTTGCGGCCTGGCCTGCGACAAGCAGGCGCAGCGCTCGCACACCCTGGGCCTGGCTCTGCTGGCGGCGCTGGCGGCCTGAGCCGGCAGGGTGCGCGCTTGGGCCTGAGCTCGATCCGACCCCGAGGGCCCGGCGCCGGACGACGCTTCTTCCCGGCCCGTGCCGGGCGGATGCTGGGGCCATGGCGCCGCCGCCTGTGCGAAGCGGCGCGTTGCATCGCGGGCCACGCCATGGGCGGCCCTACACTTCTCCCCCTTATTCGGGCGCTTTGCATGGGGCGCCTTGTCATGGTCGACGGGGGAGGAGTCTGGGCTCATGGGGATGCTGCGCAACAGCGAAAACGAGGACCGCGTCTTGCTGCGCGGCAATCACGTCTTCGGGCGCCATCCAGCGCGTTCGGACACGGTGCTCCCCAACCGCGAGGCCTCGCAGCTGCACGCGATGTTGCGCTGGCGCGACGGTGGCTGGTTCGTCACCGACCACAGCCGCAACGGCACGCTGATCGACGGCCGGCGCCTGCCGCCGGGCGAGGCGGTGCCGCTGGCGCTGGGGCAGGTGCTGCGCTTCGGCCCGGGCGCGGCCGACTGGGACGTGGTGGACCTGTCGCCGCCCGGCCCGGCGTTGCTGCCGCTGGACCCGGTGCGCCCGCCGCTGTGGCTTTCGCGCCACAACCTGTTGCCCGACGCGGAGGCGCCGGAGCTGGACCTGTACGAGCTGGACACGGGCCTGTGGATGCTGGAGCAGCAGGGCGAGCTGCGCAGCCTGCAGGACGGCGACGAGCTGGAGCTGGGCGGGGCGCGCTACCGCCTGGTGGTGCCGCAGGAGGTGGACGAGACGCGGGCCGTGGTGCAGCAGGCCGAGCCGCTGCTGCTGAGCTTTCGCGTCAGCCTGGACGAGGAGCACACCTGGCTGCAGGTGCGCCGGGGCCTGCAGGCGGCCGACCTGGGCGAGCGCAGCCACCACTACGCGCTGCTGACGCTGGCGCGCCAGCGCCTGGCCGATGCGCGCGCGGGGCTGGACCCGGCCGCGCAGGGCTGGCTGGAGCGCCCGCGGCTGGCGCGCATGCTGGGCATGGACCCGCCGCATCTCAACATCCAGATCTTCCGCGCCCGCGACCAGCTGATGAACGCGCTGGCCGGGGCCAGCGGCTTGGCGCAGGTCATCGAGGGACGCCGCGGCGGGCTGCGGCTGGGCCCGGTGGCCTTCGAGATCCATCGCGGCTCGCAGCTCGAAGGCCGCATGGACCCGGCTTCGGACGCCCTGGCATGAGCGCCGCCGTGATGCCGCCGGCGCCGGCCCCCGCGCCCGTGCCGGCGCGCAGCGGCGAGCCCGCCGCCCCCGCGGGCTACGCGCTGCTGGAGCGCCTGGGCGAGGGCGCTTCGGGCGTGGTCTACAAGGCGCGCCAGCACAGCACCGGCCAGTGGGTGGCCATCAAGTTCCTGAATGCCTCGCCCGGGGCCGACGCGGCCACGCGCGAGCGCCGCCGCGCGCGCTTCGCCCGCGAGACGCGGTTGTGCGCGCAACTGCACCATCCGCACATCGTGCGCCTGCTCGACCAGGGGCAGACCGAGCGCGAGGAGCTGTTCGCGGTGTTCGAGTTCGTGCCGGGGCAGACGCTGCGCGACCTGCTGCTGCACCACGGGCCGCTGTCGGCGCCGCAGGCCGGCGAGCTCATGGGGCAGGTGCTCGACGCGCTGGTGGAGGCGCATGCGCAGGGCATCGTGCACCGCGACCTCAAGCCGCTGAACATCATGGTCACGCGCCGCGGCGAGCGCATGCACGCCAAGGTGCTGGACTTCGGCATCGGCACGCTGGCGGCCGAGCTCGGCGCCGCGGCCTCCGGGGAGCTCACGCTCAGCGCCGAGACGGTGGGCACGCCGCGCTACAGCGCGCCCGAGCAGCTGCGCGGCGAGCCGCCGACGGTCAAGTCCGACCTCTACGCCTGGGGCCTGATGCTGGTGGAGTGCCTCACCGGCTCGCCGGCCGTGCGCGGGCAGACGCTGGCCGAGGTCTACCACGAGCACCTGAGCCCCAACGAGCTGCCGCTGCCCACGGGGCTGCTGGGCCATCCGCTGGGCGAGCTGCTGCGGCGCGTGCTGAGCAAGCAGGCGCGCGAGCGCGGCGATGCCGCCGGCGCCTACGCGCGGCTGCGCGAGCTGCCGCTGCACCAGCTGGTGGGGCGCCTGGCGCCCGAGAGCGGCGACCTGGACGTCACCGCCACCGCCGTGGCGCCGCTGGCCGCGGAGCGGCGGCAGATCACGATGCTGGCCTTCTCGCTGGAGCTGGCGGCCACGGGCGCGGCGGCGCCGTCCGACGCGGCGCTGGAGGCCATGGAGGAGCTGCTGAGCGACCAGCTGGCCCAGTGCCAGGACGTCTGCCTGGCCTTCGGCGCGCACCTGGCCGGCGCGCTGGGCGGCATGCGGCTGGCGTATTTCGGCTATCCGCAGGCCAGCGACAGCGCCGCGCGCCGTGCCGCCAGTGCCGCGCTGGAGCTGGTGACGCGCATCGCGCAGCGCGGGCGCCGCATCGAGACGCGCGCCGCAGTGCGGCTGGAGCTGCGCGTGGCGCTGCACGCGGGCGTGATGCTGGTGCGCCCGGGGCAGGTGCCCACGGGCCTGGCCGCCGGCGTGGTGGAGCGGCTGCTGCAGAGCACCGCGCCGGGCCACATCGCGGTGAGCGACCGCGCGCGCCACCTGCTGGAGCGCCACTGCCTGCTGGAGGAGGCGCCGGGGCTGGCGTTGGCGCAGGAGGACGGGCAGGCCGCGCCCGCCTGGTACTTGTGCGCCGAGCGCCGGGCCGACGGCCCGGCCGGCCCGGGGCCGCAGCATGCGCCGCTGGTGGGGCGCGGGCGTGAGAGCGCGGCGCTGGCCGGGCTGTGGCGCCGGGTGGCGGGGGGCCGCGGCGGCGCGCTGCTGCTGGTGGGCGAGCCGGGCATGGGCAAGTCGCGCCTGGTGCAGGCGCTGTGCGACGGCGTCAGCGACGAGCATGGCCGCGCCTGGGTGGTGCAGTGCCTGCCCGAGCAGCGCCACAGCGCGCTCTATCCCTTCCTGCGCTGGCTCTCGACGCAGCTGGGCCTGCATGAGGCCGCCGATCCGGGCGCGCGGCTGCAGCTGGAGCTGGACCGGCTGGAAGTGGGCGGCGCGCAGGCCGGCGCGATTCTGGCGAGCTGGCTGGGGCTGCCGCTGCCGCCGCAGTCCGAGGCGCTGCAGCACGCGCCGCAGCGCCAGCGCGGCATCGTGCTGCAGGCGCTGCAGGCGCTGCTGGGCGCCATGGCGCGCGGGCCGGCCATCCTGGTGGTGGAGGACGTGCACTGGGCCGACCCCACCAGCCGCGAGCTCATCGAGCGGCTGCTGGCCGACGGCGGCCGCCCGGGCCTGGGCGTGGTGCTGACCAGCCGGCCCGAGAGCGATTTCCGGCCTGCCGTGGAGACGCTGCGGCTGCAGGGCCTGGCGGCGCCGGAGGCGCAGGAGCTGCTGCGCCACTGGCCGGGGCTGCAGGGGCTGCCCGGGGCCGACATCGCGCGGCTGGCCGCGCGCGCCGACGGCAACCCGCTGTTCCTCACCGAGCTGGCGCGCGCCTGGCTGGACCCGCGCACCGGCACCGGCGGCGGCGCCACGCCGTCCATCCCGCCGAGCCTGCAGGAGGTGCTGGCCCAGGCGCTGGACCGGCTGGGCCCGGCCAAGGAGACGGCGCAGCTGGCCGCGGCCATCGGCCGCGAGTTCGAGCCCGCGCTGCTGGCGCAGATCAGCGAGCGCGACGAGGCCGCGGTGGACAGCGACCTGGAGCAGCTGTTCCTGGCCGACCTGGTGGAGCGCCAGCGCCGCGTGCAGGGCGAGGCCTACGTGTTCCGCCACGCGCTGGTGCGCGACGCGGCCTACGACTCGCTGCCGCGGCAGGCGCGCACCCAGGCGCACGAGCGCATCGCGCTGGTGCTGGAAGAGCAGCCGGGCTGCGCGCCGGGCACGCTGGCGCGGCACTTGGCCCTGGCCGGCCGCTTCGAGCGCGCCGTGCCCCACGGGCTGCGCGCGGTGAGCGAGTCGCTGGCGCGGGCGCAGTACGAGGAAGCGCAGGGCCAGATCGAGGCGCTGCGGCCCTGGGTGGCCGAGCTGGCGCCGGAGCCCGCGCGCACGGCCGCGGAGCTGGACCTCACGCTGCTGGAGACGCATGCGCTGATGTCGAGCCTGGGCTGGGCCGACCCGCGCGTGCGCGCCGCGGCCGAGCATGCCGACGCGCTGCTGGACCGCCAGGGCGCCGCGCAGGGCGACCCGGTGCAGCGCGCCGCGGCGCTGTGGGCGCTGGGCACCTTCCACCATGTCGCCGGCGAGCGCGAGCGCGTGCGCGAGCTCGCGGCGCAGCTGGTGGGGCTGGCGCAGGGCTGCCCCGAGACGGTGTCGCTGCAGCGCGCGGCCTACACGCTGCAGGGCGTGGGCCAGTGGATCGACGGGTCCTACGCGCAGGCGGCGCGCACGCTGGAGCTGGTGGCGGCGCTGCCGCGCGCCGAGGGCACCGAGGACGCGGCGCGCTTCGGGCTGGACTGCCGCTGCTGGAGCCTGGCCTCGCTGGCCAACGTGCGCTGGTTCCTGGACGACGACCGCGAGGCGGCGCTGGCGCTGGCGCAGTCGGCCGTGGCCGAGGCCGAGGCGCTGGGCCACATGCCGACGCTGGGCCTGTGCCTGATGTACCTGGGCATGCTGCACCAGCACGGCGAGGACCGCGCCAGCGCGGCGCAGGCCTGCGAGCGGCTGCTGGCGCTGTCCTCACGCTACGGGCTGCCGGCGGTGGAAGCCTACGGCCTGCTGGTGAACTGCTGGGCGCGCGACGACGAGGCCACATTGGCGGCGATCCTGGAGCGGCTGGACGCCATGGGCTGCCTGCTGGGGCAGACCTATTTCAAGTCGCTGCGTGCCGACATCGCGCTGCGCGCGCGCGACGCCGCGCGCGCGGCCGCGCTGCTCGACGGCTGCGTGGCACAGGCCGAGCGCGGCGGCGAGCGCTACTTCATGCCCGAGCTGCTGCGGCGCGGGGCGCTGGTGCTGCTGGAGCTCGGTGGCGAGGACGCCCCGGTGCAGGCGCAGGCGCTGCTGCTGCGCGCGTGCCGGATGGCCCAGGACATGGGCATGCGCTTCTCGGAACGCGAGATTCGTCGGCAGATCGGGGCGCTGCCGGCGCCGGGCCTGGAAATGGCCTGACCCCAAGCCTGCACCCCACCCACAACAAACCATCACGAGGGTCCCGTTGAAGAGCAACGACACCGAACTCGATACCTTTGACCACTTCATCGCGTTCCGTGCCGCGGTGATGCAGGCGATCGCGCTGGCCTGGCGCGACAAGGCCTTCTACGACCAGCTGGTGACGGACCCCAAGCGGGCGCTGAAGGAGGGGGTGGGCTACCGCTTCCCCTTCAACATGGAACTGGGCGTGGACGTGGACAACGCCAGCTGGGAGCCCAACACCGTGGGCGACTGGCGCGTGACGCGGCGCAATGCGCTGGAGATGGTGCTGCCGCCGGCCCCGCCGGTGGAGGAGCAGGTGGAGGCGCTGGCTGCCTTCAACGCCACGCACATCACCTTCCTCAACGGCTGACTCACCAAAGGACACGCACCATGCCCCGCAACAACCAGATCCCGTCCTACGACTCGCTGCTGGAGTTCCAGGAGGTGTACCTGCGCGCCGTGGCCCTGGCCTGGACCAACGCGCAGTTCAAGCAGGACTTCCTGGCCGACCCCACCGGCGCGCTGGCCAACTACTTCGGCTACCAGTGCCCCTGGAACGTCGACCTGAAGGTGCGCGAGGCCACCGGCCCCGGCCAGGGTTGGGACGCCAAGAAGAAGCAGTGGACCCTGCCGCCGGTGCGCACCACCTTCGGCGTGCCCGTGGCGCCCAAGGTCGAGGAGCAGCTCATCGCCTTCGCCGCCTACAACTGCGCCGGCCCCACGTACCTCTTCACCTGCTGCTGAGGCCATGGCGCCACCGGCCCTGGGTCCCTCCCGTGACGACGTTCCGCGCTGGCACCCCGGGCTGGCCTTGGCCGTCATCGACGAGCACACCGTGTTGCTGCACGGCGAGACGCGTCGCGTGGTGCTGCGCGGCGCGGCCGTGGTGGCCGTGGCGCCGCTCATCGACGGCCGCCGCAGCGTGGCCGAGATCGCGCAGGTCCTGGCCCCGCGCCTGGGCCTGGGCGAGCTCGAAGTCGGCTACGTGCTGCAGCGCCTGGCCGACGGCGGCCACCTGAGCGCGGGCGCCGCCGCGCAGGTGCCCGCGCCGCTGGTGGCGCTGACGGCGCTGGAGCCGGGCAGCTGGCCGGTGGCGCTGGCGCTGGAGGCCGCGGGCCTGCGCGTGGCGGCCACCCCGAACGCGCCGGTGGCGCTGGAGGTACTGGTGTGCGCTGACCTGCTGGACGAGCACGTGGGCCGGCACCTGGCCCGCGCGCGTGCGGCCGGGCGCAGCGTGCTGCTGGCGCGACCCGGCGGCGCGCAGCCCACCATCGGCCCGCTGCTCGATGCCTCGCCCGGCCCCTGTTTCGACTGCCTGCTCCACGCCGTGGCCTGGAACCGCCCGGCGCAGCGCTTCGTGCAGCAGCGCCTGGGGCAGGCCTTCACCACCCCCGCGTCCACCGAGCCCGCCACCGCCGCCACCGCCGCGGCCTGGCTGGCGCAGGCCGTGCGGCAGGCCGCCGGCGGCGAGCGCACGCTGCGCGAGGCGCTGCTGAGCTTCGATCCGCACACGCTGGCCACGACCCGGCATGCCGTGCGCCGGCGCCCGCAGTGCCCGACCTGCGGCGACGCGCACCTGATGGCGGCCCAGGGCTTCCGCGCCCCGGCGCTGCAGTCGCGCTTGGCCGCCGAGCGCACCGACGGCGGCCACCGCTGCCGCAGCCCGGAGGAGACGCTGCTGGCGCTGCGCCCCCTGGTCAGCCCGGTCACGGGCGCGGTGCAGTACCTGCATCCCATGCCGGGGCGCCACACCGCGCGCCGGCAGGTCTACGTCAGTGGCTACCCGGTGTGCCCGCAGACCTGGCCCAGCGACAACGGCTTCGACAAGATCTGCGCCGGCAAGGGCCGCAGCCCGGCGCAGGCGCAGGCCAGCGCGCTGTGCGAGGCCATCGAGCGCGCCAGCAGCGTGTGGCAGGGCGACGAGGCCGTGCTGCTGGCCACGCGCGCCGCGCTGGGCGAGGAGGCGCTGAGCTTCGAGACGCTGCAGGGCTTCAGCGCGCGCCAGTACGCGCGGCGCGAGTGCATCAACGCCACCACCACCGACCGCCGCCGCCAGGTGCCGCTGCCCTTCGACGACCAGGCCCGCATCGCCTGGACGCCGGCCTGGCCGCTGGACGGCGGGCCGCGCCGCCTGGTGCCCCTGGCCTACTGCTACGCCGAGACGCCGCCCGGCCAGGGCAGCGCCTTCGGCATCTACAACCCCAACGGCACCGCCGCGGGCAACGTGTTCGAGGAGGCGGTGCTGCAGGGGCTGCTGGAGCTGGTCGAGCGCGACGCCACCGCCATCTGGTGGTATCAGCGCCTGGCGCGCCCGGCGCTGGACCTGGAGCGCATCGACGACGCCTTCGTGCAGGCGCTGCGCGCCGACTACCAGGCCTCGGGCTGGTCGGTGCAGGTGCTGGACCTCACGCACGACCTGGGCATCCCGGTGTACGCCGCGGTGGCGCGGCACGAGGGCAGCGACCGCCACGCGCTGGGCTTCGGCTGCCACCTGCAGGGCCCGATCGCGCTGAGCCGCGCGCTGACCGAGCTGAACCAGCTGCTCGACGAGCGCCCCGACGCGCCGCCGCCCTGGGACCGCGCGCTGCTGCCGCGCGCCCCGTTCCTGGAGCCCGCGGGCAGCGTCGCGGGCGCGCTGCCGGTGCTCTCCGACGGGCTGGACCTGCGCGAAGACATCGGGCAGTGCTGCGCCCGGTTGCGCCGCGCCGGCCTGTCGCCGCTGGTGGTGGACAAGAGCCGGCCCGACCTGGGCCTGGCGGTGGCGCAGGTGATCGTGCCGGGCCTGCGCCACTTCTGGCCGCGCTTCGGCCCCGGGCGGCTGTACGAGGTGCCCGTGGCCATGGGCTGGGTGGAGCGGGCCGCGCCCGAGGAAATGCTCAATCCGGCGCCGCTGTTCCTGTGACGCGGTAGTGGCGGCAGCCGGGCTGCGGCTCCCCTTGGGCCGGCCCGGACAAGCCGCCCCGGCAGGCCGGCCTTGCACCCTCTCTAGAATCTCCCGCCATGCCGTCCGCCGCGCGCCTTCGCCGTCCCCAGCGCCTCGCCGCACTGGTGGCGCTGCTGCTGGCGCTGCTGGTGCAGGCCTTGTGGATGCCGCGCATGGCCGTGGCGCAGGCCGCGGGCGTGGAGGTGTGCTCGGCGCAGGGCCACCGGCGCATCGCGCTGCCGTCCGAGGACGGCCATCCCCAGCATCAGCACGGCCTCGACTGCTGCTGCCCGGCCGGCTGGGCCGCGGCGCCGCCGCCCGAGGCGGCAGCCGTGGCGCTCCTTGCTCACCGCCAGGCTCCGCCGGCCGCGCCGCCGGGCGCCGCGCCCTCGCTGGACTGGTACGCGCCGCTGTCGCGCGGCCCGCCGCTTTCCTTGCATTGACGCATCCCGATGCCGGCCGGTTCGCACCCGATGCGGACATGGCCCGGCCCTGATCGTTGACCCGGGCTTCACTCCTGTCCCAGGCGCGGCAGAGCGCCGCCACCGAAGCCCGACCCCCTCAAGGAAAACGCCATGCCAGTTTCTTCCCGCCACCTCGTCCTGGCCTGCGCCTTCGCCGCGCTGTCTCCCCTGTGCGCCCAGGCGCATGTCACGCTGCCGCCGGGCGGCGCCACCGCGGGCAGCGTCTATCCCGCCTCGTTCCGCGTCGGCCATGCCTGCAAGGACGCCGCCTCGACCACTGCCATCCGGGTGCGGCTGCCCGAGAGTTTTACTTTCATCGACGCCCAGCCGCGGCCGGGCTGGACGCTGAGCAGCGGCGCGCGCGAGGTGTCCTGGAAGGCCGACAGCGCCCAGGCCGCGCTGCCGGCCAACGAGAAGGCCAGCTTCACCCTGCGCGGGCGCCTGGCGGACAAGCCCGGCACGCTGTGGTTCAAGGTGCTGCAGAGCTGCGACCAGGGCAGCGCCGATTGGGCCGAGATCCCGGCTGGCAGCGGCCCCGCGCCGGAATTCCCCGCGGCGCGGCTGGACGTGCTGCCCGCCGGCGTGGCGCCGGTGGAAGTGCGCGACGCCTGGGCCCGGCCCACGGTGCCGGGGCAGGGCGGCACGGGCGTCTACGCCAAGCTCACCGCGGGCGCCGGCTCGCGGCTGGTGGGCGGCTCCACCCCGGTGGCCGAGCGTGTCGAGGTGCACCAGATGTCGATGGAAGGCAACGTGATGCGCATGCGCGAGCTGGCCCAGGGCCTGGAACTGCCGCCGGGGCAGGGCGTCGAGCTGGCGCCCGGCGGGGTGCACCTGATGGTCACCGGCCTGAAGCAGGCGCTGGCCGCCGGTACTTCGATGCCACTGACGCTGCGCTTCGTCGACCGGGATGGGCGCGAGAGCACCAAGGAGCTGCAGGTGCCGGTGCAGGCCGTGGGGCCGGGCGGGGCGGCTGGAGCAGCCGGGGCGCATCGGCATTGAGGCGCTGAAGGCGGGCGCGTCGGTGCGGGTCGGAGGCGTCCGGGAAGATGGCGGCCTCGCGGCGGCCCGGAGGCCGAGGCGCCACGTCTTCTACATCGTCATTCCCGCGCAGGCAGGGAACCCAGGCAGTCCCCGAGCCGGCCGCAAGTTGCTTGGCCGGCATGTCCGGGAGTAGTCGTTTCGTGATGCCTGCATCTGCTCTTGCGCGCTGACGTGGGACCGCCTGGGCGCCCACCAAGGGTGGGCGCCTACGCGGGGATGACGAGGTAATCAGCGAGGCCGACCAGCTCTCAGCCAACGTCCACCACTTGCCCCGGACAGCACTGGGCCTGTGCGTCCACAGACCTCAGCCCTCTACCTCCCGCCCCGTCTCCCTCTCTCCCGCCCCTTCGGAGCCGCCCGCCTCGTCCCGCGCCGCCGCGCCCAGGTACCTGCTCAACCCGTCCTCCAGCTCCACCTGCCACGCCTGCGGGCTGAGGATGCGCAGGTGCGGCATCCAGTAGCGCACGATGGGCAGCACCTGGCTGGCGTGGGCGGCCTGCACGGAGACGACCAGGCTGCCGTCCTCCAGCACCTGCTCGATCTTCTGGCTGGCGATGAGCTTGCGCCGGCGGAAATGCGGCGCGGCCTCGGCGCTGATGCGCAGCACCACGCGCTCGCGCGCCTGCCACAGCACCTCGTCGTCGGCCAGGACGCGCTCGGTGCCCGGGTCGGGGCTGAAGCCCTGCGCCGACACCCGCAGCCCCTGCATGCGCGCCAGCGAGAAGGTCTTGAACTGCCCGTGGTCGCGCGCCGCCAGATACCACGCGCCCTTGTGGCGCAGCAGCCGGTAGGGCTCGATGTCGGCATAGGCCTGCAGCCCCTCGTCCTTGCGCAGCTCGAAGCCGATGCGCCGGTGCGCAACGATGGCGTCCTCCAGCGGGCGCGCCAGCGCCGGGCGCTCGCGCTGCGCCGCGGCGCTGCCGGCCAGGAAGGCGCGCTGCACCCGCGCCTCGAACAGCTCGCGCGGCACGTCGGCCGGCAGCAGGCCGCGCACCGCCGCCAGCGCGGCCAGGTGCTCCACGTCGCGCGTGCCGAGGCGCCCGGCGAAGGCGGCATCCAGCCGCCAGGCGCCGCCCTCGCGCTCCAGCGGCAGGAAGGACAAGCGCCGCCCCAGGTCACGCCGCAGCGTGCCGGCGCTCACGTCCAGCTCGGGCGCGAGCGCGGCGGGCGAGAGCCGCTCGCCGTGGTTGAGCTTCATCAGCAGCAGCGCCAGGCGGCGCACCAGCGGGCTGTCTCGGGCAGGCATGGGCAGGAAGAGGCGTTGGGCACTGCGCCGCCTCGGCAACCGCCATGCCGCCGCGGCGTGCCGTCAGGGGCCCGCGTGGTTGCGCCCGCCACAATCGCGCTCCCCGCCGCCCGCCGCCTGGAGATGCCCTTGTCCCGTTCCGAACGCCTGCTGGACCTGCTGCAGCTGCTGCGTCGCCACCGCCGGCCGGTGGGCGGCGCGGCGCTGGCGCAGGAGCTGGGCATCAGCCTGCGCACGCTGTACCGCGACATCGCCACGCTGCAGGCGCAGGGCGCGGGCATCGACGGCGCGCCGGGCCTGGGCTACGTGCTGCGCGAAGGTTTTACGTTGCCGCCGCTGATGTTCTCGGTGGAGGAGGTGGAAGCGCTGGTGCTGGGCTCGCGCTGGGTGATGGAGCGCGGCGACGCCCGCCTGGGCCTGGCCGCGCGCGACGCGCTGGCCAAGATCGCCGCGGTGCTGCCGCCGCCGCTGCGGCGCGAGCTCGACGACAGCGCGCTGCTGGCCGGGCCCGGCGCGCCGCTGGCGGGCAGCGAACTGCTGGGCGCGCTGCGCGACGCCATCCGCCAGGAACGCCGGCTGGACCTGGACTACCGCGACGCTGAGGGCCGCGCCAGCGTGCGCACCGTCTGGCCCTTCGCGCTGGGCTACTTCGACCAGGTGCAGGTGCTGGTGGCGTGGTGCGAGCTGCGCGGCGCGATCCGCCACTTCCGCACCGACCGCATCGCCGCGCTCAGCGCCCGCGCCGAGCGCTACCCGCGGCGGCGCCAGGCGCTGCTGCGGGCCTGGCGCGAGCAGGAAGGGGTGGGCGAGCCGTAGGCGAGGGACGTGCACTGGTGCGCGGCGGCGTCGCGCTGCTGACGGAAATTGACAGGGGCTGCCGCCACCATGAAGGCCTTGATCACTGCTTCACAACGCTTCAGGAGGCCTGTCATGACCGATCCCAACTTCTTCCTGCTCTACGTCCGCAACGCGCCGGAGAGTGCCGCCTTCTACGCCGCCCTGCTGGGCAAGCCGCCGGTGGAGAGCTCGCCCACCTTCGCCATGTTCGCGCTGGACTCGGGCGTGATGCTGGGCCTGTGGGGCGCGGACGGCGTGCAGCCCGCGGCCACGGCGCCGGGCGGCGCGGAGCTGGCCTTCGCCGTGAACGGCGCCGACAGCGTGGAGGCCCGCCACGCGGCCTGGAAGGCGCAGGGCATCCCGATCATCCAGCCGCCCACGGCCATGGACTTCGGCCATACCTTCACGGCGCTGGACCCGGACGGCCACCGGCTGCGCGTGTTCGCGCCGGCCATGGGCTGAAATCCCGCGGCTCAGGCGCGGCCCGGCCCCGCCGCACGCCGCCGCGCCGCGGCCCCCACCACGCCCAGCCCGGCCAGCATCAGCGCCAGCGCGGCGGGCTCGGGCACCGGCGTGGCGACGAAGCCGCGCGTCTGGCCGTTGAAGATGCCGGTGCCGGCGATCTGGCCGGCATCGTTGAGGCCGTAGGCGTAGGTCAGCTCCCACTGGCCGGCGTCCTCGGGCCGCAGCAGCCGGTTGAGGTCGCGCATGACGCCATCGGCGTACAGGAACACATGCGCCTCGGCGACCTGGGTGGCCGAGACGCCCAGAATCCAGCCGCGGGCGTTGAGGTTGGTTGCGGTGCTGTAGCTGCCGCCCAGCGTGCCCAGCAGCCGCACGCCTTGGCCGTCCCACACGGTGGCCCGGCCACCGCCGGGCAGGTCGGTGAAGCCCACGGCCCGGCCCGCGTTGTCGATGACCCCGACGTAGCTGAAGTCGCCCAGCGTGGGCAGCAGCGTGTAGCGGCCGTCCCGGTAGGTGAAGGGCCGCCGGCTGCCGCCGCCGCCGGAGAAGATCAGCTCGCCCGCGATGGTGCCGGCGTCGTTGATGTCGGCGGCCTGCACGTCGGCCTCGGCGTGCTGCAGGAAGCGCAGCGCCTGGCCGTCGTAGAGGTAGGCGGCCGAGCCCAGGCGCCCGACGGCCTGGCCCAGGTTGTTGAGGCCGTAGACCTCGCCGTCGCGCTGGTCGTTGGCGGCGAAGAAGTCCGCCCGGCCGTCGCGGTAGATGTAGGGCGTGATGCTCACGCCGTCCGGCCGGTAGGCGCTGCCCGCCACGTCGCCGCGGTCGTTGACGTCGGTGGCCACGGCGAAGGGGCCGCCGAAGGAGATGTCCAGGCCACGCAGCGTGCCCTGGCGGTACGTGACGACCTTGCCGGCGAAGTCGGTGCGGGACAGCCCCACCGCCTCGCCATGGTTGTTGATGTCGATGGCATAGCTGAACTCGTCGCCGGGCAGCACGCCGATGCTCTCGACCTTGTAGCGGGGCAGGGCCTGCGCGGCCGTGGCCCACAGGCCGGCCGCCAGCAGCACGCAGCGCAGCGGGAATGCCGTATCACGCATGGGGCACCTCCTGGAAACGTCTCGCAGGGGAAGGGCCCAGGCTAGGAGCGCGCCGGTTCCAGGGTTGTACGCGGGATGTTTCTTTCCCTGGCCGCGCTTACAGCCAGCGGCGCACGCGCCGCGCGTACGCGGCATAGCCGTCCCCGAAGCGTGCCGCCAGCGCCCGTTCCTCGGGCCGGATCTGGAAGCGGTTCATCCAGGCCACGAACAGCGGCAGCAGCAGCGCCGCCGGCGCATGGGCCAGCAGCACCGCCCAGCCGCACAGCAGCAGCAGGAAGCCCAGGTACATCGGGTTGCGGCTGAAGCGGTAGACGCCGGAAACGACCAGGGCGGACGAGGCCTGCGGCGTGATGGGATTGACGGTGGTGCGCGCCCGGCGGAAGGCGGCGACGCCGGCCAGCGCCACCGCCGCGCCCGTTGCCGCCAGGGCCAGGGCCAGCGGCACGCGCCCGGGCAGCGGCATCGTCCAGCGCGGGAACGCGCGGGCCAGGAGGAACATGCCCGCGCCGGTGATCAGCACCAGCAGGACGGGCGGGATGCGGAGTTCGAGAAGGAGGAGCGTGTCCCTGCGCATGGCTGCAGTGAGGAAAGCCGGCCGGCGGGCATTGTCGCCAGCGGCCGGGGCCGGCGTCCCCGATCCGCGCCCAGGCCGGGCGCCGGGCCGGCCGCGCCGGACTTAGTCCCCGCCGCCGTCGCCGCCGTCACTGCCGTCGTTGTCGCCCTGTCCGCCGCCGTCGCCCTGCGGCTTGCCGCGGCCGGTGCGCTGCTGCAGCTCGTCGATGCGCTGCGAGGCCTGGGCCTTGGTCAGCGTCTCGTCGAAGGGCTCCTTGGCCTCCTCGCTGAGCGTCTTGAGGTAGGACTTCTGCGCCCCGGTCATGGGTTCGTCGCCGGTGACCCAGTCCTGCGGGTCCTTCTGCATGTTGCTCTGGTCGGCTTCGGCCTGCGTGTGCTTGTCGGTCATGTCGGTCTCCATGGTATGGATGGATATCCAGTGGTGGCAACCGGCGTGCCGGCACGGTTGGAGCATGGGACGAGGCGGCGAGGGGGTTGAGGCGGCCTCAACCCAGCGGTGACACCCCGAACAGCCAGGCATGCGCCCGCGTGAGGAACAGCGCGTAGAGCAGCAGCCCGGCGCCCAGGGCGATGAGGTCGTTGGCCGGGCGCTCCGGCGCGCCGGGCACGGGGCCGCGCGGGTGGCGCTTGACGGAGATGCGGTCGGCCACGGCCCAGGCCAGGAAGCCGCCGAAGAGCAGCAGGTCGGCCAGCGTGCCGTTGGCCAGCAGGTGCGCCAGCGCCCAGAGCTTGACGGCCACGAGCATCGGGTGCTTGGCGGCGGCCCTGATGCGCCCGGGCAGGTAGGCCGCCAGCAGCAGCGGGAACACCGGCAGCATCAGCAGCAGCGCCAGGTGGCGGCTCCACAGCGGTGGGCTCCACAGCACCACGGGCGACTGCCGGGCCCAGCCGTAGCCCACGATCAGCAGCGCGAAGCCCGCCAGCGACAGGACTGAATAGAGCCCCTTCCAGGGCTTCTCGCCGTGCCGCTCGATCCAGCCCCGGCGCCACGCCGGCGCGAGGATGGACACCGAATGCGTTCCCAGGAACAGGATCAGGCCGAGCAGCAGCAGCGTCATGGCGGGTCTCCGCGACGGGGTGGGCGGCGATCATAGGCGCCCGCTGCGGTGCGCCCGCAACCTGAAGCCTTGGCGCCGGCAGCGGCCTCAGCCCCGCCCCTGCTGCAGCTGCCACATGCGCACGCACAGGTCGATGGCCCGCGCCATGGTCTCCAGGCGGTTCTGCAGGATGCAGTAGTCGGCCATCTTCACCGGGCCGGCGACGAAGCGCCGCACCTGCTGCTCCCAGTCCTCCACGGCGCCGCGCACGCGCTCCAGGCCTTCGACGGCGCGGTCCTGCGTGAGCACGCCCACGCGCTCGATCAGGGCCTGGATCTCGCGGATGCGGTCGCGCCACAGCGCCTGCAGCGAGCCCTCGCTCAGCGCCTGGCACAGGTGCTGGATGCGGGCGCGGTTGAGCTGGGTCCAGAAGTGCTGCAGCAGGTCGGCCAGTGATTCCAGCTCGCTGGCCTCGTCCTGGCGCAGCCGCGCCGGGGCGGCGGGGCCGAAGCCGGCGAAGAACGAGGTGCTGGGTGGCCGGTAGCGGGCGCGGGGATGAATGTGGGACATGGCGGCATCCTGAAAAAGCGTTCGGTGCGTCGCCGTGCCGTCCGGTGTCCTGCCACCCCGGGGACCGCGCCCGGCGCCGCGGGGTTGCGGCGGATGGAGGGCGGCGGTTTTCGAGGGTGCTGGGGCGGCGGGAGGGTGGGGCGGCGCGGCGGCTCTCGCCCGCGCCACAGCAAGCGGGTTGCCCGGCCCCCGGGGAGGGCCCCGGGCGCGATCCGGGGGGATGCGAAGCGGGGCCAAGCCGGTTCCCGAGGCCGTTTGGGGCCGCGCCGAGTGCGAAATCGCACGTTTTGCGCCTGGGCGCAGGCTCAAGTGCGGCCCCGGGATGCCGATGGGCCGGGAGCAGCCCCTGGCTGCCGGCGTGCCGTTCTTGCTGCGCTGTTCGCGGCGACGGCACGTATTTCCAGTCATGCATTCCGCTCTTTCCGATTCAAGTCCTGTTCAAGCCGCGGCCACGCCGGGCGCGGCGGCCGAGCGGCGCGTCGGCCTGGTGCTGCTGCTGGCCTGCGTGGCGCTGGTGGCCGCGGCCAGCGTGTTCCTGTGGCAGGCGCGCGAGGCCACGCTGCGGCAGGCGCGGCAGACCAGCGCCAACCTGGCGGAGTCGGTGCTCGACCATGTGGAGGCCACGCTGCGCGAGTCCGACGCCTTCATGGCGCTGGTGGCGCGCACCGTGCAGGCGCCCTACGAAGACGGCGGCGGGGCCACGCAGGCGCTGCGCGACGAGATCCTGCGCCACGTCACGGAGCGGCCGGCGCTGCACGATGTGTACGTCTACGACGCGCGCGGCGCGCTGCTGGTGAGCTCCTACGCCGTGGCGCGCTACGAGACCTCGGCGCGGGGGCGCCCGTTCTTCGAGCGGCACCGCCACAGCGCGCGCGACGACCTGCAGCTGGGCACGCCCTACCGCACCGAGCCGCATGGCGAGTGGGTGGTGCCGCTGTCGCGCCGGCTCTCGCGCCCGGACGGCAGCTTCGCCGGCGTGGTGGTGGGCGCACTGTCGGTGGAGCACCTGCAGCAGTACCTGGCGCGCTTCGAGCTCGGCCCCGACGCGGTGCTGGGCCTGATGAGCCGCGACGCCACGGTGCTGGTGCGCCGGCCCTTCAGCGAGGCCGCCATGGGGGCGAGCCTGAAGGACTCGGCCGCGTACCGCGAGCACTACGGGCACGCGGCCGCGGGCACCTTCACCTCCACCTCGCCGCTGGACGGCGTGCGGCGCCAATACAGCTTCACGCACTCGACGGCCTATCCGGTGCTGGTGGTGGTGGGGCTGTCGCGCGAGCACCTGCTGGCGTCGTGGCAGCGCTCGGCGCTGCTCAACGCCGTGGCCGTGGCCGTGGTGGTGGCCGGGCTGGTGCTGGCCGGGCTCTACAACCACCGCATGCTGCGCGCCCAGCGCCACCTCACGCGCGAGCTGCAGGGCTCGCACCGGCGCCTGGCGGAGCTCAAGCTGGCCATCAACGAGCACGCGGTGGTGGCCGTCACGGACGTGCGCGGGCGCATCGTGGCCGTCAACGAGCGCTTTTGCGCGCTGTCCAAGTTCAGCCCCGAGGAGCTCATCGGCAGCCCGCACAGCATCGTGCGCTCGGACCGCCACCCGCCGGAGTTCTTCAAGGAGATGTGGCGCACCATCGCGCGCGGCGGCATCTGGCAGGGCCAGATCGAGAACCGCGCCAAGGACGGCAGCACCTACTGGGTGGACACCACCATCGTTCCCTTCCTCGACGAGCGCGGCAAGCCGTACCAGTACATCGCCGTGCGCACCGACATCACCGAGCTGCGCCGCATCCAGCAGGAGCTGGAGGCCGCGCACGAGCACTTGGCGCACAGCAACGAGGAGCTGGCGCGGCTGGCGGCCTTCGACCCGCTCACCGGGCTGGCCAACCGGCGCCGCTTCGACGAGGCGCTGGACGAGGCCTGGCGCGGCATGCGGCGCGAGCAGCAGCAGCCGCTGAGCCTGCTGATGCTGGATGTGGACCGCTTCAAGCAGTTCAACGACGGCTACGGCCACCCCGCGGGCGACGCCTGCCTGCGCCGCGTGGCCATGGCGCTGCGCGGGGCGGTGCGGCGCCCGGGCGACCTGGCCGCGCGCTGGGGCGGCGAGGAGTTCGCGGTGCTGCTGCCCCACACCGACGCGGCCGGCGCGCGCGTGGTGGCCGAGCAGGTGCGCCGCGCGGTGCAGGCGCTGGCCATCGAGCACCGCCAGGCGCCCATGGGCCGCGTGACGGTGAGCGTGGGGCTGCACACGCTGCCCGCCGGCAGCGACGCCCCGGCCGCGGCGCTGGTGGAGGGCGCCGACCGCGCGCTCTACGCCGCCAAGCACAACGGGCGCAACCGCGTGGTGGCGCTGCAGGACCTGCCGCAGGAGCCGCCGCCCGCCCCCGGGCCGGAGCAGGCGCAGGCCACGCCGGCCCGCGTGGAGCCGCTGCCGGCGTGAACGAGTGCACGTGAGGGGCCGGCGGCTGCGCCGCGGCCGTGGACGGCAGGCCCCTGGAGCCGGGTGACAATCGAAGACCGACCCGGGCGTACTGCAGTGCGGCAAGCCCCGGGACAACGGCCGTGGTCAACCCCCTGCTGTTGAAAGGCGATGCCGGCCGGACCACAAGCCCGCTGGAGCCGAACCCGATTGGCCATGTTGCGCGTGATCTCCTCTCTCCTGGGCCGCCTGAGCGTGGGCCACAAGCTGCTGCTGATGGCGCTGCTGCCCCTGGCGGTGGCCGTGCTCGCCGGCGGCGTGCTGGTGCGCGACCGGCTGCGCACCATCGACGGCGCCCAGCAGGAGCTGGCCGGGCTGGCGTGCATCGGCGAGGTCAACCGCACGCTGCTGGCGGCGGCGGCGCCGGATACCGAGACGCTGTCACGGCAGGCCCTGGTGGTGGCGCTGCAGCTGCCGTCCTGCGCGCGCCGCGAAGGCGCCGCCTTCGCGCAGGCGCTGGAAGAGCTGGCGCGGGAGCCCGCGCCGTCGCAGGCGCAGCTCGGCGCCCGCGGCCAGGCCGAGCAGGCGGCGCTGCGCGTGGAGGTGCTGGCGCAGGGGCAGACGCTGGTGACGGGCCTGGCCTGGCAATCCCGGCTGGGCGCCAGCCCGGCGCTGGACGAGGGCCGCCATGTGTTGCCGATCCTGGTGGCGCGGCTGCCCGAGCTGCTGCTGCTGGCGCAGCGCATGGATGCGCTGCTGCAGGCCGTGGCCGCGGACATGGAGCCGGACGGCGACTGGCGCCACCGCTACTTCATGCTCGAAGGCCAGCTCGCCGAGCAGGCGCGGCTGCTGGAGATCGACGGCCAGCAGGCCCGGGCCAGCGCCGGCGACAAGGTGCTCGGCGCGGCGCTGGCCACGCAGACGCAGACGCTGGCGGGCGTGCAGGCGCTCGGCCACGCGGGCCGCGCGCTGGCCCAGGCCGGCGGCACGCCGACGCCCGAAGCGCTGCAGCCGCTGCTGGAAGCGCACCGGACGCTGGTGGTGCAGATCGGCCAGCACAGTGCGCAGCTGTCGGCGCCGCTGGGCGAGCTGCTGCAGCAGCGCATCCAGGCGCGGCGCACCAAGCTGGCGACGGAGCTGGGCGTGGCCGTGCTGCTGCTGCTGGCCGTGCTGGGCTACGCCTGGGCCGTGGCGCGGCGCGTCACGCTGCCGCTGCGGCACATGGCCGAGGTGGCGCGCGCGGTGCGCCGCAACGGCGACTTCGGGCAGCGCATGGAGTGGGACACGCGCGACGAGTTCGGCAGCGTGGCGCAGGCGTTCAACCTGCTGCTGGGCAAGCTGGGCCGCCACCGCGCGGAGCAGCAGCAGCTCGGCCAGCGCCTGGGCGAGCTGCAGGCGCAGCAGCGGCTGGTGGACGCCACGCCGCTGCCCATCGTCGTGACGGCGCTGCCCGCGCACGAGCTGCTGCATGCCAACGGGCCGGGGCTGGAATGGATCGGCGGCCCGCGCCAAGACCCCTGGAGCGCCGGCCTGGAGCCGGCGCTGCGCACGCAGCTGCAGCGCCTGCTCGCCGCCCGGGGCCAGGTGGACGAGTTCGAGGTGCGCTGGCTCGGCGGGGCGCGGCCGGGCTGGTGCGTGGTGTCGGTGCGCCGCCTGGTGTACGAGGGGCGCGACGCGCTGCTCACCGTGTTCACGCCCGTGGACCGGCTCAAGCAGGCGGAGCGGGGCCTGTCGCTGTGGGCGCAGGTGTTCGAGGCCGCCACCGAGGGCATCGCCGTCTTGGACCAGGCGCGCCAGGTGGTGTCGCTCAACCCGGCGCTGTGCCGGCTGAGCGCGTGCACCACCGACGCCGTGGTGGGCCGCGGGCTGGAGCAGCTGCTGGCCGAGGACATGGGCGTGGAGTTCATCGAGCGGCTCTGGCGCATGGTCGAAACCCAGGGCCACTGGCAGGGCGAGGTGCGGCTGCGGCGCCGGCGCGAGGGCCGGCCGCAGCCGGCGTGGCTGGTGGTGAGCACCGTCAACGACGCCGACGCGCAGGCGGCGCCGCGGCGCTACTACATCGCCAGCGCCGTGGACATCAGCGAGCGCAAGGCGCAGGAGGAGCGCATCCGCCACCTCGCGCACCACGACAGCCTCACCGGGCTGCCCAACCGCGTGCTGTTCCTGGAGCGCTTGCGCGCGGCGGTGCAGCGCGCGCGCCAGGGCGGGCTCCAGGTGGCGGTGCTGTGCATCGGGCTGGACGGCTTCAAGCAGGTCAACGACACGCAGGGCCGCGCCGCGGGCGACGCGCTGCTGCGCCTGGTGGCGCAGCGGCTGCACGAGGCGGCGCACGGCGGCGACCTGGTGTGCCGCCTGGGCGGCGTGGAGTTCGCGGTGGCGCTGGGGGGCCTGCGTGACGGCGAGGAGGCGCTGCGCCTGGCACAGCAGCGCTTCCTGCCGCTGCTGCGCCGTCCGCATGCGGTGGGCGAAGCGATGCTGGCCGTGCCCTGCAGCCTGGGCGTGGCGCCGTGCCCGCCGGACGAGGATCTGGAAAAGGTGATGCGCCGCGCCGATGCCGCCATGCTGCAGGCCCGGGCCGGTGGCGGCGACGGCGTGTGCCTGTTCACGGCCGAGATCGAGGAGCGCGCGCACCGGCGCGCCCTGGTGGCGTCACAGCTGCGGCCGGCGCTGGAGCACGATGAGCTCACGCTGCACTACCAGCCGCGCGTGGCGGCGCAGGGCGGCACGCTGGTGGGCGTGGAGGCGCTGCTGCGCTGGCACAGCGCGCGGCTGGGCGCGGTGGCGCCGGCGGAGTTCGTGCCGGTGGCCGAGGAGTCGGGGCTGATCGGGCCCATCGGCGCCTGGGTCATCGACCAGGTGTGCCGGCAGCAGGCGCTGTGGCGCGCGCAGGGGCTGGAAGCGGTGCCGGTGTCGATCAACCTCTCGCCGCTGCAGCTGCGCGACCCCGGGCTGCCGCAGACGCTGCGCGAGGCGCTGCAGCGCCATGGCGTGGCGCCCGGGCTGCTGGAGCTGGAGCTGGCGGAAGGCGCGGTGATGGACGACGTGGACGCCACGCTGCCGCGGCTGGCGGCGCTCAAGGCGCTGGGCGTGGGGCTGGTGGTGGACGATTTCGGCACCGGCTACTCCAGCGTGAACCAGCTGCACCGCCTGCCCATCGACCGGCTCAAGATCGACGGCTCGCTGGTGGCGGCGCTGGCGCAGGACCCGACGCACCTGGCGGTGACGCGCGCCATCGTGAGCCTGGGCCACACGCTGGGCCTGGACGTGGTGGCCGAGGGCGTGGAGGACGAGCCCACCGCCTTGGCGCTGCGCGGCGCCCTGTGCGACGGCTTCCAGGGCTACCACTACGCACGGCCGCTGCCGGCCGCCGAGGTGGCGGCCTGGATGGCCCCGCCGCCGGCCGCACCCGCGGGCAAGAGCGCGCCGCGGCTGAAGCTGCTCGGGCACAGCGGCGCGGCCTGAGCCGCAGCGGCCCGGGCCTGCGGGCCGGCTGTGCCGGGGGCTTCGACAGGCTCGGCCCGAACGGGATTTCTTTCAGTGGCGCCGAAGAACTGAAATCGGGGCGAACGGATTTGTTTCACTGTCCAAGGCGAGCCGGCATGGCGGATTCGTGCTTCGACACCCCGTTCCAATTCGCCTTTCTCACCGAGTGAGTTGCCGTGATCCTCGCCACCGACGTCCACTATTCGGCCGGCCATGCCACGGCCGCCGGCCTGCTGTTCGAGAGCTGGGCCGCGCCGCAGGCGCTCCACTGCTGCATCTCGCAAATTCACGAAATCAAGCCCTACCGGCCCGGCCATTTCTACGAGCGCGAGTTGCCCTGCCTGCTGGAATTGCTGCGCGAGCATCGCCTGCACCCGGACATCATCGTGGTGGACGGGTATGTGTTCCTGGACGGCATTTCACGGCCGGGCCTGGGAAAGCACCTGTTCGATGCGCTGGGCGGCTGCGTCCCGGTGGTGGGCGTCGCCAAGACGGCGTTTCGCGGCATCGGCGCGGAATTCCAGGTGCTGCGCGGCGGCAGCACGAAGCCGCTGTTCGTGACCTGCGTGGGGGAAGGGCTGGAAAGCGCCCGGGCCGGCGTGCGGGCCATGCACGGCCGCCATCGCCTGCCGGAGCTGCTCAAACAGGTCGATCGCCTGTGCAGGGACAATGCGCCGCCTGCCGCCGGAGACACATGAGCCGGCGCCGAACCGTTTTGCGAAAAGGAACACATGCTGCTTCACTGGAAATTCGATCCCGTCCTGCTGAGCCTGGGACCCATCGCGATCCACTGGTACGGCCTGCTGTTCGTGGGCGCCTTCTTCACCGGGCAGGCGCTGCTGGTGCGCATGTTCAAGGCCGAGAACGTGCCGCCGCAGAAGGCGGAGCAGCTGCTGCTGTATGCGCTGCTGGGCACCATCGTCGGCGCGCGCCTGGTGCATTGCTTCTTCTACGACCCGGCCTATTACCTCTCGAATCCGCTGGCGATCCTGCGCATCTGGGAAGGCGGCCTGGCCAGCCATGGCGGCGCGCTGGGCATGCTGCTGGGGCTGTGGCTGGGCAATGCCCGCAGCGCGCCGCGCCTGCCTTTCCTGTGGCTGGTGGACCGCGTCGCCATCCCGGCCGCGCTGGGCGCGGTGTTCGTGCGCGTGGCCAACTTCCTGAATTCCGAAATCCTGGGCAAGCCGACCGCGGGCGACTGGGGCGTGGTGTTCGACAGCGTCGATGCGCTGCCGCGCCACCCGGTGCAGCTGTACGAGGCCCTGGGTTACCTGGCCGTCGCCGCCGTGTTGTGGAGCCTTTACCGGCGCGAGGGCCGCCATCCGCCGCCGGGCCGGCTGCTGGGCTGGTTCATGGTGCTGGTGTTTTCGCTGCGCATCGCCACGGAGTTTTTCAAGGCGCCGCAGGCGGCCTATGAGGCGGGCCAGGTTTTCAGCGTGGGCCAGTATCTGAGCCTGCCTTTCGTGCTGCTGGGCGTGGCCCTGATGCTGCGCGCCAGGAAGCCCGGCGCCTGAGCGGCCGGCCTCTCGGCAAGCAGCAAGCCCCGGCGGGCGGGGCGCGCAACCGCGAGCTGAACGGCCGCGCGCCGTGGCCTCACTGCGGGGCCGAAGTTGCCAATTGCGGCACCGGCACCAGCATGAAGGCGCGATTGAAGGCCCCGCCGCTGGCCGGACGGATCTGGCCCTGGCCGACGATCACGCCGTTGTGGTTGATGTCGCTGGCATCGGACAGCCGGTACCACCCGGCGGCCAGCGCCTGCGGCAGCGCGGACAGCGAAACGCTGGTGCCCGTTGCGGTGTCCCACACGCGCGCCAAGTCCGAGGGATCGGCCAGCTTGTCGAACACATAACCCACGAGCTTGCCGCTGTTGTTGAGCGACAGGCCGACGCTGCCGAAACAGCAGCCGGGCTGGGTCAGGCGCGTCACCGTCGTGCCTTTGGCGATGAAGGACACGGCGTCAAAAGGAAAATTGCTGGCATTGAGCGACATGGAGCCGGCCAAGTCGCCGTTGTCGTTGATTTTCGTGGGGACGAGATTGTCCAAGCCCGCCAGCGGCCGGATGATTTGCAGGGTGCCGTCCCTTTTCAGGCGCACGCCCTGCTTGACCCAGGCGCCGTTGACCCACACTTCCCTGAAACCCGCAATATCACCGTAGGCATTGATGGCCGTGGCCTGGGCGGAGCGGCCGCCCCATTTGCCCAGATTCGTGGTCACGCCGGTGCGGTAATTGAAATGGAAGGCATTGGTCACGCCCGGTGAAACCTCGTACCAGCCCACCACCTCGGAGTTGTTGTTGATCGCGGCAGCGTGGCTGTGGCCGCCGACCGGCGAGAGCAGCTGCCGTATCTGGTTGTTTTTCCAGACGAATCCGCGCCGCGTCGTGCCCTGAACGAACCAGCCCACCACCTCGCGCAGGCTGTTGATGCCGGTGGCCTCGCCCCGGCCATCGGTGTAGATGGGCACCGGCAGCTTGTTGCGCTCGAAAATGGCGGGGCGTTTTCCACCCAGGATGTTGAAAGTGACATAACCCGCCGCAAGGCCATTGCTGCTGACGGCGCGGGCATAACTTTCACCGTTTTCCACCGCGCCCAGGTTGTAAACCGCATAAGTGGTCGCCTGGGTTTGGGCCGATTCGGCCGTGGTGATATTTTGCTGGGCGGAAGCCCATGAAGCGGGCAACAGTGCGGCGGCGGCCAGTATGACCGCAAAATACCTTCGGTTCATGAGGTTCTCCTCGCAGATCCCCGTCTGCCGGCTGAAGATTATCTGGCGCCGTGAAGTTTTTTATCCCTCCTTTTTACGAATTTGGAGCGATATTTTTTAAATATCGCTGCCTTGCCGAGTTCATAACCGCGCGCGATGTGGATGCGGCCGGCGCGTAAGGTTCGGCGTGGCGGGCTCCTGGCGCTTCACCAGGGTCAGGGGAAGGGAACGGAAAAAATCTGTTGCGCACGCACCACCCGCTTCGCAACAGGGCCTCCGCTGTTGGATACTGTATGAAAATACAGTAGTCCAGAACAACAGCCGCATATGCCCACCGCGCCACCGTCCCGAGTTTGCGATTCCCTGGCTTCCTTGCCGCCGGCCGTGGCGGCGGGATTGTGGCGGGGCAGCGAAATGGGGCAGACCGGCACGGCCTGGGCCACGGGTTTCGAGGCGCTGGACCGCGAGCTGCCGGGCGGCGGCTGGCCGGGCGGGGCGCTGACCGAATTGCTGCAGCCGCAACCGGCCGTGCTGGAGTGGCGGCTGCTGGGGCCGGCGCTGGCGGCGCTGCTGGGCCGGGGGCGGCGCCTGGTGCTGGTCAATCCGCCGCGTCCGCCGCATGCGCCGGGCCTGCTGCAGGCCGGGCTGGATGCGCGGCAGCTGGTCTGGGTGCAGGCCGAGGCGCCGGCGCAGCAGCTGTGGTGCACCGAGCAGCTGCTGCGCTCCACCGAGGCCGTGGTGCTGGCCTGGCTGCCGCAGGCGCGCCCGGAGCAACTGCGGCGGCTGCAGCTGTGCGCCCAGGGTGGGGGCGATGTGCCCTCCTTCATCTGCAGGCCGGCCACGGCCCGGCATGAGCCCTCGGCGGCGCCGCTGCGGCTGCTGGTCGCCCCGGCCACGCCCTGGACGCTGAGAGTGAACATTCTCAAGCGGCGCGGCCCGGCGCATGAGGGCGACATCGAGCTGCACAGCCTGCCCGGCCGGCTGGAAGCGGTGCTGCCGGCGCGCGCGTACCGGCTGCAGCCCGCGGTGCCCGGCGCCTCCCGCCTGCCGCTGCCGCGGGTGGCCGCGGCCCGTCCCGCGGCGGCCGATGAGCTTGCAACTTCGGAGCGCAGCGATGCTCTGGGCCGCCGCCTGCACGCCCGCGCCGCCCACTGAGGGGACGGCGCCGGCGCTGGTGGCCTTGTCGCACTGGGCCTTGCAGTTCACGCCGCGCGTGGCGCGGGTGGAGGAGGCGGTGCTGCTGGAGCTGCGTGCCAGCCTGCGGCTGTTCGGCGGCGGCGCGGCGTTGCGCGCGCGCATCGCGGCCGAGGCGCTGGAGCTGGGCGCCCACGCGCTGAGCTGGGGCGCGCCCACCGGGCTGGCCGCGCTGGCGCTGGCGCGCGCCGGTCATCCGGGCGGTGAGGATGAGCCCGAGGGCGGCCCGGCGCTGCTGTGCGCGCTGCTCGATGGCTTGCCGCTGCACACCCTGAGCGCCGTGCGCCCGCATGGGGAGGTGCTGCTGCGCACTGGTTGCCGCACGCTGGGCGCGCTGCGGCAGCTGCCGCGCGGCGGCATCTCCCGCCGCTTCGGCGCCGAGGTGCTGCAGGCGCTGGACCAGGCCTATGGGCTGCGCCCGGAGGCCTGGTGCTGGGAGACGCTGCCGGAGGTGTTCCATGTCGGCGTGGAGCTGCCCTGGCGCGTCGAGCAGGCGCCCGCGCTGGCGCAGGCCGCGCGCCGGCTGCTGCTGGCCTTGTGCGGCTGGCTGGCGGCGCGCCAGGGCGGGGCGACGGCGCTCGCGCTGCGCTGGGCCCATGACGCGATGCGCAGCCGCGCCGCTGGTCCGGGTGGCGAGCTGCCCGTGCGCACGGCCGAGCCCACGCGCGATCTCGACGTCCTGCACCGCCTGTTGAGCGAGCACCTGCACCGCGTGGTGCTGGCGGCGCCTGTGGGCGCGCTGAGCCTGGAGCTGCTGGCGTGGCAGCCGTTGGCGGCCTGCAGCGGGGGCCTGCTGCCCGAGACGCAAGCACCGGGCGAGCCGCTGGGGCGGGTGCTGGAGCGCTTGTCGGCGCGGCTGGGGCCGGAGCGCGTGCGGCGCCCGCTGCTGCTGGCGGACCACCGGCCGGAATGGATGCAGCGCTGGCTGGGCGTGCAGGAGCCGCCGCCGCGGGGCGCCTTGCCGCCGGCGCCGGTGGCCTCACTGCCACAGCCCGGCTTCGTGCTGGCGCAACCGTTGCGCCTGGCGACGAAGGCGGATCGCCCGCTGTACCAGGGCCCGCTGCAGCTGCTGGCCGGGCCACACCGCATCGAGGGCGGCTGGTGGCAGCGCCTGGGCGGCGAGGAGGGGGCGCAGGAATCGAGCGGCCATGTGCAGCGCGACTACTGGCTGGCCTGGAGCGCGCACGCCGGGCTGCTGTGGATCTTCCAGACACGGCTGGCCGATGAGGAGACGGCCTGGTATCTGCATGGCTGCTTTGCTTGAGGGGAGTGGGAAGGGCCTGCCCGACTACGCCGAAATCTGGTGCCTGTCCAACTTCAGCTTCCTGCGCGGCGCCAGCCATCCGCAGGAGTTGATTGAGCGCGCCGCGCAGCTGGGCTACGGCGCGCTGGCGCTCACCGACGAGTGTTCACTGGCCGGCATCGTGCGCGCGCATGTCGCGGCCAAGGAGCATGGGCTCAAGCTGCTGGTGGGCGCGCAATTCCGCGTCGAGCCCGAGGGCGCGGCGGCCGGCTGCACGCTGGTCGTGCTGGCTTGCAACCTCAATGGCTACGGCAACCTGTGCCAGCTCATCACCCGGCTGCGCCGCGCCGGGGCCAAAGGCTCGTACCTGCCGTTGCGGCTGGCCGACATCGAGCCCGAAGCCCTGGCCGACTGCCTGCTGCTGGCCGCGCCGGACCGCGACGCCAGCGCGGCACAGATCGAAACCCTGGCGCGCTGGCAATCTGAACACTTCGGCGGGCGCTGCTGGTTGATCGCGAACCTGCTGCGCCAGCTCGACGACGCCGTGCACCTGGAGCGGCTGCGCGAGGCGGCCGCGCGCAGCGGCGTGCCACTGGTGGCCGGGGGCGACGTGCACATGCACCGGCGCTCGCGCAAGCCGCTGCAGGACGTGCTCACCGCCACGCGGCTGAAGCGCCCGCTGGCCTTGTGCGGTTTCAGCCTGCAGCCCAGCGCCGAGCGGCACCTGCGCACGCGGCTGCGGCTGGCGCAGACCTACGCGCCGGAGCTGCTGGCGCAGACGCTGGAGGTGGCGGCGCGCTGCGACTTCTCACTCGACGAGGTGCGCCATCACTATCCCGGTGAATTGATCCCCGACGGGCACACGCCGGCGAGCTGGCTGCGGCAGCTTGCCTGGGAAGGCGCGGGGCGGCGCTGGCCCGGCGGCATCCCGGCGGCGGTGCAGGCGCAGGTGGAGCACGAGCTGGCGCTGATCGCGGAGCTGGGCTACGAGCATTACTTCCTGACCGTGGCCGACATCGTCGAGTTCGCGCGCTCGCGCGGCATCCTGTGCCAGGGCCGCGGCAGCGCCGCCAACTCGGTGGTGTGCTATTGCCTGGGCGTGACGGAGGTGGACCCGGCGCGCATGAGCCTGCTGTTCGAGCGCTTCATCAGCCGCGAGCGCAACGAGCCGCCGGACATCGACATCGACTTCGAGCACGAGCGGCGCGAGGAGGTGATCCAGTACCTCTATCGCAAGTACGGGCGCGAGCGCGCGGCGCTGGCCGCCACCGTCATCACCTACCGCGTGCGCAGCGCCGTGCGCGACGTGGGCAAGGCGCTGGGCCTGCCCGACGCCACGGTGGAGGCGCTGGCGCGCGACCACCAGTGGTGGGACGGGCCGCAGTTGCGCGCGCAGCGTTTCGGCCCGCTGGGGTTGGACCCGGAGTCGCTGCTGATGCGCCAGTTCGCGATCCTGGTGGGGCAGCTCATCGGCTTTCCGCGGCACCTGTCGCAGCACACGGGCGGCTTCGTGCTGACGCAGGGGCCGCTGTCGCGGCTGGTGCCCATCGAGAACGCCGCCATGCCGGAGCGCACCGTCATCGAGTGGGACAAGGACGACCTCGACGCCGTGGGCCTGCTCAAGGTGGACGTGCTGGCGCTGGGCATGCTCACCGCGCTGCGCAAGGCGCTGGACCTGATCGGCGAGCTCAAGGGCCATGCCTTCGGCATGCAGGACATCCCGGCCGAGGACGAGGCCACCTACGACATGGTGTGCCGCGCCGACACGGTGGGCGTGTTCCAGATCGAGAGCCGGGCGCAGCAGGCGATGCTGCCGCGGCTGAAGCCGCGCTGCTTCTACGACCTGGTGATCGAGGTTGCCATCGTGCGCCCGGGGCCGATCCAGGGCGGCATGGTCCATCCCTACCTGAACCGGCGCGAGGGCAAGGAGGCGGTGACCTACCCGGGCCCGGCGCTGGAGCAGGCGCTGGGGCGCACGCTGGGCGTGCCGGTGTTCCAGGAGCAGGTGATGCAGGTGGCGATCCTGGCGGCCGGCTTTTCAGCCGGCGAGGCCGACGCGCTGCGTCGCAGCATGGCGGCGTGGCGGCGCAAGGGCGGGCTGCAGCAGTACCACGACAAGATCGTGCACGGCATGAGCGCGCGCGGCTACGACGCCGGGTTCGCCAAGGCGATCTTCGAGCAAATAAAAGGCTTCTCGGAGTACGGCTTCCCGGAGAGCCATGCCGCGTCCTTCGCGCTGCTGGTCTACGCCAGCTGCTGGATCAAGTGCCACCACCCGGCGGCTTTCCTGGCGGCGATGCTGAATTCGCAGCCGCTGGGTTTTTATTCGCCCTGGCAGCTGGTGCAGGACGCAAGGCGCCATGGCGTGGAGGTGCGGCCGGTGGATGTGCTCTGGAGCAATTGGGATTGCACGCTGGAGGAGGGGCAGGCCGTGCGCCTGGGCCTGCGCCTGGTGGCCGGCTTCAACCAAGCCGCCGCCGGGCGCATCGTCGCGGCGCGCCGCGAAGCGCCCTTCGACGACGTGGAAGACCTGGCGCGCCGCGCCCGCCTGGACGCGCGCGAGATGCGGCTGCTGGCCGGGGCCGATGCGCTGCTGAGCCTGGCCGGCCATCGGCGCCAGCAGGTATGGGAAGCCGCGGCGTGGTCCGCGCCGCCGGCGCTGCTGGAGGAGGCGCCGGTGCATGAGGACTTCATCGAGCTGCCGCCGGCGCCGGAGGGCGAGGAGATCGTGTTCGACCATGCCGCCACGGGGCTGACGTTGCGCCGGCATCCGCTGGCGCTGCTGCGGCCGGTGCTGGAGCAGCGGCGGCTGCTGTCGGCGGCGCAGTTGGGCGCGCAACCGCATGGGCGCCTGGTGCGCGCCTGCGGCCTGGTGACGCTGCGCCAGCAGCCTTCCACCGCCCAGGGCACGGTCTTCGTGACGCTGGAGGACGAGACCGGCGTGGTGCAGGTGATCTGCTGGAAGCGCATCCGCGAGCGCCAGCGCGAGGTGCTGCTGCGCGCGCGGCTGCTGGCGGTGCACGGGCGCTGGCAGCGCGAGGGCGAGGTCTGCGCCCTGGTGGCGGGCTGGCTGCAGGACCTCACGCCGCTGCTGGGGCGGTTCGTGGCGGGGAGCCGGGATTTCAGGTGAGGGCTCCCGCGGCCCCGAAGCTCATGTAGAGATATGGGTGATGAGATGGAATTAAGGGCCCGTAGGGCAGGAACCTCATGCAGCTGACTTGCAAGAAAACGGACTCCCCGCGAGTACCGCCAGGAAACATGGCCATTCAAACAACGCCACGACGTTTGAGCTGTACCAGGGTGAACAAGCCAATGACCAGCAAGGTGAGAGAGGCGGGCTCGGGGACGGGAGAAACATGGGCACTGAAGCTTCCGCTGTTGTCGTCCGGATTGTTCACATCGTTCACGGCCAGGAATAGATAACCGCCGCCCTGTGGCGCTCGTACCGTTCCGGTCCTGCCGACGAAACTGAAGCCGCGAGAGTCGAGACCATTGGGAAAATCGTCAAAATAGGAAGGATCGGGGTTTCTTGAAAACCCGGCCACGAGTGCGCCATAAGGTGCGCCATCCAGATGCCCCGGGACACCGAACGGCGAGAAAAGCTTTTCCGTTCCGGCCACCGGATCGGCACCGAACGGGCGAGCATTTCTCTTGAAGAAGTCGAAGGCACCAGAATTCACCGGAGGTGTCTCCAGGATGGTGCCGTTAGGGTCAATTTTGTAGCCGCCGTTCTGATCCGAAATGTCGGCCACCCCGCTGGCCTCGATGCGGAACGTCTGGCCGGCGCGCGCCCAGAGGCCCGTTGGGTTGAAAAACACGTTGGCCAGCACTTTGACGTCCAAGGCAGGACTCTCAGCCAGAGTCGCAGCCTTTGCCCCGGTCGTCGCGGGAAAGCCGAGCAGCGCGCCAAATGCAACGGCCGCCGAGAAAAAGGTGCTCTTGAAAATCATGGCCATCCCCAATGCAAGCTGCCAAGGTTTCGACCATACCGGGCTGGGGCCAAACCTCGCGCTTCGTGCCCTCAAGGAATGCCAGCACGACAATCCAGCCTCAAGCACACTGGGATGGTGTTTTGAATATAGGCATGGCTTTCTCCAGGCGCTGTAATGATGTGTTGCAGCCCCTGCTTGTTTGTGAATTGTTTGATCAAGTAAGTTTGCAAAGCCTCACCAACAAACAAGCACCGTCCCCGCAAATGATTGGCAAGGCCGGCAGCGGAATTGCCCGCTGCTGCAGCAGCGGGCCAATGCAAAACCGCGGCCGATTTCGCCGAGGCAGACATTCAACGGCTTGCTCGCTGCAAGAGAGGCTGCCGAGCAGGTTTCCATGCCGACAATGCTGATGCCTCATCCGGAAGCTGAAAAATACCCGGCCTCACTGCGGCAGCGGCCGGAAATCTTCGGCTGTGTTCAAGTGTGTATATCGACGTCCTGCCGAATACATGAAAGAACTAATGCGCCGCCTTCGACACCCGTCCGGCGGCCAGGTGGAAATGCGCCATGCCGCCGCCGGAAAGGCCCGGCAGCACGCGCACGTCGGAGCCGTCCGGGGCGGTGACGGTGGGGCTCACAGGCCAAGGAAAGGTGGCGAAGTCGCTCATGGGCGCGGGTCGGCGCAACAGGGCGGGCGGGCGCGGGTCAACGGCTGGCGCAGGTTCGAAGCGCCCAGGCGCCCGGACAGCGCCCAGTACGCCACTGAATCCATGCCCGCCAGCAGCAGCCCAGGCAGCGCGCGCCGCGCCAGCCGCGTATCGATGTGCTCGCCGATGACGACGGCGAAGAAGCCCATGAAGGTGACCGCCATGGGCAGCCGGTCCCACACCAGCGTGGCGTTGTCCGGGCGCAGGTGATACAGCCCCGAGCCCAGCCCGATCAGGACGGCACCGGCGAAGCAGGCGGCGTAGCACGACCGCAACTCGGGCAGGAGCCCTGGAGGACGACCGCGCAGCCGCCACAGCCCGGCCAGGCCGAGCAGGGTAAAGGGCAGGCTGGAAACGACGTTCCAGAAGTGCGGGATGCCGAGCAGCGTGCGCTGGTCGGCAAAGGCGTGATAGCTGGCGGGCTGCGGGATGGGGCCGAGCAGCGCGGCGGCCAGGACGGCGGCGGCGCAGACCAGCAGCAGCAGGGCGGCGCGCCAGCGCGGGAACGCGGACAGGCGGTTCATCGCGGCTCCAGGGCGGGGCGATACCGCAGCATGCCGCCGATCGGAGCGCGCCGGAACCGGCTACAGCGCGCAGGCCATCAGCCGCGCATCGGCGCCGTAGCTGCCCAGCTTCTCCAGCCGCGCGCCGCTGGCCGGCAGCACGTCGAAACCCTGGCGCTGCCAGTAGGCCGCCGAGCCGTTGACGGCCGTCAGCGACAGGGTGTTCAACCCCGCCTGCGCTGCCCGCGCCCTCAACCGTGCCAGCAACGCCGCCGGGGCGCCCTGGCCGCGCGCCGCGGGCAGCAGCGCCACGTCATGCACATACCAGGCCTCGGGCCGCGCCGGCAGCGCGCCCAGCAGGGTGTCCAGCGCCGGGGGCTCGCCGCGCCAGGGATGGCTGATGCAGTAGCCGGCGGGCCCGTCCGCGCCGTCGAGCACCAGGCAGCCCGCCGGATGCAGGCGCAACCTCTCGGCGAACACCTCGGCGCGCTCCGGATAGCCGGGGTGGACGAGGGCGGCGATGCGCAGGACGGCAGGCAGGTCGGCCGGGGTCATCGCGCGCCAGACCAGGGCGGCGCAAGCGGTCAGGGAACTCATCGCGGAAGGCAAAAAAGCGTCGATTCTCGCCCGCCGTCCCATGCCGGCGCGAGGCCGCGGCTCACTCCAGCGGCAGCGCCTCGATGGTGTCGCGCTCCAGCAGCGCCGCGAGCTCGTCGGCCAGGCGCCGGCTCTCGGCCACGGCGCGGGTCCAGATGCCGATGCGCCTCTCCACGTCTTCCGCGTAGGCCTTGAAGTCGTCGCGGTCGGGCAGCTTGCCGCCCGGCAGCGTCTGGCGCACCCAGTCCGGGTCCGGCGCCAGCACCACCACGTTGGACAACTGCTCGCTGGCGCGGTGGCGGTGGCGCAGCGACTTGTCCAGCCAGCCGGGAATGATGGACTTCTGGAAATGCGGATACAGCACCAGCCCTTCGCCCATGGAAGCGTAGTCCAGGTGCAGGTGGTAGTCGGTGATGCCGCCGTCCCAGTAGGCGCCCTCCGGCGCGCCGGGGATGTCGTGCACGGCATCGAGCCAGAAGGGGATGGAACAACTCGCCAGCAGCGCGGGGCAGAGGTTGTGCGCGGACAGCGCCACCTGCCGCGTGCTCAGGTCGTGCAGGTGCAGCGGCAGGGCCGGCGCGCGGGCATCGTGGAACACCACGCGCTCCAGCCACGAGCCCAGCGCCCGGCGGCTCAGCGCGTTGGCCGCGAAGGCGCCCGCGTAGCCCAGCGGCGTGCGCCAGCGGCACTGTCGGCGCAGCAGCGGATGCCGGCCGCGCGAGGTGAACAGGTGCAGCCGGTAGCGCGGATGGCCCAGCACTTCCGCGCCGCGCTGCCCGAAGCGCTCGATCAATTTCGCGCCGAACACCGCGCTGACATGGCTCGTTGCCGGCGCCTTGCCCGGCGCGTGCTCGTAGCGCTGGTGGATGTAGTCCTGCGCCAGCTGCTCGAAGGTGGCGTCGGCATCGGGCAGGCAGGCGCAGGCCATGCGCCACGCGCCGATGGAGGCGCCCAGCAGGTGCACGGGCTGCGTGCCTTGCGCGAGCCAGTGCCCGAAGAGGAAGCGGTCCAGCGGCAGCAGCACCAGCCCCTTGGGGCCGCCGGCCGCGGCGGGAACGATGCGCACGTCATCGGCCGACAGGCCGCGCCGGCGCAGGTGCTCGCGGGCCGCGGGGCCGGCGTAGAGGCGAAGGGCTCGCGGTTTCATGGCGCGATTGTCCGGGCGCCGCTGCATGCCCTCCGCCGCCGCGCGGCCTCAGCCGATCCTCACCGGCACGAAGATGCGGCTGTCGCCGCGCTGGATCAGCAGCGCCACCGACTTGTCGGACTTGGCCACCACCTCGCGCACCTGCTCGATGTTCTGCACCGGCGTGCCGTTGACGGCCATGAGCACGTCGCCCGGTTGCACGCCGGCACGCGCGGCCGGGCCGCTGGCGTCCTCAACCACCAGGCCGCCGTCCACGCCGGCGCCGCGGCGCTCCTGCGGCTGCAGCGGGCGCAGCGCCAGGCCCAGCTTGGCCTGCCGGCCGGCGGCCTGATCGTCGGCCTGCGCCACCTGCGGCGGCCGGGCGGCGGCGTCGCCCAGCTGGGCCGTGATCTCCTCGCGCTTGCCGTGGCGCCACACCTCCAGCGTGACCTTCTCGCCGGGGTTGGACTGGCCGACCAGCGCGGGCAGGTCGCCCGAGGCCACGATGGGCTGGCCGTTGAGCTTGCGGATCACGTCGCCCACCTGCAGCCCGGCCTTGGCGGCCGGCCCGCCCGGGTCCACCGAGGCCACCAGCGCGCCCTCGGGCCGGTCCAGCTTGAAGGAGTCGGCCAGCGTCTGGTTCACCTCCTGGATCGCCACGCCCAGCCGCGCATGGCGCGCCTTGCCGGTGGCCACGATCTGGTCCTTGACCTTGGTCGCCAGCTCGATGGGGATGGCGAACGAGAGGCCCTGGTAGCCGCCGGTGCGGCTGTAGATCTGCGAGTTGATGCCCACCACCTCGCCGCGCGCGTTGAACAGCGGGCCGCCGGAGTTGCCCGGGTTCACCGCCACGTCGGTCTGGATGAAGGGCACGTAGCCGTCGTCGGGCAGGGAGCGGCCCTTGGCGCTGACCACGCCCACGGTGACGCTGTTCTCGAAGCCGAAGGGCGAGCCGATGGCCGCCACCCACTCGCCCGCGCGCAGCTCGCGCGCACTGCCCAGCGGGGCGACGGGCAGGTCCTTGGCCTCGATCTTGAGCACCGCCACGTCGGTCTTCGGGTCGGTGCCCAGCACCTTGGCCGGGAACTCGCGCCGGTCGGTGAGCTTGACGGTCACTTCCTTGGCGCCCTGCACCACGTGGGCGTTGGTCAGGATCACGCCGTCGGCGCTGACGATGAAGCCCGAGCCCTGTCCGCGCACGGGCTGCTGCGCCTGCGGCCCCGGCACGGCGTAGCCCGGTGGGCCGAAGCGGCGGAAGAAGTCGGAGAACGGGTCCCCCGGGTTCGTGCCCGGCGGCGCGCGCCGCGGCGAGGCGTCCTCGTCCTCCTCGTCGTTGGCCACGTCGCGCAGGCCGCTGACGGTGATGTTGACCACGGCCGGGCCGTGGCGCTCGGTGATCTGCGAGAAGTCCGGCGCGCCGCTAACGGCGGCGGCGGCCGTGGGTGCCGCGCCGGCCGCCGTGGTGGTGCCCGTGGCCGGGGCGGTGGCGCCGGCGTGGTGCAGGGTGACGAAGGTGGCGCCTGCGCCACCGATCGCGCCGGCCGCCAGCAGCGCCAGGGTCAGGCGGGCGGGGGACATCGAGGTGCTCATGGGTTGCGCTCCTTGAACGGATACATCGTTGGACAGGCAACCAATGTGGGGCCGGTCACTTAGAAGGCACTTAAGTGGCCACTGCCCCGGCGCGCGTTCATTTGAATTTCACTCTGGTTGTGAAAGGACCCGTTCGTCCTTCGATACCTCAGGACGAGCGGAACACTTCACTGGCAAGCGAAAACTGGAATCAGCCCCCGGCCTGGAACACCACCTCCACTCTCAAGCCCCCAAGCCGCGGCGACTGCTCCAGCCGCAGCGCCGCGCCGTGCATCTCGGCAATGGCCTTGACGATGGCCAGCCCCAGGCCGCTGCCCGGGCCCTCGCTGCCGGGCACGCGGTGGAAGCGGTCGAACACCCGGGCGCGCTCGGCCTCGGGAATGCCGGGACCGCTGTCCTCCACCGCCAGCACCAGCGCCACGCCGTCGCGCTTCACGCTCAAGTCCACCGTGCCGCCCGCGGGCGTGTACTTCAGCGCGTTGTCCAGCAGGTTGCGCATGAGGATGCGCAGCGCCTCGGGATGGCCCTCGGTCTCGCCCGCGTCGGCCTGCGGCACGCCCAGGTCGATGCCGCGCGCCTGCGCCTGCGGCATGGCGTCGGCCACGGCCAGCCGCGCCACCTCGGCCAGCGCCACCGGCTGCGCCGGCGCCGCCGCGGCGGCGCCCGACTGGTGGCGCGCCAGCACCAGCAACTGCTCCACCAGCCGCGTGGCGCGGTCGATGCCCGCGGCCAGGCGCTGGATGGCGCGCTCGCGCGTGGGCGCGTCGCTGGCGCGCTGCAGGCCCTGCACCTGCAGCTTCAGCGCCGCCAGCGGGGAGCGCAGCTCGTGCGCGGCATCGGCCACGAAGCTCTTCTGCGCCTCGAAGGCCTGGCGCACGCGCGCGAACAGCAGGTTGAGCTCGTCCACCAGCGGCTGGATCTCCTCGGGCAGCGCCTGCTCGCGCACCTCGCCCAGGTCGTCGGCCTGGCGCGAGGCCACCTGGCGCTGCAGCCGCTGCACCGGCGCCAGCGAGCTGCTGACCACGGCCCAGGCCACCAGCATCAGCAGCGGCGCGAGCACGCCGATGGGCGCCACCGTGCGCAGCGCCAGGGCGCGCGCCATCGCGCGCCGCGCCGCCATGTCCTGCGCCACCTGGATCACCTGCGTGCGCGTCTGCAGCGAGAACACGCGGTAGGTGCTGCCATGCGCTTCCACGTCGGAGAAGCCCAGCACCGCGCGCTGCGGCAGCTGCGCGCGCCGGGCGGACTGGAACACGCGCAAGCCGTCGGCCGTCCACACCTGCACCACGAAGTCGAAGTTCTCGGCCTCCGCCGCCTCGGGCAGCCCGCGCGCGGTCAGGCCCGGGCGCAGCGCCAGCGCCATCTGCTGCATGTGGTAGTCGAAGATCTGGTCGGCCTCGTCGCGCGCGGTGCCGTAGGCGACGACGCCCTGCGCCAGCGCCGTCAGCAGGATGGCCGCCAGCAGCATCCACAGCAGCCGCGCCCGCAGCGAGCGCGGCAGTTGTGCCCGCATCGGGCTCATGCCTTGGGAACCATGTAGCCCAGGCCGCGCACGTTGAGGATCAGCTCCGCGCCCAGCTTCTTGCGCAGGCCGTGCACGTAGACCTCCACGGCGTTGGAGCTGATGCCGTCCTTCCAGCCGTAGAGCTTCTCTTCCAGTTGCGTGCGCGACAGCACCAGGCCCGGGCGCGCCAGCAGCGGCTCCAGCACCGCCCACTCGCGCGCCGACAGCACCACCGGCTGGCCGTTGACGCTGGCCTCGCGCGTGGCCGGGTTCAGCGACACGCCCTTGTGCTCGTACACCGGCTCGGCGCGGCCGGCGGCGCGGCGCAGCAGGGCGCGGATGCGCGCCAGCAGCTCGTCGAGGTCGTAGGGTTTCAACACGTAGTCGTCGGCGCCGGCATCCAGCCCCTCGATGCGCTGCGCCACGGCGTCGCGCGCGGTGGTGATGAGCACGGGCGTGCGGTCCTTGCGCGCGCGCATGGCGCGCAGCACCTCCAGCCCGTCACGCCGCGGCAGGCCCAGGTCCAGCAGCAGCAGGTCGTAGGCCTGGGTGCGCAGCGCCGTCTCGGCCATCTCGCCGTCCTTGACCCAGTCCACCGCGTAGTGCTCGGCGCGCAGCAGGTCCAGCACGGCCTCGCCGATCATCGTGTCGTCTTCCACCAGCAGCAGGCGCATGCCTTCAACGTCCTCTTCTTCTCATCCTGCAAGGGCACGGGACAACCGGCTCGCGCCGGGCCCTCGGGAACCCGGCGCGAGCGGGCGGCGGCATCACGCCCAGTCATCCCCGTTGTCGTCGAACTCCCCACCGTCGCCCAGCATGTCGCCGCTGAACGGGTCGCCACCGCCGGCGAGTGGGTCGTTGGCCGGGTCTACGAACTCGTTGCCGCTGAGCGCGTCCAGCGGCGCCTGCATGTCGCCCGACAGCAGCCCCTGGCCACCGGCGTTGGGGTGGTCGTGGTCATGGAACAGCGCGTCCAGGCCGTGGAACAGCAGGCTGCCGCCCAGCACGCCCGCGCCCACCGCCGCGGCGTTGCGCAGGAAACCGCCGCCGGCCGCCGGCGCCTGGCCCGCCATCGCACCCGGGCCGTAGCCGGGAGCCGGTCCGTAGCCCGGGGGATAGCCGGGGTTGGCGGCGGCGGGCACGCCGCGCTGCATGCCGCCGCTCAGGCGCGACAGGACCCGTCCCACGGGCCCGGAGGGCGCCGGCGCGTAACCCTGCTGCGCGGCAGGCTGGCCCTGGCCGCGGCGCAGCTGCTCCAGCTCGGCCTGCGCCTGCTCCAGGGCCAGCTCCAGGCCCAGCGCGCGCTGCATCAGCAGGTAGGGCGCGTCGGGCCGTACCTTCATCAGGGCGGCCAGTTCCAGTGCGGCGTCCTCGTCCTGCGGCATCTCGGGGGCGCGGGCCAGGCGCGTGACCAGGCGTGCGACCCGAAGCTTTTCCTCTGCGTTCATGAAGCGGTCTCCTGTGGCTGTCGCAGCCGGCGCCGCCGGAGAGCGGCAAGCGATGCAAATCCGACGCGATCGAGTCTGGAGAGCAACCCTTAGGCCGGCCTGAATCCGCACCCGGGCGCCGCGCCCCGGCACCGCGCGCTCCCCCCCGGCGGGGGAGCCGGGGCATCGCCTATGATGACCCCTCAACCCCCGAGGGAGCGATTTACAGATGACACAGACCGGAACGCAGGTCACTTCCACGCTGCTCAACGCCCACGAGGCCGAGGTGCTGCAGCAGTGGATGCAGCGGCTCAAGGAGGACGGCGCGCTGCACAGTGGCCGCATCCGCGAAGGCGAGCTCCAGACCCAGTGCAGCCAGTTCCTGCGCCTGCTGCGCGACGCGCTCAACGGCGGCACCACGGACATCGAGGCGCCTGGCTTCGCTCCCGTGCGCGACCTGCTGGCCGACATCTCGGCCTCGCGCGCCACGCAGGGCTTCAGCCCGCGCGAGACGACGCTCTTCATCTTCTCGCTCAAGCAGCCGCTGTTCGACGTGTTCTCGCGCCACGCCGGCACCGACCAGACCACCACGCTGCAGGCCAACTGGAGCATCGGGCTGCTGCTGGACCGGCTGGGCCTCTACGCCATGGAGGCCTACCAGCGCACGCGCGAGGAGCTGATCGTGCGCCAGCAACAGGAGATCGCCGAGCTGTCCACGCCCGTGATCAAGCTCTGGGACGGCATCCTGGCGCTGCCGCTCATCGGCACGCTCGACAGCCAGCGCACGCAGGTGGTGATGGAGAACCTGCTGGAGTCCATCGTCCAGCAGAGCGCGGGCATCGCCATCATCGACATCACCGGCGTGCCCACCGTGGACACGCTCACCGCGCAGCACCTGCTCAAGACCGTGGCCGCGGCGCGGCTCATGGGCGCGGACTGCATCATCAGCGGCATCCGCCCGCAGATCGCCCAGACCATGGTGCACCTGGGCGTGGAGCTGGACGTCATCTCCAAGGCCACGCTGGCCGACGCCTTCGCGCTGGCGTTGGCGCGCAACGGGCGCGCCGTCACCAAACGCCGTACCGACGCGGGGGCGTCCCACGGGCAGCAGGGCTGAGCGCATGGACCGCATTCCCATCTTGAAGCTCGGTGACGTGCTGCTGGTCACCATCCAGGTGGACATGCACGACGAGCTGGCCTCCGCGCTGGAGGAGGACCTGACCCAGCGCATCGTGGCCGTGGGCGCGCGCGGCGTGCTCATCGACATCTCGGCGCTGGAGATCGTGGACAGCTTCATGGGCCGCATGCTCGACAACATCGCCGCGGTGTCGCGCATCCTCGACGCGGACACGGTGGTGGTGGGCATGCGCCCGGCGGTGGCCATCACGCTGGTGGAGCTGGGCCTGTCGCTGCACGGCGTCAAGACCGCGCTGGACGTGGACAAGGGCCTGGCGCTGATCGCGAACTCCGCGCGCCACGCCTGGCGCCTGGCCGCCGCGGACGACGAGGACGGCGCCTACGGTGAGTGAGCGCCTCGACATCCGGAGCTCCGAAGACGTGGTGCGGGTCCGCCAGAAGGTCCGGGCGCTGGCCGTGGAGGCCGGGCTGAGCCTGGTGGACCAGACCAAGATCGTCACCGCCGCCAGCGAGCTCGCGCGCAACACGCTGGACTACGGCGGCGGCGGCGAGGTGGACATCGAGCTGGTCACCTTCCCGCGCCGCGGCGTGCGCATGACCTTCAGCGACCAGGGCCCGGGCATCCCCGACATCGCCGCGGCGCTGCGCGACGGCTTCACCAGCGGCAACGGCCTGGGCCTGGGCCTGGGCGGCGCCAAGCGGCTGTCCAGCGAGTTCAGCATCGACTCCACGCCCGGCCAGGGCACGCGCGTGACCATCGCGCGCTTCAAGTAAGCAGTAACCATCGGGGCGCGCATGTTCGAGGTGCTCATCAACGATTCGAGCGCCGTGGCCGAGGCCCGGCGCCGCGCCGTGGCGCTGGCCGTGGCGCAGGGCTTCGACGAGGTGCGGGCCGGGCAGCTGGCCATCGCCGCCACGGAGCTGGGTACCAATCTCCTCAAGCACGGCGGCGGCGGCCGGCTGCTGGTGGGCCATGGCCCGGGCTGCCTGGCGCTGCTGGCGCTGGACCGCGGCCCGGGCATGGCCGACGTCGGCGCCTGCCTGGCCGACGGTTTCTCGTCGGCCGGCACCGCGGGCAACGGGTTGGGAGCCGTGCGCCGGCTGGCGCAGCGCTTTCACGTCGCCTCCTGGCCCGGGCGCGGCACGGCGGTGTTCGCCTGCTTCGTGCGCTCGGGGTCGCCGGAGGAGGTCGGCAGAGGCACCCATGACGACACGCTGGCCGGGCTCAGCGTCCCCAAGCCCGGCGAGCAGGCCTGCGGCGACGGCTGGGCCGCGCATGACGACGCCGACGGCCGCCGCACCGTCTTCATGGTGGACGGCCTGGGCCATGGCACCGAGGCGGCGGTGGCGGCCAACGAGGCGCTGGCGCAGTTCCAGCGCAGCCGCCATGAGCCGCCGACGCAGATCCTGCACGCGGTGCACCAGGCGCTGCGCCACACGCGCGGCGGCGCGGTGGCGGTGGCGCGCATCGACCCGGCCAGCGCCACGGTGGCCTTCGCCGGGCTGGGCAACATCGCCGCCACGGTGCTGGTGCACGGCGCGCAGGCGCGGCGCATGGTCTCGCACAACGGCACGGCCGGGCACAACGCGCGCAAGATCCAGGCCTTCGACTACCCCTGCGGCCACGACGGGCTGCTGGTGATGCACTCCGACGGCATCGGCACGGGCTGGGCGCTGGACGCCTACCCGGGGCTGCCGCGCATGCACCCGATGCTGGTGGCGGGCGTGCTGTACCGCGACTTCGTGCGCGGGCGCGACGACGCCACCGTGGTGGTGGCGCGCACGGGGCGGCCATGAACCGCGTGCTGGTGCGCATGCCGCTGGCCGGCGCGGCCGACGTGGTGGCGGCACGCCAGGCCGCGCACCGCGTGGCCGAGCGCCTGGGGCTGGACCGCCAGGCGCAGACGCGCATCGCCACGGCGGTGTCGGAGATCGCGCGCAACGCCGTCGCGCATGCCGGCGGCGGCGAGGTGGAATTCGCGGCCGATGCCCCGGCGCAGCCGCAGCACCTGTGCGTCAGCGTCAGCGACCGCGGCGGCGGCATTGCCGAGCTCGACGCCATGCTGTCCGGCCAGAAGAGCTTCCCGCCCGGGCGCGGCACCGGGCTGCTCAGCGCGCGGCGCCTGGTGGACCGCTTCGAGATCGACTCCACGCCGGCCGGCACCACCGTGCGGCTGGCGCAGCGCATCCCGCGCGCGGCCACGGCGCGGCTGACGGCGCCGGCGCTGCAGGCCGTGGGCGCCGGGCTCGGCGGCACGCAGGCCGACCCGCTGGCGGTGCTGCACGAGCAGGACCGCGAGCTGATCCAGAGCCTGACCGACCTGCAGGAGCGCCAGGCCGAGGCCGCGCGCCTGAACCGCGAGCTGGAGGAAACCAACCGCGGCGTGGTCGCGCTCTATTCCGAGCTGGACCAGAAGGCCGAGCAGCTGCGCAGCGCCAGCGACATGAAGTCGCGCTTCCTCTCGCACATGAGCCACGAGTTCCGCACGCCGCTGAACTCGATCCTGGCGCTGTCGCGGCTGCTGGCCGACGGCGTGGACGGCGAGCTCAACCGCGAGCAGCAGCGCCAGGTGGAGTACATCCGCCGCTCGGCGCAGGGGCTGCTGGACATGGTCAACGACCTGCTGGACCTGGCCAAGGTCGAGGCCGGCAAGCTCGACATCCGGCCCACCACCTTCACGGTGCAGGAGCTGTTCGCCGGGCTGCGCGGCTCGCTCAAGCCGCTGCTGGTCAACCCGGCGGTGGACCTGCTCTTCGACGACCCCGCCGGGCTGCCCGAAGTGCGCGCCGACGAGCAGAAGCTGGCGCAGGTGCTGCGCAACCTCATCTCCAACGCACTGAAATTCACGCAGCAGGGCCATGTGCGCGTGGGCGCGCGCCACGACACGGCGGCCGGGCGCATCGTTTTCACCGTGGAGGACACGGGCATCGGCATTGCCCCCGAGCACCTGGACACCATCTTCGAGGAGTTCGAGCAGGTGCAGGGCGCGCTGCAGCGCGGCGGCACGGGGCTGGGGCTGCCGCTGTCGCGGCGGCTGGCACAGCTCATGGGCGGCGACGTGACGGTGCGCAGCACGCCGGGCGCGGGCTCGACCTTCGAGCTGTTCCTGCCCGTGCGCTACGGGAGCTTCGCGGCGCCGCCGGCGCAGGCGGAGGGCGCGATGGAGGATGCGCCGCAGCTGGTGGTGATCGACGACGAGGAGGCCTTTCGCTACGTCATCCGCCACATCGCGCAGGACGCGGGCTTGCGCGTGCTGGAGGCCGCCGACGGCGAGGCCGGGCTGGCGCTGGTGCGCGACAGCCGCCCCGACCTGGTGATCCTGGACCTGCACATGCCGCGCCTGGACGGCTTCGCGGTGCTGCGCGCGCTGGCGGCCGACGCGGCGCTGCGCGCCACGCCCGTGGTGGTGTGCACCTCGCAGGCGCTGACGCTGGAGCACAAGCGCGCGCTGGCCGCGGCCTACGCCATCGTGCCCAAGCACGACGTGTCGCGCGACGGGCTCACCGCGCTCATCAACAACGTGGTCAACGAACGCCGAGGGTTCGCATGAACGGCACCGCGACAACAACCATCCTCAACGTCGACGACACCGAGGCGGCGCGCTACGCCAAGAGCCGCACGCTGCGCCATGCCGGCTTCGAAGTGGTGGACGCGGTTTCGGGCCGCGACGCGCTGGCGCAGATGGAGGCGCTGCGCCCGGCGCTGGTGCTGCTGGACGTGCGGCTGCCCGATATCAGCGGCATCGAGGTGTGCAAGGAGATCAAGCGGCGCTGGCCCACGACCATGGTGCTGCAGACCTCGGCCACCTTCACCAGCGCCGCCGACCGCACGCGCGGGCTCGAAGGCGGCGCCGACGCCTACCTGATCCAGCCCATCGACCCCGACGAGCTGGTGGCCGCGGTGCGGGCGCTGCTGCGGCTGCATGCCGCCGAGAGCAGCACGCGCGCGCTCAACGAGAGCCTGGAGCGGCGCATCGAGGAACGCACCCGCGCGCTGCACCAGTCCAACATCCGGCTCATCGAGCAGATCGCGCAGCGCGAGCGTGCCGAGGCGGTGCTGGTGCAGTCGCAGAAGATGGAGGCCATCGGCCAGCTCACCGGCTCGATGGCGCACGACTTCAACAACATCCTGGCCTCGATGGTGGGCTACATCCACCTGGTGCAGCGCATGGCCGGCGACGCCAAGCTCAGCGCGCTGCTGGACAAGGCGCTGGCCGCGGCCGAGCGCGGCAAGCAGCTCACGCTGCGGCTGCTGGCCTTCTCGCGCAGCAACGACCTCGTCACTGGCCCCACCGACGTGCGCGCGCTGCTGCAGGGCATGCGCGACTGGCTGCAGCAGGCGGTGGAGAGCGCCATCACGCTGGAGCTGGACGTGCCGGCCGAGGGCGAGCTGGTGGCGCTCACCGACGCCAACCAGCTGGAGCTGGCCATGCTCAACCTGGTGCTCAATGCCCGCGACGCCATGCCGCAGGGCGGGCGCATCCGCATCGAGGCCGCGGCGCAGGAGCTGGCGCAGGTCGAGGGCGAACTGGGTGCCGGCGCCTACGTCGTCATCACCGTGGCCGACACCGGTACCGGCATGGCGCCGGAGGTGGCGGCCAAGGCCTTCGACCCCTTCTTCACCACCAAGCCCGTGGGCCGCGGCACGGGTTTGGGGCTGGCGCAGGTGGCCAACGTGGCGCGGCTGTCGCGCGGCGGCGCGCGCATCGACAGCGAGCCGGGGCGGGGCACGCGGGTGGCGCTGTGGCTGGCCGCGGGCAGCGGCGCGGCCACGGCGCCGGCGCCCGCGCGCGCGCTGCCCGAAGACCTGGCCGGGCGCGGCGAGCGCGTGCTGGTGATCGACGACGAGGCCGACATCCGCCGCACCATGGGCGAGCTGCTGCGCGGCAACGGCTACGAGGTGCTGAGCGCGGCCGACGGCGGCGCGGCGCTGTCGGCCTACGCCGACTTCCTGCCGCAGATGGTGCTGCTGGACCTGGGGCTGCCGGGCTTGAGCGGCATCGAGGTGGCGCGCCGGCTGCGCCAGATCGACCCGAAGCTGCCCATCGTCTTCGTCAGCGGCCACGCCGACCGCGAGCTGTTGTGGACCGCCGTGCCCGGCGCGCGGCTGCTGCGCAAGCCCTTCCAGAGCGAGGAGCTGTATGCGGAGGTGCGGCGCGGGCTGGACGAGAAGGACGGCGAGGCGCCCGGCGCGCAAACGGACTGAGGCCGGCGCACGGGCCTAACTTTCCAGCTTCAAGCCCTGGTCCTGCGCCCACTCCAGCAGCGCCAGCTCGAACTCCCGTGCCTCGTATGCGTGCCAGGCGTCGAGGTGGTTGTGCCGGCGCAGCAGCTCCTTGAAGCGGGCATGGCCGTCGGGCTGCTCCAGCAGCCCGCCCACCGCTGCGGTCTCCTCGGGCAGGTACTTGCGGACGTAGCGCAGGGCCAGCTCTCGCGCCGGGGCCAGCGCGTCGCGGTCGGGCACGGGCAGGTACCTGGCTTCGTCGAGCAGGTCCGGCGGCAGCTCCTGGCTGGTTTCACCAGGCTCCGCGGTGAGGAGCACCCGGCCGTCGCCGCGCGCGATCCAGGCGCCGTGCTCGCCCGGACCGGCGGCGTTGACCCAGGCGGCGGCTTCGAGCAGGGTGGAGAGCGGGACGTTCATGGGCAGGGCGTGCGGGCTGGACTGAGCCTTCTCCAGCAACACCGGTGCCTTGGCCGCATTGCGGCTTGAACCAGTTCAAGGCGCCGGTGCGGGGTGCGGCGTCCAATGGCCGGCGAGCTCCGGAGGTTTCGCGATGAGCAAGAAATTCCCGATCCATCCCGCCCAGCCGCAGCGCCTGTGCTGGGGCTGCGACCGTTACTGCCCGGCCGAGGCCATGGCCTGCGGTAACGGCTCCGTGCGCACGCCGCACCCGGCGGAGCTGTTCGGCGAGGACTGGGCCGAGTGGGGACTGGACGCGGCGGCGGCCGAGCCGCAGGACGCCGCGCCAGCGGAGGCCGGGACCTGAATCCCGGCCCGCGGCGCCTCAGGCCGCCGTGCCCTTCACCGCCAGCAACTCGCCGTTGCCCACCGGCACCAGGCTGGTGGTGAACAGCGTGTCCTCGCGCAGCAGCGCGGCAAACGGCGCCATCTCCTGGGCGTGCGAGACGGCGTTGTCCACCACCAGCAGCCCGCCCGGGCGCAGCACGCGGCGCAGCTCGGCCCACCAGCCCACGTACTCGCCGCGCTCGGAGTCCAGGAACACCAGGTCGAAGGCCGCGTCGGCCGTGCGCCGCAGCAGCGCGCCGGCGTCGTCCCGCACCAGCGTGATGACATCGCTGAGCCCGGCGCGCTCGAAGTTGCGCGCGGCCAGCTCGGCCTTGTAGGGCGCGTACTCCACGGTGGTGACCCGGCCGCCCGTGGCCCGCGCCGCCTCGGCCAGCCACAGCGTGGAGTAGCCGTTGGAGGTGCCGATCTCCAGCACCCGGCGCGCCGCCATGGCGCGCACCAGCACCGACAGCAGCTCGCCCGTGTCGCGCGTGATGTTGAGCATGCGCCGCGGGCGCTCGGCGACCGCGCGGTCGTTGTCCGCGCCGAAGCGCTCCAGCTCCGCCTTCAGGGCTTCCAGGTTGTGACCCATGCGCTTTCCTTCAGCCGGGCAACTGCACCGCGGCCTCGCCATGCGGCGCGGCCCGGAACGCCGGCAGCGCTTCGCACCGCGCCGACAGCGCCGCCAGGGCCGGATGCGCCTCCACCGGCACCAGCCCCGGCAGCGCGCGCTGCGTGAAGTGCCAGAACACGGCGGCGCTGAGCAGCGGCTGCGTCAGCGTGGCGGCGTCCACGTCCAGCGGCTGGCGCGCGAGCTCGGCCTCCAGCTCGGCATAGGCGGCGCGCACTTGGCCCTCGATGCGCTCGATCCAGGGGGCGTACTGCTTCTCGGGCGGGCGCAGGTTGCGCTCGTAGAACAGGGCCACGGTCTTGTCGGCCGCGGCCAGCGCCAGGCCCAGGCAGCGCAGCGCCTGCTGGTAGGCCATCGGCTCCGGCGGCATGAGGCTGCGCGGGCGGGCCAGGCGCTCGGCATAGTCCAGGATCAGCGTCGAGTCCATGAGCACGATGCCGTCCTCGCTCACCAGCGTGGGCACGCGCACCACCGGGTTCAGGCGCGAGAACTCGTCGAACTGGCGCAGCACCGACAGCGGCCGGTGCTCGAAGCGCAGCCCCAGCAGCTGCAGCGATACCGCCACGCGGCGGACATAGGGCGAATCCAGCATGCCCACGAGTTTCAACATGGGGCCTCCTTGCGTTGTGATGACGGGGCGGCCAGTGTGGCATCGCCGCACCGGCCTGCCGCGCGGGCCCGATGCGCCGGCAACGAAGGGAAGCCCTCCGGGGAGCACGACGCTGGCGTGCCAGGCCGTCAGCGCCGCCTCGTCCCGGCCGCGCGCGCCTCGTACAGCGGCAGCACCTTGGGCACGTTGGCTTCGAGCTGCCGGATTCGGTTGGCCGAATTGGGGTGGGTGCTGAAGAACTGCACCGGCTCCTGCCCGCCGGAGAGGCGCTGCATCTTGCGCCAGACCTGCGGCGCCTGGCGCGGGTCGTAGCCGGCGCGGGCCATCAGCTCCAGGCCCATCACGTCGGCTTCGAGCTCCATGTCGCGCGAGAAGGGCAGGTGCAGGAACAGCTGGGCCCCGGCCCCGGCCAGCGCCCCGGCGACGCCGGCGTTCTCGCCGGCCGTGGCGGCGATGCCCTGGACCACGGCGCCGGAGAGCGTCTGCTGCGACAGCTGCTCGCGCGAGTGCTCGCGCAGCGCATGGGCGATCTCGTGGCCCATCACCGCGGCCAGCTCGTCATCCGTGAGCTGCAGCTTGCGCACCAGCCCGGTGAAGACGCCGATCTTGCCGCCCGGGGCGCAGAAGGCATTGACCTCGTCCGAGTCGAAGACGTTGATCTCCCAGGCCCACTGCGCGGCGTCGGGCCGGAACACGGGCGCTTCCTTGATAAGCCGGAAGCCGATGTCGCGCACGCGGCGGGTCAGCACCGGGTCGTTGTTGAGCTTGCCCTTGCCGCTCGCGGCGGAGGAGAGCTGCCTGAAGCCCTGCGCCGCTTCGGCATTGACGGTTTCGGCCGGGACCACCAGCAGCTGCTGGCGCTGGATGCCCACGGCGCCGGGGGCGGTGCTGGTGGCGCAGGCGGCGAGCAGGGCGGGGAAGGCGATGGTGAGGGCAAGGCGGGTCAGCACAGGGTGAGCCATGGCGGTGGGGCCGGGACGGCCGGTGATGCGGCGACGAGAAGCGCAGCGTGGCGCAGGCCGCGGGATCGGGCAATGGACCTTGGTCGGGAGGAGGATTTGGCCGGAAAAGAGGCATCCGCCGGGGCTGGCGCGGCACTCTGTCGCAGAAGTAGCAGCCTCCACACAGGCGACCCGGGTGCCCGGTGCGAGATTGGACACCCTTGCCTGCACGCAGGAGCCTTGCCATGCGACGCGCTCTCTTCGCCCTGACCCTGGTTGCCACGGCTTCGATGACGATGCCCAGCGGCGCGGCGGTCGTCGTGGATCGCTCACCGGCCGGGCCTTATTACGGTGCCTGGCAGAACATGGCCGATGCCCAGAATTTCCTGCTCCGGTTCGAGCTGTCGCGAGATACCCGGATCACGGGCTTCGATATTTTCCTGCTACCGCCCGGTGGAGAAGTGGGCACCCCGGTGGTGGTGAAAATCCGTGAGAACGCCGGCAACAGCGCGGCGCAGAACAATATTTATGAATTCGACGACGCCATCGACCGGGCCACTCCACTGCAGGGGCCGGAACCCCAGCGAATGTCCCACGTGTCGTTCCAGGGCATTTTGCTGAATGCGGGCGTTTACTGGTTCGGGGTGTCCGGCCGGGACGAGGATATTGGTTGGTCCACCTTCGACCAGGGCGTGCAATCGCCCGCAGGCCAATTGCAGTTGCAGGGCAACGCCATCCAACTGGTGCCGGAGGTCTATTCCTTCGCTTACCGTATTCACGGCACCGTGGCCCAGGTTCCGGAGCCGGGTGCGGTGTGGACGGGGATTTTGGGGTTGGTATGGCTCGGTGCGGCACGGCATCGCCATGAAAAAACCCGGGCTCGGCAATGAGACCGGGTTGGCGTGGGGATATTGCCGCGGCGGTGGCCGGCTGTGAAACCGGCCCCGGTCGGCGTCACAACACGTGCGTCACCAGCTTGAAATCGGGATCTTCCTCGAAGGATTTCACGGTGAATCCCAGGCTGCGCATGAGTTTCAGCATGTTGGGATTGTTGGCCAGCACCAGGCCGTCGATTTCGGCCAGGCCCTTGTCGCGCGCGACTTCCATGATGCTTTCCATCAGCCGCGAGCCGATGCCCTTGCCGGCGAAATCGTCGGCCACCAGCAGCGAGAACTCGCAGCTCGACTGGTCCGGATTCGTGATGTAGCGCGACACGCCGATCACGCGCTCGGTTTCCACCAGATCGCCGTCGGTATTGGCGCTGCGCTGTTTGACCACCGCCACCAGCGCCATTTCGCGGTCGTAGTCGATCATGGTCAGCCGCGCCAGCATCGAGGGCGGCAACTCCGTGATCGACGACACGAAGCGGAAATACCGGCTCTCGGCCGAAAGGCTGTGCATCAGGTCCTGCAGCTTCTGGGCGTCGTCCGGGCGGATCGGGCGCACCAGGTACTCGCCGCCGCCGCGCAGCGGCCAGACCTGCTCGTAGCGCGCCGGGTAGGGCGAGATGCACAGGTGCGGGTAGGAGTTGCCGCGCCCGCCGCTGGCCGGCGCGGGCGCGTTGTCGATGACGATGCGCGCATCCACCGCCACCGCGCCGCTGGCGTCCACGATGATCGGGTTGATGTCCATCTCGCGCAGCTGCGGCAGCGCGCACACCATCTCCGACACGCGCAGCAGCACCTGCTCCAGCGCGTCAAAGTCCACGGCCTCGGCGCCATGCCACTCGCCCAGCGTTTCGGCCACGCGCGAGCGCTCGATGAGCCGGCGCGCCAGGAAGCGGTTGAGCGGGGGCAGCTCCATGGCGCGGTCGTTGATCAGCTCGATCATCGTGCCGCCGCCGCCGAAGACGACGACGCGGCCGAAGGGCTCCTCGGTGAGCAGGCCCACGTGGATCTCGCGCCCGCGCCGCGCGCGCGCCATCTTCTGCACCGTCACGCCGTTGATGCGCGCATCGGGCTGCAGCCGCTTCACGCGCTCAACCATGTCGTTGTAGGTGTCGCGCGCGGCGGTGGCGGTCATGATGTTCAGCGCCACGCCGTGCACGTCCGACTTGTGCGTGATGTCGGGCGAGTCGATCTTGAGCGCCACCGGGAAGCCCATCTGCGTGGCGATCATCATGGCCTCGTGCGCGCTGCGGGCCAGCACCGTCTCGGTCACGCCAATGTGGAAGGCCGACAGCAGCGTCTTGCTTTCCATCTCCGTGAGCACCTTGCGCCGCTCGGCCAGCACGCTCTCGATCACCAGCCGCGCCCCTTCGATGTCGGGCTTGGCGAGGGACGACAGCGGCGCCGGCGTCTGCTGCAGCAGCATCTGGTTCTGGTAGAAGCTGGCGATGTTGCCGAAGGCGCCCACCGCCGCCTCGGGCGTGCGGAAGCTCGGGATCGAGGCCTCGCCCAGCAGCGCGCGCGCGCCGATCACCGAGGCCTCGCCCATCCAGCACGCCAGCAGCGGCTTGGCCATGTGGCGCTTGTGCTCCACCAGCACCTTGGCCACCTCCTCGGGACTGGTACCGGCCTTGGGCGAGAAGATGACCAGCACGCCGTCGATCTCGCGCTCCTTGTCCGCGGCCTGCAGCGCGGCCTGGAAGTGCGCCGGGCCCGCCGTCTCGCCCAGGTCGATGAGGTCGCTCAGCGAGGCCTGCGGCTGCAGCTGCGGCGCCAGCGCCGCGCGCGCGGCCGTGGACAGCCGCCCCAGCTCCAGCCCGATCTCGCTGATCCAGTCCGCCGCCAGCACGCCGGGCCCGCCGCCGTTGGTGACGATGGCCAGCCGCTTGCCCACCGGGCGGTAGCGCGAGGCCAGGCACTTGGCCGCGGAGAACAGCTCTACGAAGGAGCGCACGCGCACCGCACCGGCGCGGCGCAGCGCGGCGTCGAACACGGCGTCGCTGCCCACGATGGTGCTGCTGTGCGTCTGCGCCGCCTCGCTGCCCGCGGGCTTGCGCCCAGACTTGAGCACCACCACCGGCTTGGCGTTGGCCGCGGTGCGCAGCGCGCTCATGAAGCGGCGCGCGTCGGTGACGCCTTCCAGGTACACCACGATGCTGTGCGTCTGCGCGTCGTTGGCCAGGAAGTCCAGCACCTCGGCGATGCCCAGCGCGGTGTGCGGGCCCAGCGACACCACGGTGGAGAAGCCCACGCCGTTGCGGTCGGCCCAGTCCAGCATCGAGGTGGTCAGCGAGCCCGACTGCGACACCAGCGCCAGCGAGCCCGGGCGCGCCAGCGCGCCGATGGCGCTGGCGTTGAGCTGCTGCAGCGGGCGCTGGAAGCCCAGCGCGTTCGGGCCCATCAGCCGCACGCCGTCGCGCCGCGCGATGCGGCGCAGCTCCGAGGCCGTGGCGGCGTCGATGCCGTTGGACAGCACCAGCGCCGCGCGGCAGCGCATGCGCCCGGCCACCTCCAGCGCCGCGGCGGCGTCGGCCGCGGGCAGGGCGATGACGGCCAGGTCGGCGCGCACCTGTGCCAGGTCCGACAGCGTGGCGCTGCCGTGGATGTCCAGGTACTTCAGCTCGCCCTTGAAGGGCTGCGCGCTCAGGGCCGCGTGCAGCGCGCGGCCATGCTCGGTCCAAGTGTCGGGGGCCTCGGGGTCGCCGACGAAGGCGATGATCGAGCGCGGGGCGAAGAGCGGGGTGAGATAGTGCTTGTCCATGAGGCTGTGGGGCCGGGCGGGGGTACGGCGAAGCCCGGCGCGGGTCGGGTCAGTCGGCGCCGATGAGCACCTTCACGTGCGCGGTAGCGCTGCGCGCCAGGGGGCTGAGCACGTAGCCGCCCTCCAGGCATGAGATGACGCGGCCCTGGCAGTGGCGCTGGGCCACGGCCACGAGTTGCTGCGTCACCCATTCGTAGTCGGCTTCGACCAGGGCCAGGTTGCCCATGTCGTCCTCGCGGTGCGCGTCGAAGCCGGCGGAGATGTAGATGAGCTCGGGCTTGAACTCGTCGAGCGCGGGAATCCAGTGCCGCGTCACGGCCTCGCGGAATTCCTTGCCGCCCGAGCGCGTGGGCAGCCCGACGTTGACCATCGTGGTGGTGTGGCCCGTCTCCTCGGGAAAGGGGTAGAGGCCGCGCTCGTAGATCGAGCACATCAGCACGCGGTCGTCGTCCTTGAAGATGTTTTCGCTGCCGTTGCCGTGGTGCACGTCGAAGTCGATGAGCGCCACGCGCTGGAGGCCGTGCACGTCCAGCGCATGGCGGATGCCCACGGCCACGTTGTTGAAGAAGCAGAAGCCCATCGCCGCGTCGTGCTCGGCATGGTGGCCGGGCGGGCGCACCGCGCAGAACGCCGACGACACCTTGCCGCCCAGCACCAGGTCCGTGGCCTGCACCGCCGCGCCCGCGGCGCGGCGCGCGGCCTGCAGCGTGTGCGGGTTCATGCTGGTGTCGGGGTCCACGGGGTGGTAGCCCTCGCTGGGTGCGTTGTCCACGATCCCGCGCACGTGCAGCGCCGAGTGCGCGCGGCACAGCTGCTCGTCGGTGGCCAGCGGCGCGTCGTAGGGCAGCATGTAGTCCAGCAGGCCCTTGATCAGCAGCTGGTCCTGGATCGCTCCCAGGCGCTCCGGGCATTCGGGGTGGCCGGGTCCCATTTCGTGGCGTGTGCAGTCGGGGTGGGTGATGTAGGCGGCGAGCAACGAAGTCTCCTGGATGACAGCCTCTGGGGGCCGTGATTTGTTGGCACCGCACACAGTCTGCGCCGCGAAGGTGTGCATCCACCTGACAAGGCGCAAGCCGCCGGGCCCGGCAACGGCCGCCCGGCCGGCGCGGGAAGGCCGCTTGCCGCGGCGATACTCGCGCCCCCGCATGACACCGGATTCCGCCCATGACCGACCTGCCCAAGCTCAGCCCCGCCGACGTGGCGCGCATCGCCGGCGAGCAACCCGAAGCCTGCGCGCGCTGCGCGCCGCTGGCCTTCAAGGGCTGGGAATCCTTCCCGGGCTCGGAGAGCGACGCGGGGCTGGAGCCGGTGGGCACGCTGTGGCGCGCCGGCGAGGAGGAGGAGCCCACGCTGGCCGAGCACCACCCGCAGGGCACGAACTACTGGTCGGGCGATGCGCCCATCGCGCTGGCCTACTTCCCGGCCAACCGCAGCCAGGTCTGGCGCTGCCGGCATTGCGGCCATGGCTTCCTGCGCTACACCGAGTACGGCGGCTACTACGAGGATCGGCGCATCCGCTCCCTGCAGCCGGCATTGATCGTGGAATAGCAGTGCCTGGAACGGGGATACTTGCGGATATTTTCTTTTTCCATTTCTTGAATATGCCTTCCCACCGCTGAAACAAAGGTATTGAGATTTTGCTTCGATGCCAGCCCGATCGGGGGCTGGAAAATCTGATATTCGAAATGCAAACTGGCGTCCTTCGCGAGGAGACGCCCATGCGGTTCCGTTGGCCGATTCTCTGCCTGGCGCTGGCCGCCAGCCTGTGGGTATTTCCGGCCCAGGCCCTCAAATACCGCATCCAGGATCTGGGCACGATCCAGGGCGGCGTCAATGAGAGCATCCTGCCCCTGGCGGTCAACAACCTCGGCACCGTGGTCGGCAATTCGATCTACGACCCGGGCGCGACCCGGCAGGGCAGTTTCATCTACGAGAACGGCAGCATCCGCCCGCTGCGGGCGACTGGCCACTGGTACGACGCCTACAGCGCCACAGACGTCAACGACCAGGGCGTTGCCGTCGGCACGTACTACGACCGGCGCACCAAGCTCTACCGCACGGTGATGTACCGCGACGGCGCCGTCATCGACGTGGGCCGGGCCGCGGGCGGGAGCCGCAATCCGCCCTTCGTGCATATCAACAATGCCGGCACCGTGGTCGGCCGCGACGATGCCGGCAGTTTCATCTACGACGGCACGGTGTCCCGGGAGCTGAAAATCGATGCGCTGGACGAGCCTTTTTCCGTGCTGGCGCTCAATGACCGCGGCGTGATGGCGGGCTGGAGCCGGCGCGCCGGCTATTTCCTTTACGACGGCATGACGGTTTCGCCCCTGCCCCGGGTTTCGGAACGGCCCACCACCTTTACCGTGGTGGACCTGAACAATGAAAACCAGTTGCTGGCCAGTGCCACGATCCAGGGCAGCGACGGGCAGATCCGCTCTGGGTATGTGATCTACGACGACGGCCGTTACCGGCCGCTGAATCCGTCGGGGTCGATCCGGGGAGCACTGACCGCGCGCGCCTTCAACGACCAGGGGGCGGTGGTGGGCCTCAAGTTCGTCGGTCCGAACCGCGACCGCGCCCATGCCATCGTGTGGCGTGACGGCACCACGCGGGACCTCAACGACTTCATGGCGCCGGACCCGTCCGGCGCCACCTGGGAGCTGATCGACGCCTGGGACATCAACGAGCGCGGGCAGATCGTGGGCATCGGCCGGCTGGGCGACGTCACCAACGCGCGGGGCTTCATTGCCACGCCCGTGCCGGAGCCCGGCGGCTGGGCGCTGCTGCTGGCCGGGCTGGGCGTGCTGGGCTGGAAGGCCCGGCGCGCCGGCCCGGCACGCTCCTGAGCGCTCATCGGGCGCCCGGGCCGGCGTCGCCGGCGCCGTGCCTCAGACCACGCCCTGCGCCAGCATGGCGTCGGCGACCTTGACGAAGCCGGCGATGTTGGCGCCGTCCACGTAGTTCACCGAGCCGTCGGCGCGGGTGCCGTGGCGCACGCAGTTGGCGTGGATGTCCTTCATGATCGCGTGCAGCCGCTCGTCCACCTCGGCCGGCAGCCACGACAGGCGCTGCGAGTTCTGCGTCATCTCCAGGCCCGAGGTCGCCACGCCGCCGGCATTGCTGGCCTTGCCCGGTGCGTACAGCGTGCCCGCGGCCAGGAACACGTCCACCGCCTCCAGCGTGGAGGGCATGTTGGCGCCCTCGGCCACGCACACCACGCCGTTCTTCACCAGCTGCTGCGCATCGGCGCCGTCGAGCTCGTTCTGCGTGGCGCAGGGCAGCGCCACGTCCACCGGCACATGCCAGGGGCGGCGGCCCGCCTCGAAGTGCAGGCCGTGCTTGGCGGCGAAAGCGGAGAGCCGGCCGCGCTGCACGTTCTTCCACTCCATCACCTCGGTGAGCTGCTCGGCGCGCAGGCCTTCCTGCACCACCAGCGTGCCCTCGGAGTCCGACAGCGTGATCACGCGCGCGCCCAGCTCCAGCGCCTTCTCCGCCGCGTACTGCGCCACGTTGCCCGAGCCCGAGATGGACACGCGCAGGCCGTCGAAGTCGCGGTGCTGGCGGCGCAGCATCTCCTGCGCGAAGTAGACCGTGCCGTAGCCGGTGGCTTCCGGCCGCATGGCGCTGCCGCCGAAGGACAGGCCCTTGCCGGTGAACACGCACGAGGCGTCGTTGCTCAGGCGCTTCTTCATGCCGGCCATGAAGCCGACCTCGCGCGCGCCCACGCCGATGTCGCCCGCGGGCACGTCGGTGTCGGGGCCGACGTGGCGGAACAGCTCCAGCATCAGCGCCTGGCAGAAGCGCATCACCTCGCCGTCGCTCTTGCCCTTGGGATCGAAGTCGGAGCCGCCCTTGCCGCCGCCCATGGGCAGCGTGGTCAGCGCGTTCTTGAAGGTCTGCTCGAAGCCCAGGAACTTCAGGATCGACAGGTTCACCGACGGGTGGAAGCGCATGCCGCCCTTGTACGGGCCGATGGCGTTGCTGTGCTGCACGCGCCAGGCGCGATTGACCTGCACCTCGCCCCGGTCATCGACCCACGACACCCGGAACTGGATGACCCGGTCGGGTTCCACCAGCCGCTCCAGCAGGGCCTGGCTGGCGTACTGCGGGTTCTTTTCGATGAACGGCCACAGGCTCGTCAGGACTTCCTTGACCGCTTGCAGGAACTCGGGCTGGTGCGGGTCACGTGCCTTCACGGCACCCAGGAAGTCGGAAAGAGTCAGAAATTTCAAAAAAGTCTCCGAGACGTGATGAACGGCAGCAATGCACTTCGCAGGTGCGGTCAAGCACCTGGCTGGGGCATTTTATGGGCCGCCAGATCACGCTCTTTGACGGTGCGCACCATCGCGGGACATGTCCCCCGAATGCAACCGCAGTGGCGCACCGGCATGGTGCGCGTGCAACCGTCTCTGGGGACGGTTGCGGCAGCTCAGCGCTGTCCGAAGCGGCTTTGCTTGAACAGGTCCTTGAACTCGCGCGGCTGGCAGCGCCAGTACTGGCGCGGGCCGGACACCTGCGCGCCCAGCTCCGCCGCGGCGTGCCAGGGCCAGCGCGGGTTGTAGAGCATGGCGCGCGCGAGCGAGACGGCGTCGGCCTCGCCGTTGGCGACGATGGCCTCGGCCTGGCGCGGCTCCGTGATCAGGCCCACGGCGATGGTGGGCAGCCCCACCTCGGCCTTGACGCGCTGGGCGTAGGGCACCTGGTAGCCCGGGCCCAGCTTGATGGCCTGCGCCGGCGACAGCCCGCCGGTGGTGACGTGGATGGCCGAGCAGCCGCGCGCCTTGAGCGCCTGCGACAGCGCCACCGTGCCCTCGATGTCCCAGCCGCCGGGCACCCAGTCGGTGGCGGAGATGCGCGCCCACACCGGCCGGTCCGGCGTGAAGGCCTCGCGCACCGCGTCGAACACCTCCAGCGGCAGCCGCATGCGGTTTTCCAGGCTGCCGCCGTAGGCGTCGCCGCGCTGGTTGGCCAGCGGCGACAGGAACTGGTGCAGCAGGTAGCCGTGCGCGAAGTGCAGCTCGATGCCGTCCAGCCCCAGCCGGGCGGCGCGCCGCGCGGCCGCGGCGAAGTCGTCGCGCACCTTGCGGATGCCGGCCAGGTCCAGCGCCTCGGGCGGGTCCTCGCCATCGCTGTGCGGCACCGCCGACGGGGCCAGCGTCTTCCAGCCCAGCGGCTCGTCGGGCCGAATCTGCGTGCCGCCGTCCCAGGGCGGGCGCGAGGAGCCCTTGCGCCCGGCGTGCGCGAGCTGGATGGCGAGCGCGATGGGCGAGTGCGCGCGCACCGCCTGCAGCACCCGCGCCAGGCCCTGCTCGTTGGCGTCGTTGTAGAGGCCGAGGTCGAAGGGCGAGATGCGGCCCTCGGGCGACACGGCGGTGGCCTCCAGGATCAGCAGCCCCGCGCCCGAGAGCGCGAGGTGGCCGAGGTGGATCAGGTGCCAGTCGCCGGGCGTGCCCTCCTGGGCCGAGTACTGGCACATCGGGGCGATGGCGATGCGGTTGCACAGGCGCAGCGCACCGATGCACAGGGGTTGGAACAGGGCGCTCATCGTGAAGATGGTTTTGCGGGCCGGGATGGGCCGGGTGTGGAGCAAGCGTTGCGCCCGGGAACGGCGCTGGGGATGTCCCGCTGGGCCACTTCCCTGGCCGGCGCGGCCCCCCTGCTCCCCCTCGCCATAATCCCGCCCGCCAAGGCACTGGGGAGAACGGGATGGAGCTGGCGGTAGGCGTGGCGGGCGTGCTCGCGGGGGCCCTGGTGGCGTGGCTGCTGCTGCGCTCGCGCCAGCAGGGCGCGGTGGCGCTGGCGCTGGCCCAGGCCCATACCGAAGCGCAGGGCCAGATCACCGCCGCCACGGCCCGCGCCGAGCGTGCCGAGGGCGCGCTGCGCCAGCAGGGCGAGGAGCTGCACGGACTGCGCGCCCGTGCCGAGGCGCAGCAGGCCGCGCTGGACCGGCTGCGCGACGAGGCCGCGCAACTGCGCGAACGTGCCGGGCGCGTCGTCCGGCTGGAGGACGAGCTGCAGGACCTGCGGCACCAGCTCGCCGACGAGCTGGAGACGCGCCAGCGCCTGGCCGCCGCCGAGGCCGAGCAGGCGCAGCGCGCGCTGCAGCTGGAAGCCCAGCTCCAGGAGCTGAAGGCGGCGCACGCCCGGGCCGACGTGGAGGCCCGCCACAGCGCGGCGGAGGCGCGCGGCCTGGCCGAGCAGCTTGATGCCGAGCGCCGCGGCGCCGCTGAAAAGCTGGCGCTGCTCACTTCGGCACGCGAGGCGCTGAGCGACCAGTTCAAGGCGCTGGCGGCCGACATCCTGGAAGAGAAGGCCAAGCGCTTCACCGAGCAGAACCAGGTGAACCTGGGCCAGCTGCTGGACCCGCTGCGCGAGCGCATCACCGAGTTCCAGCGCAAGGTGGAGGAGGTTTACGTCACCGAGGGCAAGGAGCGCTCGGCGCTGGCGCAGCAGGTGCGCCAGCTCGCCGAGCTCAACCAGATGCTGGGCGCCGAGGCCCGGAACCTCACGTCCGCGCTCAAGGGCTCGACCAAGGCGCAGGGCAACTGGGGCGAGCTGATCCTGGAGCGCGTGCTGGAGGCGGCCGGGCTGCGCAAGGGCCAGGAGTACGTGACGCAGGACAGCCGCCAGGGCGCCGACGGCCAGCGCCTGCAGCCCGACGTGGTGATCCACCTGCCCGAGGAGCGGCGCCTGGTGGTGGACGCCAAGGTGTCGCTCATCGCCTATGAGCGCTACGCCAATGCCGAGGACGAGGCCGCGCGCGCGGCCGGATTGCGCCAGCATCTGGACTCGGTGCGCTCGCACCTGCGCGGGCTCTCCGACAAGCACTACCAGCACCTGTACGGCCTGCACTCGCTGGACTTCGTGCTGATGTTCATGCCAGTGGAGCCGGCCTTCATGCTGGCCGTGACGCACGACGGCGAGCTGTTCATGGACGCGTGGCGGCGCAACGTGCTGCTGGTGAGCCCGTCCACGCTGCTGTTCGTGCTGCGCACGGTGTCGCACCTGTGGCGCCAGGAGGCGCAGAACCGCAACGCGCAGGAGATCGCCCGGCGCGGCGCCGAGCTCTACGACCGGCTGTGCGGCTTCGCCACCGAGCTCAAGCGCGCCGGCGAGGCGCTGCGCGCGGCGCAGAAGTGTTTTGACGATGCCGAGAAGAAGCTCAGCACCGGCCGCGGCAACGTCATCCGCCAGGCCGAAATGCTCAAGGAGCTGGGCATCAAGCCGGGCAAGCAGCTGCCGCCGCACCTGGCCGAGCGCGCCCAGGCCGACGAGGCCGCCGGCGTGGCGCTGGCGCGCACGGTGGCGGCCATTGGGGCGAAGGTGCTGCCGGATGGCTTGAAAGGCGAAGCCTGACCTGCACGCCATCGCGCGTAACCCGGCACTCGGCAGGGCCCCGCCAGCGCCTGATCCGGGCGATCAACTGCTTCGGGAACTGCTCGCTGCCCGAGCAGGGTTGATCGTGGTCCCGGGCGATGCCTTGCTGCTGTGGGACCCCGGCATGCGTGGCCGGGTCGCCCGCCTTGCGAAGGCGCGCGGTTTGCTGAGGGAGGCACCCGGGCTGCCTTCAGGGAAATGCCCGGGACGGCAAGCTATGGAGCAGCCGGCGCGCCGGCCCGTTCCCCGGCTCCGGCTGCCGCTCCCACCCACCCCCTACCGCGAGGGCTCGCGATGCCAGATGTGAGGCTCGACCCCCCACCAGCTACCCCGCGCCGTGAGCCGCCTCGCGGCCCCCGTGGACTGGGCGAGGTGCCGCTTGCAGGCTGAGGCCTGCGGGGCCGCGCCCGAGGCCGCACGGGACGCCGACCTGATCCTGGTCGGCGGGGGCCTCGCCAACGGGCTCATCGCCTGGCGGCTGCGCGCGCTGCGCCCGCAGCTGCGGCTGCTGCTGCTCGAGGCCGGGCCGACGCTGGGCGGCAACCACACCTGGTCCTTCCATGCCACCGACCTCACCGGGCCGCAGCGCGCCTGGCTGGCGCCGCTGGTGGCGCGGCACTGGAACGGGCATGAAGTGATCTTTCCGCAGCGGCGGCGGCGCCTGGAGGGCGGCTACGCCAGCATCAGCACCAGCCGCTTCCATGAGCAGCTCAGCGCCACGCTGGGCCCGCGCGCGCGCTGCGGCGTGCCGGTGGCCGCGCTCACGCCGACCGAGGTGACGCTGGCCGACGGCTGCGTGCTGCGCGCCCGCGCCGTGATCGACGGCCGCGGCCCGCGCCCCAGCGCCAGCGTGGTGCTGGGCCATCAGAAGTTCCTGGGACAGGAGCTGCGGCTGGCCGCGCCGCATGGGCTGGAGCGGCCGGTGCTGATGGACGCCAGCGTGGACCAGCACGACGGCTACCGCTTCGTCTACCTGCTGCCCTTCAGCGCCGACACCCTGCTGGTGGAGGACACCTACTACGCCGACGGCGGCGAGCTGGATGTGCAGGCGCTGCGCGGGCGCATCGCCCGCTACGCAGCGGAGCGCGGCTGGCAGGTCCGCGACCTGCTGCGCGAGGAACAGGGCGTGCTGCCCATCGTGCTCTCCGGCGACGTGCAGGCCTTCTGGCGCGAGGCTGGCGGCGTGCCGTCCTCGGGCCTCTCGGCCGGGCTGTTCCACCCCACCACGGGGTATTCGCTGCCGGACGCGGTGGCGCTGGCGGAACTGGTGGCGGCGCAACCCGATCTCTCGGCAGCGGCATTGTTCGACGCCATCCGCCGGCACGCTGTGGGCTGCTGGCAGGCGCGGGGCTTCTTCCGGCTGCTCAACCGGATGCTGTTCCGCTCGGCTCCACCCACCTTGCGCTGGAAGGTCATGCAACGCTTCTACGGACTGCCCGAACCGCTCATCGCCCGCTTCTACGCCGCGCGGCTGCAGCCGCTGGACAAGCTGCGCATCGTCGCCGGCAAGCCGCCCGTGCCGCTGGGGGCGGCGCTGCGCGCGGCGCTGGACCGGCCGTCCGCGCGTGCGGAGGTGCAGCAGTGAGCGCCCAGCGGCGCGCCGTCGTCATCGGCGCGGGCTTCGGCGGCATCGCGCTGGCGGTCCGGCTGCAGTCCGCCGGCATCGCCACCACGCTGGTGGAGGCGCGCGACAAGCCCGGCGGACGCGCCTACGTCTACGAGGACCAGGGTTTCACGTTTGACGCCGGGCCCACCGTCATCACCGACCCCTCCGCGCTGGAGGAGCTGTTCGCACTCAGCGGGCGCCGGCTTCGGGACTACGTGGAGCTGCTGCCGGTGTCGCCGTTCTACCGGCTGTGCTGGGAGGACGGCTCCACCTTCGACTACGACAACGACCAGGCGCTGCTGGACCGGCAGATCCGCGAGCGCTGCCCGGAGGACGTGGCGGGCTACCAGCGCTTCCTGCGCTACTCGCGCGCGGTGTTCGAGGAGGGCTACCTGAAGCTGGGCACGGTGCCCTTCCTGTCCTTCCGCAGCATGGCGGCGGCGGGGCCGCAGCTGGCGCGGCTGCAGGCCTGGCGCAGCGTCTACGCCATGGTCTCGCGCTTCATCCGGCACGAGCAGCTGCGCCAGGTTTTTTCCTTCCACTCGCTGCTGGTGGGCGGCAATCCCTTCGCCACGTCTTCCATCTACGCGCTGATCCACGCCCTGGAGCGGGAGTGGGGCGTGTGGTTTCCGCGTGGGGGCACGGGCGCGCTGGTGCGGGCGCTGGTGCGGCTGTTCCAGGACCTGGGCGGCACGCTGCGGCTGAACGCGCCGGTGGAGCGCATCGAGCTGCGCGAGGGCCGCGTCTGCGGCGTGACGCTGCGCGGCGGCGAGCGGCTGGAGGCGGACCGCGTGGCCTCCAACGCCGACGTGGTCCACACCTACGAGCGGCTGCTGGGCCACGAGCCGCGCGGCGCGGCGCAGGCGCGCGCGCTCAAGGCCAAGCGCTTCAGCATGTCGCTGCTGGTGGTGCACTTCGGGCTGCGCCGCCGGCACCCGCAGCTGCGCCACCACATGGTCTGCTTCGGGCAGCGCTACCGCGCGCTCATCGACCAGATCTTCGCCGGGCCGCTGCCGCAGGATTTCTCGCTGTACCTGCACTCGCCCTGCGTCACGGACCCGTCATTGGCGCCGCCGGACTGCGGCAGCCATTACGTGCTGGCGCCGGTGCCGCACCTGGGCCACGCGCCGGTGGACTGGAGCGAGGAGGGCCCGCGCCTGCGCGACCGCATCCTGGAGTACCTGGAGGCGCGCTACATCCCGAACCTGCGCGCGGACCTCGTCACCTGCCGCCTGTTCACCCCCGCCGACTTCCGCGACGAGCTCGGCGCCCACCTGGGCTCGGCCTTCTCGCTGGAGCCGGTGCTCACGCAAAGCGCGTGGTTCAGGCCGCACAACCGCGACGCCGTGATCCCCAACCTCTACATCACCGGCGCGGGCACCCACCCCGGCGCCGGAGTGCCGGGCGTGGTGGGCTCGGCCAAGGCGACGGCGCGGCTGATGCTGGAGGACCTCACATGAGCGCATTGCGCAACGAAGCCCTTTCCTCGCTGCGCGCCTTGCGGCTGCGCCGGGCCCTGTCCGGCGCCACGGCCGACGCCGACGCGGCCCGCCATGGCCGGCAGGCGATCCAGGCCGGCTCCAGCAGCTTCGCCGCCGCCGCCAAGCTGTTCGACCCGGCCACGCGGCGCAGCACCGTGATGCTCTACGCCTGGTGCCGGCATTGCGACGACGTGATCGACGGCCAGCAGCTGGGTCACGGCCAGCGCGAGGGCGACCGCAGCCACAGCCTGCAGCGCCTGGCCGAACTGGAGGAGCTGACACACCGCGCCTGTGCCGGCCGGAGCTGTGGCCAGGTCGCTTTCGACGGGCTGGCCGAGGTGGTGCGCCGCCACGGCATCCCGCCGATGCTGCCGCTGGAGCACCTGCGCGGCTTCCGCATGGACGTGCAAGGCGAGCACTACGAGACGCTGTCGGACACGCTGCTCTACTGCTACCGCGTCGCCGGCGTGGTGGGATTGATGATGGCGCGCGTGATGGGCACGCGCGACGCCGCCACGCTGGACCGCGCCTGCGACCTGGGCCTGGCCTTCCAGCTCACCAACATCGCGCGCGACATCGTCGAGGACGCCGCCATCGGCCGCATCTACGTGCCGCTGCAGTGGCTGCACACCGCGGGCATCCCGCCGGAAGAGGTCGGCGAGCCGCGGCACCGCGCCGCGCTGGCCGGCGTGGCCGCGCGCGTGGTGGCGGCGGCCGATCCTTACTACGCCTCGGCGCTGCTGGGCCTCGGCGCGCTGCCGGTGCGCTCGGCCTGGTCGGTGGCCACCGCCCGCGGCGTGTACCGCGAGATCGGCCGCAAGGTGCGCCAGCGCGGCGCCCAGGCCTGGGACGCGCGGGCCCGCACCTCGGGCGCGGAAAAGGCGTGGTTTGTGGCGCGCGGCATGGCGGTGGCGCTGGCCGCCCGCGCGCTGCCGGCGCGCCCGCGCGCCGAAGGGCTGTGGCAGCGGCCGTGGCGGGCGTGAGGCCGAGTCACCGTCACCCCGCGAAAGACGGCAGGATTGTCAACCAGAGAGCAACGGTTTTCCCGCTCATATGCCGCCGAGTGGGTTGACTGTGAAACTGGGGTGAACGATCTGGTTATTTCCGTGGCAACGCGCCAGGATTCAGGCGGGCAGATCGTTGGTCTCAGTGGCTGGCCCACGCCGCTCGCGCAGCGCCTGCAACTCTTTCCGCAATCGCTGTGGCGAGGGTGCCCACAGGAAGCCGAAAGACACCGCGCCCTCGCGCGTGCGCACCGCATGGTGCAGCCGGTGCGCCTGGACCAGCCGCTTCAAGTAGCCGCGCCGCGGCGTGAGGCGCAGCGGCCAGCGCCGGTGCACCAGCCCGTCATGGGCGACGAAGTACAGCAGCCCGTACACCGTCATGCCCACGCCCACCCACTGCAGCGGCGCATGCCCGTTCAGGCCCAACCAGATCAGCGCGACGGCCACGCCGGTGGGCAGCAGGGCATACAGATCGTTTTTCTCGAACCAGCCCCGGCGCGGCGCATGGTGCGAGGCGTGCCAACCCCAGCCGATGCCGTGCATCACGTGCTTGTGCGTGAGCCAGGCCAGGCCTTCCATGGCAGCGACGGTGAGCAGGACGATGGCGGCGTCGAGGAGCATCGGCGTGCGGGGGTGAGGCGGACTCTGGGCAAGGCGCCTGCCCAGGCCGCGGCAGGGTAACGCGACGGGGAGGCACCGCGAGTGACGGCAACGCTGGTGATGACGCTGCGCGGTGTGCGCAAGACCTACCGCCTGGGCCGGCACCTGGTGGCGGCGCTGCAGGGCGTGGACCTGGACGTGCGCGCCGGCGAGATGCTGGCGCTGGCCGGCCCTTCGGGCAGCGGCAAGAGCACGCTGCTCAACCTGTGCGGGCTGATCGACCTGCCCGATGCCGGCTCGATCCTGCTGCGCGGCGAGCCGGTGCAGCGCCTGGGCGAGCGCCGGCGCACGCTGCTGCGGCGCGACGTGATCGGCTTCGTGTTCCAGAACTTCAACCTCGTGCCGGTGATGACGGCGGCGGAAAACGTGGAGTACCCGCTGTTCATCGCCGGGCTGCCCGAGGGCGAGCGCCGGCGGCGCGTGGCGCAGGCGCTGGAGCGTGTCGGGCTGGCCGCGCATGCCGGGCACCGGCCGGACGAGCTCTCGGGCGGCCAGCGCCAGCGCGTGGCCATCGCCCGCGCGCTGGTGAAGCGCCCGGCCCTGGTCATCGCCGACGAGCCCACCGCCAGCCTCGATTCGCACACCGCCGACGCGGTGTTGGAACTGATGCGCGAGCGCTGCCGCGACGAGGGCGTCACCTTCGTCTTCGCCACGCACGACGAGCGCCTGAGCAGCCGCTGCGACCGGGTCGTGCCGCTGCTCGACGGGCGCGTGCAGACCGCGCCGGCCGCCGCAGCCGCTGCTGCTGCGACGGTCTGGAGCGCGGCATGAGGTGGCTGCAGTTCGCCGCGCGCAACCTGCAGCGCAACCGGCGCCGCTCGCTGGTGGCGCTGTTCATCACCGCGCTGGGCACGGCCGCGCTGCTGCTGGCCGGCGGCTTCGCGGCCTACACCTTCGACGCGCTGGAGCAGGTGGCGGTGCGTGGCAGCGGCCACCTCGCCATCGGCACGCCGCAGCAGTTCGAGGACGACGAAAGCATGCCGCTGCAGCACGGCCTGGACGACGCGGCCGGCCTGGGCGCCCGGCTGGGCCGCGACCCGGCCGTGCGCCACGTGCTGCCGCGCGTGGAGTTCAGCGGGCTGCTGAGCAACGGCGAGAAGTCGGTGGGCATGGTGGCGCTGGGCATCGACGTCGCTGCCGAGGTCGCGGCCAAGGGGCGCTTTCTCGACGTGGTGGAGGGCGCGATGCCGACCGCGGGTGAAGGTGCGCGGGACGGCGCGGGCGGCTGGGTGCTGCTGGGCAAGGAGCTGGCGCACAGCCTCAGGGCGCATCCGGGCAGCCGGCTGACGCTGCTGGCCACCGGCACGCGCGGCACGCTGGCGACGATGGCGGTGACGGTGCGGGGCGTGATCGCCACCGGCGTGCCCGAGCTGGACAAGCGCCAGCTCTACACCGATCTCGGCACGGCGCAGCGGCTGCTGGGCACGCAGCGCGTCTCCAGCCTGAGCGTGTTCCTGCGCGGCATGGAGGACGTGGCGCCGGCGCGGGAGCGCCTGTCGGCGCTGTTGCCGGGGCTGGCGGTGCGCGACTGGCAGGCGCAGGCCGGCTTCTACGACAGCGTGCGCGCGCTCTACCACCGCATCTTCGGCGTGATGGGGCTGGTGATCGGCGTGATCGTGGTCGTGGTGGTCGCCAATGCCATGGCGGCGGCGGTGGTCGAGCGCACACGCGAGATCGGCACCCTGCGCGCGCTGGGCACGCTGCCCGGACAGCTGCTGGGCGCGCTGGCGCTGGAAGGTCTCATCCTCGGCGGCGGTGGCGCGCTGCTGGGCGCGGGCGTGTCGGTGTCGGTGGCCGGACTGCTGCGGGCCTTCCCGGTGCAGATGCCGCCGCCGCCGGGCTACGGCGTGGGCTATCCACTGCGCATCGACCTCGACCCGCTGCCCGTCGTCGTCACGGTGCTGGCGATGGCGCTGCTGGCCCTGCTGGCCTCGGCCTGGGTGGGCCGGCGCACAGTGCGCCGGCCGATCGTGGAGGCGCTGGCGCATCTGTGACACACGGCGGCGAGGCGCGGCCTATGGTTGTCCCTGAGTCCCGCGTCGAGCCCGGTGAAGCCGGTTGGGGCTATCCTCGGGCGCATGCCCACCCTGCCTGCCACCGCTGTACGCACGCGACGAGCGTGCGTGCCGGGCCGCACGGCCCGGCATTGGTAGGCCCGGCGATCGGCCTTCGTCCTGTTCGCGCATTTCTTGATCGCCGGGCCCCGCTTCATTGCGCCCGTTGAATCAAGGAATCCCAATGAGCCGCCCTGCTGGTGTCCGTGAGGACGAGCGCGTCCTGAATGAGCTCGATCATGTCCGCGTGCTGCGCTGGATACGCCATACCGAGCCCGACTCCGCGCCGTATGCACCGCTGTCCGAGGTGCTGGAGACGGCGCTGCTGGTGCCGAGCCGCCGCGTGCCGTGCGACGTGGTGACGATGAATTCCCAGGTGCTGCTGCAGCGGTTGTCCGACCACGGTTGCATGACCCTGACCTTGTGCTACCCCGAGGACTGCGGGCCGGGCTTCGTGTCCGTGCTGACGCCGCTGGGCAGCGCGCTGCTGGGCCAGCGCGTGGGGGCCCTGGTCCGCTGGTGGCCGCCGACGGGCCGGGCGGTGCAGGCGCGGGTGCTGGCGCTGCTGTTCCAGCCCGAGGCCTGCGGCGACTACAGCCTCTGACGCGGGGCCTGAAGCCCGCTCATGCGGCGGCCCGGTGCCGGCTGCCGCGTGCGGGTCCCGGGCCAATGCCGTGGTGGGTGAGGGCGCATCGACATTGGCGCCAAGCCATGACGCCCCGTGCCGCAGCCCGCCGGGAGCACTCGCACATCACGGCGGGATGTGCGCCGTTCGCGCGCGGTCCGCGCAGGGCAGCGGCCCGGGCGATGCTTCCATAAGGTTGTCTGCGCATCCAGTGTGTTGCCCCTGAGCTTGACAAGAAACGCTTCGGCATTACGATGACCCAATGATCTACCGCGCCACCCCTTGCCCGCAGCCGGCCATGGCTTCGCGAGCGACCTTCACGGTTGCTCGACGGGGCATGCCCGCGGGCTTCGCCTGGACGGCGGCGCGGCTTCTACAGCCGGCCGCACATCTCTAGGCCCGGCGATCTCCCTTCCTCCGCTTCTTCGCGCAAACCTTCGATCGCCGGGCCCTTCCACCCGCGCTGTGGCGTGCCTGTGCCCTTGTGCCTGCGGGCCGGCCCGCCTTTGCCTTGCGACGAGAAGTCCCATGGAAGTATTTGCCCACGAGGAGCGCACGCTCACGGTCCTGGACCACACCCGGCTGCTGGAACTGGTGCCGGATGACCGGCGGCGGCTGGACCCGCGCCTGGCCGACCCGGTCGAGGAACTCCTCGACAACGCCGCGCTGGTGCCTTCGCGCGACATCCCGCCCGACGTGGTGACGATGCGCTCAAAGGTCGTCCTGCAGGACCTGGCCACCTCCGATACCCATGCCCTGACCCTGGGCTATCCCGGCGACGCCAGAGCCGGCGAAGGCATCGTGTCGGTGCTTTCACCGGCGGGCGCGAGCCTGCTCGGCCTGCGCGTGGGATCGGTGGCGCGCTGGACGGCTCCCGACGGCCGCGAGCATGCGGCGCAAGTGATCGCGATCCACTTCCAGCCCGAGGCCAGCGGCGACTACACGCTGTAGTGCCCGGCGGGCCGCGACCCGCCCATGTCCTCACCCCTCTGGTCCAGAGCCGCGCAGCGGGCATGCGGCAGGCGCTGCCCTGCGCGCTCTGGTGGCTCATGCATGCCGGCGCAACCATTGTGCTGCCGGCTGTCACGCACGGAGTGACCCGATGTTCCGTTCGATCCTGGTTGCCGTTGACGCTTCCCATGCCGCCCACAATGCCGTGCGCCGCGCAGGCCTGCTGGCTGCCCGCTTCGAGGCCCGGCTGACGCTGCTGCAGGTGCTGGCTCCGTCGGTGCTCAGGCTGCCGTACGGCCTTTTTGCCCCCGCCCTCGGGACCGACGCGCGCATCACGCGGGCACAGCTGGCATTGGGCCGTGCAGCGGCTGGGCTGGCGCGAGACCACGACATCCATGCGAGCGTGGTCGTCCGGGTCGGTGATGCGCTCGAGCACATCCGCCTGCTCGCGCACGAGGCCGATCTGCTGGTGGTCGGCGCCAAGACGCGCAATCCTCTCCATGACTCGGTGCTGGGCACCCGGGCCGCGCGGCTGATGCAGCTTGCGCGGCATGCCGTTCTCGTGGTCAAGAGTCCCGCCGCCTCGGCCTATTCCCGGGTGCTGGTCCCGACGGACTTCGCCGACTGCAGCGAAGCGGCCCTGCGCCTGGCCTTGAAGATGGTGTCCGACCGCTCGGTGGAGGTTTTCCATGCGTTGAGCACGCACCGGGAAACACGAATGCGGGCCGCCAACGTGCCGGCCCAGGCCATCCTCGACTACGTCGGGAGCGCGCGTGAAAAGTGCCTGCGCCGGCTCAGGGCGGCAACGGCCTTGGCGAACGGCCATGCCGCCGGATGCTCGGTCGGCCATGGTGACCCCGCTTGCCTGAGCCTGGAGCGGCAGAAAGCCATGGCTGCCGACCTGATCGTCATGGGCCGGGAGGGGCAAGGGCAGTCCGTGGCGGGCGGCATGCGCATGGGCAGCGTGGCCCGGCAACTGGTGGCCAAGGCGGGCTGTGACGTGCTGTTCATTCCTCGCACCGCGCTGCCGTACCTGGAAGCCGATGCCCGGCCGCAGCGCCCGGCGATGGGTTTCGATGCGCTTGCCAGCCGCCGGGAAAGCGAGTGGATGCGTCGGGAGGCGGCGCCGATGAGCTCCGCTTGCCATGACGGCAAGGCCTTCCAAGGGTCGGGCGCGACGGTGCTCCCGTGCTGATGAACCCCATCTTGAGATCGACTGCCATGCAACTCACCAAAAGCTTCATCAAGAGCAAGCGCCCCTGCGCCGACGGACTTCGCTGGTTTCTGCGCCATCGCCAGGAGGGCAGCGATTACCAGCCTTTGCTGGACGCCCTGGTGGCCGCGGGACGGGTCAACGATGCGCTCTGGCTTCTCGACCAGTTCGGACCCACTGACGCGGTGCTGCGCGTGGACGCGATCGAGGCCGATGCGATCGTCTTTGCCGGCACGCTGGAAGTGCGCGCGGGCATCGAGGTGAGCTCGATCGTGCGGGCCGGCCGCTCCATCCGAGCCGGCGGGGGTATTCGCGCCGGCACGCTGATCGACGCCGGGGAGGACGTGCAGGTGGCGGGGCAGATCTGGTGCGGCGGGCATTTGCGGGCCGGCGAGGACGTCAAGGCGGGATGGGGCATCGACGTTCGAGAAAGCCTGCGCTGCGAGGGCCGTCTGCGCGCCGGCTGGGAACTGTTCTGCGGCGGCAGCCTGCAGGTCCGGGGCAACCTCCATGTCGAGGGAGACATGCTGGCGAATGGCGCCATCCATGGCGAGCAGGGTCTCAAGACCGGAGGCCACCTGACGGGCCTGGGCGACATCCGGGCCGGCAACGGCATCGAGGTCGGCGCGGACCTGCGCTGCTACCGGCATCTGCATGCCCATTGGGGGATCAGGAGCGGTGGCTGCATCGTGGCCGGAGGAGCGATTTCCGCCGGTGAAAGCCTCCAGGCCGGCGCGCAGATCCGGGCTGGCGACGGATACGGCGTGTACGCCGGCCTGGGCGTGCGGCGCGACGCCTGGGAGGCCAGCGCGCAAGTGCGGGCACGGTCACGACCCGAGAACCTGATGAGCGGATGGTGGGTGACGGAGGTTTGAGCAGCGGCGGCCGGGGCGCGCTCGGCGCGGCGTCCCTCTCTGGCTGGAATGCGGCATTGCTACTCGGCGCCTACACAGTCAGCACTGCGTCAATGATGGTTATGTAAATTGGTACGGTGTGCGGACGCGCTGTGCACCGGCCTGCGCGGCGTGCCGCTTGCTGGGTTCCCGGGCGGATACCTGCCTCCGGAGCCGCCGATGTCCCCTGTCATCCAAAGCCTGCTGGAAACCGACCTCTACAAGTTCACGATGTGGCAGGCGATGCTGCACCGGCATCCGCAGACGCAGGCCGAGTACCGCTTCGTGTGCCGCAACCGCGAGAGCCCGAAGCTGGGCGCGCTGCTGCCGCAGGTGCAGCGGGAGCTCGATGCGCTGTGCCAGCTGTGCTTCACCCGGCCGGAGCTGGACTACCTGCGCTCGCTGCGCTTCATCAGCAGCGACTTCGTGGACTTCCTACGCATCTTCAAGTTCCAGCGCGACTTCATCGAGGCCTGGGCCGAGGGCGACGAGCTGCACATCGTGGCGCGCGGACCGCAGGTGCACGTGATGGGCTTCGAGATCTACGTGCTGGCCATCGTCAGCGAGCTGCATTACCGGCGCTTCGATGCCGCGTCCGCGCTGGCCGAGGGCCGGCGCCGGCTGCAGGCCAAGATCGAGCGGCTGCGCGCCTTCGGGGCCGAGCCGCCGTTGCAGCATCCCTTCGAGCTGTTCGATTTCGGCATCCGCCGCCGCTTCAGCGCCGCGTGGCAGCGCGAGGTGGTCGCGACCTTCCAGCAGGCGCTGCCGCAGTTCTTCAAGGGCACGTCCAACGTCTACCTGGCCAGGGAGCTGGGGCTGGTACCCATGGGCACCATGGCGCACGAGTACCTGCAGATGTACCAGGCGCTGGGCGTGCGGCTGCGCGACCACCAGAAGGCCGCCCTGGAAGACTGGGTGCAGGAATACCGTGGCGACCTGGGCACGGCGCTGACCGACGTGGTGGGCATGCGCGCCTTCCTCGCCGACTTCGACCTCTACTTCGCCAAGCTCTTCGACGGCCTGCGCCACGACTCGGGCGATCCGTACTGGTGGGGCGAGCTGGCCCTGGCGCACTACCAGAAGCTGCGCATCGACGCCCACACCAAGCGCCTGGTGTTCTCCGACGGCCTGGACTCGGACAAGGCCATCGCGCTGTACCGGCATTTCGGCGACCGCACCCAGTGCGGCTTCGGCATCGGCACCAACCTCACCAACGACCTCGGCCTGACGCCGCTCAACATCGTCATGAAGCTGGTGCGCTGCAACGGCCAGCCCGTGGCCAAGCTCTCCGACTCGCCCGGCAAGACGCTGGCCACCGACACCACTTTCCTCGCGTACCTGCGCCAGGTCTTCGACGCGCCGCCACCCTGAGCGTGCCGGCGCAGCGCCGCGGTCGCCCGTGACCGGGCCTTTGGCTTGCCTTCGGCTGCGCCGCCCTCCTCGCCGCCGACGTTGTCTTCCAGCCGGCGGGACAGTCCGGGTTTCCACCCAGCGAACGTTGCGCGGGTGCCGCTTGCTGCTCTGCAGCATTCCGGTGAAACCCGTAGAATGAACGTTCATTCAGAAACTTGACTCCAGGCGCCGCGTGCGCCTGCTTATCCCATGCTGCGTCCGCCTCACCGCCTGACCCTCACCACCACGTTGTTGGCCTTGGCCTGCTCGGCCGTCATGCTCGTGGGTTGTTCCAAGGGCGAGCAGCCCGCCGCGGCGCCGGCCGCGCCACCGCCGGCGCAGGTGGGCGTGCTGACGGTGCAGGCGCAGCCGCTGACGCTGCGCACGGAGCTCGCCGGCCGCACCTCACCGTACCTGGTGGCAGAGGTGAGGCCGCAGGTGGGCGGCCTGATCCAGAAGCGGCTGTTCGAGGAAGGCAGCTTCGTGAAGGCGGGGCAGACGCTCTACCAGATCGACCCCTCCACGCTGCAGGCCGAGCTGGAAAGCGCGCGCGCCTCGCTGGCCAAGGCGCAGGCGAACGTGGCCACCGCCGAGCTGCGCGCGCGCCGCTATGACGAGCTGGTCACCATCGACGCCGTCAGCAAGCAGGCCCGCGACGATGCGCAGGCCCAGCTGCTGCAGGCCCGTGCCGACGTGGCCACCGCCGCCGCGGCGGTGAAGACGGCGCAGATCCGCGTCGATTACGCCCGCGTCAGCGCGCCCATCGCCGGCATCGCCGGCCGCTCCAGCGTCACGCCCGGCGCGCTGGTCACCGCCAGCCAGGCCGCGCCGCTGGTGACGGTGCAGCAGCTCGACCCGATCTACGTGGACATCCAGCGCGCCAGCGCCGAGCTGCTGCAGCTGCAGCGCGACTTCGCCTCCGGCCGGCTGCAGCGCGTGGACGCCGGCCGCGCCCGCGTCAAGCTGCAGCTCGAAGACGGCAGCGACTACCCGGTGGAAGGCACGCTGAAGTTCGCCGAGGCGACGGTGGATGCCAGCACCGGCAACGTCACGCTGCGCGCCGTGTTCCCCAACCCCAAGGGCACGCTGCTGCCGGGCATGTACGTGCGCGCGCTGCTGGAGGAAGGCTCGACCTCGCAGGCCATCCTGGTGCCGCAGCGCGCCGTCACGCGCGACCCCAAGGGCAACGCGCTGGCCATGGTGGTGGGCGACGACAACAAGGTGCAGCCGCGCCCGCTCAAGGTGGACCGCAACGTGGGCGACCAGTGGCTGGTCACCGAGGGCTTGAAGCCGGGCGACAAGCTCATCGTCGACGGGCTGCAGAAGGTGCGCCCGGGCGCGCCGGTGACGCCGGTGGCGCTGTCGGCCTCCGCCCCTGCCGCCGGCGTGCCCGGCGCGCCGGCCGGCCCGTCCGCCGCGGCCTCCGCGCCCCCTGCCCCGGCCGCCGCGGCGCCGGCGGCCTCGTCGGCCTCCGGCGTCACCGCCGCGACCGCCAACTGATCATCCGAGGCGCTATCCATGTCACGCTTCTTCATCGATCGCCCCATCTTCGCGTGGGTGATCGCGATCATCATCATGCTGGCCGGCGCGCTGGCCATCCGCACGCTGGCCATCGAGCAGTACCCGCCGATCGCGCCGCCGCAGATCACCATCAACGCGACCTACCCCGGCGCCTCCGCCAAGACGCTGGAGGACACGGTCACGCAGATCATCGAGCAGCGCATGAAGGGCCTGGACGGCCTGACCTACATGTCGTCCACCAGCGACGCGCAGGGCAACGTCGCCATCACGCTGACCTTCACCGCCGGCACCAACGCCGACATCGCGCAGGTGCAGGTGCAGAACAAGCTCGCCGCCGCCACCTCGCTGCTGCCGCAGGAGGTGCAGCGCCAGGGCGTGCAGGTGGTCAAGAGCCGCATCAACTTCCTGATGGTGCTGGGCTTCGTGTCGGAAGACGGCTCCATGGACCGCAACGACATCTCGGACTACGTGTCCGCGCAGCTGGTGGACCCGCTCAGCCGCGTGCCGGGCGTGGGCGAAGTGACGCTGTTCGGCGCGCAGTACGCGATGCGGATCTGGCTGGACCCGACCAAGCTCGACCAGTACAAGCTCACGCCGGCTGACGTCGCCGCCGCCATCCGCGCGCAGAACGCGCAGGTCTCGGCCGGCCAGATCGGCGCCGCGCCGGCGCAAGCCGGGCAGCAGCTCAATGCCACCATCACGGCGCAGACCCGGCTGCAGACGCCGCAGCAGTTCGAGGCCATCCTGCTGCGTACCAGCACCGAGGGTGGGCAGGTGCACCTGCGCGACGTGGCGCGGGTGGAGATCGGTGCCGAGAACTACTCGATCGAGTCCCGCTACAACGGCAAGCCCGCCGCCGGCGTGGCCCTGCGACTGGCCACGGGCGCCAATGCCTTGGACACGGCCGACGCCGCCCGGGCCGAGCTCAAGCGCCTGGAAAAGAACTTCCCCGCCGGCCTGACGGCCGTGGTCGCCTACGACACCACGCCCTTCGTGCGCCTGTCCATCGAGGAGGTGGTCAAGACGCTGGTGGAAGCCGTGGTGCTGGTGTTCCTGGTGATGTTCCTGTTCCTGCAGAACTTCCGCGCCACGCTGATCCCGACGATCGCCGTGCCGGTGGTGCTGCTGGGCACCTTCGGCGTGATGTCGGTGGCGGGCTTCTCCATCAACACGCTGACCATGTTCGGCCTGGTGCTGGCCATCGGCCTGCTGGTGGACGATGCCATCGTGGTGGTGGAGAACGTCGAGCGCGTGATGACCGAGGAAGGGCTCTCGCCCCGCGAGGCCACGCGCAAGTCGATGGGCCAGATCACGGGCGCGCTGATCGGCATCGCGCTGGTGCTGTGCGCGGTGCTGGTGCCCATGGCTTTCTTCGGCGGCTCCACCGGCGTGATCTACCGCCAGTTCTCCATCACCATCGTCTCGGCCATGGCGCTGTCGGTGCTGGTGGCGCTGATCCTGACGCCGGCGCTGTGCGCCACCATCCTCAAGCCGCTGCACCGTGGCGAGCACCACGCCCATGGCCGCTTCTTCACCTGGTTCAACCGCAGCTTCGACCGCGGCACCCAGGGCACGCAGGGCGCGGTGCGCGGCATGCTGGGCCGGCGCAAGCGCTGGCTGATGGTGTACGGGCTGCTCGTGCTGGGCCTGGCGGCGCTGTTCGCGCGGCTGCCGCAGTCCTTCCTGCCCGATGAGGACCAGGGCATCCTGTTCACGCAGATCCAGCTGCCCGCCGGCGCCACGCAGCAGCGCACGCTGCAGGTTATCGAGCGCGTGGAGAAGCACTTCCTGGAGAGCGAGGCCTCGCGGGTGCAGTCGATCTTCACGGTGGCGGGCTTCAGCTTCGCCGGCCGTGGCGAGAACATGGGCATCGGCTTCGTGCGCATGAAGGACTGGAGCGAGCGCAAGGGCGCCGAGAACGGCGTGCGCGCCATTGCCGGCCGGGCCATGGGCACTTTCATGCAGTGGCGCGACGCCATGGCCTTCGCCTTCGCGCCGCCGGCGGTGATCGAGCTGGGCAACGCCACCGGCTTTGAGTTCTACCTGCAGGACCAGGCGGGCCTGGGCCACGAGGCGCTGATGCAGGCGCGCAACCAGTTCCTGGGCATGGCGGCCAAGGAGCCCACGCTCGCCGGCGTGCGGCCCAACGGGCTGGACGACTCGCCGCAGCTGCGCATCGACGTGGACCAGGCCAAGGCCGGCGCTTTGGGCGTGTCGGTGGCCTCCATCAACGAGATGCTGGCCTCGGCCTGGGGCGGCTCCTACGTGGACGACTTCATCGACCGCGGCCGCGTCAAGCGCGTGTACATGCAGGCCGACGCGCCCTTCCGCATGCAACCTGACGACCTCAACGACTGGCGGGTGCGCAACGCGCAGGGCGAGATGGTGCCGTTCAACGCCTTCGCCACGGCGCACTGGGAAACGGGCTCGCCGCGCCTGGAGCGCTTCAACGGCGTGGGCGCGGTGCAGATCCAGGGCCAGGCCGCGCCGGGCACGAGCTCGGGCGATGCGCTCAAGACCGTGGAGCGGCTGGCGGCGCAGCTGCCGCCGGGCTTCAACATCGCCTTCAGCGGCCTGTCCTACCAGGAGCGCATCTCCGGCTCGCAGGCGCCGGCGCTCTACGCCATCTCGATCCTGGTGGTGTTCCTGTGCCTGGCGGCGCTGTACGAGAGCTGGTCCATCCCCTTCGCGGTGATGCTGGTGGTGCCGCTGGGCGTGCTGGGCGCGGTGCTGGCCGCCTTCGGCCGCGGGCTGAGCAACGACGTGTACTTCCAGGTCGGCCTGCTGGTGACCGTGGGCCTGTCGGCCAAGAACGCGATCCTGATCGTGGAATTCGCCAAGGACCTGGTTGAACAGGGCCACGGCCTGATGGACGCCACGCTGGAGGCGGTGCGCCTGCGGCTGCGCCCGATCCTGATGACCTCGCTGGCCTTTGGCCTGGGCGTGATGCCGCTGGCGCTGGCCACCGGCGCGGGCTCGGGTTCGCAGAACGCCATCGGCACCGGCGTGCTGGGCGGCATGGTCGCCGCCACGGTGCTGGGCATCTTCTTCGTGCCGCTGTTCTTCGTCGTCGTGCGCAGCCGCTTCAAGGGCAAGCCGGCGCCTTCCGCGGCCGGTGCCGCCTCCACCGCCGTCGCGGGCGACCCTGCCTGAGCTTGAGATGAATCGTTCGATGAACCGATCCCTTCCCCGCCTGGCCGCCGTGGCGGTGGCCGCCCTTGCCTTCCTCAGTGGCTGTGCCAGCCTGGCGCCCCAGTACCAGCGCCCCGCGGCGCCGGTGCCCGCACAGCTGGGCGCGCCCGGCGAAACCGCCGCCACGCCGGTGGCCGACATCGGCTGGCAGTCCTTCTTCGGCGACGAGCGGCTGCAGAAGACGATCGCGCTGGCGCTGGACCACAACCGCGACCTGCGCATCGCCGCGCTCAACATCGAGCGCGCCCGCGGCCTCTACGGCGTGCAGGCGGCCGAGACGCTGCCGGCCATCGGCGTGGCGGCCGGCTCCAGCGCGCAGCGCACGCCCGCGGACCTGAGCCTCAGCGGCCGCTCCACGGTGTCGCGCCAGTACAGCGCGACGCTGGGCTTCAGCAGCTTCGAGCTGGACCTGTTCGGCCGCGTGCGCAGCCTGCGCGAGTCGGCGCTGCAGCAGTTCCTCTCCAGCGAGGAGGCGCGCCGCGCCGCGCACATCAGCCTGGTGTCGCAGGTGGCCGGCAGCTGGCTGACGTTGGCGGCGGACCGCCAGCGCCTGGAGCTGGCGCAGGCCACGCTCAAGAGCCAGTCCGACACGCTGCGGCTGACCGAGCGCCGGCTGGAGCTGGGCGTGTCCTCCGACCTGGACGTGCAGCGCGCGCGCACCACGGTGGAATCGGCCCGGGCCGACGTCGCGCGCTACGCCGGCCAGGCCGAGGCGGACCTGCAGGCGCTGCAGCTGCTGGCGGGCATGCCGCTGCCGCCGGAGCTGCTGCCGGGCTCGGAGGCGACGGCCCTGAGCTTCGCGCCGCTGCCGGCGGGCCTGTCCTCGGAGGTGCTGCTGCAGCGCCCGGACGTGGCGCAGGCCGAGCGCGACCTGCTGGCGGCCAACGCCACCATCGGCGCGGCGCGCGCGGCCTTCTTCCCGCGCATCTCGCTCACGGCCTCGATCGGCACGGCCAGCAACGCGCTGTCGGGCCTGTTCGGTGCCGGCTCGGGCATCTGGAGCTTCGCGCCGCAACTGGCGCTGCCCATCTTCGACCAGGGCCGCAATCGCGCCAATCTGCAGGTCGCACAGGCGGAGCGCGACATCGCCGTCGCCAGCTACGAGCGCAGCATCCAGGCCGCCTTCCGCGAGGTGGCCGAGGGGCTGGCGCAGCGGCAGAGCCTGGTCGAGCAGCTGGCGGCGCAGACCGAGCTGGAAAAGGCGGCGGCGCGGGCACAGTTCCTGTCGCAGGCGCGCTTCGAGCGCGGCGTGGACGACTTCCTGAGCGTGCTCGACGCGCAGCGCTCGCTGTACACGGCGCAGCAGGGTCGCATCGCCACGGCGCTGTCGCAGCAGCTCAATGCCGTGTCGCTGTACCGCTCCTTGGGTGGCGGCTGGGAAGCCACATCCGGTACCACCGCCGCCGTAGCGACTCCGGCGGCCGCCCGATGATGGCGCCGGTCAGCGAGAGCGAGCGTGCCGAGCTGCGGCGCCAGCAGGTGCTGGACGCCGCGGCGCAGTGCTTTCGCGCGAGCGGCTTCCATGGCGCGAGCATGGCCGAGATCGCGCGCACCGCGGGCATGAGCCCGGGCCACATCTACAACCTGTTCGAGAACAAGGAAGAGCTCATCGGCGCCATCGTCGCGCGCGACCAGGCGCTGTGGCTGGACAAGGCCACGGCGATGCTGCGCGAGCCCGACGTGGCGCAGGCCATGATCGACGGGGTGGCTGCCGGCGTGGACGAAACCACCGCGCTGCCTGCGGCCGCGCTGCGCCTGGAGGTCGCGGCCGAGGCCGGCCGCAATCCGAAACTCGCCGCCGTGGTGCAGGCCGCCGAGGCGGCCAGCCGCGAGCGCTGCGAAATGCTGCTGCAGTCGGCGCTGGCGCAGCGCGGGGTGCAGCTCGACCCGGCCACGCTGCGCGCACGCGGCGTGGCCTTGGCGGCGATCTTTGACGGGCTCATGGTGCGCAGCGTGCGCGACCCGGCCATGGACAAGCCGGCGCTGGTGCGCGAGATCCAGCGCTTGGTGCGCATGCTGATCGACGACTGACGCGCCAGGGCAGGGCCAAGCGCCCGCCCTGGACTCGCAAGCGACATACAAGGTTCTCTGGAAATCTTCCGGTTCCCGACCACGGAAGCGCCCCGTTTCGATTCAAGCCCTCTTTCCCACCTTCCTTTCTCTAGGGGCGTGCGCCGCGCTGTTCGGTAGCGCAGACGCACACGGATGACCGTGCGCGTGTCGAGCTGCGGCTGCTCGAATCAGGTGAATCAAGAGAAATACAGGCGAGCAAAAAAGGGGGGCTTGGAGATGTGGTTGTTCGTAGCAGCTATGGTTGCGGTTCAGATTCAACCGTGTATGTTGTAATTAATCGCCCCGGCGAGGAGTGAGCCGCACACCAGGCAGGGCCGGCCTGCGGCTCGCGGCAGCAAGGGCACGGACACCATGTGCTCGCGCTTTCCGCTCATCAAGCCGGCCCCTCCGCCGTGTCGGATAGAGCTTGCCTTGTGGGCACGCGCAGGTACAACCGGCCCAGGTATCCGTCAATCCCGCACGGCCCGGTCTGCAGGCGCAAGCGCCCGGCGCTCACGGCCGCGCCGGCGGCAGCCGCGGCGCCTCGGTTCGCAAGGGAGGAGCCCTCCATGTCCCGTCTGCTGCAACGAGAAGCCTTGACCAGGCGCGGTAGCGGCGCCCACCGCTCGGCGCCGGAAGTCCGTTCCGTGCTGCCGGCCCTGATGCGCAGGCTGCCGCAGCGCTCGTCCGACTGCGCCTGCGGAGGCGGTTGCCCACGCTGCCAGGCCAGCTCCAGGCTCTCGATCGGCGCCCCCGACGACCGCTTCGAACGGGAGGCCGATCGCATGGCCGATGCCGTCATGCACGGCGGCCCCGCCGTGGTCGAGCCCGGCGCCGCAGCCGGACTCCAGCCCCTGCTGCGGCGCAAGCCGCTGGAGCCGGAGGATGTGCCGGACAGCATGCCCGCGCCGGAGGGCAGGCAACCCGCCATGGAGCAAGCCGGCACGGCGCCCGAGGAGGACACCGTGCAGCGTAGCCCCAGCGCCACCGCGGCACCGGGCCCCACCGTGACGCCGCAGTACGAACACGCGCTGCAGCACGCCATCGCGGGCGGCGGCCATGTCTTGCCGGCCGCCACGCGCGCCTACATGGAAGGCCATTTCGGCCACGACTTCTCCGCCGTGCGCATCCACAGCGACGGCCGGGCCGCCAGCCTGGCACGGCAGATCGACGCGCGCGCCTTCACCATCGGCCACGACATCTTTTTCGGCGCCGCCGAGTACGCGCCCACGTCATACGCCGGGCAGCGGCTGTTGGCGCACGAGCTCACGCACGTGCTCCAGCAATCCGACGGCCGGCTGTCGAGGCAGCAACTGCGGCGCACGCCCTGCAGCAGCTATCCCGGCTACGACGCCTCCGTCAACCGTCTGAGCTACAACTGCGCCGGCCTGGCGTTGCGCACCTACCGGTTCACGTCGCCGCCGTCGGCCGTCTATGCCGACATGGCCAAGGAATTCGACCGGCTGGTGTGCCCGGTGGGCAACTGCGGCGCCGGGCAGGTGAAGTTCTGGCTGTGGACGTACGACATCCGGACGGAGGATGACCTGGGCAACGTCGTCGACCCCACCTGGCGGGACTTCCACATCGTGGGCGGCCGCATGGACGGCGCCGGCAACGATCCCACCAACGTCTACGGCAAGAACGGCCCTCGCCCCATCCACGGCCCGGGCACGGGGCCGAGCTTCCGGCCCGCCGGCCGCGACCGGGCGCTCGACCGGGACGACAACCCCGGCGACGCGCCCAATGGACGCCCGCTCTACAAGGTGCGGACCAACATGCGCGAAGTGATCAGCTGCGGAGACTGCCGCTGAGGCGCATCGAGGCCCCGCGATGACCGCCCTGCCCCGAACCTTTCCCGCCGGCGCCGTCGAATGCCGGCCCGGCGACCATCTCGTCCGCCGCGAGGCCGACGCGCGCTGCCGCGTCTACCGGGTGCGGGACATCGTGGCGCTGGAGCGGCTGCTGCCCAGCCTGACACGGCCCGTGGCACTCACCGCCGAGGCCGACCTGCTCGACTCCATGGCCCCGGCCTATGCCGGCGAGGTCCACCTGCTGCTCGACGCCCTGGAGCCGGCCTTCGAAAGTGCCGAGGCGGCCGTCCAGGCTATCCAGGCCGGCAGCCTGGGGGCGGGCGAGCCGGGCCTGCTGCGGCCGGCCGGCGATTTCCCGGCCGCGCGGACGCAGGTGGTCGGCTCGTCCACCGGCCATCCGGCCTGAGCGCCTGCAAGGTAGGGGGTCGGTACCGGCCTCAGCGCCTGCCTGCCAGCCACTGGTCCCAGTCGAAGCTCACCTGGTAGCTCACGCCCCCGTAAAGGCCCACCGGGCTGTCGATCACGGGCAGGCGCACGGTGCCGGGCAGCGAGCCGGTGGCGCCTTCGGGCTCGCCCACGAACTGCGGGCCCACGCCCGCGGACAGCATATGGGTGGCGCCCGGGCGCAGCGCCACGCCGGTGAGGCCCAGCCCGTACACCGAGGAGCCCAGGTCCAGCTCCTGGTATGGGCCCAGCCAGCGGGCCGCCTCGGGCCGCTCGTCCGGAGGCGCAATAACCAGGCGCGTCAAGCCCACCATGCCCGCCTCGGCGCTGAAACCCTGGTCCAGCCCGTAGCGGAAGCGGCCACCCCCCACGCCAACCGGGCTCAGGAGGCTGCCCTCGCCGCTGAGCAGCCCCTCGCGCACGCGGAAACTGGCCTCCAGCCGCCCGGCCCGCAGCCCCGCCAGCGACAGCCGCCCGCGCAGCCCGCCCTCGCCTTCCCCCTGGGCCACGAGGCTGCGCAGGAAGGGGCCGTCGAGCTCGCCCAGACGCAGGCTGGAGGGCAGCGGCGCGCTCAGCCGCCCGTGGCCCGACAGCTCCAGCCCCAGGATCCCGCCCAGGCCCGTGGCGCTCACGCTGCTGGGCAGCAGCCGCAGCGTGAAGCGGCCGGCCTGCTGGTCCAGCTCGCTGCGCAGGCGCAGGTCGCCCAGCACGCTCAGCGACAGCCGCGCGGGTTCGCCCTCGCCCTCCCGCGCGCCCGGGCCGCCCAGGCTCAGCGGCAGCTCCAGCGCACCGCGCAGCCGCGTCAGCTCGGTCAGGCCGATGCGCTGCACGCGCAGCGCCACCAGCTCGCGCAGCTGGACGCGGATGCTGTCCCACAGCACGGCCGGATCGCTGGCGGCGGGCACGGCCACCGGGCCGAAGCTGGCCGTGAGGTCCTCCTCCAGGTTCATGGACAGGCGCGCCACGCCGCTGGGCATGCCCACCCCCACCGGCCCGGCCTGAAACAGGGTGGCGCTGGACGGCGCCGCCACGGCGCTGCCCATGTTCAGCACCAGCGGCACCTCCATGCGCCCGCCGCGCAGCAGCCGCAGGTCGGCCGTCCACCGGCCCGGCGCTTCCTCGTGGAAGTCCACCGCCACGCACAGCCGGTTGCCGGCGGTGGCGCTGCCCGGGGCCACGGGCGTGCCGACACGGCCGGAGATGTCGATGTCCACCAACGCATTGCCCAGCGGCCCGGCCAGCCAGTCGGGTGCGCCGCGGGCCAGCGCCTGCTGCAGCGCGCGGGGCACGTGCACCAGCAGGCTCAGGTCGGCGCCCAGCGTGGCGCTGATCTGGCTGCCGATGGGCACCTGCCCCAGGTCCACCCGCGCCGAGGCGCGCAGCCGCGAATCCCCGGCCGGCACGGAAACGGCCGCCAGCGCTTCGGCGCACTGGCGCGCCAGCCGTCCCCGCGCGCCGGGCTGCAGCGTGTGCGCGACCTCATGGGCCAGCAGCCGGCGTCCCGCCTCGGTGTGCGGCGCCAGCCGCCCGGAGGCAAACGCCATGTGCGGCCCGACGCTGAAGGCCGCCGCGCCCAGCCGTGCGGCCTCGGCCCCCGCTGCGGCTCCGGCATGCAGACGCACGTGGCCCAGGCCGGCGCCGAAGCTGCGTTCCAGCGGCGCACGCCATGCCCCGGGCAGGCCCTGGCCGTCGCCTGCAACCACCGCGGGCGGCAGTGCCGGCAAGGAACGCAGGGCGGCGCCGGCCCGCGCCTCGGCATCGCGTTCGGCGGCATCGCCGGGGCGGGTGAGCGGCAGCCGCGTGCCGGCGCCGGCGCAGCGCGGGCAACCGCCGCCACAGGCGCAAGCGTTCGTGCGGGCCGCGACGGCCACCGCGAGCGCGCCCCCAGGGCCGGCGCTGCGCCGTTGCGGCCGGCCGGCCACCGGGGCGGCATGGGCCCTCGGCTTCCGGACGGCGACGGGCGCGGCCATGGCCATGGGTCGGCCTCAGGCCACGGCCGTGCCGCCGGGCGGGATGGGCCGCGGCGTCTCCCCGGCCGGGCGGGCCGGGGAGACGCTGCCCAGGTTGACGGGCTGGTTGCCGGGAATGCGGTCCCAGCGCTGCGTGGCGTCGCGCAGTTGCGTGGTGCCGCCGCAAGACGCCACGGGCTGGGGATGGAAGCTGACGGCGCCCGCGCCGTCGATGTAGTAGCCCCAGGTGACGCAGCCCAGCGCGACGCGGCTGCCGCCGTTGACGCACAGCAGGCAGCTCTGGAAGTCCTTGCCGGCATTCCGGTCGGTGTCCCAGTCGCCAGGGGCGTCGCGCAGGATGGCCGGGGTGCGGAAGTCACCGCTCTGCGACGTCCAGGAGTGCGAATAGAAGGGGTCGGTTGCCGTGGTCAACCTGTCCACCCGCCAGCCGCGCGATGGGGCCGATGCGTCGCCCCAGCCCGAGCGTTCACGCCGCGTGGCGTTCTCCGGATCGGCCGTCACCGTGGCGCCGCCCGCGGTGCGCGTCACGTTGCGCAGCACCTGCACGACCTCCAGCCGGTTGCAGGACCAACAGCTTGCGTCGGGATGCATGACGATCTTCACGTAGGCGCCGCGCACGGTACGGCCGCTCGCGGCCCCGTAGGGATAGGTGCCGACGTACGCCTTCTCGAAGTCGAAGTGGATGTTGCAGCCCTCCACGCCAAAGCAGTTGCGCGCCTCGAAGCTGCTGCCGTGCACGCCGTTGACGGCGCTCAGCGTGCCGTCGGCGAGGCCCGTGCCCGCGCCGGAGCTGCGCTCGAACTCGGCATCCGTGATCCTTTGCAGGCATTGCACCGCCAAGGGTGAAGGCGTGGGCAGGCCCACTGCGGCGCCGTCCTGCAGGGCGCGCTGCGCCAGCCGCGCCGCCTCCGCCTCGTGCGTGTCGTCCGCGCGGCCCACGGCCAGCCGCTGCACGGCCCGGGCGTGGCGCTGCTGCAGGGTGTGCACCAGCTCGTGCGCCAGCAGCCGCCGCCCGGCCGACGACTGCGGCGCCCAGGCGCCCGCGCCGAGCACGATGTGCTGGCCCACGGTGTAGGCCCGCGCTGCCAGGGCCTGCGCCGACGCGGCCGCCGCGGCGCCGCGGTGCAGGCGCACGCCCGAGAGATCGGCGCCGAGGCGGGACTCGAAGGCCTGCCGCGCCGGTGCGGGCAGCGGCTCACCCGGCCCGCTCAGCACGTCGGCGACCAGGGCCTCGGGCCCGGACGGCCCCACCCCCGCGCAACGCGGGCAGCCACCGCCGCACGGGCAGCCGCCGGATGCTGCCGTCGCCGGCCGCGCCAGGGCCCCGCGCGGGGGCTCACGCCGCTCCGGTTGCCACGCAGCCGCGGCGGCCCGGGCACGCCGGGCCGCCGCGGCCGGGGTCGGGGGAGCGATGGCCTTCATGGACGCCTCCGGGGCTCAAGGGCTCAGCACCTGCGCGCGGAACATCCGTGGCGCGCTGCCGTCGGCATGCCACGCCAGCCCGGCGATGGCCACCCGGGGAGCGCCGGGGTCGTCGGCCAGGCCCCAGTACAGGACCCGCCGCGCGTCGCCCGGCAGCACGAGGAAGGACTGCGGAGCCCGCGGATCGGGCGCAAAGTCGGCCAGGCGCAAGGCGCCGGCATGGTCGGGGTGCGCGCTGTCGATCCACGGCGCCTCGCCCACGCGCGCCAGCGCCTGCGCCGGCGTGTCGCCCGCCACGGCGGCGGCGTGCAGGCGTTCCAAGAGCTCGGCCCCGTCCACCGGCTCATTCCTTCGCCGGCCCACGCGGCTTGCGGGGTGGCGTCGCGGGCGGCTGGGCCGGCGGCCGCGGCCGTGCCGGGGTGTCCGCCGCCGGCCGCAAGCGCAGCTTGCCCAGCGCCGCCGGGTCCAGCTTGACGTCCACGACCCTGACGCCGCCGGCCAGCGCCACCGGTTCCAGCTTGGGCGTGACCTTGTCCTCGCCGTGGCTGAGCACGAGGCTCAGCCGCGCCTCGGCCCCCAGCCGGGCCACCACCTCCGCCGGCACCACCAGCGCGTAGTAGCCGGTAGCGTCCACCGTGGCAGGAGCGATGTCCGGCACGGGGCGGCCCCGGGCGTCGGCCAGCGTCACCGTCAGCGGCCCCGCAGCACGGTCGAGCTCGTCGGTGACGCGCCCATGCAGCAGCGCCTCGCCCCGCTGCACGCGCGGAGGCCGGATGGCGGCGCGCGCGCTCAGTTGCCTCAGGGCCTGCACGTGGCGCAGCGTCAGCGTCGCGGCCCGGTCCAGCGCCGCCGCGCGCAGGTCGCCGGGCGCCAGGGCCACCAGGCGCTGCTGCTCTTCCCGCAGCAGCAGTTGCGCCGCCTGCAGCAGCTCGCGCGCCTGCGCCAGCGCCTCCTCGCCATCGGCCTTCAGTGCGGCGCTGATTTCCTGCAGGTCCTGCCCGAAGCTGTCCGGGCCGCGGTTGAGCAGCTCGGCACGCACGGCGGAAAGGCCCAGCCGGCCCGGCTTGACGATGGTGTAGGTTGCCATGGCGGCTCAGCTCCGGTTCGGGTTGAAGATCGCCTGGGCCAGCTTGCCGAACTCGGCGCAGCGGTCGTTGGGGATGAGCACCTGGTTGCCGAAGTCCACCAGCGCCGGGCCCGCGGCGCTGGCGTCCACGGCCACGATGCAGTGGTCGCCCTGGTTGAAGCTGGTGTTGTTGGCGCTGGTGCCCACGCTCAGCAGCGACAGGCTGGTTTCGGCCGCGGTCTCGCGCCAGCGGTTGCCCAGCACGCGCACGCTGGGCGCCAGGGCCAGCGTGTTGGCCAGCAGGTTGCCGGACTGCGCGCCGTGGCACTGGTTGCCCGCCACGCCCAGGTCGTCCTGGCTGAACAGCAGCTGCACCAGCGGCGCCGCATGCGCGGGGCCGGCACGCACCTGGTTGTCGTTGAACAGCAGCGGCGCCGGCAGGGGCAGCTGCAGCGCGGCCAGCGCCCCGATCTGCCCGGCGTTCTGCACCCCGGCCAGGTTGGCGAGCATGACGACGCCGGCCATGGCCTCGATGCCGCCCACGGCGGCAATGTCGCTGGCGAGCACGTTGCCGTGCACCAGCACCGGGCCGAAGGCGCGCACCCGCAGCGCGTTGCCCACCGGCTGCTCCACGTGGTTGTCCAGCACCCGCGCCGCGCTGGCCGCGGCGCCGGTCTCCTCGCCCTTGCGCAGCTGGGCGAACAGGCCGAAGGCCGCCGCCAGGCCCAGCACCACGCCGCCGCGCTCGCCCTCGCGCACCGGGTCGTTGGGCGTGCGCGGCGCCGCGCCGTTGTCCAGCACGATGTTGCGGGCCACCTCCAGCGCCTCGCCGTACTGCACGAAGACGCCGCACACCGGGTCGGCGCCGCTGCGCCCATGGCCCTCGATGCGGTTGCCGCAGATCTGCGCGTCGTCCACCAGGCCCAGCGAGATGCCGCCCAGTCCGCGCGTGAGCGCCGCCGCGCGCAGTGCCACGTCGAAGGGGTTGCGCAGGTTGTTGAGCAGCCGGTTGTCCAGGATGCGCAGCCCGACCACCGGCGTGCCCAGCAGGCGGCGGGCGCGCTGCAGCGGCTCCTCGGCATCGACCGCGGGCAGCAGCGGCACGCCGATGCCGCACAGCCCCATGGCGCTGACGCGGTTGCGCTCGATGGCGATGTCGTACAGGAAGCCCGTTTCGGGTGCGGGCCGGGCCTGGCGCGCGCGCATCAGGAGGGTGAGCTCGATGAGGCCCTCCTGGGGCCGCTTCTCCCGCATCTGCGCCAGCTCGTGGCCCGCCATGGTGGCGCTCACCTCGTACACGCCCCGCCCCAGCCCGAACCTGAACCGGGCATCGGGCGCTTCGGCGTCCTCGGTACGCGCGGCCCCGGTGTCGCGTTGCCTGAAGGTGACTTGCGCGCCCACCAGCGGCCGGCCCTCCAGGTCCAGCACCTGGCCGACGATGACCGCGTCGCCGCGCTCGATCTCGAAGGTCGGCACCGGCGGCGGTGCCGGGGGCTGCACGGGCAGCGGCACCGCCCCCAGCGTGATGCCATGGCCGGCGCCGCCCGTGATCTCGTTGTCCCGTACGCGCACGCGCTCGCTGCCGCCGCGCACCTGGATGCCGCCCTGCGCCAGCCAGGGCTTGAGCAGCGCCAGCAGCAGCGCGAGAGGGAACTGCAGCGTCCAGACCTTCGCCACGTAGGCGCTGAAAATCAGCGGCCGCTTGTAGACCAGGCCCAGCCGCACGCAGGGGTCCACCGGGTCGATCGGGTCCTGCGGATCGTCCGGGTCCACCGGCGGCGTGCGCTCGGCCGGCACCAGGGCCACGCTGTTGGCCTCGACCAGGAGGTCGGTGCCGGCCACGTCGATGGCCGCACGCCCTTCGGCGCGGTCGAACATGCGGATGCGGTTGTGCGCGATGCGCAACTCCGCCGCATTGCGCGCGAACACCGCGTGGGTGCAGGCCAGGATGCGGTGCTGCGCCACCACGATGTCGCTGCAGCGCCCGGGCTCGCTGCCCTCGATCCACAGCGCCGTGCCGCCCAGCGTGACGAAGTCGATGTGCAGGATCTCGATGCGGCTGGAATCGATGACACTGACGATGGGCTGGTCGGGCGTGCGCTCGCGCGGCAGCACGCGCGTGCGCGCGCCGCAGCCGCGCAGCGTGACGCCGGTGCGGTTGCGGATCACGGCGTTGGTGGCATGCAGCCCCGGCAGCAGGCAGATCTCGCCGCCGGCGGCGGGCAGGTGCGCCAGCGCCAGCTCGATGCTGTCGAAGTCGCCGAAGCTGCTGCGGCCGTCGCCCACGACGAAGCTGCAGCAGATCTTCTGCTGGCTCAGCGGGCGGAAGAGGCTGCGGCAGTCGTGGATGTCGCCCTCCTTCCAGCTGGCCACATGGCCGGTGCCCGCGGCCTTCCAGGTGATCTCGGCCAGCGCCACGCGGCGGTAGGCCGGGCCCTGGGGCGGCGCGTCCAGCGGCCACAGCGGCGGGTCGAACGCGGCGCCGCTGGCGCGCACGGGCACGCACCAGTAATCGCCGGGGCGGTAGTTGCGGTTGTCGGCCAGCGGCGCATCGAACTGCAGCTGCAGCCCGTCCACGAAGTCCACCGGCGCGCCGGTGGCGAAGTGAGCGATGGACGACACCCCGTTCCACAGCCTGAAGAACGCGGTGCCGTCGGCCGGCGCCGGCCACACGCCGTCCGTGTCGGCCAGGACCAGCACGCCGGGCATGGACAGGCTGGCGTCGGCGGTGAAGTCCACCACCCAGCGGCCGAGCCCGGCATCGAAGCGCAGTGCCTCCAGGTAGAAGCTCGCCAGGCCGCAGGTGTTGATGGGCTGGTCGTTGTCGGTGACGAGCAGCGTGCCCTTTTGCGGATCAAGCGTGTCGGGCGTGAAGCGGCCGCGCCCCACCAGCCCGCCGTTGAACTGCGACCACTTGAAGCGTGCCTGGCCGTTGGCGGGCTCGGCCACCTCGAAGCGGTAGAGGTAGTGCTCCAACCCGGTGTAGCCGCCGCCGGCTTCGAGCGGGCAGTCGCCGGTGATGACGAGCGCCGGCGACGGCGTCACGCTCAGGTGGCCCCTGGCGGCCGGGTCATCGACCAGTGCCGCCACGGCCGGGCAGTCCTGGTTGGGGTCCAGGCGCAGCAGCCGCAGCGTGAAGCACGCCTTCACCCGCGCGGTGGTGTCCACGCCGCCCAGGGCGGGCTCGATCAGGTGCGCCGGGTCCTGGAAGCCGCTGATGGCGTCCTCCCACACCTCCAGCAGCACGGCGTCGCGCACGCCCGGAGCGATGCTGCCGGGATCGACCGCCGACGCCAGCGGCGGGGCGAGGTAGGTGGCGTCCAGGGTGGCGGCGGCGTCCAGGCTCACGCCCAGGCCGGCCGCCCAGGCCCGGCCGGCCTGCAGCGTCAGGTGCACGCCGGCGGCGTCGGCCAGCGCCTCGATCACGCGGAAGGCCGAGGCCGAGGCGGTGGGCACCGCCAGCGCGCCCCGCCCGAAGGCGTCGCCCGCCACGCGCTCGCGCCAGTGCGCCTCGATCTCCTGCGCATCGTTCCAGTCCCGGTCCAGCAGCACCCGGCCCTGCTGGTGGCGCACGCCGGTGTAGTTGCTCGCCGGATCGAAGCCCAGGAAGGAGAAATCACCTTTCATGCCGCTCTCCTCGACGACCCGCGCCCGGGTGCGCGCGTCGCCTCCCCGTGGTGCGCCGGCCGCCCATGCTCAAGTCACCGGAATCAACAGCACCCGCACCCCCACCGGCGCGAACTCGCGCAGCCGGATGGAGATGTTCTTCCAGCGGTGGGTGTTGCGCAGGAAGCCGAAGGCGCCCATCTCGTCCGCGTCCGGGCCTTCCTCGCGGATGCGCCTGTCGCTGTCCAGCGCGAGCTGGGCGTAGCCGGGCTGGCCGAAGCGCTCGTCGCTGAAGCGCAGCCGCGCGCCCTGGCTGCCGAAGACGCAGGCGAAGTGCTGCGGCAGCCGGTCGCCCGCGCCGCGAAACCAGCTGTGCCTGATGCAGCTCCCCGGCCTGGCGAACAGCGCCAGCACGTCCTCTTCCCCACGCCGGCCGCGCTGCGCGAACAGCGGGCCGCTGTGGCTGTCCTGGTTGTCGTGCACCTCCAGCCGGTGCACGAACACCGCGCCCTCGCCGCGCGCGCGCTCGGTGCGCACGCGCCCGAAGACCGTCAGCCCGTCGAAGGCCACCGGGGCGCCCCACTGCGTTTCGGCATCACCCGTGGCCGCGCCCAGGGCCAGCGCCGGCGCGGTCTCCTGCACGCCCGCGCCGCCGTCCACGATGCTGTTCTCCAGCCCCACCAGGTAGGCGCGGTCGATGGCCAGCCGCCCGGCGATGCAGTGCCGCAGCACGATCTCCGGCGTCTGCCCGAAGGCCTCCTGCTCCGTGTCCTCCAGTCCGCGGTCGGCCGTGAGCCGCAACGCCGGGTGCAGCGGGGCGCGCCCGCCCGCGGCGCTGCCGTCCAGCAGCAGCGCGCCGCCGGGGTCCAGCGTGCACTCCTCGATCTGCAGCCGGTTGAGCACGGCCTGCTCGATGAGCGCCGCACCCGCCGCGAATCCCGGCGCTCGCGTCAGGTACAAGCCCTGCAGCCGCACGTTGAACTGGCTGAAGGCGGACTGGGGCACGCCCGTGATCACCGTCGGGCGCCAGCGCAGCGGCTGCACCAGGCGCAGCACCGGACGCTGTCCGCCCGCGGCGCGCAGCGTCAGCGTCCAGGGCCGGCCGCCGCCGTCCCCCGGCGGTGGCGGCAGGCCCAGCGCCGGCGCACCGGCGGGGTCGAGCACGCCGGCCACGGCCGCGAGGTCCAGCGTGTGGGTGTCGCTGTTGACGATCTCCACCACCAGCGGCCCCGTGCGGTCGGGCAGGTTCGCCAGCGCATCGGCCAGCGTCACGGTCGAGCCGTCCACCTGCACCAGCGTGGCGCCCGCGGGCAGGGGCTCGAAGGCACGCGGCAGCGGCTGTGCGCCCACGCCACCGCCGCGCTGCCTGGTGCCCGTGAAGCCGGTGGTCGCGGAGACCCGCAGCCCCTGCGCCAGGGGCTCGGCGAAGTCGGCCGGGGTGGAGCCGCCGACCCCGAAGACCACGCGCCCGTGCACCGGATCGACCACCACCTCGAAGGGCCGCAGCGGCGGCCGCAGGCCCAGCTCCCACGCGCACAGGTTGGCCCCGCGCCGAAGCGGCCACTCCACGCCGGCGAAGGGCACTTCGGGCAGGTGCAGCACCAGACCCGGGGCGTCGTCGGCCGGCTGGGGCGGCTGCGTGCCGGCGTAGGTTTCGACGCGCACGTGGGCCTCGGGCTGCGCCGCCGGCGCGCCGGTGGTGAGCCGCGCCGCGGGCATGGGCCCCGGCACGGCGCCGGGACGCGCCAGGTCGGGCGGATCGTCGTCGGCGTGGAAGCGATGGGTGTCGAACAGCCGCATCGGCTCGGCCATCGGGTGCAGCTCGAAGCGCACGGCGAAGTCGGCGATGTCCGCACTGCCCGGCGCGGCGGCCACGGGCTCGATCTGGTTCCAGGGCGCGCGCGGCGGCGCGGGCCGCGACCCCGGCGTCTGGTAGTCCGCCAGCCGCCACAGGAACACGCCCAGGTGCGGCAGGCTCGGTGCGTTGCGGCCCACCGGCGGCTCCGTCATCCGCAGGGGCGGCTTGAGGTCCACCGTGTGGGCGAAGCGGTCGAAGGGCCCACCGAGGAAGGACAGCCACGCCGGGGAGCGCAGCGCCGCCGTGCCGCCGCGCACCGGCGTGCGCAGGTCGTCATGCGGCCGCGTGCGCCAGGGCGGCGCGCCGCCAGCGTCGGGCCGCAGGTGGTTCAGCGGCATGTTCCAGGCCAGGCGCTCGCGCAGCTCCACCGCGTGCACCGCCCACTGCGACAGCGCGTACACCTGCGACTCCACCGCGCCCAGCGTGCCCTTGCGGCGGCGGTGGCGCACCGTGCGCGCCACGTCGGCACGCAGCGTCCGCGGATCGCCGCTCAGGTGCGAGCTGCCCACCAGGTCCGCCAGGTACGGCACGACCCAGTCCTCGCAGGTCTCGATGAAGAGGTCGTCGTACTGCGCCCCCACGCGCGCGGCCAGCGCCTGCAGCACGGCATCGATGGCATCGACCAGCGCGCGCAACTGGTTCGGCGGCACCTGCGCGAGGTCGCGCTCGCGGTAGAGCTCGGGCAGCCGCTCGTAGAGGGTGGGCCGGGTGGCGATGAGGCTCATGGCGCACTCCCGTCGTCCTCGAAGCGCAGCGCCAGGTCGGCCCGCGCCAGCGAGAGCATCTGTTGCGCGGACACCTGCAGCGTGCGGCGGCTCGGCGGCGTGGCCGCCGGCGACGCCCCCAGGGGCCGCCGCAGCGCCAGCCCGGCGCCGGCCCCGGCCGGCGCGAGCTCCATGCGCTCCAGCCGCACCCAGCGCACGCCCGGCACGTTCTGCGCGGCGGCGATCACCTGCGAGCCGTGCAGCGGGTCGCCGAAGTTGCGGCGGCGCCAGTGCAGCAGGCCGTGCTCGCCCAGATCCACGTCGTCGGCGGGCTCGTCGTCTTCCACGCCCAGCGCGGCCTGCAGGGCCTCGCTCACGTCCTCGGGACGGCGCGCCGGATCGATGGCCAGCACCAGCGACAGCCGCACCGCGCGGCGCTGGCCGACGAGGACCTGCAGCGGCCAGCGCGCGGGCCCGCGCGCGGCCAGGGCGCGGCGCAGCGCCAGGTCGATGGCGGCGGCCTCGGCCGGGTCCTGGGAGGCCACCAGCACCGTCAGCGCCACCCGCGGCGCGCCATCGGGCAGGCTCCAGGCCGCGCGGGCCTTGAGCACGCCGGGCAGCGCCAACGCCTCGGCCTCCAGATCGGCCAGGCTGACGATGCGCCCCAGGCTCTGCATCGCCCCCGGCGCGGCCTCGCGCGCCCGCGCCGCGCTCTCGGGCGGGGCGCCGCCGGTGGCGGGCTCCAGCATCCACACGGCCTCGAAGCCGGCCACGCGCCGGGCGGCGCCGGGCGGCTCGACGGCCAGGCCATGCGCGCCGTGGCCGGTGCGCCAGCGCGCCACCACGTTGCCCAGCCCCGAGGGCAGCCGCGCACCGGTGCGGCCGTCGCCGAACTGCACGAAGGAGCGGCCCTCGGCGTCCTCGCGCACGACGTACACGGCCTCGCGCGGGCCGCGCCCGAAGAAGCTGTCCACCCGTTGCCAGCGCACCCCCGCCACCCACACCTGCAGCTCGGGCTGCTGCGGCGGCACCAGCGCGGTGTCGAGCAGGTAGGTCAGCGGGGCCTTGGGCAGCGCGAAGGTCTGGAAGGCCGCGCGCGCGTCGCCGTGGCCCAGCACCGCCTCGGCCTCCGTGCGGCCCTCGGTGGCGGGCACCAGGTTGCCGTACACGTCCACGCCCGGCGCCTCGTGGTCGAACAGGGCCAGCGCCACCTCGCGGTCCAGCGCGAGGCGGAAGAAGCGCTCGCCCGCGGCGGCGCCCGAGAGATCGACCGCCTGCACGCCGGCCACCAGCGGCCCCTCGGGCAGCGCCAGCAGCAGCGCGCGCCGCGCCAGCGCCGCCGCGTCCTCGCGCCGGCCGAAAAAGTCCAGCTCACGCCCGCGCGGCGTCGGCACCGGCTGTGCCGGCGCGCGCAGGGTGAGCGCCTGGCCCGCCACCGCGTGCACCGTGATGCCGCGCACGTCGGCCCAGGACAGCCGGCCCTCGGGCTCGTCCAGCGCCAGATCGTCGTCGAACTCCAGCACGGTGCTGGCGCCGGCCATGCCGCCCCAGGCCAGCGACTGGCGATCCACCTGCGCCACGGCGCGTTCCAGCACCCGCTTGCGTGCCGGCGCGCCCTCTTGCGCCGTGGACAGGTTGAGCTCCACCAGCACCGTGCCGCCGGCGATGAACTCCGCCGCCTCGCCGTCCAGGGGCAGCTGCTCGCGACGCAGCGCCGGCACGGCGGGCCCGCCCTGCGTGCGGTCGAGCCGGCGCGCGAAGCTCACTTCCGCCTCGGACACGCGGCCCAGCGCATCCACCACCACCTGCCGGGCGGGCGCGTTGTGGCCGAAGTGCCGCGCCGTGGCCGCCAGCTTGAAGGCCCGCAGCGAGGGCGAGGAGCCGATCAGCGCCACGCCCAGCCCCGCGCCCAGCACCCGCTCGAAGAAGCCCGTCGCGAAGCCGTCCAGGCCGAAGACCGGCTGCAGCGCGCTGCTGCCCAGGACGGTGCCGGCAGCGGCACCGGACAGGGTGCCGGAGAGGGCGCTGAAGCCGGTACCGGCGGCGGCCGCGGAAAACGCATGGACGGCGGTGCTGGAGACGGCACGGCCGATCGCGGCGGTGCCGGCGCGGGACACCTCGCTGAAAACGCCGCCGGACACGCGCAGGCCCGCGCCCCGCAGCGAGGCCAGCGGCGCGCGCGTCTTCACATGCCGCACGCCGAAGGCGCTCCAGACCTCGTCCACCACCAGGACCTGCGTGTGCAGCAGCACGCCCGCCTCGCCCGTGCCCACCAGCAGCCGGTCGCCCTTGGCCAGCTCCATTGCGCCCTCGACCTGGAACGTGTCCATGCCGTTGACGATGGACGGCACCTGGCGCGGCCGGTAGAGGTGGAACTTCGACAGCGCCGGCACCGCGTCGAAATCCGCGCCGGTCTCGAACACCGCCGGCTTGTCGGCGCCGGGCAGCTTGGCCGTGATGCCGAAGCCGGCCGGGATGCGCACCGGCCGCTCGCCCCGCACCGCCAGCGCGAAGCGCGCGCGCCCGCCCAGCCCCGGCGCCAGCCGGTAGCCCAGCACCCGCACCAGCTCGGCCACCGACTCGCGCCAGCGCGCCGTGCGCAGGTAGGCCTCGTTGGCATAGGCCTCCTGGTACAGCGCCAGGATGTCGCCCACCACCGCCGCCGCCTCCACCAGCGCGATGCCCGGGTCGTCGGCGCCGCGGTGCGTCCAGGCCGCCAGCTCGGGCGCGGCGTCAAGGAGCGCCCGCATGTGCGCGCACATCGCGTCGTAATCGCCGATGCGGTAGGCGATGCGCTCCAGCCCGGGCCGGTTGTGGATGCGGCGCGGAAACTCCGGCGCGCCGGGGCAGTCGTGCTCGCAGCTCATCGCCGTCCTCCGCGAATGTCGAGCGCGATGCGCCCGCGCTCCAGCCGGTCGGGGTCGTTGGCCACCACCAGGATTTCGAACGGCCCGATGGGCAGCACCTCGTCGAGCTGTTCGGGCAGTTCGTCCGGCGCCAGCTCCACCGTCACCAGCCCGCCGCCCACGCCGGGGTTGAAGCGCCGCATCGACACGCGCAGCACCCGCTCGACGCCCGGTACCGCCAGCGCGCGGCCGATGAGCCGGCTGGCATGCAGCGGCTGGCCGAAGCTCCAGGCGTCGGGATGGAAGAAGCCCGCGCGGCCGTCGGGCGTGTGGCCGTCGCTGAACTCGGCCTCCAGCGCGAAGCGCAGGTCCTCGACCCAGTAGCCCGGGTGCGCGCACAGCGCCAGCCGGATGTCCAGCGGCACGTAGGCCGGGGCGCGGATCTCCACGTCGTCGCCGATGAGCCGCAGCGCGTCCAGCGCGGCCGCCAGCCGCGCCACCAGGTCCGCGCCGGGCTCGCCGCCGCCCACCGGGTCCACCACCACCTGCACCGCGCGCCACGAGCCGCACCAGGCATGGCGCGCCCGCGCCTGCGCCACGCCCTCGATGCGCCGGGCCGCGGCGGCGTAGTCGTCCAGGGTCACGGCGCGGCGCTGGCGCAGCCTGAACGCCTCGGGGGCGCGGCGCACGATGGACTCGCGCGGCTCCGGCTCGCGCCCGTTGCGCACGTCGAAGGGGTTCCACACCCGCTGCACCGGCACGCTGGCCGACACCAGCGTGTCGCAACCCACGTTGCCCGCCTCGCCCTGGCCGCTCTGGTAGCGGCACACGAGCTTGGCCCCGGGCGGCAGCGGCGCGCCGTTGACGCCGTCGCCGAAGCGGATGCGCGCGTCCTGGGCCTCGTCGCACTCCACGACGAAATGCTCCCCGCTGCCGTCGCTCTCGATGAGGTCGATGTGCTCGCTCCAGGGCTGCGCGTAGCCCGAAACCTCGACCACCAGCGTCGAGCGCGGCGGCTCCTCGCCGCCGGGCGGCGTGTCATGCCAGGCCAGGGGTTCGATGCTCGGGTCGCGCGGCAACCAGGCCTCGGCGCCGGCGTCCACCCAACCCGCGCCGAGCGGGCGCCGCAGCGCGCTCCAGTGCGCGCCATGGCGTGCCACCAGCCCGGTGTCGCCCCCGTCGCCCTCGAGCGCCTGGCCTTCGGGCACGAAGGTCGTGACGCGCGGGCGCCCGTGCGCCACGTCCATCAGGTTGGCGCAGAACACCGTGGCGTCGCGCACCAGCGTGTCGTCGCAGTCCAGCACGAAGCAGTAGCGCTCGCGCAGCGCGTCCTCCGCACGCCAGCGCACGCGGCAGAACCAGCGTCCCCTCACCGGGTCCTCCATGGCCGTGGCCCGCTCCTCGCCGGGCAGCAGCGTGAGCGGCTGGCGCTGCTGCGTGCGCCGGCCGTTCGCCGTGCCGGTCTCGGGATTGAGCCGCTCCTCGATCAGCAGCCGCTCCACGGCGGCGTCCACGTCCTCGGGGGCGCCGGTCTGGGCCGCGGTGGCGTTGCGCAGCAGGTCCTGCAGCAGCCGGGCCTGGGCCTCGGAGGTGTCGCCGTCGATGCACAGGTCGGCGCTGGTGGCGCCGCGCTCCAGCGCGCTCACCGTGTCGTCCCAGGTGTAGAGCGTGAGGCGGTTGAGCCCGGGAAAGACGAGGCGGCGCCAGCGCCCCGGGCCGCGCAGCGTGGCGAAGACCACCGCCCCGGGCGCGTTCCAGTCCTTGCCGCTCCACACCGCGAAGCAGTCGTCGGCCGGGTTGGGCGGCAACTCCGTCGGCGCCGCCACCTCCAGCGCCAGCAGCGTGGTGGCCTGGTTGCCCTGGTGCACGTGGTAGTCCACCAGCCGCGCATGCCGCGCCAGCGACACCCGCTTGCGCGCCGTGCCCAGCGCGCGCTCGGCCAGCACGCGGTCGTGCGCGTCGGCCAGCTCGTCGCCGCGCGCGGCGATGAGGTCGATGAGCACCTGGTCCAGGTCGGCCTCGCTGGTGGGGGCCCAGCCGCGCACGCGCTGCGCCATGGCGGCCATGAGCACATGGCGGAAGCTGTCGTAGTCGCGCGCCAGGTAGTCGATGGCCGGGGCCGTGTCCTCGGCCGGCGCCGGTGAGGCCTCGGGCGCGCAATTGACGTTGAAGCAGCCCGGGCGGAACTTGAAGGCCAGCCGGTTGAACAGCGGGTCCATGACCGCCGCCAGCGGGTCGGCGGCCGTGCCCGGCGGCCACTGACGCGTGGACAGGGTGTAGATCGAGTAGTCGCCCACCGGCTCCAGCTTCAGCCGCAGCGCCGTCAGGCTGCCGCCGGGATCGGGCAGCACCTGCGTCACCGCCACCGCGGCGCGGCCGCGGCGCACCCCGCCCTGCACCTCGAAGATCTCCCTGGGCGGCAGCGGCGACAGCTGGTGGTCGGTGAAGAACTCCACGTCCAGCCAGGCGAAGCGCGGCGGGTCGGCGGGGTCGAGCGTGAGGTAGGCCAGGCGCAGCCCGTTGGCCAGCTTCCCGTCCAGGGCCCGTGCCCGCGCGATCAGCCGCTCGGGATGCAGCACCGCGTCGGCCGCCATCTCAGCGCCCTCCACCCTGCAGCCTCATGCCGCGCACCTCGCCGGTGGCGACGATGCGGTAGCGCAGGTCCACGCTGAGCAGGGCCTCGGTGGCGTCCACCTCCAGCACCTCGACCACGACGCGGTGCCCCAGCCAGCGCGAGAGGTTGCGGCTGAGCGTGGCCTTGGCCAGGCCCGCGGCCACCGGGTCGTTGCGCTCGAACACCAGCCGCCTCAGGCCGGCCCCGAAGCCGGGCAGGAACGGGCGCTCGCCCGGCGCGGTCAGCAGCAGCTGCACCAGCTCGCCGCGCACGTGCTCGGCCAGGTCCGCCGGCGCCGCGCTGCGACCGTCGGCGCCGATGCGGAACGGAAACGCGAGGTGGCGGCCGCCCACGGGTGCTCCCTCGCTCATGAGCCGCCCCGATCCACGCCGAAGCTCAGCTGGTGCGCGTGCCCCTCCAGCGTGTCCTTCTCCACCGTGGTCAGCAGCTCGGCCTGGTGCGCCTCCAGGTAGCCCAGCACGCCCTTGGCGATGGCCACGAACAGGATGCGCCGATCCTGCCCGGCCGCCCCGTCGGGCAGGAACTGCCCCTTGGCCGCATGCCACTCGGCCTGCATGGCGGCCTCGATGGCGCCGGCCAGGCTGTCCTCCAGGTCGTTGACGGTGCCGGTCCTGAGCTTGTCGGCCATGGCGTCCTCCCGACGGTTTCAGCCGGTCTTGACCCGCGTCGACAGCAGCGAGGGCGTCGCCGGCGGGAAGGGTTGCGAGGGAATCATGGGCGTCACGGGAATGCCCAGCACCGTCTCGCCCACGTGCGTGTGCGTGCTGAACACCTGCACCAGCTGGTTGAGGTACTGCAGCAGGTTGTCGCCGAAGGCCAGCGGGTGCTGGGCGTTCTCCACCAGCTCGATCTGCGGCGCCTCCACGATCACCTTGGTGGCGGCCACCACCTTCACCTGGCCCTGGTCCACCTGCAGCGTCACGAGGTTGTTGCCCCGGGCGTCGGACAGCGTGGCGGTGTGGGCGTCGTCATCGAGCGCCAGCATCAGGCCGCTGGCGCTCTTGAGCGTCTTGTGCGGCGGCCTGGGCGCGCTGCCCTGCTCGTTCGCCGGGGGCTCGTCGCGGCTCCACCAGGCGCCGACCCAGACCGGGCGCGCCGGGTCACCGGCCTCGAACTCGATCCACACGCCCGCGCCCACCGGCGGCACCGCGTGCAGCCCCTGGTCCGGGCCGGCATAGGGCACGCACGGCAGCGCCCAGGGCGAGACCTCGGTGTCCAGCACCTCGGGCACGTAGGCGCGCAGCCGCGCCAGGCCCTCGGGGTCGTCCACGTCCTGCACGATGCCGCGGTACTTGCCCCAGAAGCGGCTGCGCGCCTGCGCCGCCAACTCCACGACCAGGTGCTCCAGACTGTCCTCGTTCATCTCAGAACACTCCCGAGAGCAGGCCGCCCAGGCCGCCCGCGCCCGCGGCCGAGCGCGCGTTGCGCGCCAGCGTGAAGCGCTGGCGGTAGCCGGCGTCATCGATGTGGTGCAGCACGCGCGACACCAGGTAGTCGCCGCTGAGCTGCGGCCCGACGCCCGTCACGCGCAGCCGCCGGTGCGGCCGCAGCACGGCGGGATAGAGGTCGCTGTCCACCTCGCCCTCGGCGCGGTAGGCCCAGGCCGAGAGGTTGGCCCCGGCGGCGGTGGCGGCGTCCACGTCGCCCTGCTCCTCGCGGGTGTGGGCCAGCAGCGTGGCGGCGGGCTCGACCAGGCCGTGCGCCGCCTCCTCGCCCAGCGCCGGGTCCCCGGCCTGGTCGGCCCGGGCCGAGAGCTGGCGCTTGTCCACGAGCTGCACCGCCGCGGCGCGCGGCGCCTGCGGGCGCAGCGCGTCGAAGCTGGCGCTGAAGCGCCCCAGGTTGCGCGCCTGGCCCAGCAGCACCAGGTCGGGCAGCCCCTCGTCTTGTGCCGCCAGCGCTTCGAACACGCCCACCGAGCGCCCGGGCGACTCCCCCGGCTCGACCCAGGCGAACATGCCCAGGCGCCGCGCCAGCGTGCGCAGCAGCTGCATGTTGGTGCCGCGCTGCACGATCCAGCGCTCCAGCGCCGAGGCCGCATCGGGCAGCGAGGCCGACACCCGCGCCGTGAGCCCGCCCTCCTCGATCAGGCCGCGCACCAGCCGCGCCAGCGGCTCGTCCTTGAAGACCACCACCTTCTCCTCGCGGTCCAGCAGCACGCTGTCGTCGTGCACCACGGCGATGAGGCGGCTGGCGTCCGGCGCGGCCTCCAGCTCGAAGCGCTGGCCCACCACCGGGCCGTCGATCAGCGGCACGAAGGGCGCCTCCTCGGCCGGGCTGAGCTCCACGCGCACGCGCGCGAAGGGCTGCGCCGGCGCGTCGTCGAAGCCCTGCCACGCCCCCTGGTCATCGGTGCCCAGCACCAGCTCCAGCTCTGCCGCCGCGGCCAGCCCGATGGCCTGCTCCACGCGGACGGCGCGCACCAGGTCGAGCTGGGCCTGGCCCAGGGGGGCGTCGTCGACGAAGACGCGGTAGCGGGCGGTGGGCATGGCGCTCAGTCCCCGGGCATGCGGATGACCCGGCCGGCGCGGCGCGTCAGCGCGGCGGCCTCGATCTCGGTGTTGGCGTCGGCGATGCGCCAGTAGCGCGTGGCCTCGCCCAGCCGCGCCTCGGCCAGCGCATCGAGCCGGTCGTGGGCCTGCACCTGCAGCGGCTCGCCCGCCGTGTCGGGCAGCGCGCGCAAGCGCACCACCGCCACCTCGCCCGGGCCATGCGGGTCGGGCACGGCGGCGGTGGGCAGGCCGGCGTAGCGGGAGCTTCTGGTGAACATGGTGCTGACTCCGGGCTAGAAGGGGATCAGGTCCACGGCGAACTCGACGACCTTGGCCAGGTTCAGCGTCGCCTGCGTGTCCTTGACCATCTGCGAGTACGTGAAGGCGCCGTGGCCCACGGGGTCGGTCTTGGCGGGCGGATCGGGCGCCACCGTCAGGCCGATCTGCACCTCGGCCTCGATGGGATTGAGCAGCATGTCGTACTGCTTCTCGGCGATGGTCAGGCTGCGGATGCGCACCGGCAGCACGCGCGAGGGACCCCAGATGAACAGCAGCCGCGGCAGCGACACGCGCGGCACCGGCTGCGTGGCCGCGCTGCCGCCGCCCCCCAGGACGTCGCCGATGGCGTCGATGGCCGCGCCCAGCAAGCCTCCCGGCGTGGCCGGCGGATAGACCATCTTCTCCAGCGCCGCGAGCTGCGGCCCCACGCCGAAGAGCCGCGGCACCGCGCCCACCGCGCCGCCGGCGCCCAGGTCGTCATGGGCCGAGAAGTGGGCCGTGAGGCTGAACTCCTCCACCGGCGGCGCCTCGGTGGCCGCGATCTCGCGCCGCGGCCGCAGCGCCACGCTCTGCTCGGCGCCGGGCGGCTGCGGGATGCGGATGGTGCGGCTGATGGTCTCGGGGTTGAACTGGAACAGCACGATGTTGGGGATCGGCCCCAGGAACTGGCCGCCGTACTCGATCAGCGCGCCGCGCATCGGGATCAGGGCCATGGCAGCTCCCTGCGCAAGGCCGCGGCCAGCGCGGCCGCCAGCGGTGCGGCCAGGGCCGCGGCGTCGGCCGCAGGCATGGCGCCGGACGGCGCCGTCCCGTCCTCCAGCGCGCGCTCCGGTGCGCCCAGCGCCCCGGCCAGCGCCGCCTCCAGCCGCGCCGCCAGCACCGACTCGTCCAGCGGCCAGCCGTCCAGCACCACCGACAGCGCATCGATGTGCAGCGCGCGGCTCATGGCGCCTCCTCCAGCAGCCGCGCATAGGCGCCGAACTGCTCCGGGCCGATCTCGCGCCCGCCCTTTTCCAGCTCGTGCCTGACGGCCCGCAGCACGTCGGCCATGTCCACGCGCGCCTCGTCCTCGCGCGCGGCGGCCTGCAGGCAGGCATTGAAGGCGGCCGAGCGGATCGTGCCGCCGGCGATCTCGAAGCGCTCGGCCAGGAAGCCGAAGTCGATGCCGCCCACGTCCACCGCCGCCGGGAACACCTGGCGCCACAGCCGCGCGCGCTCGGCCGCGCCGGGCACCGGGAATTCCACGATGTAGCGCAGCCGCCGCGCGAAGGCGTCGTCCAGGTCGCGGCGACGGTTGGTGGCCAGCACCGCCAGGCCCTTGAAGCGCTCCATGCGTTCGAGCAGGTAGCTGATCTCGATGTTGGCGAAGCGGTCGTGCGCGTCCTTGACCTCGGTGCGCCGCCCGAACAGCGCATCGGCCTCGTCGAAGAAGAGCAGGCAGTCCGCGGCCTCGGCGGCGTCGAAGACGCGGCGCAGGTTCTTCTCCGTCTCGCCGATGTACTTGCTGACCACCTGCGACAGGTCGATGCGGAACATGGGCAGCGCCAGCGCCGCCGCCAGCGCCTCGGCCGCCATGGTCTTGCCCGTGCCCGGCGGGCCGCAGAACATCACCGCCAGCCCGGCCTCGTTCCAGGCGCGCGCGCAGCCCCAGTCGTGATGCACGCGGCCGAGCGTGCGCATGCCGGTGGCAATGGCATCGAGCAGCCGGCGCGGGCGCGGCGGCAGCACCAGCTCCGCCAGCGTGAAGCGCGGCACCACGGGCTGCGCCAGCTGCTCCAGGTCCAGCGCCGATTCGGCCTGCGCGGCCTCGAACAGCGCCTGCGCCGCCTCCGGCCCACCCCCGCGCAGCAGCGCCTCCAACCGCGCCAGCGGTTGCTCCTGCAACCTGAAGCGCCGTGCCGCCTCGGCCGCGCGCGCCACCGCGCCGGGCGCGCCGCCAGCCTCGGCCGCGGCCCGCAGGCGCCGCCAGCGCTCGTCCAGCGTCGGCGCGGGCGGGTCGAAGGCCGGCGCCACCGGCACGCCCCAGCGGCGTGCGGCGGCCGGCTCCTCCATGGGCACGAAGCAGCGCAGCGGCAGCGCCGCCAGCCGCGCCGCCCAGGCAGGTGCAGCGCCACAGCCCTCCGCGTGCCCGGCGCCATGGTCCCAGTGCCCGGGCAGCAGCAGGTCGGCCCCCTGCAGCCAGGCCGCGCAGGCCAGCCCCGGCAGGGCCGGGTGCGCGGCGGTGATGTCCTCGCCCAGGCGCGCCAGCGGCGCCGGCACGGCCGCCGCCAGGCGCGCGGCCCAGGCCGCCAGGTCGGCGCCCGCGCACCGGCGCAGCGGCACCAGCTGCAGCCCGGTCGGCAGCGTGGCCCGCAGCCAGCGCGCCAGCGCGCGCGCGGCGGGCGGCAGCGCGGCGCCGTCGCCCTGCAGCGGCGTCAGCGCGCCGGGCCAGGCCGGCCGCGCCGGGTCGGCCAGCAGCACCCGCGCCACCGGCGCGGGCATCGACAGCGGCGCCTCGGCGTCGGCCGGCGGCTCCAGCAGCCCGAAGCGGTAGAGCGCATGCGTGGGGTCGGCGCAGGCCACCACGGCCAGCGGGTCGTCCCACAGCCGCTGCGCCAGGCCCAACGTGGGATAGGGACGCGCCGCGTCGTCCAGCGCCGCCGCCGCCACGGCGCCCAGCGCCGCGTCGGCGCGCGCGGCCAGCGCGCACGCCAGCACGAACTGCGCCGCATCGTCCAGCGCCAGCGCCTGCGCCACCCGGTGCCAGCAGCCCGCGGCAGCATCGCCGTGTGGCGCCTGCAGCTGCTGGCTCAGCCAGCGCGCCGTCACGTCCTCGGCGAAGAAGCGCTGCTGCTCGGCACGCAGGCGCAGCAGGTCCAGGCTGTCCTGCGCGGCATCGCCGAACGGCGGCAGCGCGGCGCCCCCGCCGCGCCGGTGGCGGCACCAGGCGGTCTCGCGGCGCAGCCGCAGCGTCACCTGCGCCAGCCAGTGGCGCACGCCGGGGTCGGCCGGCGCCAGGGCCGGGTGGAACAGCGCATGCGGCTGCGGCGCGTTCATGCTCAGCTCCAGTCCAGTTCGGGCGCCTCGATGGCCTGCTGCCCGTTGACGCGCAGCAGCACCCGGTAGCGGCCCGTGGGCAGCGCCTGCGCCGCGGGCACGCTGAAGCGCCGCTGCGTGCCGGTGCCGCCGGCGTCGGGCTCGAACAGGCCGTGCGCCTCGCCGTTGCGGAACAGGCTGGCAAACACCGAGGCGTCGTCGCCGCCGAGCTGGCTGCCGTTGACCACGAAACGGCCGAAGCGCCGCCCGGGCGGCGCGGGCGGCGCCGGCGTGGACAGCGCGCCGTCCAGCGCCACCGAGCCGAGCACCGGCAGCAGCTCCACCAACAGCGCGTTGCTGGTGATGCGGCGTCCGCTGGGCAGCACCCGGGCGATGAACAAGGGATAGGCCCCGGCCGCCATGGGCGAGGCCGCCGGCACGGTGAAGGTGGCCGTGCCCGGCGCGCCCGGCGCCAGCGGCAGCACCGTCGTCCCCAGCTGCACCTCGGTGTAGCCGGCCAGGTCGGTGCCGCGCAGCGTGACGCGGGTCCCGGCCACGAAACGCGCCGGCTGCAGCGAGCCCAGCACCGCGCCGAGGCTGGGCAGCACGCTGATGCCCGCGGGCGCCGGCGGCCCCGCGGGTTGGGGCACGACCGGGCCGATGCTGCGCACCAGCGGCGCCCAGGCGGGCGGCTGCTCCAGTTTCAGCAGCAGCGGCCGCACCTGCAGCGCGGCCGACACGCGGTAGCTCTCCTCGCTGCCCTGCATCAGCTTGGACAGCAGGTCCACGTCGGCGTCGTCGAAGCTGAGCTTCAGGGGCTCGGGGTTGTCCAGCAGCGCCAGGTCGGTGCCGGAGGGCCGCACGAAATTCAGCTCGTGCAGCACCGCCATGCCCTGGCCGAGCAGCCGGTGCGCGAGCGTGGAGTCGCTGTCGCGCGCGTCGTCGAAGGCGGTGAGCAGGTAATGCAGCACCACCCACAGCGGCGGCACCTGCCCGGCATCCAGCGGAACGTTGCGCAGATGGGCATCGATCGTCACCCGGTACAGGAACAGGTTGAGCCGGCGCCCCTGCCCGCTGGCCGAGGCCTCGGGCCGGCCGATGACGACGGGCAGGCTGTTGAGCGCCGTGGACAGCCGCCGGGCCAGCAGCTCGCCCAGCACGCCGATCGCCTCGCTGCTCGGGCTGGCCACGGCTCAGCTCCAGCGCAGGTGGTGGCGCGCCGCGCTGAAGCGCAAGCCTTCCAGCGGCCGGCGTGCCGGCGCTGGCTCCACTGCGGCCGCCGCTGGCGCGGGCGCCATGGCGGGCGGGGGCGGCGCGGGCGGCATCTGCAGGGTGAGGGCGACGCGGCCAATGTGCACGGCGACCTGCGCCGGCGGCAGGGCGGCAGGGGCAGGCCCCGCCGCCGCGTCGCGGGGAACGGCCGCCGGTGGGGCGGTGCCCTCGGCCATGGACCGGGCCGGCAGGAGCCGTGGCAACTGCGCGGCCAGGTCCGCCAGCGTCCGCGCCTGCGGCGCCTCGGCGGCGTCCGGTGCCGCGCCCTCAGGCCGGGGCGCGAGCCGGCGTGGTGCGGGGCTGGAGGCCCGGGCTCCTGCCGACGGCGCACGGCGGGGAACATCAGCCGGCACGGTACCGGGCCCGGCCGCTGTGGCGGCCCGCGCCAGCGGCGCCGGCCAGTCCGCCGACGGCATCGGCGATGGCGAGCCCATCGGTTGCAGCAGCCCTGCCGGCGGCGCGACCGTGGCCTCGCCCGGCGCTTCCGCTCCCAGCCCCGGCCCGCTCACCCACGCCAGCGCCTGGGCCAGCGTGGGGACTGGCAGCGCGGCCGGCAGCGCGCGCTCCAGCGCCGGCGGGGTGCCGACGGCGACCGGTGCTTCGACCTCGGCGAGCTGTTCGATCCCGGCCGGAGCCTGGACCGGCGGCACCGCGGCCGCCGCGGGCGGCCGGATCAGGCGCTGCAGGTAGCGGCTGCCCATCTCAGGCCCCGTCGTCGATGCAGCCGAGGTAGAAGGCGCGCCGCCACGCCGGCAGCGCGGCGATGTCGCGCTCGCTCCAGTGGAAGCTGCGCGCCAGGGTGGCGATCTCGGCCAGCAGCTGCCGCTGCGCGCGCGCGAAGGCGGCGATCAGGTGCGCCTCCAGGTCCAGCGTGTGTTGCGCCGTGGCGCCGCAGTCGGGGCACTCCAGCGACAGCACCAGCTCGCGCAGCGGGTCCTGCGCTGCCAGCGCCTCGTTGAGCGCCTGCACGCTGGCCTCGTCCACCGCGTCCGGCGCGCCGTCTTCGAGCAGCTCGGCCGCCGCAGCCCGCAGCGGCGTGCCCTCGCGCTGCCAGCGCGCATGGTCGGCGCCGGTGGGCAGCCGCGCACGCAGTCGCCGTCCCCGCGCCTCGAACTCCACCGCCGTATCGCCCCCCGGCGCGCGGCGGCAGGCCGCCAGGTCGATCTCGGCCTCGAAGCCGGCACCGCACTGCGGGCAGCGCAAGGGCACGGCCTCGGTGGCCGGCGCCTCGGCCAGGCGCACCGCCAACAGCGCGTCCAGCCGCCGCGCCAGGCTCCAGCGCGGCGCCTCGCCGCCCTGCTCCGGCACGCAGGCGCGCAGCAGCGCGTCCACCGCCAGGGCGGGCTGCCGCGGGTCCAGCCGCGCCGCCAGGTGCGCGGGGTCGCTGCCGAAGGCGACGCAGCGCATCAGGCGCTCTCCGAGGGCTCGGCGGTGTCGGCGTCGCGCGCCCAGCCCTCCAGCTCGATCTTCAGGCTCTCGATGGCCACCGCGTTGGCGTTGGCGTCGAGGTCGGGCAGCGCCGTGAACTCGCTGACCCAGCAGCGGAACAGGAAGTAGCGCAGCGCCACCTGGCCGCGCTCGTTCATCACCTCCAGCGTCAGGTCCTTCTTGTAGTTCACCAGGTCCATGGCCGGGTCGCCCTGGTAGCTGTGCACCTGGTTGGCCCAGCGCTCGAACTCCAGGTCGTGCGTGACGCCGCGCTCCATGCTCAGCGCCTCGAAGCTGGTGCGCCCGGGCGACTTGTGGTCGTGGCTGTTGTCGCCGCCGCTGCGGTGCTTGACGACCTCGGTGGTGCGCTTGAGCGCGCCGCACTTGCTCACGCCCAGCACGGGCTTGCCGTCCCACAGCACCCTGAACTTGAAGTTCTTGTAGGGATCGATGCGGTGCGTGTTGACCACGAAACCGGTATTGGCCATGGCGCGTCCTCCGTGCCGCTCACAGATCGCCCGCGATCTGCTGGATCTTGATGACCACGAACTCCGCCGGCTTGAGCGGCGCGAAGCCCACCTCGATGTTCACGATGCCCTGGTTGCGGTCGTCCTGCGTCGTGGTCTCGGCGTCGCACTTGACGAAGAAGGCCTCCTTCGGCGTCGTGCCCTGGAACGCGCCCTGGCGGAACAGCGAGTTCATGTAGGCCCCGATGTTGAGCCGGATACGGGCCCACAGCGGCTCGTCGTTGGGCTCGAACACGACCCACTTGGTGCCGCGGAACAGCGACTCCTCCAGCATCAGCGCCAGGCGCCGCACGGGGATGTACTTCCACTCGCTGCCGGCCTGGTCGGCGCCGTCCAGGGTGCGCGCGCCCCAGCTCACCAGGCCGTAGATCGGGAACACGCGCAGCGCGTTGATGGCCAGCGGGTTGAGCACACCGTTCTCGGCGTCGGTGAGGCGGTAGTCCACGTCGTCGATGCCGCGCAGCGTGGCCTCGATGCCCGCGGGCGCCTTCCACACGCCGCGCTCGGCGTCGGTGCGCGCGAACACGCCGGCCAGGGTGCCGCTGTTGCCCCGGCTGCGCGGGCGGTACTCGGCCAGCGGGTCGGCGATCCTCAGCCGCGGGAAGAACAGCGCCGCGTTGCGGCTGCGGAAGTTGCCGTGCGCATCAAGCCAGTCCTTGACCTCGGCGACCTCGTTGATGGCCTCGGGAATGTCCACCAGCATGAAGGCGCGCCGGCTCTGGCAGAAGGCGATGGCCTTCTCCACCACCTGGCGCATCTGCGCATCGTCATCGGCTCCCAGCACCGCCGCGCGCGGGATGCACAGCAGGTTGAACAGGTCCACCCGGCGCAGCGCGTAGATGCCGCGGTCGTTGGCCTCGGCCACGGCGCCCACCAGGGCGTCGGCCGTCGGCGGCCCGCCGTCGGCGCCCTCGTCGCCGACCACGTAGCCCGCGGCGCCGGCGGTGGCCGGATCGGTCACGCCCAGCGGGTACTGCTGCACGTTGACGGCAGCTGCGGCGGCAACGAGCTTCAGGTCCGTGGCCGTGGTGTCGGCGCCGTTGTTGGTGAACACCACGGTCTCCTGCAGGCCACGGTCGGGGTCGCGGCCGGCCCGCACCACCAGGCGGGCGTCGGCCGTCACGTCCACGCGCGCGCCGGTGAGCGCCGGCGGCGTCGGCGCGCTGCCGGCGGCCGGCTTGGCGGTGCGCAGCGCCTGCTGCAGCCGCGTGGCCAACTGGCCCAGCGTGCGCACGGCATTGGCATCCCACGGCGCGAGCTCGGCGACGAACTGGGCGCCCGTGCCCACCCTCACGCCCAGGCTGTTCTCGCTCAGCGCGTCGAGCTGGGCCTGGGTCAGCGCCAGCGTGCCGCCGGTGGTGCCGTTGGCGGCCGGCACGCCGGCCGTGCCCGGCTTCTCGTCGGTGGCGCGCACCAGCTTGGAGTCCGCCTCCAGCACCTTGACGACGTAGCGCGGGTCGTTCGCGTCGTCGCGGGTGACGTTGAGGAAGCGCTCCTGCGTGAGCACCGGGGCGCTCCTGGCATTGGAGGCATGGCGCGTGATGGTGAGGTTGAAGTGCGTGCCCGGGGTGTCGGTGAGGTGGTCGATCTCGGCGCGCAGCGTGTTGCCCCACCGGCCCTCGCTCGCGGCGCTCAGGGTCAGCAGCGCATCGCCGGCCAGGCTGGTGCCGCGCACCTGCGCGCTCGCCGACGCCGGCGCGTCGCCGCCGTCATCGTCCGAATGGGAGCGCACCACCAGCGCGTGGCCGCCGCCGTTGAGGAAGAACTGCGCGATGGCGTGGCTGGCCTCGCTGCGCGCGTCCAGGCCGCCGAAGACGCGCGTGAAGTCCGACATGCCGAAGATCTCCACCGCCTGGTTCATCGGCCCTTCGCGAAAGAAGTCCACGAACGCGGTGATGGAGGTGGCCACGCTGGTGATGGTGCGCACGCCACTGGAGACCTCCTGGATGTAGACGCCGGGGTAGCTCACTTGCGCCATGGACGGGCTCCTTCATGGATCTCGATGCGGACGGGGCGGACGGCCCGCGGCAGCGGGCGGGCGCCGGTAGAAGCGCCGCCCGTCGCCGGTGTCGAACCACTGCAGGTGGCCGCTGCGGCACAGCCGCTCCAGCAGCGGCTGCAACTCCTGCGCACTCGCCTGCAGCGCCGGCGGCAGCCACCAGCGCGCGATGCCGTCGGCGGTGTCGCAGGCCTGTGGGTTGGCGCGCAGGTAGCGCAGCAGCGCACGGCGGAGGGCAAGGTGGCGGTCATCGGCGGCCATTGCAGGCGAAGCAGGACGACCGCCCTTCCGCAAGCCCGGTGCCAGCCTGCCGCCGCGCGCAAGTGACTGATTCATATGGGGTGCCGGCATCGCACCGCGCCCAGGCCAGGACGGAGCTGTCCTGCCTCGGCAGGGCGGCGCGGCCCGCGTCCCCCGGCCACCACGGCAGGACGAAAAAGTCCTGCCCTCGCGGCCGAATGTCCTGGTGCACGGCACGGTCGGGCCGAGGCCGGGCCCGTCGCCGCCGGGGGCGGGCGCAGGGGCAAGGGATCAGGGCTGGCCCGGCGATCGGCCGGGCGGGGGTGTCAGCCGGCGCCGGTGTCGGCCTCGGCGCGAAAGCGCGCCGGCGTGATGGCGTGCTTGCGCATGAGCTCGAAGAACGCGCGGCGGTCCTTGCCCGCGTGTTGCGCGGCGCGGGTGACGTTGCCCGCGCAACGGGCCAGGAGCTGCTCGATGTAGCTGCGCTCGAACTCGCGCACCACGCGCCGCTTGGCCAGGTTGAAGGGCTCTTCGCCCGGGCCCGCCCCGCCCTCGCCCATGCCGGGCAGCTCGATGTCGCACGCACCCAGCTCGGGGCCCGGCGCCAGCAGCACGGCGCGCTCCAGCGTGTGCTGCAGCTCGCGCACGTTGCCCGGCCAGGCATGGGCCTGCAGCCGCGCCAGCGCCTGCGGCGTGAGCCCGGTGACGCCGCGCCCGTACTGTCGTGCGAAGCGCTGCACGAAATGGCGTGCCAGCGCGGCGATGTCGCCGGGCCGCTCGCGCAGCGGCGGCAGCTCCAGCGCCAGCACGTTGAGCCGGAAATAGAGGTCCTGCCGGAACACGCCACGGGCCACCAGCTGCGGCAAGCACAGGTTGCTGGCCGCGATCACGCGCACGTCGGCATGCCGCACGCCGCTGGCACCCACCGGGCGGTACTCGTGCTCCTGCAGGAAGCGCAGCAGCTTGACCTGGGCCGGCAGCGCCAGGCAGTCCACGTCGTCGAGGAACAGGCTGCCGCCCTCGGCCTCCCGCACCAGGCCGCCGCAGCTGGCGTGCGCGGTGGTATAGGCGCCCTTGACATGGCCGAACAGCTCGTTCTCGACCAGCCCTTCCGGCAGGGCGCCGCAGTTGACCGCCACCCAGGGCCCCGAGCGGCGTGCGGAGAGGTAGTGGATGGCCTGCGCGCACACCTCCTTGCCGGTGCCGGTCTCGCCCAGGATGAGCACGCCGGCGTCACAGCTGGCGAACACGGGCAGCTTGTGCACCTGGCGCAGGAAGGCGGGGTGGGTTCCGACCATGTCGCGCAGCCGCGGGTCCGGCCGCGCCGACGCCGCGGCCACCGGCGCGGCCGGCACGAGCACGCGCTGCAGCCGCGCGCCGAGCTCGCCGGCGCTGCAGGGCAGGCACATGAAGTCGTGCACGCCATGCTCCAAGGCCGCGCGCAGCTCCTCGGCGCGCAGTGCCAGGCCGGCCAGCAGCAGCGGCAGCTGCGCCGCGCGCCAGTGCTGCAGGGCGCCGTACAGGCATTGCAGCCCGCCGCCGGCCGTCACGAACAGCGCGGCCCGCAGCCCGGGCTGGGGCGGGGCGGCGGCGCCCAGCAGCGTCGGCTCCATGCCGAGCCCGGCCAGTTCGCCGCACAGCGCTTCGGCGGTCCCCAGGGTGGTCAGTTCCGAAATCACGGCGCAGCGTCCGGACACGATTTCCGCTGAGCCGCCGGGGCCTGGACTGTCGTGGTTCATGCAACGCCTCCCCGTTCCTGGAGGAAAAGGCGAGTGTAGGCATCGCCCCAGGCATGAAGCACTTCCGAAGGTCACATCGGTCCGGGCCTGTGCCCGGACCCCCTGCGACGGGCCGCTGAGGCCCGTCGCGCCTCGCCTCCCGGCCGCGGGCGGGGGTTTCAGGGCTCGCGGCACTCGTGCCGCGTCGGCTGCGGCGCACCGGCCCGATGCGAGGTGCAAGGACCGGCGGCACAGGAGCGGCATCCAGGGATGCCGGCTCGGGAAGGCGGCTCAGGCCGCCGCGGTGGGCCGGGCGGCCTGCTGCGCGGCCTTGGCCAGCGTGGTCGGAGCCTGCTGCATCAGCGTCGCGCTGCCCTGCCCCAGCTCCATGAGGAACTCCATGTAGTTCTTCATCAGACCCATCATCAGGTCGGCCAGGGCATTGGAGGGCAACTGCATCGGCGCGGTTGCCGACGGCTGCAGGAACATGCGCTGCGCCTGGGCCATGGCCTGCGACACCACCTCGGGTGACAGCGAGAACTTGGTCAAGAGCTCGAGGTTGGATTGCGCCAGCTTGGTGAACGGGGCCATGAACGGCTGCATCACATCGGTGGTGGTAGGCATGGAAACTCCTGCGGGTTGTGAATTGAAAACACGCGGACCGCGTTCCGGCGGCGCCGGTCACGCTCCTTCGTCAGCCCCGTTTCGCCGGCCCTCCGGCCCGACAGACCCGGGTTTCTACCGATGGAGCAGACGGCAGGCCTGCCCCGGCCTGGGGCGGCAGGGAGCCGCTGCGTACACGGCCCGAGCGCCGCGGCTAAGCCCCGTGTCGGCGCGGACACCGACGCGCTGCGCAGAATGGGACATGGTTCTCAAGCTTTCCCATCTCGGGGCCGCGCTGCTGCTGGCCTGGGCCGTGGGCGCGTCGGCGGCCGACATCGAGCCTGCCCGCTGCGTGGCGGTACTCAAGCTGCACTCGAACGACCTGGCCGAGCAGGTGAAGGACGGCAACGCCGCGCGCCGCCCTGAATTGCTGCAGACGCTGCGCCAAGGGGCGGCCTTCATCGGCAGCGCCTATCTGCATGACGACCTGGGCGACGAGGACAGCGCCAAGGACCGCCTCGCGGCGGCGGAAGACGAGGTGCGACAGCTGGATGCGCCGCAAGCCCGCGCCTTGCGCACCCGCTGCAGCACCCAGGCCGACACCTTGATGCAGCAGGCACCGGGCTGGCAGCGCAAGGTGGTGGACCACTTCGCCCAGGCCCGCATGAAAAAGCTGCTGCAGCCGCCCCACTGAGGCCTGACCCGCGGCCCCGTGCTCAGTTGCCGTCGGGCGCGGCGGCCTCACGCGCCAGCAGTGCCTGCTTGCGCTCCACACCCCAGCGGTAGCCCGACAGGCTGCCGTCGCGCCGCACGATGCGGTGGCAGGGAATCGCCACGGCCAGCACGTTGGCCGCGCAGGCGCCGGCCACGGCCCGCACCGCGGCGGGGCTTCCCACCCGCGCCGCCAGCTCGGCGTAGCTGAGCGTCTGGCCGGGCGGGATCTGCTGCAGCGCCTGCCAGACCCGCTGCTGGAAGGCCGTGCCGCGGATGTCGAGCGGCAGCGTCACCGTCCGGCGCGGGTCTTCCACCAAGCCCACCACGCGTGCCACCAGCGCGCTGAAATCGGCGTCGTCGCCCTGCAGCCCGGCCTGGGGAAAGCGGTCCTGCAGCTCGCGCACCAGCGCATCCGGATCGTCGCCCAGCGAGATGGCACACACGCCACGCTCGCTGCACGCCACCAGGAGCGCCCCCAGTGCGCACTGCGCCACCGCGAAGCGGACGTCCGCCCCGGCCCCCCCGGCACGGTAGCGCCCGGGGGCCATGCCCAGCAGCCCGTCGGCCTGGGCATAAAAACGCCCGCTGGAGCCGAAACCGGCACCGTACAGCGCCTGCGTCACCGACTCGCCGCTGCGCAGCCCGGCCTGCACGCGGCGCGCGCGCAGCGCCTGCGCATAGGCACGCGGCGTCACGCCGATGACGGCCTTGAACACGCGCCGCAGCTGGGCTGCGCTCAGGCCCGCCTCCCGCGCCAGCGCATCCAGCGGCGGAGGGCTGTCGCTGGCCTCGATGTGGCGGCACAGCGCCGCCACCAGCTGCGCCCGCTGTGCTGCCGGGCCCGGACCGTCCGGATCGCAACGCCGGCAGGCGCGGAAACCGGCGGCACGCGCCGCCTCGGCGCTGTCGAAAAACGATACGTTTTCGGGCTTGGCCGGGCGCGAGGGGCAAGCGGGACGGCAATAGACGCCGGTGCTGTGCACGGCATAGAAAAAGCGGGCCTGCGCATCACGCGCCAACAGGGCGGCCCAACGCGGATCGGCAGCGACGCGGGCGTTCGGCAATTCAAGGCCATTCATTTCGCGACATTCCGGCAAATTCGATGGCCGAACTGTAGGCGCCGGCCGCTGCACGATCACTCCGGAACCGGACATCAAATTCGGCGCGCCAGGGTCGGCGACCTGTCGCGCCCCGCCGAAATGGCTTATGCCGGGCGGTGGCCTTCACGCCCCGCAGCCGCCTGGACCCCCCCGCGCCGGTGCACGCACCTGCTCAGGCAGCTGGCCCGGCCTGCTGCTGCAGCGCCTGCTGCTCCTGCTGATATTCGGGCTTGAGCTCCACCACGCGGTATCCCTCCTTGAGCAGCGCCCGCCTCAACCACTCGGGATGCTCGCCGTCGCCATTCCAGGTTTCACCGGTGATGGGATGCCGATATTTGACATAGCCCGGCGGCGGCATATTCCGCGGGATCACCGGAACGGCCATGGCCTGCCCCAGTTCTTCGGGCTCGATGTTCCAGAACTCCATCAGCTGCCGAATCTGGTGCATGGCAATGCGCCGCGCCTTGCTTGCGTTTTCAAGGTCTGTCATCGCTCGAAATTGGGGCAAACGGCCTGGGCCGAACGGGCTGGCTCGTGCTCCGCGCACAGCAATCCGTGCGCCTGTTTCTAAAGCTAACATTTTTCATACGAATGCGGGATTGCTTGCGGCATGTTTTTACGCGTTTCGATCACCCTTGAAAAGTCGAGGACGGCCGCTGCGGCTTGCTGCTCGGGTTGACGTCCCGGATGGCGGGCGCAAGCGGCGACAAGCACATGCCGCCGACAAGGTCGCCGCGCGGAGCGCGCTGGGCGTGACCATGTAACTGATACATTTTCGCGACGGCCCGCGTGATGCGGCCCGCGCCTGAAAGCCTGTACCCGACCGACGCAGGCTTCCTCGATTTCCCACTTCTCGGTCTTCGTCCCGGACGGCAGCCCGCGTGAGGGCCTTCCGCTCCGGCCCGCGACCGCGCCGTCCGGCGTGGGTTGCTTGTTCTTACCGGTCCATGCGGCGGATGGCTTTCCGGCGTCGCCTCAAAGCGTCACGTTGCCGGCCGGTTCTTGAAAGCGCTCCATCAACACCCTTGCGCACTTCGACCCTGACCGCCGCGTGCCCTTGGCCCGGCTCCAGCGGGCCGGCACGCAGCGCGTCCACGGCCCATTCCTCCAACCCCTTACAGCGAGCATGACCCCATGGCCAAGGAAGAACTGATCTCGATGAACGGCGTGGTACGCGAAGTGCTGCCCGACTCGCGCTTCCGCGTGGCGCTGGACAACGGCCACGAGCTGGTGGCCTACACGGCCGGGCGCATGCGCAAGCACCACATCCGTATCCTGGCCGGCGACAGCGTGTCGCTGGAACTCTCGCCCTACGATCTGAGCAAGGCTCGCATCACGTTCCGTCACCTGGAGCGCCGCGGGCCGCCCCCCGAGCACCGCGGAGGAGCCCCCCGATGAAGCCGCAGCAAGACGCCCCCAATACCGTCATCCAGGACGACGGACTGCGCTACAAGCGCAAGGCCGCCGGCTCGCCGTTCAGCACCGGCGGCAGCGGCATGCACATGGCCACCATGTCCTGCTTCAAGTGCGGCACGCACCGCCCGCGCGCCGAGCTCCAGACCAAGCGGCTGCTGGGCAAGAACCAGCTGGTCTGCGCCGCGGGCTGCAAGTCCCGCTGAAGCTTGCGAGGCCGTCGGCGCGCGTGCACCCGATGCGGCGCCCGATGCCGGCCCGGGCGTGCCGCTCGACATCCGAGAGCGCGGCGGCCCTCACCGCGGCCCGGGCAGTGGTGCACACCCCCCGGGCGGCGGCGCCTCCAGGACGAGCGTCGCCACGCCGTCGTCTGCGGCCGCGGCCACCTCGCACGACACCATCTCGCCCAGCCGCGCGCGCAGGGCATGGCGGCCCGGCGGCAGCGGCCAGCGGAAGCGCCCGTCGGCGCCGCTGAGCACGCCGATCTGCGGCAGCGGCCGGGGCGGACGCTCCAGCGAGCGCGCCTCGATGACGGCCTGCGCCACCGGCCGCCCATGCGCGTCGACCACACGGCCAACCGCCCCGGACGCCGACGGCACCAAGCTGCCGGCCTGCGCCTCGGACCCCACATCGACCGACACCGGCTGCTTCGACACAGCGCAGCCCGCCAGCGCCACCAGCGCTGCCGGCGCCAGCGCGGCCAGGCATCGAGCCCCTCGCTTCAAGGCGCGTTCCTCCACGCCGTCAGGTGGTCCGCCACCGAATAGGTGATGCGCGTGCCGCTGTTGGTGCCGTCGAACTCGCCATAGGTGTGGATGGCAACGGCGCAGGTACCGAAGCAGTCCGCCAGGCTGGCGCCGCGGTCGGCTTCCAGGACGGGCGCACCGCTCTGGCCGCCGCCGGTGTCGATCCCGTAGCGGGTCTTGCGCGCCTCGGAGACGACGATGTGGCCGGCACCGCCCCACAGCGTGCCGTAGGGCTTGTCGCCGGGATAGCCCATCAGCAGCACCGACAACCCCGCCTGCGACGCCAGCGTCGGGTAATAGCCGAGCCAGCCCGTGGTCTCGCCGATGGCGCAGTTGAGCTTGAAGGCGCCGTAGTCGTACTCCTCGCTGCCGGCTTCGGTCCAGCGCGCCACCGCGAACAGGCGCCGCGCCGAGCAGGAGCCGAAAGGCGCCGTGCCGGCATTGAAGGCCGGGTAGAACTTGACGTCGTAGCTCCAGGTGCCGCCCGCACCGCCCTCATGCACGCAGTGGCCCGCCGTCACCACGGTGTCCTTGCCGATGAGGAAGCCGGTGCAGAAGTAGGAGCTGCCGGCCTGCGAGTAGGTCATCAGCCCGATGGCGCGGTAGGGGAAGCCCGACTCCCGCGGGTAGACGCGAAAGCGCCGGTCGCGCCCGATCACCGTCTCCGGCCGCACCGCCGTGCCGCCGCGGACATAGGGCGGCCGCTTGGCCTGGAAGCGCTGGCTGAAGGCCGCGTACTCGGCCGGGCTGAGCGTCATGGCGCGGAATTCCGCCTTGGCGTCCGGCGCGGTGCCGGCACCCCAGGCACCTTCGAAGGAAGCGCCGGACACCACGCGCTGCGGGGCCGGCTCGGCCAGCGCGCTGCCGTCGCTGCTGACCGTGCGCTGCTCCGCGGGCTGCGCCAGCACTGTGCCGCTGGTAGCCAACAAGCCTGCCCCCGCCAGGGCGCAGGCCGCCATGAAAGCCGTTCCTACGTTCATGTACGCGACTCCGTTGCTTGCCCCAACCATGGAGCAACGTCGCCGCCCGGAGCACATGGCGCGCCTGTCGGCGGCCGCAGCCGCCCGGCGGGCCTGCGGGCGTGCCGGCCGCCTCAGGCTCCGGCCAGCTCCAGCGTCGCCACCGTGCCGCCGCCGCCGCGGGCGGCCATGTCGAGGGTGCCGTGCATCGCCTCGGCCAGGCGGCGCGAGATCACCAGCCCCAGGCCGGTGCCGGGGATGGCCGAACGCTCGCGTCCGGCGCGCGCGAACGGCTGGAACACCTCCTGCAGCTGCTGCGGCGTCATGCCGATGCCGTTGTCGGCAAAGCTCAGCCGCACCCGGGCGTTGCTGCGGCTGGCTGTCACGCGCAGCTCGCCGCCCGGGCGGTTGTACTTGATGGCGTTGGAAGCCAGGTTGGAGACGATCTGGTGCAGCCGTACCGGGTCGGCGCGCACATGCAGCTCGGCCGGCACGTCCTGCAGCAGGCACACCTGCGCGGCCGCCGCCTGCGGCGCCAGCAGGGCCAGCGCGTGCTGCACGCTGTGCGCCGCGGCCACGGACTGCAGCTCCACCTTCAACGCCCCCACGTGCGCGCGCTGCAGCACCAGCAGGTCCTCGACCATGGCCAGCAGATGGCGGCCAGCGGTTTCGATGTGCTCCAGGTACTGGTCTTCGCGCACCCCGGCCGGGTCGCGCAGCTGCAGGCGCAGCAGTTGCGTGAAGCCCAGCACCGCGTTGAGCGGCGTGCGCATCTCGTGGCTCACGCGCGACAGCAGCTGCGCCTGGGCCTGCTGCTGGGCCTGGCGCAGCTCCAGCTCGGCACGCTGCTGCTGCGCCAGCCGCTGCGCCGTGAGGTCCTGCACCTGGTAGAGCAGGCGTGGCGACGGCGCGTGCGGCTCCAGCAAGGACACGCTCACCTGCGTCCACAGCACGCCGCCGTCGGCACGCAGGTAGCGCATCTCGAACTGCACCGCCCCGACGCAGGTGTCCTGCAGCTCCTGCAGCCGCTGCGCCTGCAGCGCTTGGTCCCCGGGGTGCACCAGCGCGGCCTGCGAGCGTCCCCGCAACTGGGCCGCATCCACGCCCAGCAGCCGCCCCAGCGTGGCGTTGGCCTGCAGCACCTCGCCCTTGAGCGACACCAGCGCCATGCCCAGCGGCGCGTCGTGGAAGACCCGCCGCCAGCGCTGCTCGCTGTCGAGCAGCTGCTCCTCCAGCTGCGCGCGCACCAGGGCGATCTGGATGCTGGCGCGCAGGTCGCCCGGCTGCACCGGCTTGGTCAGGTAGCCGTAGGGCGCGGCCTCGACCGCCTGGGCCACCGTCCGGGCATCGGTGTGCGACGTGAGGAAGATCACGGGCATCGCGCCCTGGCGCCGCAGCCGCTCGGCGGTGCGCACGCCGTCGAGCTCGCCCCGCAGCCCGATGTCCATCAGCACCAGGTCCGGCCGCTCGCGCGCGGCCAGCGCCAGGGCGCGCTCGCCGCTGTCGGCGCGGCCCAGCACCCGGTAGCCCATGTCCAGAAGATGCAGCTCCAGGTCCAGCGCCGTCACGGCATCGTCTTCCACGATCAGGATCGCGGCCGGCCGCGCGCAAGCGCTCATGACTTCCTGCAAAAGAGGGTCGAAATCCATCGCAGCTGCCCTGTGTCGCCATCCGGCGGCGGCGCCGCGGTCCTGGAAGGCATGTCACGAACAGTAACACCGCAGCCCGCTTTTGCTGTGGGCGAGCCGGATCGGCTTGGCAGTGCACCGGGCGAGTGTGGCTGGCGCGCATCGGTCGGGTTTTGCGCAGGGCGGCACCGGGCAGGGACCTACTCACAGGCCATTGCAGCCGAAACCGCCGCCGGCCCCCGCCTCATCGCGGATGCGCCAGCACCTGGGTCCAGTAGATGGCGCCCCCGCTGGCCGGATTGACCGCATAGGCGGCGCCCATCTCGGTGAAGGCGGGGTCCATCAGGTTGCGGCAGTGGCCTGGGCTGTCCAGCCAGCCCTGCACCGCCTGGGGCGCCGCGCCCATGCCGAAGGCGATGTTCTCGCCGATGCGCCGCCAAGCGTAGCCAGCGCGTAGCGCGCGCTGGTTCACCAGGCTGCCCTCCGGGCTGCGGTGCTCGAAATAGTCGCGCCGCGCCATGTCGGCGCTGTGCGCCTGGGCCGCGGTCCCCAGCGCGTCGTTCCAGCGCAGCGGCGGTGCGGCGGCGAAGAGCTGCGCGCCGCAGCGCCTGGGCTGCGCGCGCGCGGCGTTGGCCAGCGCCAGCACCTGCCGGCCGGCCTCGCGCCAGTCGCCCAGATCGGGCGCCAGCAGCGGCTGGGCCATCACGATGCGCCAGCGCGAGCCCTCCTGGCGCACGCCGATGGCGCTGAACTCGGGCGCCGCCAGGGCCTCGCAGGCGCGCACCTGGCCACGCAGCAGCGCCAGCGCCTGCCGCGCGTCGCGCGGACCCGAAACGGTGAACCACTGCACCCGCGCGGCCGGAAAGCCGGCCTGGCCCAGCGCACGCCGCAGCGCCTCCGCCGTGTCGCCCTCGGCCAGCGCCAGCTCGGCGCGCTCCACCAGCAGTGCGGCGGCCGGCAGCTGCCGCGGGCCGCACAGTTGGGGGCGGGCGCGCTGTTCGTTGAGCAGCCTGACGAAGTCCTGCGCTGGCGCGGCCCCGGCCAGCGCCGCCGTGCCGGCCGCCGCGGCGGCCGCCAACCGGCGCAGGGCCCAAGCCAGGCGGCGCGGCGTGCGCATCAGGCCTCGCTGGCGGAGGTGTGGCGCTGGGCGATGCGCACCTCCTGGTCGTGCTCGCCGCGGCGGGTTTCGATCACGTCGCCCAGCGAAATTAGCAAGTCCGAGAAAGTGTCGAAACCGAAATTCGATTCCTGGAAAGTCGGGTCCATGCGCTGGATAAACGGGCGCAGTCCGGCTTTTTGCACCCAGACCTCGCCGCGCCGTTCCGACAGCAGCGTGATGGCCCGGCATACCAGTTCCGTCATGGCCTGATGGCGTTTTTCGGCTTCGGCCGCGCGCTCGAGCAGCAGGCGCAGCTCCTCGTTTGGATTGGTTTCACCGCTGCCATTTTCAGTGCTGGAATTTTCGGAAGCCGGATAATGCCCGCTGGTGGTGACATAACCCGGCGCCATCGGCAATTCGGATTTCGGCACATTCACCGACAGCAGCGATTCGTAATACCTGAACTCGTGGCAGCTGCGCGCCCAGTGCTGGTTGGTGCTGACGCGGCTGCCGATGCCCACCAGCGTGCGCCCGGCCGCCTTCACCTTGTAGGACAGCGGCATGTAGTCGCTGTCGCCGCCCACGACGATGATGGTGCGCACGTGCGGAAAGCGCGCCATGTCGTCCATCACGTCGAGGCACAGCTTGATGTCCGCGCCGTTCTTGGCATTGGCGCCGGGAGAGAAAACCTGGATCAGCTCCACGGCGTTGCGCAGCAGCGCAAACCGGTAGCGGGTGAATGACACCCAATTGGCAAAAGCGCGGTTGATGGCCACCGGGCCCAGCGACAAGGCGAATTCCACGATGGCCGATACATCGATCAGCTCATCCTGGGGCCGGAAACAAGTGGCCCGGTAAGTGCCATGACCTTGCTGCTGGTCCAGCAGGCTGGCATGAATGTTTTCAAAATCCCAATACAGGGCGACGGCGTCATTGTTGGCCATGTCGGAATATATTTTAATAATCAAAATCCGAAAATGAATCAGGGTGCGGCTTTTGGCTGGTTTATTTTGCTCCTGCTTCTCGGGCACCATGGTAAACGTACCGGCCCGCCGGCACTTGCGTCCAGTTTCTTGCCCTCCCCCGGCGCTGCGGTGGACCGCGACCGATGCGGCCGCACCGGAGCGCCGCCTAGACTGGCACGCCTCTTCACTGCCGCGAGTCGCTCATGAAAATCCGTGCCGCCGTGTTGACCCACCTGGGCGCCGCCATGCCCTATGCGCAGTCGCAGCCTCTGCAGTTGCGCGAGGTGGAGCTCGATCCGCCCGGGCCGGGCGAGTTGCTGGTGCGGGTGCGTGCGGCAGGGCTGTGCCACTCGGACCTGTCGGTGGTCAATGGCGACCGGCCGCGCCCGGTGCCGATGGTGCTGGGCCACGAATCCGCCGGCGAGGTGGTGGAGTGCGGCCCGGGCGTGACGGATCTGCGCCCGGGCGACCGCGTGGTGATGGTCTTCATGCCCAGCTGCGGTTGCTGCCTGCCGTGCGCCGAAGGCCGGCCGGCCCTGTGCGAGCCCGGCGCCGCGGCCAACGGCGCGGGTGCGCTGCTGTCGGGCGCGCGGCGGCTGCATCTGGACGGCGCGCCGGTGCACCACCACCTGGGCGTGTCCTGCTTCGCCGACCACGCCGTGGTGTCGCGCCGCTCCTGCGTCAAGGTGGACGCCGCCTTGAGCTTCCCTGAGGCGGCGCTGTTCGGTTGTGCCGTGCTCACCGGCGTGGGCGCCGTGTTCAACACCGCGCGGCTGCAGGCCGGCAGCACCGCCGCGGTGCTGGGCCTGGGCGGCGTGGGTTTCAGCGCGCTGCTGGCGGCGGTGGCCAGCGGCGCGCGCGAGGTGGTGGCGCTGGACCTGCACGAGGACAAGCTGGCCCTGGCACGGGAACTGGGCGCCACCTTCACCGTCAACGCCGCCGCCCCGGACGCCGCCGAGCAGGTGCGTGCCCATACGTGCGGCGGCGTGGACGTGGCTTTCGAGATGGCGGGGGCCGTGCCGGCGCTGGAGCTGGCCTGGGCCCTCACGCGTCGCGGCGGCAGCACCATCAGCGCCGGGCTGCCGCACCCGGACCGGCGCCTGGCGCTGCCGCCGGTGCAGCTCGTGGCCGAGGAGCGCACGCTGCGCGGCAGCTACATCGGCTCGGCCGTGCCGGTGCGCGACATCCCGCGCTACATCGCGCTCTACCAGCAGGGCAAGCTGCCCGTGAACCGGCTCATGGGCGAGCAACTGCCGCTGCAGGACATCCACGTCGCCCTGGACCGCATGGCCGCCGGGCATGCGCTGCGGGACGTGCTGATGCCCTGACAGCCGCACCCACGCAGCCATGCCCGAGGACGGGCGGGTACAAGGGGCTGGAAAGCCGGCAAGCGCCTTCACGTCCCTTTTGATTGACCCGCCGCACGAAACCAGCGCACTGGATGTACAAACAGCCTGGGCCTGTTGTATGTTGCAGTGGTGAACGCAGACACTCCTCCTCCCACCGATGCCGAGCGCTGGCAGGCCGACCCTGTCGGCATGAGCCTGCCCAAGCTGTCGCCGCGCTCGCGCCAGCTCTACACCACCTACTGGCTGGCCTGGCGCCGCTTCCTGGCCGGGCGCGAGGTGCCGCTGGAAGCGGCTTCGGCCATCGAGGCCGTGGCCTTCCTGGCCGGCGAGCGCCTCAATCCCACCACGCAGGCGCGCTACCGGCGCGTGCTGGGCCAGGTGCATGCCGGCGGCGTGCTGTGCGGGGCGCTGCCGCCGGGCAATCCCTTCGAGGACCTGGGCAACGAGGTGCCGCGCCGCGAGCAGCCGCGCTCGGTCGCCTTCACGCCGCCGGAGCGCGCGCTGCTGCTGCGCCGGCTCGAAGGCTGGCATCCGCTGGACGTGCAGCCGCAGCGCGACCGGCTGCTGATCTCGCTGCTGCTGTCCGAAGGTTTCACCTTGTCCGAAACCGCGGCGGCCAAGGTCGAGCACCTGAGCCGCGGCGAAGACGGCGTCTGGTCGCTGGAGATCGGCGGCCCGCGCCGCAGCCAGTGGCGCACGCTGCAGCTCAGCGAGCTCACCGCCGATGCGCTGCAAGCCTGGCTGCCGCGGCTGCCCAAGCCGGAAACGCCGCTGATCCCGGCACTGCCCGGGATGCGCGGGCCGCTGAGCCGTCAGCCCGCGTTCCGCGCCGTGCAGGCCTTTCTGAACCAGGCGCTGCAGGACGGCGTGCTGCGCCGCCTGCCCGGCGACACCGGCCCCGCGGCGCTGCGCAACAGCGCCATCGTGGCCTGGCTCAGCGAGGGCGTGCCGCATGCCGAGGTGCTGCGCCGCGCCGGGCTGCAGCGGCTCGACGCGCTGGACCGCCTGGCGCCGATGCTGGACGACCGTACCCGCGACGCGCTGTACCAGACCCACCGCGTCCAGGACGCCGCCGGCGTGCCGCACGGGCCGCTGGAACCGGCGGGCGAACCATGACGCGGCTCGGCCTCGTGAGTGACGGGGTGCCGGCATGAATGCGTCCCTGCTCAATCCGGGCTGGCTGCACAGCGTGCTGCGCGCGCGCGGGCTGCCGCTGCTGCCGGTGGAAGTGCTGCGCGAAGGCGTGGCGCAGCTGCGCCCGGAGCAAGTTGAAACCCTGCGCCGCGCCTGCATGGCGCTGCAGTCCGGCACCGACAGCGTGGCGCAGATGAGCTGCGTGGCCGACTTCGTGCGCTGCTGTCGCCCCGAGCATGGCGAGGCGCTGCAGGCGGCCGGGCTGGCGCCCGACGTGGGCGCGCTGCTCGCGGCGCTGGAGGCGCTGGGCGGCCAGGCCCTGTTCGGTGCGCTGCGCGCCCTGCCCGATTCGGCTGCACGGGAGCAGTTGCGCCCGTACCTGGCGCCCCTCGCGGCTGCGGCCCTGGCCGGTCAGGACGGCGGCTTCGACGACGATCCGGGCCCGGACGCGGAATGGCCGGACGCGGAGCCCTTGGCCGATGAGGCACCGGACGGCCCGCCCTGGCAGGTGATGGAGCCCCCTCCAAGCTCGCCCGCGTCGGCCTCGCCTGCCTATGCGCCAGCCCCGGCCACACCGCCCGCACGCGTGCTGCCGCGCGGCCACCATGTCTACGGCGCCAAGGCGGCGCTGCGGGTCGAGGAGGACCGCTGGCGCACCGACGATCCCGTGCGCTGCCACACCCTGCGCCTGGAAGTGGCGCCGGCGCTGGCCGAGCGCCGCTACGACTGGGAGCACAAGATCGCCGTGCAGCTCACGGCGCGCGAGCTGCCGAGCTTCGCCGCGGTGCTGCTGAACCTGCTGCCGCAGTTGCAGGCGCAGGGCCACGGCTTCTCCAACGACAAGTGGTTCGAGGTGCGGCGCCAGGCCGGCTCGGTACTGGTGCGCGTGGGCCAGGGCCGCCGCGGCTGCGCGGTGCCCGTGGCTGCCGGCGACCTCTACGACGTCACGCTGCTGGCGCTGGACGCGCTCAGGGCCAACGCGCCGCAGGCCGACACCGCCCAGGTGATGGCGGCGCTGCAGGCGCTGGCGGGCTGATCGGCACCGCATTCGCCTCGACCTGCCAGCGAGATGTGACGAGGGGCCGCAAGCGGCCCCTTTCTTCCGGCTGAAACAGGAAATGCCGGTCCGGGCTACGCGTGGCGCCGGGTCAGGCGCGTCAGGGTGGCGATGCCGTACAGCGCCGCGAGGCCCACCAGCGTGTAGACGATGCGCGACAGCAGCGTGCCGTCACCGAACAGCGCCGCGACGAGGTCGAAGTTGAACAGGCCGACGAGGCCCCAGTTCAGGCCGCCGACGATCATCAGCACCATTGCGATGACGTCCAGCGTGTGCCCGCCCCGGTGTGCAACGTCGGAAGGCAGATCACCATGGGTAATGGCCATTGAGAGCTCCTGCGAGAGAGTGACAGTGAGCCGGTCATTGCAGGCCATGTGCCCGGGCCGCCAAGCACGCCCCATCGCCATGCGTCAAGCCTGAGCCACCGGTTCCGGCGCTCGCGCGCGGCCGGGCACCTCCGAACAAAGGACAGACTCAAAGCTGGAGTCCGAGTCGGCTCACCGGGGCCATGGGCTGTAAAAAGCGCTGCCGCTTGCGCAAGAACTACCAGCAGCACGGTAATTCGTCCAAGACACTTTTGGCTTCGCAGCCATTCATGAGCGAAGGCGCCACGGACGGGCAGTCTTTTGTCTAGAACACGCCGAGCGCCAAGCCTGCTGCCAGCGCCGCGCCGAGTTCACGACACGCATCCAGCTCCGCCTCGGCGATGCGCTTGGGCGCCTGGATCGCCTCGGCCGTCTGGGCGTGGGTGCACACGATCCGCGCCGGCGCCACGGCCTTGAGGCGCCAGCCGGTGGCGATGCGCTCGATCTGGCGTGCCGCGCCCTGTCCGTCACTGCCCGCGCAGACCAGCGCCGCGTAGGGCCGGGCCTGCAGCTGCTCCAGCAGCGGGTAGTAGCAGCGGTCGAACAGGTCCTTCATCAGGCCGGCCATCGAGCCCAGCATCTCGGGCGCCGCGAACACGAAGCCGTCGGCGTCCAGCAGGTCCCGAGGGCCGGCCTGCGGGGCTTGCAGCAGCCGCACCCGCACACCTGCCTCATCGCGTGCGCCCTCGGCAGCCGCCTCGGCCAGCTGGCGCGTGCCGCCGGTAAAGGACACGTAGACCACGAGCAGCGTTTTCACTTGCGCTCCGGAAGCACCGGTGGGCTCGACACCGGGCCGCTCATGCCGCCGTGGGCAGCATCGACAGGTGCTCGGTGCCGCTTTCCGGCAGCCACACTTCGCCGCGCCGGCCCAGGATCTGGCGCACGTTGGCGTCCTCGCGCGGGAAGCGCCAGGCGTCGAAATGCTCGCGCTCCGGGTCGAAGCGCAGCACGGCGTTGGCGCCGAAGTCGCTGACCCAGACCTGGTCGCGCTCGTCCACGTACACCGCGTAGGCCCGCGGCGCTTCGCCCGGCAGCCGCCACTGGCGCCAGCGCCCGCTGGCCGGGTCGTGCTGCGAAAGCTGGCCGCTGTTCCACTCGCTCACCCACAGCCGGCCGCGGCTGTCGCTCCAGATGCGGCGCGCACCCTGGCGCGGCGTGGGCGGCTCCACCACCCGCGGCTCGCCGCCGCGGCGGTCGATGTGCGCGATGTAGGAGCCGGCCAGCGAGCAGTACCAGACCTCGCCCGCGGGCGTGGCGCAAATGCCATAGGGGCCGACGCCGCGCGGGGCCTCGCGCACCGTCATGCGGCCCTGCGCCGGATCGAGCCGGCCGACGATGCCGTTCTGCCCGGTGAACCAGAGCACGCCCTCGCCGTCGAAGGCGGCGGTGTTGAGGTTGGCGCCGCGGCGGCCTTCGGGCAGCGGGAAACGCGTCACCTCGCGCTGCGGCCAGCGCACGCGCACGATAGCGTCCAGCCCGCTGTCGGTGATCCAGGCCGCACCGTCCGGGCCCTGGATCACGCCATGCGGCGAGGAGCGTTCGCCCAGCGGCAGGAGTTCCGAGCGGCCGCTGCGCGGATCGAACCAGCCCAGGTGGCCGCTTTGTTGCGCGGTGAACCACACGCCGCCGTCGGGCGCGGGCGCCACGTCGTGGATACCGGTGCGCCGGGGCGTCTGCAAGGGCCAGGAACGCAGGGCGGGCAGCGGGGCTGCCGGCGCCGCGGTGGCCGGGACGGCGAGCGCCGCGCCCGTCAGGGTCAACCAGTCGCGCCGCGTGATGTGCATGGCCTCGCTCCGCTGAGTGGATGCAGGCCGGCATTGTGCGCGGCCCAAGCCGTGAGCCGGCATACGCCCAGGCCGGGCGAGGCGGCATGCCGCAGCCCCGACGCCCACGCGCGCCGTCGCGTGCTCAGCGGGTGCGGCGCCGGCGCACCGCAGCGCCAGCCAGGCCGCCGGCCAGCAGCAGCGCCGCGCTGGCGGGCTCGGGCACGGCGGTCGGCAACAGTTCTCCGGTGGCGGTGAACCGGATCACGTCGCCGTGCTGGCTGCCGTCGTACGCGCTGATGGCGAAATCGATGGTGGAGCCCTGCGAAACGGCCAGATCGGCCAGCCCGAACGTCATCAGGTTGGGATTGGCGACGGCGGCGAAGCGCTCCACGCCATCGATCAGGACATGCACGGCCGCCGTGCCGAAAAGCATCCCCTGGTAGTCACCGGAAATGGACAGCGTGCCCGGGGCGCCGCTGACCCAGCGCCGCACGGCCCAGTGGTCGCCACTTTGCAGCGACGGGTGTCCGCCCTCGCTGAACAGGGCGGTCCAGGGATTCTGGGGAGCGCCCTCCCACCACGTGGGCCCACTCTGGTTCGAGCCGTACTCGAAGCCGGGCCCGAACACGGCCATCGTCGTGAACGAGGACGCGTCGCCGGCTCTGCTGTAGTAACCGTAGCTCCAGCCGCCCTGGCCTTGAGTACCGCTGAACTCGCCGACCGAGTCGAAGGACGTCGTCGCCGCCGTTGCGCCCGTTGCCGTCGCCGCCATCAGGACCGCACTGGCCAGCCAGGATGCTTTCATTGAACCCTCTCCGTTGTGTTGAAATTGGTTGCAAATTGTCACCACTGGTCGCTGAACCTTCCTTGATCCAGATCGGCTTGGCATGTCGCGCTCGCGCTTGCCTGCCCCGAGTGAGCTCAAGGCCTGGCAGCCACGCGACCACGCCGGGCGCCACGGCCCAGGAACATCGCTTGCACGCTTCACGACATGGCCTTCAATCCTCATTACGCCGCCGTCGAACCCACCCGCGCCGAGGTCGATGCGCTGCGCGGCGCCACGGTCTTGGAATTCGGCGCGCCCTGGTGCGGCTTCTGCATGGCGGCGCAGCCCGACATCGCGCAGGCGCTGGACGCCACACCCGACGTGCGGCACCTGCGCGTCGAGGACGGCAAGGGCCGCCCGCTCGGGCGCTCCTTCAAGGTGAAGCTGTGGCCGACGCTGGTCCTGCTGCAAGACGGGCAGGAGATCGCCCGCCTGGTGCGCCCGCAGGGCGTGGAGCCGATCCGGCAGGCGCTGCAGCAATTCCAGTCGCCGGGCGGCCTGGCGGATTGATCACTTCGCTTCCAGCCTCGGCGCGCTAGCGCGGCCCGGCCGCTGGCTTGGCCTCGTGCGGCTGCCGGTACAGCCACAGCGCGGTGCCGACCTGCAGCCCTGCCGCCAGCACCAGCGTGGGCGCCATGCCGCTCGCCCCGGTCAGGCGCGAGACGGCCAGTGCCGCCAGCGGCCCGGCGATCTGAACGGGAGCGGCAACAGGGTTCATGCCGCGCTTGGAACCGCTGCCGCTCATCCGAGCCCGGCGCCGCCGACCTGGAATGGCGTCAGTCCTCGTCGCGGATGAACGCGTCCCGGAATGCCGCGCAGAAGTCCGCGTTGCCGGCCAGGGTCAGCGTGAGCGTGTGGCGCAGGGTCTCGCTGCCCATGCTCTCACGCTCGAAGCGGCGCGCTCCGGGGACGTAGCGCACGCGCTGCTGGGTGCTGCTCTCACTGGTGGCCTGCAGGTCCACGTCCCAGGTGAAGCTCTCGTCGAGCGGGCCGGGGCCCTCCGGGAAGTGGGCGTAGGCCCAGTCCAGCACCTGCGCGATCTCCTCCTCCAGGGCCGGCAGCGCGCGCGGCGGCACGGAGGCCATGGCGTCGAAGCCGCCGCTGCCGTCGTCGGCCTCGCTGAAATCGAAGGTCAGGTACTGCAGTTCCATGGCGCCACGGTGGTTGGGACGGGCCCGCAGTCTGCCACCGGCGCCGGGCCGTCCCGCTGGCGCCAGGGGGTCATCGGCCACTGCCTAGAATCGGCGCAAACCCCATTTGTTAGTTCGCAATGAACCTGGATCTGTTCGAGGAGGAGCCGCATGGCGCCGGTCCGCTGGAATTCCAGCGGGCGCTGACCGACTGGCTGCGCGCCAGCCAGCAGGCCGGCCAGGTGCGGCGCGACTCCTCCGCGGCGGTGTACGAGCACATGTGGTCGGCGCTGGCGCAGTGGTGCGTGGCGCGCGGCATCGCACTGGACGAGATCACGGCCGCCGACCTCGACGCCTACATCGCCTCGCGCGGCGGCTTCGACGAGCTCACCTCGCGCTACGCGCTGCGGCTGCTGCGCCTGGTGGAGCGCGTGATGGAGCACCGCCGCCTGGCACATGGCCTGCCCGCCAACCGCGCGGCGACGGAGCTGATCGCCGCCCGCGCCGACGTGCGCTTCGCCAACTCGCATGCGCGCGACCCGCTGCCCGAGGTCCTGCCGGCCTCGGAGGCGAAGCGGCTGGTGAGCTACCTGGCCGACAGCCGCCCGCGCCCGGGCGGCGCCGGCTACTGGCAGGACCTGCGCAACCGCGCCTCGGTGGCGCTGATGCTGGGCGCGGGCCTCACGCCCGGCGACGTGCGCGCGCTGACGCTGGAGGGCGTGGTCTTCGACGGCGGGCGCGTGCGCGAGCTGCCCTGGAAGCTGCGCCTGCCCGGCAACGGCAACTCGCCCGCGCGCGAGACGCCCATGGCGCCCTGGGCCGCGCGGCTGCTGGCGAGCTGGCTGCAGGTGCGCCGCCAGCAAGGCATCCCGGGGCCGATGTGCTTTCCCTCCACCAAGTCCAGCGGCAAGCCCTGGGGCAAGGTGGCGCAGTACACGGCCGCGCGCACGGTGCTGTTGGCTGCGGGCATCGAGGACGTGGAAGGCGGCAGCTACAAGCTGCGCCACACCTTCGCGCTGCGCCAGCTGCGCAAGGGCAAGCCATCCCACGAGATAGCGCGCTGGCTGGGCCTGAGCGACCCGGCCATGATGGAGCGCTACAAGCGCATCCTCATCACGCCGGTGGAGCTGGCCTGAGGCGGTTGCGGCGTCAACGCGCGGGCCGGCCTGGCGGATACGGGCCCGGCTGTCTCAGAAGGTGTGAATGAATCTCCCGGCCGCCGGGACAATGGGCGCATGAGTCAAGCGCCGTCCGCAGCAGGGAGTGAACAAGGCCAGCCCAGCCTGTTCGGTGAAGGGGAGCTGCCCGCTGGGCAG